>PCCS01000042.1 GCA_002731825.1 Myxococcales bacterium
CATCCTTCAATGCCAAACGGCATCTCGCCCATGTCGTTATCCGACCTTGAAAAAATGAGTGAATTGGCTGAATTAATTGCGGACTTAGCCCGTGTCGGTGGCCTTGAGCGGCCCATGGATGTTGGTCTTGGACAGTATCTTTTGACGAGACTGAGTTCGGCGCTACTGGGCCTGGAAACCGAGGCACCGCTGCCAAGAGACCAACTCATCAACGCTCATGCTTTATTCATTGAAGATGAAAGCTTATCCGAGCGGACCAAAGATGCAGCCTATATTTGGTGGCTCGAACAGAGCGGTCGCTCCAGAAAAAGTGTGGACTGCCTTCTCGCCCTAGCCAATGAGGAACTTGCAGGCGTCGCTATCGGAGCTTTAGACCCCCGCTTTGCGCGGGTTTTCTGGATAGACGAGACTCATGGCTAGCGCGCCAAATGAAGACGCGCCTTTATCCCATCAGACCGTGTTCAAATGACTTTCATTCTTCTGGGCGGTGCGTTTGGCTTGGCTGGTGGCCTTGTACCGGGTCCCCTCACCGCTCTCGTCATTGCTCAAACCCTTAGATTTTCTCGTTTAGAGGGCTATAAAGTCAGCCTCGCACCAGTCATCACCGATGGTCCCCTTCTCTTCGTCAGTTTATTCCTTGCTCACCAAGCGCAGTCCATTGCGATGCTGACAGCAGGTATCAGTTTAGGGGGCGTCCTGGTGTTAATTTGGCTCGCACTCGATACCTGGCGAGCTTCCGCGCCCAGTATCAATACGGGCCGAGTCGCTGAGTCGAATATCGGTGGTGCCAACAGTTTGAAAAAATCGGTTCTGACAAATTTGCTCAATCCACATCCATATTTATTTTGGATCACGGTGGGGGGACCTACGGCCAGTAAAGCACTGATGGCAGGTACACTACACCTCGTCGGCTTTGTCGCGTCCTTCGCCATTGCCATCGTCGGTTCAAAAATGGTGATCGCAACGGCTATAGATCATTACCGAGAGCAATTTCAGGGCCGGGTTTATCAGCTTACGTTGAAGGGGCTTGCCCTCGCTCTGCTCGCCATTGCTGGGCAATTCGCATTTGATGCTTGGACGGCCTTTTCAGGCCTCAATTAGCCAATTCAAATTCCATCATTTCTTTTGCGAGTCCCGTTCCTTCTGGAGATAAATCACATCGCTTTCCATTTTTTGGAGACTCTTGACCGTGTCGAGTTCCAGATCCGTGGCCGCGGCGGTCAGCAATGCGATCTGCTTACGCATTTCAAAATGAGTAAATAAAAGCCAAACAACACCAAGGGTCTGCAAAATCAGCAGGACGAGGATCCAAGTACTCCGTTTACCCATGCGATCAAGTCGATCTTTATTGCGATAAATCGGGGCCTCAAGCTCTTTTTTATTACGATAAATAACCGAACGCAGTCGATCAAGAGAGGACCGAGTCGTCCGATCTAACTCTTCGAACTGGTCCTTGATCTGATTCATTATTCCGGGTGGTGTTTCAAGACTCATGACAGGGCTCAGACTGGGGTTACGCCATGCTTGCGAACCGTCGGAAGAGCATATGCTTCCCGATAATAAGCGAAGCGTTCAATCAACTCTGAGCGCAGCCGGTCTGCCGGAATAATTGCGTCGACAACCAATTCAGAGGCCAATTTTACAATATCCACGTCATCCGCATACTCAGCGCGTTTTGCAGCAACATATGCGTCACGATCACTTTCTGGCTGTTCAGCGATCTTTCGAGCGAAAACAGCGTTAACGGCCGCTTCTGGTCCCATGACAGCGATCATTGCTTGCGGAAGTGCAATGGAGCAATCCGGCTCAAAACCGGGACCACACATTGCATACAAGCCTGCGCCATAGGCTTTTCGAACGACCACACTAATGCGAGGCACGTTCGCTGAACTCACCGCGCTGATCATCTTGGCTCCATGGCGAATAATCCCCTCGCGCTCCACTTTACTGCCGATCATGAAGCCTGGTACATCTGCAAGGTAGAGAAGCGGAATATTAAAGGCATTACACAGATTGACGAACCGCGTTGCCTTATCAGCGGAATCAACGAAGAGGACCCCGCCTTTGTATTTGGAATTGTTGGCAACAATCCCAACGACCTCTCCACCAATTCGGCAAAGCGCAGTGACCATTTCCTTAGCAAAGCGAGCCTTAATTTCCAGCATGCTGCCTTCATCGACGAGGGCCCGAATGAAGTTTCGGATATCGAATAATTTGTTCTGTTCAGGGGGTATAATCTCATCCATCGGCGGACTATCTACAGGCGCAGACGGGTCATTGACCGGTGGTACCTTGGAACAATTGCTCGGAAAATAGCTTAGGTAGGCACGGCACCAATCTAGGGCCTCGACCTCGGTTTTGACGAGCACGTCACCGCAGCCTGACTCGCCCGTGTGCATCCGTGCCCCACCCATTTCTTCTAGGGTCACCGTCTCGCCGATGACCATTTCAGCCATGCGTGGACTTCCTAAATACATACTCGCGTTCTTATTGACCATGACGACAACATCACAAAATGCTGGGATGTATGCGCCACCTGCGGCAGACGGACCAAAAAGAAGACAAATTTGAGGGATGTCGCCAGACATATGGACCTGGTTGTAAAAAATTTTGCCGGCGCCGCGTCGACCTGGGAACATCTCGATTTGGTCGGTGATCCGAGCGCCTGCCGAATCCACAAGATAGAGTAAGGGACAGCGTCTTTTCTGGGCCACCTCTTGGATTCTAATGATTTTCTCGACGGTGCGCTTGCCCCAAGACCCAGCCTTGACAGTCGAATCATTGGCCATGATTGCAACCGGCCTACCATCTACCCGAGCCAACCCGGTTACGACACCATCGGCGGGTAGATCGCCTGCGAGTACATTAGCAAATTCGCCATCTTCCACAAAGGAATCGGCATCGACTAAGTGCGAGATCCGGTCCCGTACAAACATCTTGCCCTTAGCCTCATTGGCCTCGTGATATTTCTGTTTGCCGCCCTGATGAACACCATCAGCCAGCCCGCGAATTTCTCCAGTGCGATTACTCATTTCACTCCCCTCGGTAGACTGGTGGCCGTTTTTCAGCGAAAGCCCGCAAGCCTTCTAGACGATCCTCGGTTGGAATGGTCACGTCGTAACACGCGCGCTCCCAACGCAAGCCGGCTTCCATATGCAAATCCCAGCCACCCTCAATCGCCCGCTTGGCTTGAGTGAGAGAGATGGGCGCGCCCTTGCATACCTCAGCCGCGAGCTCGGTCGCAGCAGCCACGTGGTCATCAGCAACTCTGTTGACGACACCAAGTCTCAGCGCGTCATCCGCACCGATTCGGGTGCCCGTCAAAATAAGCTCCTTTGCCCGAGCAACACCGATGAGGCGTGGAAGCCGCTGGGTCCCTCCTGCGCCAGGCAAGATGCCCAAGCGCACTTCTGGGAGACCGAGCATGACATTCTGATTGGCCACTCGCAGGTCGGTACACAGAGCTAATTCAAGTCCACCACCAAGGCACGCGCCATGAAGTGCCCCTATCCAAACTTTAGGACTGTTCGCGATGGTATTCATCATACGATTTAGCGCTGTGACAAACTCACGCACCTGGTCTTCCGGCATGCCTTTACGCTCTTTAAGATCGGCGCCGGCACAAAAAGCTTTGTCACCCGTGCTGGTCAATATTACACAGCGGACAGCCTTTTCTTTAGCGACCGCATCAGCGGCCTCTTGAAGGCCTTGAACGACGGGTCGCCCCAAAGCATTTCTTCGCTCCGGTGCGTTGATCCGCACCACCCACATGCTCGCATGTTTTTCGATGTCGACCTTAGACAATGGAGACCTCCATTCGAACCGTATTTAGAGTATGCCCGCAGGACAGCACAATCGAGGTCCGGATCACAACAAAATAGCAGATCTCAGTCTAAATCAGCTATATCAATTCAAACGTAAAGAGACCCGAAATTCACGGGCTAATCATCGGTGTGTTCGGCCATGCAGGCCTGTAATGTTCGGCCGGGTAACGTACGACCAAGAAGCTGCGTGGCCATTCGACCAGCCGTGACCAATTTGTCGAAGTCGATCCCAGTCTCAATGCCCATTCCGTGGAGCATACCGACCAAATCCTCGGTCGCTAGATTACCAGATGCCCCAGGCGCATACGGGCACCCACCTAACCCAGCAATACTGGTATCGAATGTGGTCACCCCGTACTCAAGGCCGACCAAGCAGTTTGCCAAGGCCAACCCCCTTGTATCATGCATGTGCATCGCAATCTGAGACAGGCCTAAACGCGTCCGAAATGTCTCGAGGACAGCGCAGGTCTGAGCGGGGTTCCCCACACCGATTGTATCACCGAGACTAATTTCGTAAGCACCGAGTTCGAGTAATTTTTCCGCGACTTCGACCGCTTCGGCAGGGCTGACGGCACCTTCATAAGGACATCCCCAAACCGTACTCACATAGGCACGGACGGCTACGCCTGCGTCGTGGCAACGCTGAAAAACCGGTTTGAAAGCGGTGAAAGTCTCCTGGCGGCTCTTATTGATATTGCGGGCATTATGGGTCTCACTAGCAGACATAAATACAGCCACTTCACGCAGTGGCGTCTTCAATGCTCGGTCTAAACCGCGCTCATTGGGAACTAAGGCTGTATACGTGGTCGCGGCACTTGGCTCAAAGGCAGCAGCAACGCGATCGGCGTCTGCGAGGGCTGGAATCCAGCGCGGGTGGACAAAGCTCGTGATTTCAACATAAGGCAGCCCTGCATCCGACAGGCTTTTGATTAATTCGATCTTGTCTTCACTGGGCACAAAGGCCTCTTCGTTTTGAAGACCATCACGGGGACCGACCTCATAGACGCGAACAGACTTTGGCAAGTTTTGAAGCACGGATTCCCCCCATGGACCGACACTAGTCAAGCGTGGGCTGGGCCTTGATCCACTGTACGATGTCATCAAGACTGGACCCTGGCGTGAAAATCTCAGCCACCCCAGCCTTTTTTAACGTAGCAACATCGTCTTCAGGTATCACGCCTCCACCGAAGACTAGGATATCCGATGCGTCTCTATCCGCCAATTCTTTCAATACAGCTGGAAATAAAGTGTTGTGAGCGCCCGATAAGATGGAAAGCCCGACGATATCAACATCTTCCTGGATTGCGGCTTCCGCAATCATTTGAGGGGTTTGGTGCAAGCCCGTATAGACGACTTCCATCCCGGCGTCCCTCAACGCCCGAGCGATCACTTTCGCACCTCGGTCATGTCCATCGAGACCGGGCTTAGCGACCAAAACTCTAATGCGACTACTCATTATCTCCCCCCTGAAGCAAAGCCTCGCAGAACCTCCCGTGCGATTACAATCCGCTGGACTTCACTTGTGCCCTCGTAGATCCGCGTGACGCGCACGTCACGCACTAACCGCTCAACGAGATAGCGTTCATCGCATCCATCCGGTCCAAGAATCTCGAGCATGCGCCCGCAAATTCGATTGGCAGCCTCGGTGCAAAACAGCTTTGAGGAGGCTGCTTCCCGAGTGAGGGGCCGCCCTTCATCCTTTAAATAGGCTGCCTTGGTACAAAGAAGCCATGCACCGTCTAACTCTGCCTGAGACTCTGCAATGAGCCTGGTCCATTGCGCGGCATATGGCGATTCACGTCGCTGAGCGAGCCAATCAATCCCGACGTTAAGAGCGGCTTGGGCTATCCCACACGCCTGTGCACTGACACCAACACGGCCGCCGTCCAGCGAGTTCATTGCAATTCTAAAACCAATGCCTTCTTCGCCCAGGCGTTGCTCAGCGGGTATGAAACACTCTTCAAAAACCAGCTGCGTCGTCGCCGAACCGCGTAAGCCCAGTTTCTCTTCTGGTTTGGTCACGGTAAAGCCCGGCGTATCAGGTGTGACCAAGAACGCCGAGATTCCCCGAGCCTTGAGATCTGAATCGGTGGCCGCCATGACCAAATACACACCACAATGCCCGCCGCTCGTAACCCAAGACTTTACGCCATTTAAAATGTAGCCACCGTCGGTGCGCTGAGCGGTGGTTTTCAAGCTCGCCGCATCACTGCCGGAGCCAGGTTCACTGAGACTGAAGCCATACGCGGGCCAATCGCCATTGCGCAGAGCGGGCAGAAACTGCTGGCGTTGGGACGCATCGCCATACTTTTCGATGGCCTCAGCAACCATATTCGTCACCATCATTGCCACCGTGGTGGCACCACAACGCTGGGCCAGTTCGTTTACGGCTAATACATAGCCCGTAACGCCCGCGCCCAATCCGCCGTATTGCGGAGCGATATTAACACCGAGCAGGCCCGCTGATCCCAGAGCCTTTAAAGCCGCCGTCGGAAATCGTTCTTCTCGGTCTAGACGGGCTGCATCGGGCAGTAATAATGTATCGGCTAGGGCCGCGGCCGTGGCCCTAGCTGTCTTTTGGTGATCATCCATTGAAAGTTCCATAGTGTTCCTAGCGGTTGCCAAACGCCGCGTCTCGCTTCTCAAGAAAGGCAGTCATACCTTCGCGAGCATCAGCGGTATCAAACAGATTACCGAAAGCCTCCGCCTCAAATGCATTTGCAACAGCCAGGGGCGCTTCTACACCGAGTCGTTGAACCCGTTTCGCTAGGCGAACAGCCACAGGCCCACGCTTTGCTATTGTACCCGCAATTTTAGTCACCCTCGCCAATAGCGCGTCCGCAGGGAATGTGTCGACGCACAATCCAATTTGCTTGGCTTCGTCCGCGCGGACCATGCGACCGGTGACCACCAGTTCTAAAGCGCGCATCTCACCGATCCGCCGCGCCAAGCGTTGGGTTCCGCCAAAGCCTGGTATCAAACCCAATTTGACTTCGGGTTGTCCAAAGTGAGCGGTCTCACTGGCATAGACGATGTCGCATGCAAGGGCCAACTCACAGCCCCCCCCTAAGCAAAATCCGTTGACCGCCGCAATCACCGGTACACTTAGCTTCGCCAACTTAGTGAAAACGGCGTGTCCCAAGGCCGCAAAGTGAGCGGCTTCTCCCGGGGTGAGTTGAGACATCTGCGCGATGTCGGCCCCGGCTACAAAGGCCTTTTCCCCTGCACCCGTGATGACCACACAGCGAATACTGCTGTCGGTCGAACACGCGTCAATATGGGCTTCTAGTGCTGCCAAAACATCTGAATTCAGGGCATTCAAAGCCTTCGGCCGATTGATGGTCAACGTGAGCAAGCCACCCTCAATATTAGCGAGAACTGCATCAGTCATTGGTCACTCCTCACGCTTCGCTATAATCGTAGAAACCACGACCACTCTTTCGGCCGAGCCAACCCGCGTCAACATACTGGCGGAGAAGCGGGCATGGTCTATATTTCGTGTCACCTGTGCCTTCATGAAGCACATTCATGATCGCCAAGCATGTGTCGAGTCCAATGAAATCAGCGAGCGTCAGGGGACCCATCGGCTGATTCGTTCCCAGCTTCATTGCTTGGTCGATATCTTCAACACTACCAATCCCATGGTACAGAGTCACCACAGCTTCGTTGATCATGGGCATTAAGATCCGGTTCACGACAAAGCCTGGCATGTCCCGTGCTAAGACTGTAATTTTACCCATTTTTTCTGCGAGTGCAGCAACGGCAGCATACGTGTCATCGCTGGTTGCCAGCCCACGGATCACTTCGACTAATTTCATAATGGGAACCGGATTCATGAAATGCATACCGATAAATTTATCGGGTCGGCTCGTCTTCGCGCCCATCCGCGTAATGGGAATCGAGGACGTGTTCGAAGCCAAAATCGCATCTGGACCCAATATGGTGTCAAGTTCCGCGAAAATAGCATCTTTCAGGGACTCGTTTTCGGTCACCGCTTCAACGACAAGCTGGGCCCCAGCCATGTCAGACAAGGCACCCACCGGTGTTATCCGGGCCGCGATTGCGGTTGCCTCGGTCTCGGTCATGCGCCCTTTTGAGACCGCCCGTGCCAAACGTTTCTCGATGCCCGCTTTGCCTGCACTCGCTCGGTCCATACCTGAGTCTGCTAGGCGTACATCACAACCGCTTGCCGCAGCAACTTGCGCGATACCCGCCCCCATTTGACCTGCACCGACAACTCCAACTACTCGAATTGACATTCCTCTACTCCTGGCGTTCTACGGCGACCGCTACAGCTTCACCACCGCCGATACAAAGACTCGCAAGACCTCGTTTCACATCACGGGATTTCATGGCGAAGAGTAGAGTTACCAAAATTCTTGCGCCGCTTGCTCCGATGGGATGCCCCAGAGAGACTGCACCGCCGTTGACGTTCACCCGGTCTTCAGGCAACGAAGACAATTGATTGCAGGCCAGAGAAACGGCCGAAAAGGCTTCATTTACCTCATATAAATCGATATCGGTGGACGTGAGACCCTGTTTGTCCAAGAGCTTGTTTATGGCATATGCCGGCGCTGTCGAAAACCACTCAGGTGCTTGGGCGTGCTGAGTCATCCCCGTGATGCTTGCGAGAACAGGTAGGCCCTTTTCCTTCGCGTATTCGGCGCTCGTAACAACCAGAGCCGCGGCACCATCATTAATGCTACTTGCATTACCGGCAGTTACCGTTCCATCGCGCTCGAATGCTGGGCGGAGCCCGCCCAATTTGTCCAAGCGCCCTCGTCCAGGTTCCTCGTCTTCGCTCACAACGATCGGCTCACCGCGTCGTTGAGGTACATCCACGGGCACGATTTCATCAGCAAAGGCACCCGACTCAACCGCGCTCAGAGCTTTTTCGTAACTCGAACGCGCAAAGGCGTCCTGCTGTTCGCGCGTCAGTTCATGTTCGCGAACGCACATTTCTGCAGCATTGCCCATGTGAAAATCGTTATAGACATCCCAAAGGCCATCTTTAATCATGCCATCGAGCATTTGTTGATGTCCGAGGCGGTACCCGTTTCGCGAACCAGCCAATAAGTGAGGGACTTGAGACATATTCTCCATGCCACCAGCGACCACCACGTCCGCATCACCTGCTTTAATAGCCTGAGCTGCAAGCATGACGGCCTTCAGGCCGCTACCACAGACCTTGTTAATGGTCATGCAGGGCACGCTCTGAGGCAGCCCCGCAAACAAGGCGGCCTGCCGTGCCGGCGCCTGCCCCACCCCTGCGGTGAGCACACAGCCCATGATCACTTCATTGATTTCGTCAGGTTTGAGCCCAGCCCGCTCGATTGCGGCACCGATAGCCGCGGCGCCTAACTTGGGTGCAGCGACCTTGGCCAAGGCCCCTGCAAAGCTTCCTATGGGTGTTCGAGCGGCACCAACTATGACTACTTCGCGCATTTTGTACTCCAAGTCTTTTTGTCCGGCTTTGGCGGTGCTATCAATTGGTCAATGGGCTGTCAACGGACAACCCCGTTTTGAAACAGCCGGAGAGGCGGATTTGCATACCCCGACTCAAATGAATCGCTTAAGCCTTTTCGTCGCGATGGGCTGCATTGTCCTGGCGATGGGCTGTGAACACCAGAGGAAAACGCAAATTCCGATTATCCAGGCACAATTTGCGGCATCGTCCGATCGTGGTTGCGTCACTCTGTCCAATGAGGAACTCGCGAACTCTTTTGACCGAATGGTCATTCAAGTCGATACGGGCACCGGGTTTGAGACTTTTAAAACTCTTCAAACAGCCCCCTTACCCGATCAAGACATTCTCCTCGAGGAGGTTCCAGTAGAGACGGCCGCCATGCGTTTTATCGGGTGCTCCATGGGGCAACCGAGATGGGTGGCACGCAGTGATGTCAATGTGTCAGAGAGCCAGAAGACGAAATTAACACTCCGCTTTGGGGAACCGGGCGCGGTCAATTGCTTCGATCTAAAAGACACCGACGACGTTGAGTTTCGAACCGACTGGGCATGGCCGTCTTTCCTAGCTGGCAGTATGACTCTGCCCGATTCAGCAGACGTTCTGCTGCTGGGGGGGGCTCAAACGTATAATTCAGACGAAAAGCGTTACGCAGGAACAGCAAGTTCTGGTTGGGATGTGATCGGAATCGACGAGCATATCTACTATGACGGCTTCAGCCGAAATCAACGGTTTCGACGACGCGATATCGGAACCGTTCGCATTGGACCATCTATCATTAAAGTCGACGATGGTGACCGAACTGGCGCTCTGCTCATCGGCGGTGCAGAGGCTGTCCGGCGCAACTTCAGCTACAAATATGGACCTTTAGAACCGGGCCTCGTGGAAAATGGGCAATTCCAAGCTCGATGCGACCCGTCCCGAGCGCCTACTTTTCTCGACTTGAGCAATGGGTTACTCGGCGCGGTCTCGAATCCCGACAATTTTGTCCCGCGGGTCCTTCCAGCCGTGGCATCGCAGGGCACGGAGACTGTCATCGTGGGCGGACTCGCTTGCCAAAATGGCGCATATGAACCCTCCGATTTGATTGAAGTCTTCGATGGAACTCGCATCCGAACAGGACAATTGGACAGCCCAATTTTCGGTGCCACACTGACGCCATTGGGTCCGAACCGATATCTGGTTTGGGGCTACAATGCTCGTTTTCAGAACTCAGCCCCAGGTTGGATCATCGAGACGGGTGACACGATTCGCGCTGTGCCCTTTTCCTTAGTCAATGTTCGGCGGGACGCCCAGTGTGGTCAGTATCCGCCCGAATGTGTGGGCTGGACTGAAACTGCATACCACGCCGCCAGTCGATTACCGGATCGAACTGATGGTCATAAGCAAATCCTGATCAGTGGGGGTCTGTCCGGCACCAGAATGGGCGCGGATTATCGTCTCGTCAGTAGCCCAGGCTTTTCGGGAAGCACATGTCCTGCGAACCTGTTCATTTTGGCGATTGGCCCTGACAATCGAGGCGATGCCACCCCGATATGTATCGATGCCGACAGTCCATCCGCGGCGCGTGCTTTCCATACGAGCAACACCATTGGGCGTGGTGCATTGATTGCAGGCGGATGGGTTTTGGCAGAAGAAACCAATACATATTGCTCAACGGATAACGACTGTGCCGGTGGTCTTTGTTTGGCATTCAGGTGCACGGCCTCCATGCCAAACCCGAGTATAATGTATGACTCAAACAGGTGGTTCGCCATCGATCAAGTGGGACGTTTGGCCGGTCATGGGCGCTTGGCTGTAGGTCGATTTGGACACATTAGCCGCACAACCCAGTCCAACTCAGTGATCATCAGCGGTGGGAGTCAAAGTGGCTCCATGGCCAATTCCACCGAATACTACTTACCACCCCTGCCCGCGTCGATTTGCGCCGCCGGGCTGCCGTCCGTCAATACAAGCAACCCGGCCGAGTAACCGACCTTATTCGTCATACCTAAGTGTCACCGACAGTTCATCTTCGGAGACCGTAAACCAATGCGACTGTGGCCGTTTCCCTTTCGGTATCATTTCGACCCGATAACGGCCCGTTGGTAAGACCACTTCATGGGTCCTCAACCTCGGAGAAAAAACAGTTCTACGCAGACGCTCACCATGGGGATCAAAGATGTTTATGGTCAGGTCGCCAGGTGGTGCGTGGTACGTGAGTATCACGTCATTGGATAGCTCGCTCCAGGCTTTTGTCGCCGTCGCAAACGCCAGGGCGGCAAGAGCCACAACGCTCCACTTTAGAATATGCTTGCCTGTCAGATTTCCGATCATCCGATTGGATCACCCGCTTCATTACACCGCAGAAAGGCGCCACTATCAGGCTGATGAATATATCGTTCAATTGATTTGAGGGTTCGCCCTTCGATGACATACACATTGAATTCAGCTCGGTGTTTACGCCCTGAACGACTTGCGCTCGCAGCCTGAATAATTGGCGTTTCGCACCCTGGTACAGCCATTCGCTTAAACTCATGGTTGTGGCCATGCACGACAAGGTCAGGCCCATGTTCACCCAAGGTATTAATGGTTCTGATCAGCCCTTCTGCATCATAGAGTCGCCGGGCGGAGTCAAGCCGTCTTTTCGGCTCCGGGAGAAGTGGATGATGAACCAACATGAGGCGAAATCGATCACCGAGTTGCTCATCGGTCATAACGGAGCTAAAACGATCGAGCTGCGCATCGCCAATGCGCCCATTTGCTAAGAAAACGGGCGTCGGTATCGCACTGTTCAGACCAACGATAGCCACATCGTCTAGCAATCGGACAACAGGATACGGCTCCGCTTCATCAACGACCACGTCTCTGGTTTGAAACAACCCAAATGTTGTCTCAAACAGCCGGGCCGCAATGGCTTCTTTGACATAATAATCATGATTCCCAGGAACCACTGTGAGGTCACTCGAATCGAAGGCATCGTTGAGCAACTGGCTGACACGTACGAACTCCGGTTCAAGGGCCAAATTAACCAGGTCGCCCGTGCAGACACTATGGTCCGGCTGAGCGTCCACAACCGCGCTTAAGAGACGCTCGAAGATGTCGACGCGATAGTGCCGCGAGCGATTTAAAGCGAGATTAACGGCACCCGTCCAACGTTTGTTGAGAAACCGCCTCGGGCCCACTCCATTGAGCGAAAGGACATGGGTATCTGAGAAATGTGCGATGCGAATCGTGCTCACTGTAGACTCCAGGTCAGACTATAGTCGTTTTCCGCTTCATCAAAGCCATCGATCTGTAGATGGATGATGTCACCGGCGTCTACCATGATGCGAAGTAATTCAACACTGTCCTCTGTTCGGCTTGCAGCCAGCAGGGCACCTGTGGCTGCATCATATGCCACCAGGTCGAGGTCTCCTTGCCCCTGCAAAAAACTAAGCCGAACATCAAGAATACCGGGACTGTCTACGGTCAATCGGTACCAATCTTCAGTGAAAGCACAAATGACGCCAACTTGGTTATTGACGTCTTCGCCACTCATCATCAGGTCCGTTGCCGTTGCGGGCCCCTCATTTGTTCGTTGATCATCGTCGACACATGATGGTTCCAATCGCACCGATGCGGACGCCTGGTTATTCGCCAAGCGTACATCGGGTACAGTTCGTTCGGGATCGATGACACCAATGACGAATGCATCGAGTGGAAACTCTGCGCCCTCAAAACCTGGCAAATTGCCAAAATCAGCAGGCAACCTAATGCGTTCGCTGAGTTCAAGTTGCTCTGCGCCTGCGATCAAAGGGATCAGGCTCTCTCTCAAGACCGTATCATCAGCGGAGGGGTCTGGGTCTGGAGACAAGACATATCTGAGCTGGATATTCCGCGCATTGTCCCCACGTCGATTCGACAAAACGCTTCGTACTCGCAAATCCGCACCGGGCCCAACTGCAACTCTGGACAGCTCAATCCCATCGATGGCGAGGTCCACGCCACTCACGCCCGATGTCCTTAATTGATAGGGATACTCACCCTCATCAGCCGCTGTCACAGTCAGTACGTAATTCCCATTTTGCTGGGCCTGGTGTGCGATTCGACGCTCATTGCTGGCCACTTCGACACCATCTGGATTAACTAGGGTCATCGTCAAGGGCGCATCACCTGCTGTGAGCGTCCAACTCACCGTGTTGCCGGCTGGGATTGCAAATCGATATGAATCGATATCACCACCACACAGTTTTAAATCGTGCAATCCATCGGGTAAGAGCGGAATAGTGTCGGGATTATCCGGCTCGAATGGGTCATCCTGACACAGCGCTGCGTTATCTACCAAGAGGACTAAGTCGTACTCATTGCTTTGGACGTCAGCATTTGGCTTTAGGAACACTCTCAGGAAGTACAGCCCGGCTTGCTCGCTGCGAGCAAGTTCGACTGAATCTTGGCCGAGAATGCTCGAGCTCTCGTCAATGATGGTCACCCCATCCGGGCCGTAGAGTGTCAATTCAACATCGCCCTCACCTTGATTATAGGTGCACGTTGCAGCCAAGCGCTGGCCTACATCGAGAGCCACGGCATACCAATCATCATCTCCTGAACACACCGTTAAATCTCGATGTTCACCTGCCGGTAAAGCATGGGCGAACTGAGGGGCTCCACCGGGTTCAAATGCGCTTCCATTGGGTTCACGCTCATCGGGAACACAGGCTAGGTCTTGGTCAATTCGCAACCGCCCAACCAAGAGATTATTCGTCTCGTTTAGCTCCTGGCTGGTCTCGGTGCCATCAAGTTGTACAATGAGAAAATAGTCGCCATTGTCGATGCCAACGGCTGGAATGTCTAAGGTCCCCTGAACGGCGATTTGGGTCCGCGCGGGCACTATCGCCACGGGGATTCGACCCAAAAACGTGCCACCCTGCGTACCCGGTACATCGTTCAAGTAAACGGTGGCTTCTGATGGCTCAGCACCGGTTGTGCCCACATTCACCGCGTCGAACTGAATGGCAACCGCCTGCCCTGGCTGAGCGAGCCTAGGTGCAACGCTAAGGACCGTCCCACGCAAATCAATGCCGCCTTGAGCATCTTCCAGAGCGACGGCTAGGTCATATTGAAAACGTGTGCCTTCGCTGGTCAATCGAACGTAAACTGTTCGGACGTCTGCGTCAGGCATAATGAACGCCGTCCGATTCCCCAAGACGCCTTCTCCTGTGTTGAGAACCGTTCCATCTTCGGAGAGAAGATCTAGGGTCAGCCCTCCTTCGGTCTCATTCCATTGAACGGACACGTCCAAGACGTGCTGAGGTGGCACGGTGACTTCAAACCAGTCTTGGTTGCCGCATAATCCAAGCTCCGCAAAGGAGCCCGCTTCGATTATACTCGCCGTCTCCCGGGTATCGTTAGGCTCACGGTCATCGTCTCGACAGCCGCCTGTCGCGCCTGTCACAGTCAACGTTTCTAGGGCGAAGCCGACATTATTGTCTTCGCTCAGCTCACCGGTGATTCGGCGCGCTGGGTCTACAATAACACCAACGTACCACTGCTCGATTTGCTGATCGATATCCACCGGTATCGTCACCATCAAATCTAAGGCTTCAGTCCCGCCACCATCCAAGGTCTCGATGCGCCCGGACATAAGTTGACTATCTTGAACTGAATAAGACTCGTCAGCGCTCAGGAAAATCGCGTATTCAATGACGCCACTGGAATCGCGCCCGAGGTTTCGAATGCTGGCCCCGATATTGATCGCGTTTCCTGCGGCCACCGATGTAGGAGCAAATGTGACATCGCCAACAGCCGGATCAACACTTGGGTCTCCGCCGAGAACCAATGTTCCGCTCACTGAGCGCTGATTATTAGCTAAATTGACGTCTTCCGTGCTGTTGGTTGGGTCGGCAACAACAGACAACCGATATTCGCCCTCATCTAAGCGGCGGTTAATTGGAATCCCGACATCGATAGACTCTTCTGCGCCCGCCGCAATCCCATCGACATTGAGAGAATGAACGACGATAGGGGCACCACCAGCTGTCGGTTCAGCTAAGAATCGGACAACAAAAAATCGTTCAACAGACTGAGTGCCTCGATTCGCTAACACCACAGTCCCTGGGAGTGTCTGCCCCCAATAGGCCCGCTCACTCGCAGATGTAAAGCGTTTGAGTACTAGGTCAACCCCGTCCACATTACCGGGCTCAACCACCACGATGGGATCGGACCAAAGCCGTTGATTATTGGTTTCATTCTGTTCATCGATCATATTGCCCGTATCTGCTTCAGCCAATATGAACCATGACCCGGCCGTAATTGGGTCTGAAATGTCAATCAACAGGCGCACCTGAGCTCGATCGCCGCTACCCAGAGCGATACTTTGACTCACGCCGACGTTAGCATCGTTGGGATCAAGTGTTTCGTCCGAACTCACATAAACCGTAAAATTCGCCGCACCAACGGGTCGGTTACCGACATTACCTAGGCAGACGTCCACTTCGATCTGGTCATCCAATTGAGCCGTGGGTTCAACATCCGTCGGTAGGCTGTCAAATGCCGGTATCGATATCCCGCAAATAACAAGATCTGGCCCCGTTTCTGATGGATTTCTAATCTGTAGCTTACCCGTCGACCAGAAAATATTATTGCTGCGGTCCAAATCGCCAACGAGGCCATCATAATCAGCGACAACAGCCACAAACCAATCCCCACTCTCAATATCATCGGGCAAGGTCACGGGAACTTGCTGAGCCATTACACTTGGGCCTACGTCATCTGTTTGAGTTCGACGTCCAATGACGACGTCGCTTTCATCAAAGTTCCGGTCAGCCGACACAACCACGGCCTGGATCCACTCTCCAACAACCGGTGCAGCTAAATTTCTCACGGACCAGTTTACAACGACTTCATCACCCGCTTTGGCTCTGAGTGGCGTAACAACGACATCCGCGACGCTTAGATCAGCAGATGGACCGACAACGATATCAAGGCTGTCTTGACCGGAACCGCCACGTCCATCGGACACGGTCAACCGAACAGTAAACGTCCCCTCTTGCTCAAAAGTATGCCGAAGGCTCTCACCCGTCCCTGAGGTGCCATCACCAAATGCCCACTCATATCGAAAATCTGCAGCTTCGATGGGAGGAACCTGCGCCTGAAATTGGACAACGAGTGGTGTATTTCCTGCAATCACAGATGCGTCGATTGCGATGGTCAGTTCAGGCGCCGAATCATTAGAGGAGCAAGCGGCTAAAACCAGGCCACTCAAAAGCGCGGCCAACATTAACCGTCTTGCCCGACGGCTGACCGAGAGAATTATGTTAATCGAATGTAGACGTTTCACTTGGTTTTCCAATTATTTATGCCAAACTTTTCTCGAATGAGACTGAGATTTGCAGTCAACAACATCGCGTTTCATCATCACTCAGTCGCCACCCAGATGCGTGCCCATTTAAGAAGATGAACCCGCCCTGATGCAACGTATCTGGATAAGGGGCTTATAAGCAAGAAGCGGATGCGATAAGTTTTGGCTTGATTGCAGCTGCGAAACGCTTGACCGACGGCTCAGTCGAGAGCTAACCTCAAGACGACCCCAATACGGAGGACTAAGTTGAGTACCGGAGATAACAAGCCAGGACTACGCGATATTCGAAGCCTGCGTGAACGGCTCGGCATGCTTAACAAGGGTGCTGGTGGTGGCGAGCCCGCTGCCCCAAGCGCAGATGAAGCAGCGCCTGAAAGTCAAGAATCAGAGCAAAACACAACGGACGACGCCCGCGTGTCAGACGCTGGGCCAAGTGAACCGGCAGCACCGGCTGCCCCGTCAAGACCGGCTGCGCCATCAAGTCCAGCTGCACCGTCAAGTCCAGCTGCACCGTCAGGAATCGGCTCCTTAGACGTTTTTTCTAAATCCGGTCCGTCTGATGACGATGTAGGTCAGATACAACAGCGATCGGAGGCACCCGCTTCGGGCATGGCCGCCTTTGCCAATCCGCTGCAAATGGGTAGCTATGCCGAGCCGACTGCGCCCATCACCTTAAGTGCGGAAGACCAGGCAGAGCTGCAGGCTTATGAAAAACGCTCCACCGGTGTCTCAGGTAAACTCCTCTGGTTTGTGATGCTCGTGGTCGGCGGCGGCGCCCTTGCGCTCGGCTATCTGACCAGCAGCATCAACAAAGAACGCGCCTTCGTGAATGCCAATATCGACGCGACTGTGCGCGCGAAAGAAAACATCGATAAAGCATTCAAAGTGGTTGATGAGGTCCAGACACTGGTCAAAGACCTCAAAGCGACTGAAATCGACTTCAAAGGAGCGGAGAGATTGCCGGCAAAGCTGGCTCGCCTCGATGGCGGGACCTATCTGTTTTCATCCTTCCCTTTATCAAAAGAACTCACACCGTTAATTGCCAAGTTTGTAGCCGATTCAAATCAGCTCATCGATGAGGCATCACAACATAGGAAACTGACCTTATTTCGTGATAAAAAAGCCCTTTCAGCCATTGTCGACGGTTTAGGCCCATTGAATGGCAAACCGCTTGTCTTTAGGGCTATGCCGCCCCAACCAAATCGTGGACCACAGGTCGAATTGGTTGGCATCATGGATCAAAAACCCATTATGAAAAAGCGTCCCATCGCTGGTGGTGGGAAAAAGAAAAAGCCACAATTCGAAGAGGTTCGCTTTTTCAAGATCGTCGACAAATCAGGAGAAATCCACGAAGTGCAGGGCGATACACTCCTGACCATTGACAAGAGCCACCTCTTTGTTGATGGACAAGCAAATGTACTGACTCTGTATCAACAGCGCGTCCGACGCCTGCAAAATTTTGCGAGCGAAATAGACAAGTATGAAGAGCACTTCAAAAAGATTCTGAGTGAGCAAGCAAAACGAGAAAAAATCTCTACGTTCTTTTGAATCGCCGTCAACTGAGGCGCGAGATACTTTTCAGCTTAAGCTAGGTCGAGACAGACTCCATGGCATTTGACCATCGTAATCAACGGTTTACACCAGCCGAACTCAATCATCTCGGTCTGGTCGGACTCGGTTTAATACATGAACTGGGAAACCCGCTTTCAGCGATGCATCTCTCTCTAGACCTTCTGATCGAGCAACTCGAAAGTGGTGATGAACTCGATGGAGAAACCCTCTTAAGTCGACTGAACAAAGAACGCATCCGGCTCCACCAAACCACCCAGCTCCTTCACCGGTTCCGCCGTTTGCTCGCACATAAGCCCCCCGTTTTAGCGCCCATTAAGCTCAACGACGTCGTCGCGGGCCTACTGGACGAACTCCGTGTCACGCTTAGGCAGTTCGGTGTAATCGAGATTCACAATAAAATACCTGGCCCGATTCACTTTAAGACCGATGGAGTGTGGCTCAAGCAAATTCTGAGCTGTCTGCTAATCAATAGCGCTCAAGCCACGCGCACTGACGGCGAAGGCAGCTGGGTTAAGATCGACTGCTCCCAGGAAAGAGGCTGGGTTCACATCCGAGTCAGTGACAATGGTGGTGGACTGGAACAGCCTATGCAGCTTGGACAAACGACCAAGGCCGATGGCCTAGGCATCGGCCTCGCGCTCGTGGATAGACTGGTCACGGAACTGAGTGGGACATTGGTCCTGGAAAACAGCGACAGCGGTTTAGTCGCGTGGGTCAGATTGCCAGTCGACCCCGGAGACGATGCCTAGTCTTTTGCTTTTCTCGGCTCAACGGTCGACGTAACGCCGCCACCTTCGAGCTGAGGTCTACCAGTCGTCACGCCAATGTCTTCTAGTTTTGAGGTTAACTCGACCAGTTGGGCGATCCACCGTTCGGTAACCGCTCTTTCGCGACCACGCATTCGAACGACGAATCGAACTCGGTCACCGGATTCGAGAAACCGTCTTGCATGACGTAATTTGGTCTCTAAGTCATGGGTATCAGTCTTGGGCCGCAGCTTAATGATCTTAGTCTGCGTCTGATGCTGCTTCTTGGTCTTCTTCCGCTGCTCATAGCGCCAGCGTCCGTAATCCATTATTTTACAAACGGGCGGCCGTGCGTTGGGCGATACTTCAACCAAGTCAAGTCCCTGGTCGGCCGCAATCCGCCGTGCCTCCTCAGGGTTCATTACACCCCGACTGTTTCCCTCTTCATCGATGACCATGACCTGCGGGACACGGATCTGCTGATTAATCCTTCTGCGCTCTTCCAAAATCGTGACACAGCCTCATTTCATAAATTCTGCGATGAGACATAACGGTACGCTCAGTTTCTGTCAATCACTCGGCTGAAAAAATCATCATTATGCACCTCTTTTGGCAAAGGAGTGCCTATGAATTGATTTTTGAAACATTGATCTGACCAAGCCTCTTTGTTAATCACTCACGTCGTGAGCCGTCAACCAAGGGTCTGGTTGACTGGCTGTAAACCCATGGGTGATGGAGGGGCCTACCCGTGAAAAATACATATTTAAACAAGAACAATGTACTTGAGCGCAGCCTAAGTCCAAGACGTTGGGTGAATCTCCTTATCTTCGTCATGGTCGCCTGTACAGACGCCGGCGGGGATGGGAGCAATGCAGAAGCGGACAGGGGCATACTCATAGATGCTGGACGGGATGCATACATCGTCTCTGGTGATGGTAGCACAGGGTCTATGGACGTAGCGTTTAGAGAGCCTGATGCAGCGCCGCGACGCTGTCTTGCACAAAATGTTGAATTACAGGAAACATTTTTGAGCGATCCACTTGCGGATGCCACCGATTTATATGCTCGCTACGAACACAATGGAGACCAGCAAACAGAGCTGATTATATCGTCATTTACCGAGGACCGTACAGTTCTCAGTGTGTGGAGCGGTAATCCACCCATCGAGCAAGGCCGATTTGACGTCGCTGGACAAGCCCCAGCCCTCTTCATGGGAGGTGATCCAAATCGTGACCTTCGAACTCAACCCATTCGATACAACGACCGAGCCGTTATTTTCGCAACGCAGAATAATGGCGAGACGCTTACGGTGAGCTTCTTTGATGCGTCAACCTACGAACAGGTGCAACGCTTCGAGCTTTTAAGGGCTGTCGACGATGTACAGATCGTACCGACGACAACTGTCCCCACTATCCTCGCTAATTTGCAGGATGGTGGCTGTGTCATTCAAAAAGTCGATGGGTCTGACGCCATATTAGACAGGGGTCAGTGTCGAGTCCGAATCGGACAGGATGCCAACGGTGACGAACGCCCAGAGGCTGTTCAGTTTGGGCGAGCCGGACTCGCACTCATCGATATTAATGTTGGCGCTGTTGTGGCCACCGCTGCTGGTCATCGAGCGTCAGCGGTCGGGTACACCGACGCCCATTTAATTTCGGCGACATTAGACGGGCAAACCATGCGGGTGAATATCCACGATAAAGTTGAGTTGACTGTCCTCGCCGAGGAAATCACCAACGTGATTAACGGCGGTCAATTTTCAAGTGTCGTTGTCATTGACCAGCCTCAATCTCCCAACATCATTGCGCAGTATGAAAAATCTGGGTTTCAATCACTGCGTGTCTTCGAGCTCGGAGACGGCGACAGACTCAGGCGCGTCGGTGAGTTCGGTCCATTCAGGGCGCTTGCCTGGCGTTTAGACGCTGATTTAAACTCTGATGGGATTCGTGAACTGGTTCTCCTGGGCGGCTCCAGAGCCGATGGGTTTAATACGGACGTCGAATTTCGCGATATCGGAACGGGTGCAATTCTCTTAGAGATCGGCGCACTCCGGAACGTACGCTTCACGCCCATATGGAACGCGCTTTCTCCACCGCAACCTTCGAATATCGACAATTGTGCTGGCGATGATTTCGTCGTCCTGCGCGAAGGTCAGGTCAACGCAAGTGGCGAACGGCAAACACGGATTACCTTTCGTGATGAAGACAACGTCGAAGTCACTCGAACGGAAACGTACACAGGACGCGTTCATCAACTTGTTATCAGTGATCTTGACGGTCTCGACCCACCGGAACTTATCGAGCTCCGAAGCGATGAAGACACGTCTGCTCGTCTGAGGGTATTCGGCCCAAATTAAGACCACCCCCATCAAATTCCACTATCAAGCGGGCGTTTGATAAGCAAACGATTCATTTGCGATCACCTCGCATCGGCAGAGATCCCACGGCGACCGGACTGTCGTTGTGCGACCACATAGCACCAGCTTATGACCGGATCCGATGCCGCCATGGGCAATTAAAAAAAGCCAATGATAACGATCTCTTATAGATCGCAAGCCACCCAAACCCTGTCTAACATACTAAGATCGTTATTGATCTTATCTGGTCATCCCAAGATAAGTCTTGCGTTTAGGATCACATAGGCATACATTAGATCACATGATCCTTTTGTCATGCCCGACGAAGGCTCAAAGAAGACCATAGCGAGCGGTGGAAAGCGTCGGATGACAATTGGGAAACCAGCATTATTTCTTGGCCAAATCGGGATCATCCATCTCTTGATCGTGTACCATGCCCTTTCACACGATGCCGATAAAGCAGACGTCGAAAGCAAGCCCAATGGAAAAAATGTTGTTGTCCAGGACGTCGGAGAACAGGCAAATATACCGAAACAGCTCACCGCTAAAAGCAAGGCTGTGCAAGCAAAGCTTAAAGCACAAAAAGAGGATGCAGTTGCTAGAGGAGATGTGCTGACACCCGGCGCGATGCGTGCCTCGGCATTCTACGAGGAAGAGGGACAGATTTTGGCCGATCTGGATCACGGCTGGTCGGGACAGACCACATTGGATCCTTGGTTGAATAAGAAGGCAAATTATTACCTGAAGCGTGGCCGCGTCGCGGTTGGCGCAGTCACCATTATTGACGTAAAGACCGGAGATGTCTTGGCTCTGACCGATCACTTCGACGAGACCAACCCTGCGACGACCTACGTCAATCGAGCTGGGCCAAAAAACATTGCGCTGAGAAAGATCGCGCCGTCTGCCAGCCTTTTTAAGTTGGTGAGTGGGGCAGCCCTTCTGGACCATGGTCTCGACAAGACGCGCACCTATCCATACAGCTACGCAAAAAGAAAAGTGACCGGCCGCCACCTAGAAAAGCCTGATTCCAACGCTGATCGACACACCCTGGCGGACGCACTCTCTAAGAGCAATAACGGCTGGTTTGCTTGGGTTACAAATAAACGTCTGACCCGCGATATTTTTGCCAAAACGGTGGATAAGTTCTGGTTTAACAAAGTGGTTCCATTCCCCATCTTGACCGACGCCAGTTCAGCTCAAGTTCCGCGAAATAGACTTGAACGAGCACGGATGTCGGCCGGGTTTGGAAACACTGAAATGACGACGCTCCACGCGGCGGTCATGACGGCTGCTATCGCCACTGACGGTCGATTACCGACGCCGCGTCTTGTCAGTAAATTACATGGGCCAAAAGGTGAAATTATCGAATCACCAGCCCGACAACCACTTGGTCGCGCAATGAAAGACTCAACGGCTCGTGCATTGAGACGAATGCTCACGCGCACAATCGTTCAAGGCACGGCCCGCAAAGCATTTAAAAAGTGGCCAAAGAAGCTGGCGCATATCCGGGTCGGTGGCAAGACGGGGACTCTCGCCCGTCGACGAAACGGCAATTACATCGGTTACACGTGGTTTGTCGCCTACGCTCCGGCAAACAACCCAGAGATCGCAATGGCAGTTATGGTTGGCAACAGCGAGAAATGGTGGCAACGCGCTGTAGACATTGGCCGCGATATTTTGGCGGCTCACTTCCGGCGTAAACCGCGACGAGCCGTTACGGCAAAGCGCCGCGATCCAAACACCAGAACGACACGCTAACCCCAAAAAAATCACCATGTTCGCAAGTTGCTCGCGTGTCCCTATCCTGATAGACTCAAGTGAAAGCGTCCACGCCCAGATCGATTATAAACGAGCTGGGTCTAATAATTGGGTAAAGGAGCAGTATGTCGCTTGGTGCTATCGGTCGCGCACAGGGGGGCCTTCGAGTCGCGGGTTCCAAACTCGATGCGGTCGCTCACAATACGGCCAATATGGCGACAAAAGGGGTGCGCCAAATCGATGTAAATGGGGTGGAAACGCCCGCTGGTGTGAGACCTCAGGTCACACAGCGGGAGAGCGAGGGCATCGATCCCGTTGCCGTAACGGTCGACCGGACGGTCGCAGCACTGACGTATACGGCCAACCTAGCGGTTATAAAAACTGCCGACGAAATGCTTGGCGAAACAATCGACTTGATGGAGTAGACGCCAACGCGCCCTCCGGGTCAGCTGCGAGCATTTTACCATGAGACAGTTTGTCACAATTTTAGTGGTGTCACTGATGGCGCAAGCTGGGCTGGCTCAAACTCCCATCATGGATGGCCCCTTCCCGACTCTCTCTCTCGATGATGATAGCAATCTTACTTTGGTGCGCGAGCGCTATAATCCCGATAAAAGAATTCAAAGTATCTACCTGAGGGTGGCTGATGGAACGCCCGATTATGATGTCACAAGTGGCGAGATATTTATCGATGGAGCCGAGATAATCGGGATTATTGTCGACCGTATTGAACTGAAAACAACTGATGTTGAATGGGCGATCGATGGGGTTGATTACGGGCGAGAGCGCGGTCTTGATGGGCCGGCCCCGTTGGTTGATTATCCAATAGAAGACGGTGAATTCGATTACGCTGAAATGCGACAAAGTTCAGTCCGTTTCTGGTTTGGGACGGGTTCAGATATCGACGATATGAGAATTCTGATTCGGTACCCGGAGGAAAATGCATCCGCAAAGTTACGACCCACACTATATCATAGCCGCGGACGCGACCCACACCCTGACACCGGGGATTTCCCAGGAAGTGATGACCGAGGCATCCAAGTTGGTAGCATTATCGATGTGGCACCAGATGACGGTCTCTACGATGAAGCCTTCTCCATCGAGTCGGGTGTCAAGCTCAAGGTCGAAGATTTCGATATTCTTGAGGCCGAAATTGATATTGGAATCATTAACTACGTTGGCGGTGCTGTTGGTCCGGGTACAGTCACCATAGAGAACGGGTTTCGCGATTTAGACCCAGATGGTGATAACGGCGTCGACCTAAGAGGTGATATTGACCCAATTCCAACCACCGGGATGGTTGCGCACCTTCGCTATGAAGTCCAACCATTGCGCGGCCCCGAGGGATCTCAAATACCCACGTCTGGCATTCAGGTATTGGGCTTGCCACGCCAATTGATCCACGGTGAAAGGCGCTTTGGGCGCGTCAGTGTAGATACACCAGCCGACTTACCCGAAGGCCTTTATGAAGGGTTATTGACCATCTGGGAAGATAATAACGTCAACGGAAGTATCGATCCGGGCGAACCGTCAGATTCCGTCAACCTGGTCGTCGTTGTGCAAGATCGAGTCGATGCAGCGGTCGATGCATCCATAGTCGATGCTGGCTTACCAGACCAGGCTGTCGATATGAATCGCCCAGACCCCGATATGGCCATAGAAGATGATTCTGATATTGATATGGCCGCCTCCGATCTTGGCCTTGATGCCGCAACCGACATGGCACGGCTGGATCAAACAGTCGACTCAGCGCTTACCGATGCGGCCATAGACATCTCGTTCATCGATGGTCACATCACCGACAGTCAATTAGATGCTAATTCGTCCACGGACACGGGTTCGATCGATGCGCTGAGCCAAGATGCCGCAGCACGCGACGCCGGTGATCATGCTGGCCGAGACGATATTGAACAATGGCCAAGCCTGCCACAGGGCGGTGGCCTTAATTGTCAGGCTCTCCCCTTTTCACCCGGAAGCCTGCTGGTCATGCTGTTCTTGCTTCCCATCTTGAGGAGGCGGGGATGAGACGGAGGATTCTCTGGATCATGGGCCTATGCCTCATCCCACTCTGCGCTCACTCGCAACCTAATGTGAGACGCTTCGAAGCCTCCCCGTTTAGTGGCAATAATGTCACCGTGGACAGCGCTAGGCCCCTTGGAACTGGCCATTACAAACTGCGCCTCATTGGCGACTTTGAAAAGCGCAGCTTGATTTTTATGCACGAAGGTCAGCCTGACGATATCTTGGGTCAGCGGCTGACACTGGATGCAACGGTCTCCTATGGGCTTCTAGAGTGGTTGGATGCGGGCTTAGTCGTCCCCTTAGCCATAGGCCAAACTGGCCAAGTCGTGAAGGACGACTCGAGCATCCAATCCGTTGCTTTTGGCCAACCGCGACTCGGCATAAGAGCCAATCTACTAAGCGATCGAGCCAGTGGTTTCGACCTCTCTTTGGTGACAGAAAGCTGGCTTCTAACAAGCGGTTCGGATTCCTATATGGGTGAGGATGGCCCAGGTGTCCATGCGCAGCTGGTCTCCGCCATTTACCCGACGAGGAGAAACCAATTAAGTCTGTCCTTGGGCTACTACCTCAGACCACAAACAGAACTGGCAGGCCTTACAGTAGACGACGAGCTTCGTTTTGCGTTAGCGGCAAATCACCGTTTGAGAGGCACGCCTCTCAAATTGACGGGCGAGACCCGCTTCGCGACCGATGCGAAAAGCCCTTTCAAGACAAAACAAACGAACGCCGGTGATGTCAACCTCGGCATTACATGGTCAGCCACGCGCGGGCACGACCTGGTTTTAGGGGCCGGAATGGGTGTTTTATCGGGCATCGGCTCGCCCGCGTGGCGAGCCTTTGCTGGCTACCACTTTACAGGGTCATTAAGTCGAGGCACATCTGCGCCAACTGCTGACTATCGGTCTGCCGCGGAGCCGCCGATGCCAGCTAATACGTCGATACAACCATTGGCCGCGACATCTAAAGGACAGACGGTCCGATTGGCCCATAGCGATTCGGATGGAGATGGCATCATCGGAGCCGATGACAAATGTCCCTTTCACGCCGAAGATAAAGATTATTTTGAAGACGAAGACGGCTGTCCTGACCTCGATAACGATCGAGACGGCATTCCGGATACGAAGGATGTGGCACCGACTTGGGCCGAAGACTGGGATGGTTTCGAGGACTCAGACGGTGTAGCAGATGCGGATAACGATGGCGATGGACTCGAAGACACAGTTGATGCGTGCCCAAATTCAAGTGGTGCAGGCAATGGATGTCCGGGATCGCCATTGGCCTGGCTCGCAAGACTTAAGCACAGAAACTTCGGCGATGAATCGCAGCCCGTTGCCATTGGACGCCTGCTCATACCAACGATGCCGATTCACTTTAATGAGGATACAAATCGCCCAACGGAGCAAAGCCAAGCTGCTATCAGAAACCTGGCGGAATTTATCAAATTAAAGCCAGACTTGATTCAGATCGAAGTTGGCGTCCACGTCCGTTCAAAACGCAGCGCTCAATTCGACCTTTGGTTAAGCCGCATACAGGCAAGTGCCCTTGCCAAAGCTCTGGTTGCGCACGGCGTCGACAAGGTTCGTTTATTTCCGTTTGGCTACGGCAGGACGGCACGGTCTGACACCTTCAAACTAAACGCTTTAGGTAAAAGTCACATCGAGCTCAGACAAATTTCTGAGCGAGAGCCCCCCCCTGTGCTTGGCTCTCTGGACGCGCCTGACGGGTTAAGCTTAGATGAAGCATTCCGAGGCGGGGAGGTCGTCAAACCCCAAGTCGTCAGACGGTCCAAGCCATTCCGGCCGGCCAAGCCCATCAAGTTTGTACCCAGAAAGGCAAAATTGACGAAAGACGACCGCGCAAATCTCAAAGAGCTTCTGGCCTTCATTAGCAAACAAGGGCCCGATACACGGGTGGAAGTGGGCGTTCATACAGACGGTCTAGGTGATAGGAAAGCAAAACTATCTTTGAGCCTCAAACGGGCGAAGGTAGTGGTGAAAGCGCTGGTCAAAGCCGGCGTCAAGGGAGGCCGTCTAGAGGCAAAAGGGTATGGGGCCAAAAAGCCGATTGGTGATGATAAAACCGTCCAAGGCCGCGCAGCGAATCGTCGCGTAGAGCTCAGAGTCATCGAAGCAACCAAGAAGAGAACCAATGGGAGCAAGAGCCAATGATGCGTCAGTTGTGCTTTACCTTAATGGGTCTCCTAATTGGACTCGGATCCGTCTCTGCTCAGCGTCCACAAACGCCGCCGAGTGGTTTCTCCATTCGAATTACACCCTCGGATGCAAAGCGAGGCTCATCGCTGCCCACATCCGTGAATCCGCGGGGTGAAAAGCAAGCCGAGGTTTCTAAAAAGAAACCGAAGGCGTCTGAGAAGAAAGTCGTCTCGCCCAAGAGTGAGCCAAAGCCGTTAAAGGTCACCAGTGGCGCTACGGCCAAAAAAGCAGCCACTGTTAAAAAAGAATCAAAAGCGAAGACGCGTAAATCAAAGCGCGCGAAGGCAGAGCGAAAAAAACGAAGAAAGCGCAAAAAGGCGAAAGCCCGAAAGAAAAAAGATAAGGGAGAAAAGGCGCGTTCAAGAGCTGCGAAGGCGTCGTCTTCAAAAAAAACAAAGCGAAGGAAACGAGGGTCAAATAAAAGATCTAAACGCAAAAAGCGTACATCAAATGATCGTACTCAGTCTTTTTCCGCTGTCACACAGACTCTGAAGGGTTCAGGCGCGAGCTTTGGTGAATCCTCTCCCTGGGGCCAGCTGGAAACGGTACCCGTGCGAATTGCAGCTCAGGTGCGCCAGTATGTGGATGGCGAAGATATTGACGTTAAATCTGTCATAGAATTTGAAGGCACAAGTGCTGTACCCACAGCCCGAACCGTCGCGGCCTTAGCAGCGTTTGCAGATTTTCTTAAGATGCGAACAAATATCTTACTTGTTCTCATCGAAGGTCATGGAGATCTCTTCGGCAATCGGTCGCAAGACCAACTCTTAAGTCGAGCACGGGCCAGCGCCGTTCGAGAATTTCTACTGAGTAAAGGTGTCGATTCAAACCGGCTCGTGGCGTTCGGTGTTGGAAATCAGTTTAAGCGCTTTACTCAGGAATCAAATGGGCGGTCCGGCCAGTCAAAACAGGTTCACATCAGCTATGTAAAGGGTGCGCCAAGCAAACGAGTTGCAGCCACTCGTTGGGATCAATTTGCTGTTGTAGACCTGACCGGAAAGGCGACCTACACGATTCGTGGCGAGGATAAGCAACTCCAAGCCAAAGACCAATTTGATCCAAAGGGAACAGTGACGCTTGAGCCCAATAGCCAATTGACTCTACGCGCACCGGACGGCACTACGATTGGCATGCGGGGCGCATCTCGCTTCAGGCTCGATTCCGCTCGTTTCTCAAATGTGGATAAAATGATCCGAGCAACTCTCCACTATGGCGAGGTCGTTATACGGAATGACCCATCCGGCTCTCGCCGCTCAAAGTTAACTCTGGCCCTTGGTAATGGCCAGACGCTGACCGCGGGCAACGCTGTGATCAGACTCGCGAAAAATAACAAGCAAATTTGGCTAGCAATCGACCAGGGACATGTACAAATCCAAGTCGGAAAAGTCAGTGGGCTGACCCTAGGCGAAGGTCAATCCTACCTATCTCAGAATGATGCGACATCGGTCTGGCGACAACTTGAAGCTCCGGTAGTTTTGACTCGCACAACTGGCATTCCACCCAAGAGCAAAACATTGAAATGGGCGAGTAATCCTAACGCTGCGGCGTATCGGATGGAATTCGCCGTGAACAGCACATTTGCCACAACGGTCTTTAGTGCAATGACAACTGGAAATGAGTTTCAGTTAAGTGATGACGTTCCCACAGGAATGCTGTTTTGGCGCGTCGCGCCAGTCGACGAACGAGGGATTCCTGGTCAGTACTCAGGGGTCTACATGGTCGACAGAGAGCTTAAGCAACCCAAGGAATAAATCGTTTTAAACCGGACTTGACTCATGCGCCTCAAGCGCTGCACCAGCTGTCTCCCATTCCGAATAGGCTTTCTCTAATCGTCGTTCCACGGTGGATGCGTGTTGCGCGACTGTGCGTACGATCTCGGCGTCATTATAATGGTCGGGCTGCGCTTGTGTGGCTCTCAACGACTCAAGTTCACTTTCTAGTTCCGTAACCAGTTTTTCAGCAGCCTCATAGGCTTTTTTCAGCCGACGACCATCCGCGGATTTACTTTGGCGACGCTCCGCATCACGGCGCTTATCTTCCTTCGTCTTGCGCTTGGGCAATCCGGATGTACCGGCCCAATTGATGGAGGCCTGTGCCGTATTTTCAGACTCAGGCTGCAACTTAGGTGTCTGCGTGCCGGCGCCGGCGAACGGCGAGACTGACGGTGCCCGTCTTTTCGACGTCGATGAACGCTCTGAATGGAGTGGGAGGGGCTCAGGGCGGTCCCCTTTTTCTATCCGTTCCAGATACGTACTGTAGCTTCCGAGGAATGGTGTAATTCGTCCCTTATCAATTTCCCAGACCTCAGTGCAAACAGCATCAAGAAAATGGCGGTCATGGCTGATCACTACCATCGTGCCACCAAAGGACGAAAGGGCGTCTTCTAAGACGGCGCGACTGGCCATGTCCAAGTGATTTGTCGGCTCATCCAAAAGCAAGAGATTGACGGGCGTGAGCAACATTTTCACGAGGGTCACACGGGCCTTCTCGCCCCCACTCAATACGTCGATTTGTTTTTCTACATCATCGCCGCCAAACAGGAAGGCGCCAAGCATTGAACGCAGCTGCGTCAGACTCAAATCTTGCGTGTCATCACGAATTTCCTGAAGCACATTGTTCTTTGGATTGAGTGTCTCAAGTTGGTGCTGCGCAAAGTAGTACAGGCGCGCACCGAAGCCCAATTCTCGAGCGCCAGATGATGAAGCGACAACGCCAGCCAGCATCTTCAAGAGGGTTGACTTGCCCGCACCATTTGGGCCAACCAGCGCGATTTTCTGCTCGCGGAGCAATTGAAGGTCCAATCCGGTATAAACCTGTTTGTCACCGTAGGCTTTTGACACGTCCGACATCGACATCACAACCCGACCGCTCTTTGGGGGATCGGGTAATGTAAAATGGATGGTCCGACTGTCACTGTTGAGCTCGACGCGTTCCATTTTTTCAAGTGCTTTGACCCGACTCTGAACTTGTTTCGCCTTGGTTGCTTTCGCACGAAATCGCTCGATAAAACGCTCCATATCGGCCGCACGACGCTGGAGGTTCTTATGGCGCCTCTCGAGAAGCGCACGCTCCTCTTCTGCCTGGCGTAAATAGGCATCGAAATTACCGGTGTAGACCCGAATCCCGTAACTGGACAATTCAGCAATGTGCGAGGAGAGCTTATTTAGAAACCAACGATCATGACTAATGAAGACCAGGCTGCCACGATAGGCTTGCAAGAAGCTTTCAAGCCAGACCAAAGAATCTAAGTCCAGATGATTTGTCGGTTCATCAAGTAATAGGATATCGGGTCCCTGTAAGAGCAGCCGCGCAAGTACGACTCGCATCTGCCAGCCACCACTCAACTCGCCACAGTCCCGATCAAAATCTGAAACTGTAAAGCCCAATCCGGATAGCACCTCATCGACCCGACTGTCGATTCGAAAACCACCATCACGCTCAAACTCGGCTTGAAGCGTCCCATACGTCTGCATGAGTTGCTCAAGTTCGTCAGCAGATGCTGTCACCATTGCTGCTTCCAGATCAGCTAACTCGGCTTCGACGCGTAGAAGCTCCGACAAGCCAGTTCGGACTTCCTCTCGTACGGTTCGACCGGAAAGCGTAGCAATGTCCTGTCGTAAATAACCAAACGTTCTATTCTTAGCGATTACAATCTCACCGGCATCCGGGAGTTCATCCCCGACGACAATTTTCATGAGAGTCGTCTTGCCTGCGCCGTTAGGACCGATCAGGCCGACGCGCTGGCCGGGCTTTATATGCCAAGAGAGCTCGCTAAATATCTCTTGCGATCCAAATCTTTTTTCAATTCCCGTCAGGTGAATCATTGAGCGTACAGACGATTGCTTATAGTCTGGTTCAGACTAGCGTTTTTTAGACAATGCGATGGCTGCCCGCGCAGCCTGAACCCGCGCCAATGGCGCCTTTTCATTTAGACCGTCAAGCACAGTCTCCAAAAGCCCCTTCGATGCGTATTGTCGCAACGCATTGTACCCTTCAGCTCGAACCATACCAAACCGATGCTGTATCGCAGCTCGATAGGTTGAGATGGACTTGGACCCTCGAATCGAAGCCAGGGCAGATATGCTTGCCTTGACCGTTGCTTCATCATCGCTGGTCTCAAAAACAGTGAGTAAGCGAGTTGCTGCTTGGTTTCCGCGTACTTTGAGTTCTTCAACAGCCGCAGCCCGTTGCTCTTTTCGCCCTCGAGTCGCAAGGTGCATCAAGATGTCAAGCGGCAGCGACGCATTCTTACTAAGGATTTTGAGTTGTTCTGGCGTAAGCCAATTCACAGCGCTTCTTGAAAATTCACCAATGTAGTCTTTGGGCGATGTTTTCAGCAACGCCTTCCAGACGGTGAAACGCAGCTCCAAGTCTCGATCGTTTCGCAGAAGGCGAAGTAGCACGATAGCTCGGTCACCACCCACGTCAGCAATAGCTTTTGCCGCGCGTTTCTTAAGCTCAAGCTTGGGGCTCTGAATCAACAATTGGAGATAATTAATAATCTCAGGTGTTCCGATGCGAGACAAGCCATCAACAAAAGCCAGTTTCGCATCGATATCGGGTTCTCTCCGCAAGAGTTGACCGATTAATTTCTCATCTCCTCTGCGGGCCAATAAACCAATGCCAAGCGCTGCAGCACGCCTAATTTCAGGCCGGCCCTCGCGCATTGCAGCGATGAATGACGCCTGACTTTTGCGGTGGCCCAAACGTCCGAGTGTCGCCATTGCAGCGATTCTGACTTTTGTCAGCTCACTTCGCGCGCTTTCGATCAAGAGCTTATAGACTTCAGGTTCGTTATTTGATTTGGCCCATTCCTCTAACCAGGCAAAAGCCGCATCAACCTCGGCCTGCTCATCAATGCTCATCAAAAGAGCCTTAAATTTAAGCTTAAATTTTTGAGATAATGTCCGAGTGAGAAGCGTCGTATCGCGTACTTTGCGCATCCCCTTCCAAGCCATCAAACGTTCACCTGGCTTGGGAGTGTATCTGGGATTGAAGGTTCCGAGCAGGGACTCCTTGACCAAAGTTGCATGTCCCCGAACGCCGAGGATATAGGCGAGTGGAAGTTCTTTATCGAACGTCCCTCTATTTTTTCTGTGGGCTGCTTTGAGTTTACTCTCAAATTTCTTTGTCCCTCGCCCCAAATTCACTTCAGCTAAGTAATCGCGTGCCAAACCACCGAGTTTTGTCTTTTGATAAATTTTACCCATGGCCCATTTCAAAGCGGCTGGATGCCGAAATGTTTCAAAGGCTTTTAATGCTTGCTGATGTTCTGGCTCACTTTCTTTCTCCGTCAGGCCTGACTGAATGACTTTCCATGCAGCGTCCCCCCCGCTTGCGAGCAAGTTTCTTCGCGCCGCCTGCCTCGCATCTTTCGAACCGACCTTGGACGCAGACTTCATCCACTTTGCCCGGTCTGTTGATTTGATCCCCTTCTCGAGAAGACTGCGAGCTCTCAATCGATCATCTTCGCCGGCCGACTCAAGAAGCGCCTTCAATACTTTTTGTGCGGCCTTTTTTATCTTCTTTGTCCGACTTCGAAGCCCAGCCAGAACGGCTGCATCGCGAATATCAGCATCGCGCTCCGCCATCCCCTTCATAATCGCACGGTCGACATCTTTTCCTGATAGTTCCATCCGCGCGATGAACACATTCATTCGAACCTCAGAGTCCGCGCTCTCACCGAGTTCTTCCAGCGCTAAACGAATGGTTTCCTTGGTCGTTTGAACCGCTGCTTTGTCGCCCCGTTTTTTCTTAGCAACCGCTGGAGTCGAAGGTAAGGCGAAAAGACTAATCAGTAGAAGAGATTGGGTACGAATGGACAGCATTTTATTGATCTCCTTGAGGAACTGATGGACGCATCCGGCGACTTACGATTGAGGGAGGCCGCATCACCGGTTCCCGCAGTCTTGGACTGTTATTCTCCAGTAGCCGGATAGCATAGGGGCCATGAGGCGGCAACTGAGAAACATGGATAGGTCAGTTTGGTCAGTACGCGAAAGTGGCATATTTGCTTAGAGACAAGCATTGCTCGGTCCACGCGAAGAGCAATGCCGGGCGTTCTATCCAGTCTTCGATGGATGGTCAGAGCGCGGGGGACGCTCGGCCTATTGACTCAAACCCAATGTCGCTGGGCCAGATGCACCGTCGACCGGCCCCTTTTCAACATATCGACGAATGAGCACGGCTTCAGCATTTCCGAGTTTCGTCGGCGCAATCATTTTAACCGGTGTCCGCCACCGGTCGTTCGCGATCCAAATCGTACCTTTGCGAATTGGGTTGTTGAGCACACCACGCTTAATGAATCCACCACTAACGCGAGTTGTAATTTCAATCTTGAGGGTTTCGAAGACACCCGCATCCGTCGTTACAGTTTCAAACCCAACGACTTTGCAATCGATGAGACGTTCCTTTCGCCCATCCCAAATGTATCGCTGGAACTGATCACCGGGCTTTAAGTCCATTCGGCGCACCGCGTAAACTGATCCCAGAGGCTCGTGAATATCAGTCGCTGGGGTAAAGTTCCGCTTCTGACGCTTGCCGTTCTTGAGCTTGAGCGAGTGAAGAAGGCGGGTCTTGTGGTCAAACTTGGTGTGATAGTCGATCGCTTTCCCGTTCTCCCGTACGAAGAAATCCGTTTTAACGGGGAGTAAACTCTGAGAATCAGCAAGGACAACGAGGCGATTTTCAACCGGATAAAACTTATTGAGAAACTCACTGCTGCGCATAAAGCCAACGAAGGGTGTTTGCATACGACCATTCACTTCAGTCTGATCGCCTACAGCAAGAATTACGTTGCCCGCATGAGAGCCGAACATCTGAATTTTAAAGACCAGCCGCTCTCCTGATTCGTATGGCGCAGGTCCTATCTTGGGTAGAATGCCTTTTAATTTCTTGGGCCTCCGCGTGGGCCACTTTTGTCGTTTAGAGACGCGCTTCACTCGATATTTTCTGACGAGAGATGACTTTTTGAGCCCTTTCTTCATTTTAATGGGCGCTGATTTTACGCGTTTGACGGGTGAAACTGGCGTCTTCGCGTTGACCGTGCTGAACAGACAAAGGGTACAACTGACGACAAGGGCGCAACCTGAAAAGAATAACTTGGCTCTCATTTTTTTACCTCTGTTAAAACTCTACTTGGCGCCCCTGACGGCATGAGTGCCCAATCTATTCAGATTTATGCTGCAATCTCTTTTTTTAGGAAATCGACAAACGATTCGACTGAACCATCGGAGGCCAGTTCGCCATTGCGAACAGCTTGTTCGCACAAACGGCGCAATTCACCGACGCGAGGCCCAGGTGCTATGCCGAGCTGCTCAATTATGATCTTGCCTAGCCCCGATGGAACCAGGACCTTCTTTGACGACAACGAATCAAGTTCGTTTTCGACTCTGGTCGTCAACTCTCGAAGCCTAAACAAGGTCTTCCTGCGGGTTTCGGTTCGTTTTGTCGTAATATCTGCCTTTGCCAGTTGTAACAACTCCGGAAGCGCCGGCTTGAGTTGGGTTGCAAAGCGTCTGATGGCGGAATCAGACCAGCTTGGGTCATACATAGCTGGTCTCAAATGGTACAAGATAAGCAGTCTAATTTTCTCGGCCATTATTTGTGGAAAGTTTAAGCGAGCCGAGATCCCGTCGAAGATATAGGCCCCGACAGCGTCATGACGCAAAAACTGGACCTTACCGCTCGGCGTAAACGACCGCGTTTGAAATTTACCAACGTCATGAAGCAGAGCCGCCCACCGGAGCACAGGTGTCGGCTTCGCTTGCTGGACGACTTGCCGTGTGTGATTCCAAACATCTTTATGATGCGCTTTACTCGACAGATGGAAATCGACAAGAGTGTCGACCTCAGGCAGTAAAAACGCGAGTAAACGAGTGTTTTGAAGGTAACCTAAAGCCTGATAGACACCCCGACCGATCAGGAGCTGTGTGAGCCAATGCCTAATTTCGGTTCGAGGCGCATCGTAGACTCGGTGTACGTTTTCTCTGATCTCCGTCAACGTCTGAGCAGAGAGTTCAGCCTTAATCTCACTGGCTAAGGCGATGGTTTGCAGACCCGTCAGCGGCCCTTTCTCAATTTTGTTGGTATCTGCAGACAAAACCAGCGAACTGAGCTGAGTCCGACCGTTAAGTGGATCTAGAACGCTTTGGTCCGGTAACACGCCTATTGCGTCGATTGCGACAGTTCGGTTACTCAAATGCGACTCAATATCACCCTCAGTCCATTCCACGAGCCAGTCGTCGGCGATAAACGTGTTTGGCCTATCACCGCGAAACTCGGTATCGACTCCAGATTTATGCAGTGCATCGACGCTTGCCTGCACAAGCAGTTCAGGACGCGAATGCAGCGGTGTATTGATGAGTCTGTGCCGGGCAGAATTGCCGATAAGCGCATAGTGGTACGCCTGACACCACCCGGGTAGTTTTGGTAAGATCGCCGATTTCATAGGGATAAACTACCGAATTTTAGGCGAACGGACAATCAATTGCTGGGGTTCGTAAAAGATAACAGGTGGGGCGACCGACCCGACGCCAGGCCGATCATTTTCACATCTGTCAAAAAGAGCTAGGACGCAGCCTGGTCAATGAATGCGTTAAAGCGACAACGCTCACGAGGACTCATGTATTTGAAGCGATAACCACGTAGGCGTGCGCCCGAGTCATCTTCGCGTTCGTAGCGCAATTCTCCGAGCGCTCGAATCGGCTGTTCTCCACTGTGCGGTAATGAGAAAGACAGCCATACATGCCGTGGCTTACCCCAACCAAACCCAGGCGTGCCGAGAAGCTGTATTCCGCCCCTGCTGACGTCATGGCTCAGGCACAGGCAGCTCTCTGATTCGCCCAAAATATGTTCGACATCGAACTGGACATTTGTGCGTGTAGATTTACGTTTTTCCATAGCTCGTCTGCTCCTGATGTCGGTCATTATCCGGTATATACTTACATATACTACATTAACTGACACGGTATTGCAAGTCTTCACAATCGACAAACTGACCCTAACAAAAGCACAAAGTGCAACTGGGTTCCCTTGATCCACTGGCTTGAACGGTGTATCTTCACCAACCAAAGCTTGGATTAACCATAGATTCCAGGCATTTAGAGAACTTAGACGCCAAAGGGAACACCATTATGCGTACGGTTTGGACAGGCCTCACTGTCGTTGGCCTCAGTATCGGCCTTTTTTCGGGTTGCGAGCCCACACTCGATCAGAACCATCCTTTGGCGATTGCCAGGGATGCCATCGATGATGTCAACTATTGGAATAGTGTGATCAACGAGGACTCGCATCGGGCAGCCGTGAAAATCATGGCGTCGATTCCAGAGCTCATTGTCGGCTTACCCAGTAAGGTGACTCGGACGAAAGAGCAAGAAGCGTCGGAGATCAAAAAACGGGATGGTTCGGACAACCCTGTGTCAGCGGACCGGAAATCACTCTGGGCGTCCAGATGGACTGAATATCAAACCACGTTTGATTCTCTCAAAGGGGCGACGAAGCAGAAAGCGTTGAGCGCACTGGTCGGAGCCTATCCCAAAAGCGATTCGCGAGACATCATCGTCGATGGCTTAATCCGGTTCGGCAAGGATCGCGGCGACGGTGGCAATGGCGTGTTGATTGAGGCCATCTCTGACAAATCCGAGTCAGAATCTGCGCAACCGGCCGCAGCGGCGCTTCTGGACGGTGACATTACCAACGCGATGAGTTCTAAACTTATCGGTGTCATTGGTGATGCGACTGCGCCGACGGAAAATCGGTATGCAGCGTTGAGAATCATGGCTAAAGTCCCAGTCAAAGCGGCCATCCCAGCCCTCATAAAGGTCGTCGAAGGCAATCCTGACATTCAGCCGATCGCACTGACAGAACTCGCGGCTGAAGCCCTAGGTAAACTCGGAGCACCAGAGGCTGTCGATGGCCTGATCCGATGTTTATGGCTAAACGACCACTTGGGACGAAATGCGGTCAAGGCATGCAGAATCGCGCTCAATAAAATTGGCAAGAGCGCCAGTTTAGATAAGCTCATCGCCACGCTGCAGCGTGGTAACAAAGCTGTCGAGGATCGAGCCAAAGCAAATCGCTACGACTTTGGTGGAACCATCGAATTCAAAGCCGCGGAAATGCTAGGTGACATGCCCGACAAGAAATCTGTAGCGCCACTGATCAAGGCCTTCAAGGAGTGGGAGAAGATGCCCAAGGCTGTCGCCGGCCACCCCACACGTGAGCCACATTTCCAAAAGACCAGAGTGCAAAAGATAATTTCATTGGCCACCGCCCTGGCCATTATTGGTGACGAGGAGGCCATCCCCGCTCTGATCGAAATGGCAAAATCAGAGCGAGGAATCGAGGTTATGAATGCGTCGATTCATCAGCTGGCTTTCCTGGGCAGTCCGAAGGTCATCCCGGAGTTCATGAAAATCCTCGAGGAGGATACGGAAAAGAACGAAGTTGCTAAACATGGGTTTCATTACCAGGTTGCATTGGCAGCAGCCCGGACCTTTGACCCGCGGGATGGAAAGTCAACCAAAGCTCTTAAGAAGAGAGTTGATGATACCGTTGAGCAATTGAACAAATGGGGAGACGAATTCAAAGAGGCGTTTAAGAAAGAGACAGACCCAACGAAGCGAGCAGGCATCGCTCAAAATCTAGTTCACTTCAAGGGCATCGCGAAGTTGTATGACGAAGTGAAGGTCTCTATTAAGAAAGCCGAAAAGTGTAAGTATAAGGCCGCCTGCTGGGCCAAAGAGTTGCCTACCCGCCCCACCGCCGAAAGCTACAGAAAAGGCTATCGCGTGGCTCGAGCAGTCATCAATACGACGAAATCATGCGGCGGTAAAAAGAGCTGCTGGAAAGACCATCTTCCATCACGCGGTTCAGCTGAAAGTTACGTTAAGGTCTACAAAGACCTGCTCAAAAAAGTCAACGGCATGGAACGCGCTGTGCCGGGCGAATTGAGCAAAGAGTACGGTGACAGAAAATTTATCAGTGACACAGCTGAACTCTGCAAAGCGGACGAAAAATGCTGGAAAGAAATGTTGCCATCAAGCGCCCAAGTTGCTGAATATAGCCAACAATCAGAGGCGATTCAAAAGCAGGTTGGCAGCGATGCCATCACGGCCTCACTGAAACAAGATCGGTATGAAAACGCTGAACTCATTGTCAGCGAAGTTGAGAGTTGCAAATCAAACTTCTCAAGCTGTATTGCAAAAGCGGACAAGTGCACTGGCGAGGACGCTGAATGCCGGAAGCAGCGCGCGGACTGCGGCTCAGTTGCGGCCTGTTTTTCGAAAGAACTCGCGTCGTCGAAGAATGTTAAACCAATGAAAGAGGCGTTTGCTGCTCTGAAAATCAAAGCGCCGGACCAACTCATTGGACAAGAACTTTCACGAGGCCAAAAGCGAGCAAAGCAGATTATCGAGACCGCAAACGCCTGTAAAGACGACGGGAAATGCTGGGCTGATAAGATGTCGACCAAAGAGGATGTCGAGCCCCTCTTAAAGCTCTATGAGCTGGCCCAAAAGAAAATGTCAGAGCGAAAAGACAAGGAAGGCAAGCCGCTTTCAGCAACCAAAATGCAGAAGGCTGTAGAGCGCCATGTAAAGCGCAACCATGAAGAAGGCAAGTTGATTATTGAGGCTGGCAAGAAGTGTAAGTCAGATGCTGCCTGTTGGCAGGGGGTTCTCGCCGGAGAAAAGCGTATCAAAGGCTTTAGAGACGCCTACGCTGAGTCCAAAGAAAAGGCAATCCACAGGGTAACGGTTGCCACACTTGCTCAGAAATTTCGTGATGCCGAATTGATTGCTAAGACAGGAAAGCTTTGCAAAGAAGACAAAGCCCCCGACGAATGCTGGAGTAAGCAGCTCGGTAGCACAAGTCGCGCAAATAAACTCATCAAGGCTTACGAGACGGCCACGGTGAAATCGGAAGACCGGGCGACCATCCAGTACCTCCGAAAAGACTTCACGAACAACGCATTCTACATGGTGAAGACGGGTAAAGACTGTCGGGATGATGTGGAGTGCTGGAACACCAAGGTTGCCCTTCGTCAACAGGGCTGGAGAATGCTTGCTGCTTACCGACTTGGACAAAACAAGAATAAGAGCAAATCATTGCGTGAGTTAGCTGATTATCTCGGAGATGCTGACCTAATTTTTCGCAATGTCGCAATGTTCTCTCTTCGGAGATTGGCAAGCAAGGGCGATAGTAAGGCTGTCAAAGCGCTTCAAGCCGCGCTGAAGCTCGACGAAGAGAGGATCAAGAATAAGAAGGGTAAGTACAAGGGCTCAATCGGTGCCATCAAGCTTGCTTTAGCCCAGTACGAATAAGATGCGAGCAAGACCTGACCGGTTCTTAATGACATTGCTGGTCAGGCTTCATGCCCCCTTTGAGGCACATGTCTAAGGAACCCACATCGATTCGTTTCGAGTTTATCAACGGACCTAGAGCAGGCAATGTGGTCGATGCGGCCATCCCGGCCGTTGTCTCAACCGACCCAAATGATGACCTCACCATTCCATTAGAAGATTACAGAGGGCCTCTAGGCGTTGTTGAATCCGCTAAAGACGCCATGATTTTTCGAGATCAAAATCGGCTCTACGGCGCGATTCATGTCAGAGGGTCCAACCAGACGCTGCTCGGGGGAAAAATACCGACCGCCGAGATCTGGAATGAAGACATTATCCAGTTTGGAAGCCCAGGTAATCCTGTTCAAATCAAATGTCTCATTGACGAGACGATATCATCCTCCGTCATTACGAGCCGACGAATTGACGATTTAGATACGTTTTCGGCCTCCGTCTATGGTGCCCCCCAACAACTTGCAGTACTTTTCGAGCATACACGTCACCAGACTCAGGCACGTTCGATCAATCAGGTATTGGCCTCTGGTGCCGAACTCATTTTCAAACTCGTGCCCAAGGCGACCCATATTGTATTCACACAGCATGCAGGTGCAGGTCGGTTTCCGGTCACAAGCAGCCAGGCTCGCGACAAAAAGTCCTTCGACGGCGAGATCAGTCGAAGCATCATGAACCGGGTCATACGTGAGCGAAAAAGTATTCTGCTAATGGATGCCGCAGCGGAATTTCCTCAAGCACGGTCGGTCATCAGGGCTGGTCTAGCCAGTACAATGTGCGTACCGCTTTGGTCTGGAGATGAGATTCACGGCGTCCTCCAAGTCGATAATCGACAAACTCCAGGCATGTTTACGGGTCAGGATCTAGACGTGCTCACTGTAGCAAGCCACCAGATCTCTCTGGCCGCTGAAAATGTGCGTCTGGTCTCCAAACTAGAGAAATCTCGAGTTCAACTAAGTGAACAAAACACCTACTTGCGAAAACAGATTCCTGCCAATTCAACCATGGGCATGATCGGACGCAGTGATGCATTGACCGCACTGCGCAATTCCATCGAGCGTGTCCGTGATACGCGAGTTCCAGTTTTGATTAATGGTGAAACTGGTACGGGTAAAGAACTGGTTGCTAGGGCCCTCCACGAAACCAGCAACCGATCCGAAAAAATGTTTGTCGCCCAAAACTGTAGTGCCATCTCGGATAGCTTGCTTGAGAGCGAACTTTTCGGACATGTAAAAGGGTCTTTTACAGGCGCATCTGAGACGAAGACCGGCCTGTTCGAACTGGCTGATGGCGGCACTATTTTCTTGGATGAACTGGGTGAGATGCCCATGAAATTGCAAGCAAAACTGCTTAGAGTGATTCAAGAGGGTGAAATCTGGCCGGTCGGTGCGAATGCGCCCAAATTTGTCGATGTCCGAATCGTGAGCGCAACGCACCGAAACTTGCAAGAAATGGTTGATTCCGGTGAGTTTCGACAAGACCTATACTTTCGACTGAATGTCTTTCCGCTCGAACTGCCGGCACTGAGAGACAGACGGGATGATATCCCATTGCTCGCAGAGCATTTTCTAAGACAGTATGCGAAAGAGTTTGGGTCTCCGGCTGATGGTTTTTCAAAGGCCGCCATGGATATTCTCCTCGCCTATAGTTGGCCTGGCAATATCCGCGAGCTGCAAAATGAAATCCAACGCGTGTTGATCAGAGGCACCCCTACCCTGGTTTTACCGGAGCATTTATCCGTTGGTTTAGTCGGTAGCGAGCCTTCAAATGCCCCATCATTGAATGAGGGTAAGTCATTAAAAGAGATGGTGGATCACTACGAGAGGACCCTCCTAGAGAAAGCACTGGAAAGCCACAACCATAACAAAACGAAGACGGCTGAGCGCTTAGGGATCACCCGAGAGGGCTTGCATAAGAAACTCGTCCGGCATGGTGTCAACTGATGACCCCAGAGGCCCTCCTCGATACGGTTGTCCAAAGTCAAGACCTCGAGGACCGATTGGATGCTATCGAACAAATCGGCCAGCTGAAACACACAAAAGCTGTGGGTCCTTTGGTCCAGCGTTTAAAAGACGCGCCTGACCAAGAAAGAATCTTTCTTTGCCACGCATTGGGACGTATTGCCGATGCCCGTGCTGTGGCCCCCCTGGTGTCCATGTTGAAAGCCGATTCAGAGGACGTCCGAGGAGAAGCGTTTTCTGCACTCCTCCAGATTGGCTATAGCCGAGCCAAATTCATGCCGCCTGATGCTCAAGGCGACGCATCGTCGGATCCAAGAATGGCTCTCACGCAGATCGCTTGGCCCGCAGACATGGAAGCCATACAAATTCTGCTGAGCTCCATAACCGATTCAGACCCGGAAATACGAATCGGCTGCGCATATACATTGGGTCGCCTCGGCATCGGAGCAGCTCTCGAAAAATTAGCTTTCCTGCTCGCGCATGACCTCGATTCAGACGTGCGAGCCGCTGCCGCGTTTGCTATGGGTGACTTAGGCGAATCCGGCGATTCTCGGGTCAAGCCACACCTCGTCAAAGCTTGGGATGAGAATCAAGACCATCTCGAATGCTGTGTCGCTATCATACGGGCGCTCGCGGGCATCCAGGGGCGCGAACTGGCAGACCTGTTTACCGAGGCGACTGCGCACCAGGATGAACGCGTTAGACAATTGGCTGCGATGGCTCTAGGTCAAACTCCGACCGACTCATCGACGCGACTCCTGCGCTTACTCAATGACCCATCCAATAATGTAAAGCGCATTGCCATCGGGGTGCTTGGACGCTCGAAACACCCCAATACGGTCCAGGCTCTCGTCAACATTACCGTCGGGACGGCTGCAGAAATTAGATTCGCTGTTGCCTCTGCGCTGACTCATCAACCCACTGAAATTGTGCATGATGTGCTGAGAAGAAATTTAAACACTGCCGATGCTGAAAAGCGTGCCGCCGCAACATTTTTGGTGGGACGTCTTGGACCCAATGACCTCCTTTTAAATGCGGCAAAAGACCCAGACCCGCAAGTGAGAAAGGCTGCTGCTCTTGCCAGTGGGACATCGGCTGAACCACAATTTTCAAAGATCTTAAAAGAAGCATTGACTGACGACGTCTGGTTCGTCAGAGTCGCGGCCGCAGAGGGTCTTCGACGGCTTGGTTCAGTCGACGCGCTGTCTGAACTTCGAGCGGCTTTAGCCGATGACCATCCAGTCGTTCGAAATGCCGCAAAAACTGCGATAGAAGGGCTGTCATAAAAAGCAGACTTCTTTTAGGATAAGACGTGGCTTGCATTTGGAGAGGCACTTGAGTCGACCACTTTACGTTGCAATCGAAGGTCCAATAGGAGTTGGGAAGACAACACTTGTCCGTCGTCTTCGGGACCGAATGCAGTCGAGGCTCGTTCTTGAGGTTGTTGAAGAAAACCCATTTTTACATCTGTTCTATCAAGATCGCGAACGCTATGCGTTTCAGACTCAACTGTTTTTCTTGATGAGCCGCTTTAGACAGCAGCAAGAACTTCTCCAAACTGATTTGTTTGAACCGGGCATTCTCTCGGACTATCACCTACTCAAGGATCGGATCTTTGCACGGCTGACTTTGAAAGACGAAGAGCTCGCATTGTATGAGCGTGTCTATCAATCTTTAGAAAATCATATTCTGCAACCGGACGTATTGGTCTACTTAAACGCGCGAACCGACGTTCTACTTGACCGGATCGCGATGCGTGCCAGGCCCTTCGAAGAAGATTTTGACCGCGACTACCTGGTGGGATTGAGCGAAGCCTATAGTCATTACTTCTCGCACTACGAATTATCTGTACCGCTACTGGCAATCGATACAACTGAGATTAACTATGTCGATTCTGATGACGCCTTCGAATCCATTTATCAGCAGATCATCGCGCTGGCCGACGACGCCCGACAAACGCACTTCAACGAGGCGGCAGCTGGCCTTGAAGGCCTTGAGGCGAGCCGCTAAATCCGAGCGGGCGATACCACGCCACACCTAAGAGCTGTCAGATATTGGTCCGAGACTTCGAGCTGTAACCCGTCGCTTACTCACACTCACCTCAGTCACTTGAGCCATAATCCGATCGCCCAAACAATAGCGATTGCCCGTGTGGCGACCGACCAACATCGTCAGATTTTCATCTACATCAAACCAGTCGTCTCGTAAATCAGCGATGGGGATAAACGCATCACAATGGGTGGTTGTAAAATGGATGAACATCCCATTTTTCCCAATACCTGAGATGATTGCAGGTAGTTCCTCGTTCAGAAATTGTTCCATGTAGAGCGCTTTGTAAAGTCCAATGACTTCCCGTTCAGCGTCCAAGACAATACGTTCACGGCGACTGCAGTGGGCTGCGATCAACTCAAGCTCTGAGTCATCGTACTCATCGGCCGCAAGAACCCGTTTGATGAGTCGATGAACAGTCAAATCTGAATAGCGTCGTATCGGACTGGTAAAATGCAAGTACGCTTCGAAGCCAAGACCAAAATGTCCATCGACTTTAGGGGTATATTCAGCCCTCGCCATCGCCCTCAACAGGAGCATATTGGCGAGCCAAAAATTGCGATCTCCTTTAAGTCGACCGAGACCTGCGCTCAACGGGCCAGCGGATTCCGTCCGTGGTAAATTGAAATCCAAAGCACGCATTTGTAGGAAAAAACGATCTAAACCGGACTCTGGAGGTGGTCCATGGGTTCGAAAGACACTGTCTAAGCCGCGCGCGACAAAGAAGTCGGCGACACACACGTTGGCTGCAAGCATTGCGTCTTCAACCATTAAGTGTGCTTCATGCCGTTCGTAGAAGTGAAGTCCTGAAACGTCTCCATCCTCAGCTAGAGTAACTTGGGCTTCGGGTACATCGAGCGCGAGATACCCTTTTTTCTGTCTGCGGCGTCTGAGCGTTCGAGTCACGTCGAGCACGGCACGCATCGCCTCCAGGTAGGGTTCTGCATCATCTGCATCAACGGAGCTTGTCGCAGGCTTGACCAGACCAAGAAGATCAGCACACCGGTCGTAACTCAACCGCAAACGACTCCGAATCATAGCTGCCATCACGTTATAGGAGGTAAATTCTCCGTCCGGGCTAATCGACATTTCGACAACCATGGCATAACGGTCAACATTGGGTCTCAGGCTACAGAGGTCGGCCGACAACCGTTCAGGTAACATCGGTAAAACGCGATCTGGCAGGTACACGCTAAAACTGCGCTCGAAGGCCGCAGCATCAATGTCGGAGTCTGGCTGTATGTAATGAGATACATCCGCGACGGCAACACTGAGCCGCCAGCCCCCGTCCTCACGCCTCTCGGCATAGACTGCGTCATCAAAGTCTCTGGCGCTTTGGGGATCGACGGTAAAAAACAACCGGTCTCTCAAGTCCACGCGAGCGGACTCAGGGGGGGGCGGCTCTGGTTCGGGTAGAGCCTCGGCCTCTGCGAGTGTTGCTTGGCTAAACTGCATCGGAAGTCCGAGATCATAAACGACGATTTCAGTTTCTTCGGCTGCTCGCCCATCCTGGGCAAAGACACGTACGATTTCGGCTTCAGCAACGGGATGGCCGGGGCCGGGCCAATTAATAAAGCGCGCCGCGATCAATTGGCCGTGTGTCGCCTCTCCGATGAGTCGAATCCGGTCAGGTAGGCGCTCATCCCTTGGTGTGATCCACTGGGCTTTTCGAGCTTGATGTACGAAACCGACAAATGTATGGGTCCCTCGCTCGATAACTCGAATGACGTCCCCTTCCAACTTACCCGGCCTAGATTCAAAGACATTGATCTCGACCCGATCGCGGTGCATGGCGCCGCGCAGTGCACGGCCCGTGATATAGACATCGCCTTGACCTTGAGCACTTTCGAGAGCAACAAAGCCATAGCCTTGTCTGGTCATCGTCAGCGTACCCACTCTCATATTCGGGACACTGACTCGGACGTAACGTCGATTACCTGCGCGTCGAAGCAGCCCAAGTGCCACCATGCTTTCCATCTCGGCTTTGAGCATGGCCCTAGACCCACGTGGTAAGTTGAGCAAGCGGAGCACATCACGGACACGAATCGATTGAGGCGCATCCGGTATTGCGGTGAGAATATCGTCTTGGTTCAGTGGAAATTATCCTTGTCAGCTAGCTAGAGAGCGTGTCGCACCACTAGCATAAGTTGATTTGACTCATAGTTACAACGGAGAGATGTGGAAAATAATCAACACATGCGCCGAAAACTAAGCTATGGAGAGCCCAAGAGATGCAGTTAAAGTCCTCAATGTGATCCCGAAAAGGATAAAAAATCGGACAAGTCATGGACTCTCAGCTCCATCACGATACACTGCCATTACTTAACCTTTTCAATTTCGTATGGGACGTTCGTTGACAGGTCTAGAAGCACAATTCGGACGATACGTTTTCCTAAAGAAGCTCGCAGAAGGTGGGATGGCGGAAATTTTTCTGGCGCAACGCAGAAGCTTTGGGGGGTTTGGTCGATTTGTCGTCATAAAACGTCTCTTGCCAGAACATCGAGGCCAGCTCGTCTACGAGCGACTTTTTCTAGAGGAAGCGCGAATTGTCGCATCGCTAAAGCATCCAAACGTTGTCAATACATACGACTTGGGAAAGTTCGATGATGCCTATTTCATGGTTATGGAATACATACATGGCGTCTCAGGCGCTGAGTTGTTAACCAATGCAGCGCGCGCAGAAGGTTACGTTGAATACGGTGCAGCCGTGACGATCTGTGCCCAAATCGCCAAGGCCTTAGACTTCGGCTATCGAGGTGTAGACTTCGCCCATGATGCCCTTGGTATCGTGCATCACGATGTAAGCCCGCACAATCTTCAAGTCGGTTACGACGGGTCCGTCAAACTTCTAGATTATGGAGTGGCGACACAAATCGGTCACGATGCACCCAAGGGTCGCCGAGGTAAATATGCATATATGACCCCAGAGGTCATCGCAAAAAAGTCGGCCGACAATCGCAGTGATCTATTTTCACTGGCAGTGATTCTCTACGAATTTACGGTCGGTCGACGGCTTTTTAAAGCCAAGACGCCGAAAGAGACGATGACCCGAATCGAATCAGGCCGAGTGCCGAATCCCAGCAAACTCAATCAAGAATACCCAGCCGCGCTTGAGGCATTTATTATGAAAGCCCTCTCTACAGACCCAGACAAACGCTACCAAACTGGGCTGTCATTTGCTGAGGCGTTGATAGACGCAGCACGCAAGAGCAACCTGGTCACAGGGTCGGCCGCTTTGGCTGGCTACATGAGAAGTCTTTTTTACACAGAAATAGAAGGCCGACGAGATGAGCTTGTGCAGTTGTCGGCCCGGCTAGATGACAGCAGTGACACGACTTGGACATCCTCTCACAACCTGATCGGGACGGGCGACTTCGACGCGGTGTCTGATGAAACCGAATCGCAAATCGCTGCGCCGGCCGGACGAGAGACGATCGAACTAAACGAGATCGCACATTTAACGGATATCCTTAAGCCGACACATCAAGCGCAATTACCGACGATCAATCGGCTTGAATCTCCACCCCTAAATGCGCTGGGCAGTCGTATCGAGACCGTCAATTACCTGCCCAAAGGGGTGAACGATACGGATACAGACTGGACTGCATCTGGTGATGCATCAGGTCAACCTTCGGGTCAACTGGCGGTAAAGCTCCTGGCCGGACTCGTCCTGGTCCTCGGGATGACGCTGATTTGGGCCTTACAGCGCTAGTCGGCTCGCGAAATTAAAACAGTCCCATCAGATTGAGCATATTTGTTTTGACAGGATAGTTCACTTCGCCTATTTTCCGGCTCCCACTGAGGGGCAGTAGCTCAGCTGGGAGAGCACTTGACTGGCAGTCAAGAGGTCAGGGGTTCGAGCCCCCTCTGCTCCACTCGCCGACCTTCTAGGTCGGCGTTTTTTTTTGTTCAAGGCAAGATAGAAGCTGACAAGGCCTCCCCTTACCTCGTACTCTAGACTATGCAGATAATCTTTATCCACGGGTACCTAGCTCATCGCTCAATCTTGCACCCAATGGCCCGCAGATTGAAAAAGGATGGGTTTAAAACGCTCGTTTATGGATATGCAAGTCATCGGGGTGACCTCGCAGGGCATGCTCTCGAGTTTGCATCTAAAGTCAACGCGTGCTCGAGTGGCCCATATGCAATCGTCGCACATTCTATGGGTGGTCTAATCGTTCGACGCGCATTACCGAGCCTCAAAGTTCAGCCAAAACGCATTATTTTCATCTCCACACCGCACCGTGGCTGCGCAACGGCAAAGCAGGTTAGAAAAAGTGCGTTTTCACGCTGGATGAGTCCAGCCGTAAAACAGACAGCATACGGACTTGAAACGCCCAAGGATACCAGCACATGGGGCATCGTTTTGGGGTCTCGGGACAAGCTGGTTTCTGAGCAAGAAGGCTCAGTCCGCGACGTACCGACCATGTTGCTACCTTATGGTCATAATGAAATACTATGGCGACCACAAACCAGCCGTGGCATCGCAAACTTTGTTCGTCATGGTCTTTTTGAATCCCATGAGGACAACTTCAAAAAAGTTATCGCGACGGGCATCGAACGCTAAGGAGTCTCAAAGCATCATGTCGACCTATTTCCGAATTGTACTCGGCATCGCTTTACTGACATGGGCTGCGTTCGTGCAGGGCTGTGATGGGACATCAGATCAAGAGACTGTGCCGTCTGCGCTCGATTCGGGCACCGATGCTGCTGGACGAGATGGGATGCTTGCTCTAGACATGGTTGTCCAGCGCGATGGATTTACCGATGCATCGATCGGTTCAGATTCTTCTACAGCGAGTGATGCTGAACCTGATGCGAACGGATGCGGCCCAAAGCCTAATCCAGGCAGCTGCGAAGACGTCCAATTTACTGAATGCACTGGCCGGGACGGCAGCAATCAAGCCACACTTATCATTGGCACGGTGATAACCCACGATAGACTTCTCTGTAATGGAGAGGTTTTAGTCGAGGGTGCAACTGGCCAAATTTTATGCGTGGCGGATGATTGCTCTGACCATCCCATGGCCGCAGAGGCTGCCGTGGTTTGCGGGTCACTTGTCACGCCAGGACTCATCGACCCCCACAACCACATGAGCTTCAACAGCCTCCCTCGATGGCGGCACGGGGCAAGACTTTTCCAGAATCGAAACGAGTGGCGCTCCCTCATAGGACGCGAGTTATATGGAGCTAGACCAAGTACAGGTGACCCAGTCGCAGCCAGATACAATGAAGTCAGATTGCTGATGGCGGCGACAACATCTGTACACAAGGCAGAGAATGTTCGGTCCAGTCATGACCATGTGCGAAATATCGATCGAGGGCCCAATTCAAACGGACTGGGCTATGGTGACTCAGCTGTTACTGAATGCGTTTTCCCCCTAACTCAAGGCTGCTCCGCCGCACCAAACTATGAGACAGGCGCGTCGGTACCGGAACGACGTTACATCGCCCATTTGTCCGAAGGGGTTGACGCCGCCAGTCTCGCGGAATTTGAACGGTTTTATGAGTCTGGCCAGCTAGGCGATAAGACATCCATCATACATTGCACGAGTTGTACTGGGACGGAGTTTTCCGCGCTGCGTGCAAAACAGGCCAGCCTGATTTGGTCACCTCAGTCCAATGTGGAATTGTATGGGGCCACAACCGATGTCCCATCGGCAATCAATATGGGCATTAATGTCGCCCTTGGGCCGGATTGGACACCGTCGGGTACGATGAATCAGCTGGCTGAAATGAAGTGTGCTCAGCGGCTGTCAGACACCTACTATGATGGCCGAATTAACAACAAAGACATCTTTAGAATGGTCACGGATCGCGCAGCGAAATCCATCGGCGTAGAGGATTTGGTCGGTCGATTACAGGTTGGGATGTATGCCGACATCGCCGTTTTCGACGGTGACCGGGCTTTCCCGTACGACACACTCGTTGGAGCTAAGGCAGAAGACGTAAGAGCTGTCTTCATCTCAGGACTCATCAATTATGGTGACTCTGACGTATTCGGCTCGTTAAATCGCCGAAACGCCTTCTGTGAACAACTTGAGATCTGCGGTTTAGACAAGACCATCTGTATTCGCGATGACAACGGCGAGGCGAACATTACGGACCCTGATGACTGGCCGCTATTTGGGTTCGATGACTTACATACGTATATGACCCGCGTCGTCCAGCGTCGACGCCCAGATGATTTACCCCAATGGCTGGAATACGTATACGACCCCTATCCAGTTTATGAATGTGAACCGACTTTCAGCTGCGAATTCGGCAATACGGCGGTCTCGGGCCGGACGGGAACGGATGACCGAGACGGTGACGATGTAGCCAACGATGAAGACAATTGCCCCGACGTGTTTAATCCCGTCCAAGATGATCTGGATTCGGATGGTACTGGTAATGCCTGTGATCCATGCCCTTGGGCCTTTGACGAATGTCCATGCACGCCTCCATCAGGTATTGATTTAGATGCGGACGGATTTAGAGAAGATGAAGATAATTGCCCCCAACACAGTAACCCTGATCAAGCAGATCAAGACAATGATGGGCGCGGTGATGAATGTGACTTCTGCCCAGACTTAGCCGATGGGCCGGAGCGTGGATGCGAAGCCAGCATAAACCAAGTGAAGCGCCGCGAACTCAATGATGAACAATTCTTCGAGGTCAATGGCGTCGTGACCGCTGTGTTTGAGGACAACGCTCCAATCACACAACCAGGCAGCTTCTTCATGCAAGATGCACAGGCTGCTGATGATTCTGAGAACGACGAATACCTCGGCGTTTATGTGTACCTGGGCAATCGAGGTCCAGGGGTCTCGAGTCCCAATGTTGGTGACGCCGTTCGTGTCACAGGTCGGGCTTCAGATTATTACGGCCAGGCACAGCTCAATCAAATCACGCAAATCAGCACGACGATACCCGACGTTATTCCGAGCCCAATTACCCCACCATTCGAGCGCCTCATCGGGCAGGCTGAACGATATGAGGGGATGCTAATCTGTATCAATGAAGTTGTTGTGACAGACATTGAGCCAGAGATTGGTCCTGGTGACAGTCGCGATCAGCCGATCAACGAATTCGTCGTGACCGATGTGACATCAGGCCTCTCAATTAGAGTGAACGATATCTTGTACCTATCGACGCCATTCCCCGAACTCGGCAACGGTTTTCGACAAATTTGCGGCATTCACCGGCTTGCCAATGGACACTATAAATTAGAACCAAGGGATGCCAACGATCTGGATCAAGGCCCACCGATCGTACTGGGGTTCGAACCGAACTATGGCTATTTAAGAGCCGGTTTTGAAAACCCTCCGCGGTCTATTTTAGGACATCCCGTTCAGGTTCAATTAAACCGGCCTGCGGGTCCTGATGGGCAGCTAGTTCTCCTCCAATCGTCCGCACCAGCACATGTGTCTGTCCCTCCAGAAATCATCATCCCTGCAGGTGCAATTTCGGCTGTGCTTCCCACGGTTGCGCGCCAAGAACATGTCGGTGTGACCGTAACGGCTCAAACCGCAACACAAGACGGTGCTCAGACCGCCTTGATCGCCGTCTATGGCGAGCGTGCTGATGCCGAGTCCATTGAGTTTGAACGGAATTTTTACGGCGTCATCTTAGACGAAGCGATCCGAGTGAGAGTCATTTTTGATAAGCCGACTCGAGCAGCACAAACCGTACGAATCCGATCCGAGGTCCCGGGCATTGTTCGACACGCTGAGGAGTTCGTATTGGAGCCGAACTCGCATTCTGGCGTATTCGAGCTGGTGGGGATGGGCGTTGGGGAATCGATGATTTCCGTCAATCTGGGGCCTTTGGTTGCGCGCGTGCCTATATTTGTTACGCCCCAACCGAGCCGACCTGTGATTAACGAAGTGAATGTGGACATGGCAGGCGCAGAGTTCCGAGAATATGTTGAAATTTATAATCCGGGCCCTATCCCACTGTCTCTTGAGACGATAAGTCTAGAATTCATTAACGGCAATGATGGGGAGGCCTATGAACGCTTTGAACTGGGTGCCATACACCCTGAGCTACCCGGCTTCAGATATCTCATCGTCGGCGATCAAGCACTTGAAGACGCCTTACCGGGAAACACACTGTTTATTCCTATCGAATCCCGGCAAACGGAACATGACATCCAAAACGGCCCGGACGGCTTTCAACTGTTAGACAGTGATGTCGTCATTGACTCAATGTCGTACGCTGGGGACATTGAGGGGGTTACCGAAGGGAATCTGAGTGCTCCAGACGATCCAAACGATGACCTTGGTGAATCCATTAGCCGCTGTCCCAATGGGGCTGATACCGATATCAATGGAGATGACTTCAGTATAGTCAGGGAGACGCCAGGTGCTGCGAATTTGTGTAATCCGCCGGCCCCCCCAGACGCAGGGATAAATGATGCGGGCGCGCAAGAAGACGGTGGTTTAGGAAACCGCGATGCTGTCGTACCAGAACTCGATGCTGGCCTAGCCGAAGATATAGGCCTTGGCGATGCGACTTTGCTAGACGGCAGCGCCCCCCAAAATGACGGAGGTCAGCCTCTGGATGCGTCCGGTCAGGTCATCGATTCTGACGTCTTGGACAGCGCAGTCATCTTTGACGGTGGTACACCGCCCGACTCGATGCCAGATGATGCATTCGTTAGAGATCAGTTGCTTGCCAGCGATTCATCTCCAGTCGTAAATGATTCAGGCGTCGACGCGCAAGCCATGGATGCAACAACTGCGTCTGATGCCGTCGTCAACGATGCAGGCACTGACTCGCACTCCGCGACAGATGATGGGGGTCACGCGAATGAGGCGGCCCCGGAAGACGGAGGCAGCCGTGATGATGCGCACCAATCTCAAGATGGTCGGGCCACCGATGCATTAGCACCTACAGATTCGAGCCTAGAACGAGAAGATGGCGAGCTCAATAGCGACGATTAATCATATCGTGAGACCCTGAGTTCCCCATACTTATCCAGTCGCTAGACGCGGACATAGGCGTCGGGTTGCTAGACGCAGCCCAAAGGCAAAATAGCAAGTGAGTATGTTGGCCCGAGGGCAGCGCGACCAATGAGTCGCCCAGACGACAAGTGCGCTTTCATCTAGCGAGCGACGAAATCAGTGGATGGACAGGTTAAGTCCGACGCGCCTTTGGCCTCAACCAGCCGATTAGCAAAAGTAACAGGAGGCCGAAGAGCCCAGAATCAGTGCCACTGGACACATCACAAGAGCAACCCGAATCAGAGTCAGTGTCAGACCTGACGTCAGCCCCTCCGGCTCCAGCGCCTGCACCCGCATCAGCACCGCCGGCACCGCCAGCACCACCGGCACCGCCAGCACCACCGGCACCACCGGCACCACCTGCACCAGCTTCACCACCTGCACCGGCTTCACCACCGGCGCCACTGCTTTGATTTATAGGCCAGTCGGCAATGCATTGTGCGGTCCCATCGATCAACGCACAGCGTTGATATCGTGGACACGTGACTCCCTCGCATGGGTCGGGTAAGCAATCGCCCTTGTAGCAGACTGACCCAGTCACACAGTCAGCTTCGTTGCATGGGTCGTCAACGCAAAGGTTATCAATGCAAATCTGGCCATCTTCCGGACACCCAACAGGCCCACAGCCTGTGTCCGCACACAAGCCGTCGATACACGCTTGAGCCGCCGGACAAGCAACATCCGCACAGCTGAAAATACACTCACCATCGCGGCAAAAACTGTCCTCGCCACAGTCGACTCCCGAACATGGGTCGGGCTCACACCCGGTCGGTAGGCATCGCTCGCCTTCAGGACACCCGACAAACGCACACGTGTCCGGGCCACACTCACCACCATTACAAACGGTTCCATCATCGCATGCGATGTCTGCGCATAGGTCTTGGCACCCAGTTTCGGTACATGTTTCGTTTTCACCAGCACAGCCCTGCTGCTGGCACCATGGTACGCAGGCCCCGTCTGCACAAAAGACACTTTCTTGACCGCCCTCGCAGTCCCCCTGAGCATCGCACGCTGTGAGGCAACGTCCATCATAGCAAGCTAAACCATCCTCACAGCTATCGTCTTCGTCCAAACGTCCGTCACAATCATCGTCGAATCCATTGCATGTTTCAGTTGGAATCGCTCCACAAGACCCACAAGTGTTTTTGACGCGCTCATCGATATGTCCATCGCAATCATTGTCTTCCAAGTCGCATACTTCAGCGCCCGGCGTGACGTTTGGAATACAGCGCGTGTTGCCTCCGACACATTGCCATG
>PCCS01000043.1 GCA_002731825.1 Myxococcales bacterium
GCTCTGCGGGCTCTGCGGGCTCTGCGGGCTCTGCGGGCTCTGCGGGCTCTGCGGGCTCTGCGGGCTCTGCGGGCTCTGCATCCACTGCATCCACTGCGTCTCCTGCATCGGAGTCCGGGTCAGCCGATACAGCTGAATCGGCCTCGCCTAACTCCATTTCAGGACGGCCGTCCAATTCAGAATCCGCAATGGAGTCCGCGAAGGGGCTATCAATGGCTTCGTCGAAGGAATCAAGATTCAGATCAGCGGTTTCCGCAGTCATTGTCGGCATCGGCCTTCGCACCTCTTGCGGGTCCAAAAGGGCGCTTGGACCAGGAGTCGCGTCCGGTCTAATGAGGTCTTGTTTCGACTCGTGTTCATTATCGTCAACAGCCCCTTGATTCGAGGCCGCCTGGAGTGCGTCGGCTAAACTCTTAGGACGGGATGCATGTCTGTTTCTCGCATGGCGCGATTCAAGCTCCTCGGCAAGTTCTGATAGAGCCGTACCGCGTCCAATAGTTTGAGATACACTCAGCAGCAAGTTGAGGTCCGGAGTTTGCGGAAGTGCATTAATGGAGTTCACTAGACGAGCTAAGCACTGGCCGAAAGGGCTATCTGGCGCATCAACAAGAACCGGTCGCATACGTCGGACAGCGACGCGGACCGAGGGGTCATCGGGTAAGGTCCCGACATGTAAAGGTTTGAATCCCAGATACTTGTTACACACGATGGCAAGGGCGCTGTAAACTCGTTTTTCGTCTTCAAACCCCGACTGATTGATGATGAGCTTTGGAACGCTTGAGTCTAAGCGAACCTTGAGAGACGCCTGCAAACTCGAACTCAGTTGGCTTGCATGGTCTAATAGTTCATTGATTGATTCGATTCGATTTTCACCGCTGCTTTTAACAGCCCGCCGGAGCAAGGATCGAAACTCTGGATTGTTACCATGTGCTAACTCAAGCCGTCTATAAGTCGCCGCTTTAAGAAAACTATAGGTGTTTTGGATAGACGTTGGCTCAGGACTGGTCACCACAATGCGATGGCCAGCAATGGCAAATAAATCTAATGTCGGATAATGCGCACCCGCGCCGAGATCGATGAGAATGACATCAGCATCGAGTTCCACCAAATCCTGTAAAAATGCCCTCCGCATTTCAAAATCCGGGTTGATGGATTCAAGAATGGCTGAGGCGCCGCTAATCAATGTGAGATTTTGAATTCGTGTCGGGAGACAGACATCGGCTAGAGACAGTGAATCAGACTCGAAATATTCAGCAACGGTTCTCGCTGGATGCAAAAGACCCAGTAAAGTATGCAGGTTGGCTGCGCCTAGGTCCGCATCCAAAGCAATCACACGCAGCCCCTTCTGCGCTAAGGAGACAGCTACCGAAGCACAGACGAGGGATTTCCCAACCCCACCTTTGCCGCCGGCAAAAGCCCATATTTCGGGCAGGCGGCTGGACGCTACCTTACCTTTTTGGTCTGCTGTCTCCACCTTTCTCTCCCGTCTTGTCTACGCGACCACTGCCCCCGCCTTCTTGGGCAGCTCCGCCCTTTTCCGCGGCCGTTTGGGCTTTTCTTGTCCTCAATCTATGACGAATCATATTAAGTTCACCCCGAGCATCTTTTTCTTTGAGCTTCTCCCAAAGCTTTTTCATCAAGACTTTCGTATTGTAGTCTTTTGACATGTTTTGGTGCTGGACCAACCACGGAATTAAATCCGGATGATCCGTCGTGGCTAAAGCTCGAACGATTGAAAAGAGCTTCAGCCGATACTTGGTAACGATCTTGATTGGACCCCCTTCTTGGACAGGGACCAAAATTTCCGGACACTGGGCCCGAATGTCTTTCTCAGACTCAAAAGCGTCCATAAGAGGTGGCGCCGAGTCGGTTGCAACCAAGTTGGATAAAGCTGCTATGGCTGTGCATTGGACCCTTAGCGCTGGATCTTTAAGTCCGTCTGTCAAGCTTTTGAGAAGGCGATTATCTCTGAGTTGGCCAAGCGCCCAAATCGCCGCTACGCGGGCATCTTCCTCCGCATTGGGCGTACCAAAGATCTCTAACAATCGATTAATCTCCGTCGACTTTAGCATGCCAAACATATAGGCCTGTGCCACGGGCTCCGCGCGGGCCGCAGGGGACGCGACGAGCTTACGCGCCAGGTCAGTCGTAGGACCCGGCCCGATCTGCCCGATGGCGATCATGACCGGAAACGCTAATTCGGGCCTCTCATCGACAAGTTTAATGAGTCTTGATGCCGCAGCCGATATCCGTAAAGTCCCCGCGATATGTGCGGCACGAACAACAACCCCTTCCATGGGGTCATCCAATGCGGACAGGACCGCCCGTTCAATATCCGGCGTGCTTTGCAGATCAAGTCTCTCGACCAACATATCCAGGCCCTGCCGTCGGTTTAATTCATCCGCGCTTCGCAGCTTGATCAAAGCCAGCCCTGAGTGCATGTAGCGCTGCAGAAAATGATCCGACAGCGTGTTAGCTGTGACAAGGTGTGCCGCGGCAAAAACTAAGAACAAGATCCCAAACTTCGTTTCGTTCGCCCCACCCTTAAGAAACTCGTCATCGATGAAGCCATCATCTCGGTTTTCATCACTCAGCTTGGCATCAAGTTGAGCCATCTCATCCGTTAGAAAGTTATCTAAGAAATTCTGTCCGATTAGAAGATCACTGAGGGACAGGATTGTCGCAAAGCCCGTCCCGATTCCAATCACAAACCAGAGGGCGATTAAAAACAGACTCAACCCCGCCGAGGAACACGAGTTGTCTACGTAGTGTAGAATGAGACCGGAGAGTGAATAGAACGCACCTAAGGCGACGACCAACGCGGCGAGTCGTCGATAAACAGTGCCGAACAGCGCTCTACCTACGGAATGCACGAAATCAGTTGCTGACCTTAGGTTGAGTTGGAAAGAAGAAGCTATAGCCAATTGTCACGGACAGCGTATTACGCCATTCGCTCGCGGCACCACTTTTTGCTCCATCCCCACTACTCGAACCACCGTCCACCGCATTGAGAGCATAACTGAATAATTGGTCCTTGAACTGCAGCAAAATAGCCGACGATCGATTCATGAAAAAACGTACGCCAACGCCGCCAACCAGCATGGGTGACAATTCTTCAACCTCAGGATTCCCCGATACACTGGCAAGGCCAGCACCAAGAATAAGGTGGGTATCGTAGTCGAAAACTTTACGACCTAAAAACGCCAGTTTACCAAAAATTGGCGTGTAGGTGACTTCAACAGCGGCCGCTAATTTCAATTCAGCGAATCCCCCTTGCCTTACGCGGTCAGGGCGCTCAGCTTCAAGTCGTTCTTTCAGAGCCGAGTCGAGCCCGACCCCATACTGTAGAGCGGCGCCAACCGCCCAACTATCGCTCCAGTTGTAGTCAAAGTCGACGCCCAATAGAACGTTACGCCGAAATGCATCATTGAGAGTGAAGCCGACCGTGGGCGCAACTTCAAACCGGTCTGAACGCAACATAAAACGGTTACGAACCGCGTCTCCAGCTTGGAGTTTTTCCAGGGCTGTCCGCTTCGGGCCCTGTATATTGGCAGCCTCAACCACGGAGACGGCAAACTGAGCCGTGCTGACAGCGAGGACCGTCAGGACAAGTGACAGACCACGAGCAGCTCCCAATCCCCTCGTCCTCGCCCAGTCGCCTTGAGTCGTCTTCGTGTTGGTCAATCTCATCTATTTTCGCCTCACCCGACGCGGTGGCTGATACTTAAAGTTCGGTGGTAGAAAAAAGCTGACCCCGGCGCTGAACACTAAGTTATTCACAATCTCGCTGCCACCTGGGTAATCTTCATTGTAGACACCATCTCGGATGGAAAGGTTCAGCGTAAACCAACGATTCATGAAGTACCGCTGGCCTAGACCGACACTTAGTGTGGGATGCATATCCAGCTGAGTTTGAGTCACACCCGCTCCAAGTACTGCATAGGTGTCCCAGGGAATAATCCACGTGTTGAACAGCGCAAATTTTCCGTACATAAAAGCATACTGAAAATCGAGGGCCGCTGACCATTGCACCTTTGAGACTTCAGGAAACACATCGTAGTCGGTGATGACCTGGTCAAATAGGTCTGTCTCAGACCCGAGGGAAAATGTGCCCGATGCACCGATGGCCATGACTTCTGTGACGTGATAGGTGGCCGAGGCGCCGGCCATGAAGAAGCTCACCAAACTGTCGTTGATATTGGTCCCCAAGCTCGGCGCGATCTCAAAGCGCCGTCTTCTCAAAAATGGGCGTCGCTGAATCACACGAATTAGATCCAACTCCGCTCGTTTCTGAGCTTCGACAGCCTTTGCCGTTTTTTCCGTATCGATAATGTCGAACTCAAGTTCGTCCGAATCACTTTCATCACCCAAACTGGTCTCATCACCACCTGTAACCTCATCGAGCGAGAAAGACATGTCATCGTCCTGCGCACACGCAGGCGATGGGAAAACAAACGCGAACACAACGAGGCATGCGATTGATGAAATGAAGCGAAACATGCGCGACGACACCCAAGGGGATTCCAGTGACAGAATGAGTACCATCTTTCGACCCGCTAGGACAATAGGTCGAGTGCTAAGAATGACGAACATTGACCAAGGTGTGTTTCTCCGGTCGCAATGTCTGGCAGTGCCACTTCAATGACGCTAAAACGCCGTCATATGACCTGATTAAACGGAGTCGGAAAATAAAGCGTCCGCGAAGGCTTTAGGGTCAAATACACGTAAATCTTCGATCTGTTCGCCAATGCCGATATAGCGGACGGGGAACTTCATTTCATCGCAGATACCGATCACGACCCCACCTTTAGCGGTCCCATCAAGTTTCGTCAGTACAACCCCCGTCAAATCAACGGTTTGGCTAAACTCCTTAGCTTGGCTAATGGCGTTCTGTCCTACGGTCGCATCCAGTACAAGCCACGCTGAATGGGGTGCGCCTGGCAGTGCTTTATCGATGACTCGCTGAACTTTGGCCAGCTCTTCCATCAATTCCTTCTTGGCTTGGAGTCGGCCTGCTGTGTCAGCAATAATCACATCAAACCCTTCGGCCTCCGCTCGCTGACATGCATCGAAAATCACACTGGATGGGTCCTGATTTTCTCGTCCACGAACAACGGGTACATCTGCTCTTTGTCCCCAAACCTCCAGTTGTTCAACGGCCGCTGCTCTGAATGTATCACCGGCTGCCAACAACACTTTCTTTCCACTGCGACGATAGAGACTGGCTAACTTGCCAATGGTCGTTGTCTTACCGGCCCCATTGACACCCACAACCATGATGACATAAGGCGTGTGTGCATCTAGATCTAAGGGCTTTGATTCGAAGCTTAAAATGTTTCGAATTTCGTCCTTGATCTGACTCCAAACCTGCTGACTATCTTTTAGCTGACCAGCGCTCAGTTTTTCATTGACCATATCGACCAGTCGCTGACTTGTTCTCACGCCGATATCGGCTGTAAAAAGGGCTTCTTCAAGGTCACCGATCAGGTCGTCATCGATGGCCTTATTTTTCTTAAAAAGCTGACTCAAGCGGGAGACAAATCCAGCTTTGGTACGCGCCAAGCCTTGACCCAAAGTTTTGCCGCTCTTCTCAAGATTGGGATCGATCTCAGCTTCGGGTTCAGGACTGTCGTCTCCCGGCGACTCCAACGCAGTGTCGTCCGCCGTCGGCGCCTGCTCTTCCTCGGTCCGCATAATACGAATTTTGGTGCGGGACACATCCCCTTCATCGTCCACAGCGACATGAGGAATTTCAAAAACGCGCCGCGCTTCTGCTTCAATGTCAGAGGCGGAGCGAGCCGTTTGTTCCTCATCTGGGCGACTGATGTCCCGTGTTGCATCAAAATCCGGCTTCGAGGATAGGCCTTTGACCAAGAGGACGAGAACGAAAAGCCCCATAACGCCAAAAATAATATACTGGACCATTGGGTCGGCTGGTGCTTCGTCCGCTTGCCCAAGGAGCGCATAGAATTGAAGCGCAAAAATCACAGAAACATTCATCCAGTTTTTCCTATCATGACATACGCACACCGACGAGCTTACTCACGCCGGATTCTTCCATTGTGACCCCATAAAGCGAGTCTGCGATCTCCATCGTTCGCTTGTTGTGCGTCACAAGTATCACCTGACTTCTCTGCGCGATCTCTCGCACCACTTCATTAAAACGGCCTATGTTCGCATCATCGAGGGGCGCGTCAACTTCATCCAAGAGACAAAACGGGCTTGGCCGATGCCGAAAAACAGCAAAGATAAGTGCGATGGCGCACATCGCCTTCTCGCCACCACTGAGCAACTCGACAGATTGAATTTTCTTACCCGGCGGACTGACGTTCATATTAATGCCGGTGGCCAAGAGATCGTCCGGATTGGTCAATTCTAAATCCGCTTCTCCACCCCTGAACAAACGCGGAAAGAGCTCACGGAAGTGACCTCGAACAGCCTCAAATGTCTCGATGAATAGGGCTTTACTCGTCTGGTCGATCTCTTTGATTGCCGACTCCAGATCAGCCAGTGCGCTCAATAAATCATCACGCTGCGTCGTTAAGAATTCGAATCTCTCGGCCACGGCTTCAAATTCGTCGATGGCACTTACGTTTACATCACCCATCTTCTCGAGGAGTATTTCCAATTCTTCCAGTCGAACGACAGATTCGGGTCCTGGTCTTTCGAGGCCCTCCATATTGTCGGCAGCCTCCATGAGTTCGACCTGGTAGCGTTCCTTCATCCGTAAAGCGATATTGTCGGCCCGCAGCTTGATGGATTCTAATTCAAGCTTTCCATCACCAAGCCGTGTCCGAATCTCGTCACGTTTGGCCCTGGTGTTCTCGAGAGAGTCATCGACCTGAAGAACTTTTTCTCTGAGCGTTTCATGCTCTGATTTTACGGATGCCAATTCACCCGAAAACTCAGCCGCACTCTCTTCATCCAGCGCGCATTGGGTCTTGTCGGACTCAACAAGTGCCTGGAGTTCGGCCAGCCGCCGTTCGACATCGTCCCCGACTGAGACGACGCGCTCTCGTCGCACTTGAATCTCGTTAATCTGCCGTTCCAGCCGAGACACTAATGTCCGCATTCCAATGAGACGTTCACCGACCGTGTTCGCACGCGCCTTCGCATCATGCATATCGCCCAGAGCCTGATCACGAATCTGTTCTCGCTGAGAAACTATATCTTCGGCATCTCGAATCGTTCGCTGATGATCACCGCGATTGGACTCTGCGTCTCGTAAGCGGCCTTTGGCATCTTGTTCGAGCGATTGGTTTGTCTCCAGCTGTCTTTCGATCTCTGCCATTTCCAGATCAAACCGCTCTGTTGATTGGGCCAGCAAGACCCGCTGCCTTTCAAGCTGCTCAAATTCTTTCTGCTGCTCCGCTCTCACGATGGCTGTGGTCCGCGCTTGAGTTCTTGCTTCATCCAGCGTATGCCTGGCCGCATCGACAGCCTGTCTCGCCTCATCAAGAGCAGATTTTAGCGCCTCATGGGCCGCTTTGAGTTCATCGATCTCAGTGGCCAGTTGCCTGATCTCACGCTTGCGTTGGAGCGGGCCTAAGTCATCTCCTGCTCGACCGACACAAGCGATTGCATCCGCCAAGAACCGATCCCCGGCCCGGGTCACAACAGAACCTGAAAACCCTTTTTCGAGAACCTCCAACGCATCGTCAATAGACTCGACAAGCAGTGCGTCTGAGATGCAGTGGGCCAATAAATCTCGCCCCTTTGATGGATTAATGAGATCGACCAAATAACCGATGGCCGTATTTCCTGCCGGGAGCTGAGTTGTTCTGTTGACGCTCGCCGTGTTCATCTGCGCTAGCAAAACTTTGGACGTCTCAGCCTCGCTTGCATAGACTATCGCTGCTCGTTTAGACGCCATTGAGTCCATGACGACGGCATCCATGTTGATGCTCAAGGCGGACTGAAGCGCTGCTTCATATTCTTGAGGGACGTCCCAGAGGCCAGAAATCGGTCCCAAGCACCCCTCTAGTTGAGCATCGAGTATACTTTTACAGCCGTCACTTAGGTCATCGCGCCGTCTTTCCAACTCGATTAAACTATCGTGACGCGATGTCTTGGTGACGATCTCGTCACGCAAATCCCGTTCTTTTTCAACACATTGGTCGAGATGTCCTCTGGATGCCTGCGCATCTTTCGTGGCAGTTTGCAATCCAGTCTCTGCCAAAGCCTCGGCGGCCTGGGCGTCTATCAGCCGCGTCTTACAGTCGCTGACCGTCTCCATATGGCTGGCCAGACGATCTCGCTGTCCCTGATTTTGCTGGGCAAGCCGTTCTCGTCTGATCGCAAGCTCACGCTGCATCCGTACGCCCATTTCCAAGTCGGCTCGTGCCCGAGTAATCACCTGGACCTCTTGAGCCTCTTTTCGAACGTGTCCTTCTAAATCAGCGCGGGCTTCAATGACTCGGCGGGCTGAATCTTTGTGAGCGTCCACACGCTGGGTAACCATCGACTTCAACTCACCGCTTTCGGCCTCGAGTTGACTACACCGTGCGACGGTCTCGTCCAGTTCAAGTTCTAATTCGCTTCGACGGCCCTCGCCCACAGCCAAGTCTCTCTGCGCCTGGTTCAATTGGGCATGCAGCATATCGCGCTCACGCGCGTAGCCTGCAATTCGCTCCCTCGCCACAAGGACAGTCTCTTCCACCCGTCGCAAGCGCGCGGATGTGGCATTCACCTTAAGCGCGATGTCACGTTCCTGGGTTTGTACGGCGAGTCGCGTCGCCTCGGCGGTCTGGACCGCGACAATGGAGTCTTTTTCAGCGTTGAGCAGACTCTCGACTTGCGTCCGCTGTTGCTCAAGGCCGTCTTTCAACTCAAGATAGTCAAAAAGCGCGACCAGAACAGCGATCTGGCGAGCTTCATCGCGATATTCTCGAAAACGTTCCGCTTTTTTTGCTTGTCGCCGGAGGCTTCGCATTTGGCGTTCAACTTCAGAAACAATGTCGTCAACGCGTTCTAGGTTTTGCTCAGTGGACACCATTTTACGTTCCGCGAGCTGGCGGCGCTGGCGATAACGACTGATCCCAGCAGCTTCTTCAATGAGAAGCCGGCGCTCATCGGCTTTTGCGCTCACGATCTTACTGATCTGTCCCTGTTCTATGATGGCATATGCCCGACGACCACCGGGACCCGATGCCACTCCAGTCCCGGACAAGAGATCTTGTACATCAGCCAAGCGGCATCTTTGCTTGTTGACGGAGTAATCCGACCCCTTGCTCCGCTCTAAACGCCGTCGAATAGCGATCTCTGGGACGTCGATCCATCGTTGTGGCACCTCGGATTTACCATCATTTTGGAAGGTCAAACTGACTTCGCAGATGCCCATTGGACCCCGTTGGCCACTGCCATTAAAAATGACATCCTCCATCGAGGCGCCCCGCAGTGACTTGGCCCCCTGTTCACCCATGACCCATTTAAGGGCATCGACAATGTTGGATTTGCCGCAGCCATTGGGCCCCACAATACCAGTGATCCCCTCGTCGAAAACGACGGTTGTACGGTGGTAGAACGACTTGAAGCCGTGAATATCGAGGCGTTTTAATTTCATGAGTTGCAGGGCTTTTAGCACCCTCATGAAGACAACGGAATACTTTGGCGTCTCAAAGACAGAATTTTACGGGGAAATCAGGGGTCTTCGGCACGTGGGAAAAACCACGTCATACAGGCGCTACCTATCCTGATCGGACGGCTGTGAGAACAAGAAGACCTACGATTATAAATGCAAGCGAACCAAACATTTCCATGAGTTTAGGCTTCAAAGCGCGCCCGTAAGATAAAGCGAATGCAGGACCGATACACAGCAATGCTGGCAAGGGCATTTGTAGGCTCAGTAGGAGAACAAGACAAATAAGAAAACCGGCAAGAAGACCCAAACACGCCCTGCCCACGTCCACCTCCAACTTTTTCACAATGCCCATGCAAAAACCTGCGAACACAACGTCTCCAACACCGAGAATAGGCTGCGGCCCGACTAGGGGAATCGGAAAGACCAGAATCAATGGATTTATAGACGAGAGTAATCCTGGTTCTTCGACAGCTGCTTGGGTGAAACCTGCAGGTGTCATGACGCTCCAATAGTCAAATGCGCATGCGACGAGAACCAGTGGCCACACATGAGACGGACTTTGTATTTCACGGCCCAACCGAGCGCCTATAATCGATGCGAACCAAAGAAGAGAGACACCATACCAAGGATAGATCCACTCCAAAGGTAAATGGACAACGGCTCCGAGACCCACTGCACACAAGGGTAGGCCCGTATGCCAGAGCGGTAATTTCCCATACTCTTCAACGGTACCGGATGCGATTGCTGCCGTAATGACCACGCAGCCGCAGAGTAAGAGAAAGCTTAACGCAAAGGAGACCATGGGGAGCTGTCCAAAGGGCCAATGGCGAGACGCGCTAAGCAAGGCTCCATAGCTCCCAAACCAGACGGTGATCACCCACCAGATTTTGCTATTCAACAGATTGCCTGTCACTCGTCCAGTCCCCATCATATTTGGTCACACCGTATTTTGTCGACGCGTCGCCGTTGCAGGCTGGCCCAGCTTCATCGTAGGTTTGCAATTATGCCACAGCTTTTGCCAGTTCTGTTTCTTTTTGCGACGACCGTCTTGGCGCTTGCTAGCCCAGTAGTCGTGGTTCGCGGGGCGAGTCAGTTCAGTGAGCTGACATCCGAGTATCAGAACGGTGGGCTCCAAGTCAGCGGACGATTACTTGATGACAGCGGTCATCCCATCGGCGATGCACGAATTGAGCTTCAATCGCAAAAGGAGCAAAGAACAACTCGAACAAAGGAAGACGGCCGCTTCAACTTCAATCTGCCAGGCCGTAGCGACCGGCCTTCATCCGTCATACTGACCTTTGCCGGCGCAGAATTCATCTCGAGCTGTAAAGAGCGTATGACCGTCCCCCCTCGACCCGAAACTGCACGGCTTGAGCTGGCACTCCCCACACAGATTGACTTCGGTGCGGCCGCAGCAATCGAAGTTCTTGCAACCCAAAGAAAAGGGGCGCCTTTGGCCGGCATCAACGTCGGACTGTATCTGAAAGACAAACAAATTAGCCGCTGTAAAACCAACGGGGGTGGCCGCTGCTCGTGGCGCTTGAAATCATTGGCCGTTGGTGTTCACAAACTTAGGGTCGAAGGCCTTGACGGACCTCAGAAATTTGCCAATGCGACGGCCGAGATCCTGGTCTCAGCCAAGCTAAATGCTACGGTGAGCTTTAGAGAGCGCATCATCCGCGATACACCGCACATCAGCGTCTCTGTTCGAATGGACGGACTGTATCCAGCCGATACGGCCATTTCGTTGCGGACCAAAGCGGGTGCCATCGCCCAGACATCCGTACAGCAGGGCCGCATCAAGTTTGAGATTCCCGTCAGCACGCTAAACAATACGGCGGAGTTTCAAGTGGTCGCGCGGTCAAGACATATAGGCTGGACCGAATTTGAAAGCGCACCTTTTGCGTATAAGAAGCCGTCGACTATGGCACTCAACACCATGCCCCGATGGGCCTTAGCAATCTGCTTAGTCGGGGCGATCGCGATTTTTATTCGGCGCCAGAAAAAAGACCTACCTGAGGCACGTGTGCACATAGACCCGATGACCGATTTGGGGTCCAACGTCGAGTTTTTCCAAGAGGCCGACGCGTCGACCTCCCCTATCGTCTTCGTCAGATGCGCGTGTACCGGACGCTCGCTCAACGCCAGAATTACCGCCTGCCTTCAATCGGATGCAAAGCTCATTGACCGTTTCGGCAAACGAAAGGGGTCCAATAGCCAACTCACGGATGACGAGGGCCAAGCACCGCTTGAGCCCGGAATTGAGCTGTTTCTAGTGGAAAGTGAGGGGTTTGTCCCCGAACTGGTTCGCGTATCGAGATCGGGAGCATCTATACGGGTTCGACTGTGGACACACAGAGCCTCGGTTCAAATCAGATTTATGGAGTTGCTGGCCACGGCTGGTTTTCCAATCATCAAGTTTGGTGTGCATACAGTCCGCGAGGCGACTCCCAAACTCATCAAGCGCGGGTTCGAAGCTGACAACGTTTGGCGCTTAGCGAGCTGGACCGAGCAGCTCTGTTTTGGACCCACCACCCCGACATTGAGCCAGGTCGGCGACTACCATCGTATGGCAGACACTGTCGGCGAACTCAACCGAGAGGCCCGATGATGTTTAATCGTCGTCCAGTGAGCATGATGTTCGGTAGCGCACTGTGGCTATTAGGGGCTACAGGTCTCCTCTATGCACAGACAGAGGGTTGGGACGCCTTTTCTCAATTCATAGACCAAGCCAAAAAACGGTCATTTATCGCCATGGCAAGCCCAGAGCAAGTCCGCGCTTCGCAGCCAGAAAACACAAGTATCATTCTGCTCGACCCTGTTTGCTCACCCTCTGATACCGTTAAATTACAGAGGTTTATAGAGCAGGGAGGCCGATTGGTTCTGGTGGCAGAACGCCCCCATTCCAAAGCCTGTTTTAAGGCATTTGGGCTGACACTCGCCGAGTCATCATCCCCCACGTTTGAGCACGGGCCGATCCTGCGGCTTCGAACCAAAAACAACTTTCTGGGCCAAACCATGAGTACGGGTTTTATACTGGCAAACCACCCGCGGAAGCTCGTAAGCGAAGACGAGTTTGAGCCAGGCATCGTCACCAAGGATGGCGAAGGCATCGGATTTAAGCTTTCTTTTGGCCGGGGCAGCGTCATCGCTCTCAGTGATTCGAGTCTGTTCATTAACCAAATGCTCCGGGTCGCACCAAACGCGCGCCTCATGACGCGGCTTCTCGATTGGGCTGGAGCACAAAGTCGAGCAGGCTTCATTTACGGGCCGAAAACAATGTGGGCTTTACCGAATGAGTCAGTCAAACCGAGCACCAAACTCTCAGAGCAAATAGGCCGAATCATACTCATTTGTTTAGCCGCCCTAGCCGGGATCGTCCTGGTCATGCTAACGCTGACTCGAATGACCAGTTTAATGTCAAAACCGGGCGAGCAAATCTATATTGTCAAGCGGCCAGAGCTTGCGCCCAAAACGTCAGAAAATCAGACGCACAGACCAGACGAAGGGAGTCGACGATGACCATCACTGAAATTCGGCAACAGATCCACGAAGAGATGGCGAAAGGCTTCGTAGGGCCGCAATCCATTACCGATTTACTTTTAGTGTCCCTGTTTTCTCCCGGACATGTCCTCTTAGAAGGGGTCCCTGGCGTTGCTAAAACAACGGTGGCTCGGCGGTTTAGTGATTGCCTTGGCTGCAAATTTAGCCGAGTGCAATTTACCCAGGATTTGCTGCCATCGGACGTCACTGGCACACATATCTTCAACATGCAAAATCGCCAGTTCGAAATCCAAAAAGGGCCGATATTCTCACAGATTGTCTTGGGAGACGAAATCAATCGAGCCCCGCCTAAAGCACAATCCGCCTTGCTGGAGGCTATGCAAGAACAACAAGTCACCATCGATGGCCGGACCTTCCAGCTTCCTGACCCATTCCTCGTGATAGCAACCAGGAATCCCATTGAGCAAGCTGGCGTCTACCCATTACCTGAGGCGCAAATCGATCGCTTCTTAATTTGTATAAAGATGGACTATCCCTCCCATGACGATGAGGTGACGATGTTATCATCCTGGCGGAGGCGCCCTGACCCTGCTCGACCCATTCTCGACGCGGAGCAGATCGCACGCATAAGAACTCAGGTTACCGACGTCCATGTCTCGACGTCTATCGCAAAGTACGTCGTTGATCTGGTCCAAAAAACCCGGTCCGAACCTCGCGTCCGATTGGGCATTAGCCCGCGTGGGGCAGTGAGCCTGCTCCAAGCATCACGCGCGAACGCTCTACTCGATGGGCGCGACTATGTCGTTCCCGACGATGTAAAATCAATGTTTATGCCCGTTCTTCGTCACCGATTAATTCTGACACCTGAAAGCCAATTTAATGGACACAAAGCCTATGACGTGTTGGACGCCTGTCTCGATTCGGTGGAGTTCAGCGGACCCGCAACGATGATGTAGGAGACCAACTCGCGAATGAACTATACGCGCACCCACATCCAGATGACGCCAAGTGGTCGTGCCCTCTGCATATTCAGCATGGTGGTTGCGGCAGGTGGTGCTATTATGGGCAGCCCCCTGCTGAGTAGTTTAACCTGCGTATTTACCCTCGCTCTAATCGCGGCCTACCGCCAGTCAACCGTGAAGTCGATGGACCTGCAGTCCATCCAATTAACGGCACTCGATTGGGTCGGTTGCGATGAGTCTGGATGTCAAATCTTTACTGTAGAGATTCTATCCGGACTCAATCGCTCAGCGATCTCTGTCGGCCTGTCTCTCCACTGCGACGGTTTTAAAGACCCCGCAGAGAAACAAATTATCGTTCCACCCTGTGCCGAGGGGCAGTTCAAATTGGCAGTCGATATGCCAGAAGCCGGCCAATGGCATGTCAGGCTCGTCCAGCTGGTTTGGTTCGATACGATTCGTATGTTTCAGCTCAGGCGCGATCTGTTCACGCGCTGTAAAGTGACCATCAGACCAAGTCCCCACTATTCAGCAGGCGCCGTCTTGAGCTCTGGCAAACATCACGAGTTGAATCCCGATGACAGTAATCGAGCATCTGAACTCGGGTCCCAAGGGGATTGTCGAGAATTACGCCCCTATCAAACAGGTGATACGGCCCGGGCCATCGCATGGCGCGCCAGTGCAAAATTTGAACGCTTGATGGTCCGTCAATATGAACGCAGCGATACACCATCCATTATGGTCATGCTCAATATTGGACCGTCTATGAGGTACGGTGCTCGGGGTCAAAGCGCCCTTGATAGGGCCCGGGGTCGGGCACAAAGCCTGTTGAGACAACACAGGCACGATCGGATTGGACTCATCACCTTCGACCATCGTATCGTCGACCATATAAGCCCCAGTAAAGGGCCCATCAATATCCAGTACATTGAAAATGCCCTTATGGATTTGACGCATCCATTCGAAGCCGACTTGACGGAAGTGTCCAATGAAGAAGTCTTCGCCGTTGTCGGGCGCTTTCTGAGAGATCGTCTTCCATGGGATAACGCCCCAAATGCATACATTGATTTGGGTTATGACCTAGCGGCCGCGCTGAATAAAGAAACCGATATGATCGCTCTGTGCAATGCCATTGACATGTATCGGTTGCAGCACGGCATGCCGCGGTTCGACGAGACTCTCAAGTTTGCAGACATGAATGACCGAGTGCGCCATTTCTGTCGAACAGAGCGAATTCAACTCCCCTATAGGCTGAGCGGTCCAGATCTCGATTCAAGAACCGGTTTTAGGGATGGAATGCGTCACGCGCTCACCCACCCTATCGACCAAGTTTATGTGCTGGATGTCGAGAGTTCAAAGGGCAGCACGACTGATTTCAATCAGTTTCAGCTGGCTGCCTCATCCCGGGGCGTCAACTTGAGCTACGTTGAGTGCAAGCTAGAGCCCAGCTAGAGCTAACCGAACTCGGAGAGAATAAATTGGCGATATGACGCCAATTGCGTGTTGGGCGTCTCAGACAATTCTACGGCTAATTCGGATGACCGAAGGGACTTTGACCGTCGCCGAACCACAGTCCCTAAGAGCATGTGCATTCTCCAATCTGAACCCTGTTGCATAGGCAAAAAGATTTTTACGGCTTCACCGGGACTGATTCGCACATCGCTTTGCAGGCAGACTCCAGTCGCTGACAGATTTACTAGATTTTCCACCCGACAACGCCCTCGATGAGTCAGGTATACCCGGCCCCCCGCTGCTTTTCTTGGTTCTTGACGTCTCTCGTTCACTGGACCCCCTTCGCATGACGACAAGATACTACATGTAGGTATGAAAGTAAATTATGAGATGGTTGGATGGCTGAACGTGTTGTCCATGCTGTGTAGGTTATGTCTTTTTGAGTCTCGTTTAGTCGACCAGAAGCTGCTGATTTTTCTGATGTTTTTTCAAGGCCCTCTTCCTAACTAAAAAGGAGACATGGTCGACCATGACAACGCCATTCAAATGGTCGATTTCATGAAGGATTGCTCGTGCTCCAAGCCCGTCCCCCTCAAGTTCATATTCGGCGCCACTCAAATCGTAGGCTCGTATGCGCACTTTCAAGGGACGTCGGACCGGAATAAAGACACCAGGGAAAGACAA
>PCCS01000044.1 GCA_002731825.1 Myxococcales bacterium
AGGCGGCGAGCATGCCTTAGAAGCTCGTAAAAAGAAAAGCAGACTGGGGCTAAGCGGCAAAACTATGACCCCAATCTGCGAACATCGAGGCACATTATTGGCCAAGACAAGGGAGGTGACACGAGGTGCTCACCGACAAATGATCTTCGCCGATTTTGCCTTAAAACACAACAATCCATCAACTGATGGGGAGGGTACGTGATGGCATTTATCGAGAAAAAGAAGCGTAAGAGTAAGGGTAGAAGTAGTTACGGTGAGTATGCGTGGATCGTTCGATATCGAGATTTAACAGGTCGAGAAAAGCAAGCTACGTTTAATCGCCGGGACGATGCCAATCGAGCCCGAATCGCCATTGAGCGAGCCAAGAGTCTTGGCGAAGATTGGACGCCGTACCGTCAACAGAACATGATTGATCTGCGCTCAATTATGCTGGCCTATCTGGATTTCAAACAACTGAGTCTTCAGCCAAGCACTTTGGTCAAATACCGAAATTATTTGGGCGAGTTTGAGCGGTATCTCGATGAGCGATTTCGAGGCCGTAGAGTGATTGAACCCAAGGTTTTGACGCGCCCGTTGATCGCCGACTTCTGCTCACATTTAAGAGAGAGCGGTCGACATGGGCGTCCGCGTGCAGATCTGACGGTCATTAAGATTAAGGAAGTCGTCGAGCTTGCTTGGATCTGGGCCTATGACGACGAACGCTTCGAGCAACACGTGCCACGACCTCGCCGTTTCAAGGAAATTAAGCGGCCAGCACCAAGGGAAACAAAGGCCGCAACCGAACTTGAGCTTCGACGCGTAATCGCCGCGATTGGGCCAGAACAGTGGCAACGAAATCTTGCCGTTGTGCTCGCGTTTACGGGTCTACGGGTCAATCAAGCCATGCGACTCAAATGGACTGACTTTGACTTTGGGCGCGGCGAGCTTCGGATTAGACCAGAACTTGGTAAGAGCCGCCAAGAACGGCGAGGCCGGCATGTTCCCATCTCTGAGCATCTTTTGACAGAGATGAGTGCATGGTCGCAAATGGGCGAATATGTCATTCACACAAACCGCCGCGGACACCGAGAACGAATTGCTCGGCCACGTGACATGGCCAGAGCCTGGTCGAGGGCCGGTGTTCGCACAGAGGTGTGGCAGCAGCGCCCACACCATGCATTTCGTAAGGCGTTCCACTCAATCCTGACCGAAAAAGGCGCGAATGCGGATGCAATCTCATACCTCGTCGGTCATGACAGGGGCCTGCGTGGCATCTATACGGATGTGCGCGCCCTCGGTCTTAAGGCGGCGATTGGACGCTTTCCAAACGTGCTGAACCCGCCACCCGAGTCACAGATCGTCGACGGCGGATTTAGCAGCTCCTGCGGGTAAATTGCGGGCATTCAATCTCCACACAAAGCAACATTATCAACCATTTTGGATAGTTAGCCATGAAAAGAAAAGGAAATGGTGGAGGCGCCGGGAGTCGAACCCGGGTCCAGAAACGGTCCGCCACTCGCATCTACATGTTTATTTCGTGTTTTAATTTACCCCTAGCTACGCCCACGAACAGGCTGAGCATCGGGGGAGCCCGGTGAAAATCTCGCCGCAGGGTCCACCGAACCAAACCCATTGGCCAACCCACTGGCGTTATGCCCAAGATGCCCCGTAGGTACTGACATCAAGGACAGAGCGAGAGGACTACTTACGCAGCCATCGCCATTTCTACATCATCATTTGCAGATATAATTTTCAGCCTTTCTAACGCGGAGACCGAGACCCGCGACATGCAACAAGGGTTTCATCATCCCTGTCGAAACCAATCGCCCCCAAATTGTCAAAGAGTGCCGGCTGCCCGGTCTAGTGACCCTAAGGACCAATGGGGTCTGTGTCAACTTGTCGCGTTGTCAGTATTGATTTCGAAGCTCGCGGCGTTCGGTCTTGGCTTTCTCCGATTGACGCTTATCGTAGAGCTTCTTGCCCTTACCTAGGCCAAAAGTCAGCTTGGCATAGCCGTTTTTGAAATAGAGTTCCATGGGCACGGCTGTGAAGCCCTTCTGCTCCAGTTGAATGCGGATCTTATTTATCTCACGTCGATTCAAAAGCAGTTTGCGCATGCGCCGCGGCTCGTGGTTATTGCGATTGCCATAGGTATATTCGGGGATATGGCATCCGTAGAGATAGGCTTCGAAGTCTTTGATCTGCACGTAGGCCTCAGCGATGGTGGCCTTGCCGTCGCGCAGGCTTTTGACCTCTGTGCCTTGGAGGACAATGCCCGCTTCGAAGGTATCGCCGATGGTGTAGTCATGGCGGGCGCGCTTATTGCGAGCGATGACTTTTTTCTCACCGTTTTTAAAGCTGGCCATCGGCATCCTTACCCAAGAGAGACCCAATCAAAGCACATTGAGCCGGAAGTGCAAGAAAGACGAGTCTCCGACCAGGCCGTAAGCCGGGTTCTGTCTCCTGTACGGGTCACCCACATACAGGGCGTGATCATTCATCTAGTCGCCATGTTGCCATGACGCTTTAGCGACCTGACCGAGAGCGGCCGAGCGGACACTCGGGCTTTGTCATGCAAAGCGCCCTCCTTTGGTCTTGCTCCAGGTGGGGTTTACCATGCAAGGCATGTCACCATGCCCCCGGTGCGCTCTTACCGCACCCTTTCACCCTTGCCGCGTAAAACGCGGCGGTTTGCTTTCTGTGGCACTTTCCTTCGAGTCACCTCGACTGGCCATTAACCAGCACCACGTCCTATGGAGCCCGGACTTTCCTCCCGCGCGCATGCGCCGGCGATCACGTGTCCTGGTCAGAGAATCTTTAAATGACGCTTTGGAATTAAGCGTCTGTCACCGCGTCGGGTGTGTCTTCAACGTCTGTGACAGCAGGCATAAGGCCTTCACGCCACACGATATAACGGCGACATTGGTTGCACTCTTCTAGAGTCGCCATCCGCATGAGGCGGATTTTCACCTGAGGAGAAACAGCGATCTGACACGCCGTACAGGTGTTGCCAACGACGTTGGCGACAGCAACCCCGTCTCGTCCAGCGATGACTCGGTCAAACCGCGACAATGTGGGGCGGTCGACTAAGGCACGTAACTCTTCGCGTCGCTCGGTCTGACTTCCAGAGTCCGCCTCGCCCTCTTTGATCTTGGTCTCGATCTCCTGCTCGGCTGCCGCCATTTGTTCATCGAGCGTCTTGAACTCATTGGTCTTCTTTTCAAAATCAGTCGTTGCCACTTCGAGCTGTTCCATGAGTTTGAGGAGTTCTTCGCTCTTCTGGGCATTCATGCGCCGAGCTGTATCTAGCTCTTTGTTGAGCGCCGTTAATTCACGCTGAGATTGGATGCTGCTCAAACGACCACGCGCTCGCCTGGCGACGTCTTCCGCCGCTTTGATCTCGGCTTCTTTCTCTTTGCAAAACGTTCTGATCTCGTCGAGCTGCGCATTTCTCTCGGCGAGCATCAGCTGGAACATTTGGCGGCTGGCCTCATTGTCATTTTTAAGGGTAACGAGCTGTTTGTTGAGTGTCCGAAGGTCTCGGCGGCTGTCTTCTAAGTCTTGCAGCTCGACGAGTGCGCAGAGTATTTCTTTCACGGTCTCTCCTACCCGTTCGTTGAGCACGGGCTGCCCCTTTTGACCAAATCCCCCGAAAGGGTGGGCCCACCAGGATTTGAACCTGGGACCAACCGGTTATGAGCCGGTGGCTCTAACCACTGAGCTATGGGCCCTTGAGGGTACACAAAAAATGCACCCGGAAATCTCTAAGTATCAGCGAACGCCTTGAGGCGCTTACTTCGAGAGGGGTGACGGAGTTTTCGAAGCGCTTTGGCTTCGATTTGGCGAATACGCTCTCGCGTGACATCAAAATCCTGACCCACCTCTTCCAAAGTGTGATCGGACTTTTCGCCGATTCCGAACCTCATACGCAAGACTTTTTCTTCTCTTGGTGTCAAAGTTGCCAAAACTTTTCGAGTTTGTTCCTGCAAACTCAGATTGACGACCGCCTCACTTGGGCTGACTGCGTTCTTATCTTCGATGAAATCACCCAGGTGGCTGTCCTCTTCTTCACCGATGGGCGTCTCCAATGAAATCGGTTCTTTCGCGATCTTGAGGACCTTGCGGACTTTGTCCAGCGGCAAGTCCATCTTCTCGGCAATTTCCTCTGGCGTCGGCTCCCGACCCATTTCTTGCACCAAATAGCGACTCGTTCGAATCAACTTATTGATGGTCTCGATCATGTGGACAGGAATCCGGATGGTTCGAGCCTGGTCAGCGATTGCACGGGTGATGGCCTGTCGAATCCACCAGGTGGCATACGTACTGAACTTATAGCCTCGCTTGTACTCAAACTTGTCGACGGCCTTCATCAGGCCGATATTGCCTTCCTGAATTAAGTCCAGGAATTGAAGGCCTCGGTTGGTGTATTTCTTGGCGATGCTCACAACCAAACGTAGATTGGCCTCTACAAGCTCTGTCTTCGCCCTCTCAGCGGCGCGGTCGCCGACTTGGATGGTACGGTACAGCTTACGGAGATTTTCGAGACTACAGCCCACTTCCATTTCGACACAACTGATGTACCGTCGAGCGGTCGACAGCATTTCGTTGTGTCCCTTCAACCAGTCTACATCATCGGTCTTGTACCGGTTAAGAATGCGCGTGACAGTCCGCTTGTCTTTTGTTCGCCGAAGAGTCCGCAGATCCTTGTCCAATTTGGCAAGGCTGTCTGCTCGACTTCGTTTGACGGCACGCCGTTGGAGATCTTCTCCGATGAGCGCTCGCCGATAGAGCAGTTTGACCCGGCCGGCCATGATATCGATGATGCGCTTGACAAAGCCCATCTCGACAATGGTCTCGCGTGACTGCTGCTTGACGTTCTTGAGACGCGTCTCGAGCTGCTTTCGGTACGTGGCTTTCATCGGCTGAATGCCCGAAAGACGTTCTTCGATTTTGCGCCGCTCTCCGTCTAGCTTTTTGACCTCAGCGGCGAGCCGCACGAGAACTTCAGCTCGGTCTTCAACGATCTCCACGCCCTCGGGTGGTTCACCGATGAGCTCTTTGAGACGAACACAACGCTTCTGCAGTTTATCGACCAAATCGACCGCGATTTTCGCGGCGACTGGGCTGTCGATAACGGCGTCACGAACATGAATCTGGCCCGATTCGATACGCTTCGCTATCTCAACCTCACCCTCGCGGGTGAGCAAAGAGACAGAGCCCATTTTGCGTAGGTAGACGCGGACAGGATCATTAGTGCGATAGGCATTATCACCCTCGCCTTCCTTCACGCCCTTCTTACGCTCGGCTGCTGCTTCTTCCCGGTCGACGACACGTATATTGGCCATCTTGAGCATGGTGAGTACTTCATCGAGCTGCTCCGGCATATAGCCAGGCGGCAAGACTCGGTTGACTTCTTCGTTAGTCAGAAAGCCTTTGCTCTGACCACGTGCGACTAATTCCCGCAGCTGACGCTGCTCCTGGGATACTGACATCTAGCCTGCTCCCTTGGCTGATACGGCGCTGAGCTGACTCAATGCAGCTCGAACGCGGTTTAATTCCTCGTTCAATTCGGCGCAACGAATAGGGTTGGAGTAAAACACGCCTTTTATCTCCCTATTCAACCGCGACCGGTCTGCCTCCAACGCACCGCGCTGCAACCGCAACATGGCATCGTCAAAAGCCGTCTCGACCACCTCCGACTCAACAATGAGTGGAAGGGCCTGCAACCCCCGCAAGTAAGCGGTCGCTTGTGGGTCTCCCAATCCCGATAGGATTTGGTCAATGTTTGGTGTTCTACCTACACTAACCTCACCGTAGAGGCTGTGAAAAAAAGCAATCAGACCGGGCTGCGTCAAGTATTTATGACATCCGGTGGCATGCATCCGTTGTGCGAGAAACGGAAATTGCACTATAAATACAAGTATTTGAGACACATACCCAGGTAAAAAAAATGACTCCGGAATAGACGGTGAAAACGACTCCGGAATCGGCTCTAATTTGCCCGTGTAGGGGCCATTTTGGGCCTCTGGATAAAAATAATCGGGTGGCGGCGCCCGATTTGGACCTGGTCTTGGCTCTTGTCTAAGTGGGGGTCCACCTCGTCCCGGTTTTGGTGATTTCACCTCGGCCAAAGCGCTTCGAATGATCTCCGAGCTCAAACCAAGCTGCGTCTCAATTTGCGAAATGTATAAGTCTTTCGACAACGCATCGGTCAATTTAGACAGAGCCGGTACCACCTCTCGAAGGGCCGCCAGTCGACCGGGCGGGTCGTCGGGATGAATGTCCGCCTGCCGCTTAATCAAGATATCCATGAGCGGCGCGGCTGAATCTAACAGAGCATTAAACGCCTCAATTCCATTGGCCTGCACGAAGGAATCCGGATCGCTGCCGTCGGGCATCATCACAGCCCTTGGCTGAATGCCGGCATCCAAGAACGGCTCGAGGCTAGAGAACGCTGCCTTTTCACCTGCCGCATCCCCATCCATAACGCAGACCGCATTGCTGTTGAGACGTTTGACCAGACGGACTTGCTCAGGCGTCAGCGCCGTCCCCATGGCGGCGACAGTACCCTCAAGGCCTTTGTCCCACAGCGCGACCACATCGATGTTCCCCTCGACCAGCACAACCCGACCCGCTTTCCTCGCCGCAGACCGAGCTGTAAAGGCTCCATAGAGCTGCTGTCCTTTGGTGAAAACCGGTGATTCCGGGGAGTTCATGTATTTGGCAATTTTCTTATTATTATCGAGTATACGACCGCTGTAGCCGGTCACGTCTCCGCGAAAGTCCACCACGGGGAACATCAATCGCTCGCGAAAGCGGAGATAGCCACCGCGCAATGGCCTGGACTCAGTCCAGCCCTCGTTTGGCTCCATGACAACGCCGAGTTTTACCATATCGTCGAGGGTCAGCTGATGGCGTTCAAGAAAGGCTGAAAACGCCCGCTTATCGCCACTCGCCCAACCCAAACGAAACGCCTCCGCCGACCGCCGGCTCAACCCTCGTTGAGCCAGATATCGGCGTGCACGATCTCCGCTAGGACCGAAGAGCTGGTCGGAGTAATACCCCGTCAATGCATCTTGGGCATCGAGGAGACGGCGCTCAAGGCTCTTCTTCTCCTCACGTTTTTGCCGGTCTTCGGGAGACTCAGGTCTTTGTTCAGGGACTTCAACACCGCACTCAGCCGCAAGTTCTTTGACAGCTTCCGGGAAACTGCGGGCGCCGACCTCCATCAGAAACTTAATGGAATGCCCATGGGCTCCACATCCGAAACAGTGGTAGGTATTACGCGTGGGGGACACGGTAAAAGAGGGTGTATTTTCATCGTGGAACGGGCAGAGCCCCTTGTAGAGTGAACCCGCTTTCTTGAGGTTGACGTGTCGACCGATCAGCGCAACTAAGTCCGTACGTTCCAGAACCTCGGCGATGGTCTCGTCCGGTATCAACGCTCCAATGCCCCCTCAGCATAACTAAGCCTAATAGAATATGGTTTGCTTTCGAGAGATCAAGGGCCGGATGGTAAGTCCTTGAAGGTCAGTCTAATTAACCGTCCTGACTGTATTCTTGGCGATCGATCCTGTGACCCTTGAAGTGATTTCTAAACTTACTCATGAAGTCTTTGCTTGTGCGATGAACTGGGAGCTGGACAAAGGGCTTTAGCTGACGCCGCTCAACGCCTACGTAATACACTTCTCGCTCGACACCTTCGCAGAGGCCGCGCCAAACGGCTCTGAAAAACGCGCCTTCGTACGCGTTGCTGTCGGTCGGGAGCAGACTGACAAGGCGCTGAATCCAGGCGAGGTCGCGATCTTTAAAAGTAGCACGCAAGCCTGTTCGTGTTTTCTCATAGCCTTCCTCATCGACGAGGACCTCAAAGAGACCATCGAGGGAGGCAGGGTGCTTGAAGCTGACGTCAACTTCGAAGTCCAAGAAGACCTTTTCGACGTTAATGCCCTTCAAATCTTGGACGCGAGATGTGTTGCCACCCAGCCAATAGACAACGCGGAAAAACTGTGCCCACACATCTTCTAGGTGAAGCCGAGGTGGCACGTCTCTGTCTTGAGAATCGCAAAAGTAGCTGTTGCCTACGGACGGACCCGTGTGAAAACGACAGGCCCCTTGACTGTTCCAGCGAAATCCGAAAAGGGCGCCCATGCTCATACCGCGATAGCCGATGGCGTCCTTCACTTCACGTTCGTCAAAAAGGTCGAGGTCATCGATGAACACATAAAAGTGTTCGTCTGCGTCTCTGACTTCAACAATGCCGCCGTCATCTCCAGCGACGGAAAATAAAACCGACTCTTCGTCCCATGGAATGGCTACATCATCGCCGAGATAAAAAACCTGCCCTGTCGCTTCAACATAGTTAAGAGACTCTTCAGTCAGAAAATCTCGAACTCGGGTCGTCCAATGATCGAAATCGAGGTTTTTTGGGTCAACCACATAGAATTCCATTACGTCCTCCGAACAGATTTACTTGGCACAGGAGTTTTACACAGTACGGGAGTTAATCAACACCAGTAATGGCATCCGTGAAAAGCGCCACAAGCTAGCGACAGAAATCGACGTTGTCAAATGCCAAACGGTCGAGTCGCCTCAGTCGGCTGATTCGTGGCTCATTGCCCCGGCGCAACGTAATGGGTCTGAAGTAAGTAAATTAGGTCTTGGTATGTATCCGAATCATTGGCCTCACTGTGGTTCAAAATGGACTCAAGCTCTCCAAAATTAAGAACCAATTGCAAGGTGTCCAATGCCTCAGGGGACAGTTCGGAGAGTTTCGGCTCCAAAGGGGAGACCAAGGCAAAGGTCGAAATGGCATCGGGGATCATCGTCCGGTAGCGTTCGACTTGCTCTCGATGCGCCTCGCCCGCACTGAGAAGTGCGTCTAAGTCCTCACTTAAGACATCCTGGAATACACGGTCTGTCGCAAAACCACGGACCTTGAAGCGCCCTGACGAAAAAGCCATCGCTCGAAACAGCGCTTTCTTAGCGGGCAAAAGGTCTTCAAGTTCCGTCGGTGTACGCACTCGAGACGATATGATCGAGCCATCTCGAAAATAGACTTTGATCCGCTGGCCAGACTCATCGGCTAAATCGAGAACGGCATTTTTGTTGAATCGTGCAACCATCGAAATGAGTTCAGGGATGGTTGTCCCCGGTCCCGGAAACGTGCCCTCAAGCCCTTGTTTGAAGACCGTGCTCTTGCGGTCGGGCTGATCGGCACGCACGGGTTGACCAATGGGCATCTTGGCCGCACTGGTGTCGATTTCCACAAGCTGAATGATGGAATGGCCGATGCCCACCTTATCACTCACTTTGAGAGCATGTTCTGAGATCAGTTCACCGTTTACGAGGGTCCCATTAGTGCTGTCTAGATCTTGAACGCGAACCTCATCTCCAAAGGTCGTAATTCGAGCATGCCGTCTCGAGACGAGGTCATCGTCAAGGACCATATCGAATTCGCTGCCACGCCCGATGAAGAATTCTCTATTCGGTTTTAGAGGAAACTCCCCGCCGGCATGCTTGCCCGTGATAAATCGCAATAAGTAGGCCATCGCGTCGTACTCCTTGAGAACGAAACTACATGCTGTTGGTAGCATCGAGGATCTCCTGGGGCAACACAACACATTCGTTTTCGAATAATTGGACGGATAATTTTGTTGAGGGATAATACGCGAGTGGTCATTTTTTGCTGTCGAATCGAAGGGTGAGATCCATGGGTCGCTGCATGAGTCCAATACAGACCGGATCCTGTTTACTGAGTTTTGGCCTGTTCCTATGGCTGTCCCAGCCGGTTGACGTCTTCGCTGACAGGCAAAGCGCAGATGTACAGGTTGAACTGGCAGGCATCGCCCTGCTTGAACGAGATGGAACAACTTTGCGTCGGCCATGGACACGATTCCTCGACTCTGAATCAGAGCAAGTGCGTCGACAGGCCCTGCTCGCCATGGGGCGCTTGCAGTCGACCGACCACCTCGGACTGGTCCGGTCAAAACTGTCGGACCCGGTTGCAACCGTACGTCAGGCGGCTGCATTCACATATGGTTTGATGCAGGGGGCAAACGCCGGGCAACTGTATGAACGGGACCAAAAAGAGTCTGTGCTCGAAGTTCGTATGGCGCTGGTCAGAGCCATCGGTCGAGTTGGCAGCATGGATGATGCTAAGACCCTTCGGATGCAGTATGCAACGGCACCGGATGAACTCAAACCAAGCATTTTATATGCTCTCGCCGATCTGAATCGCCCTCGGTCTACCGTCGATGAGGCGTTTATGAAAACCATCGTCCAGCGTTTCATCAAACAACCGATCATCTACGAACGACGGGCCATCGTGAACTGGTTACGCCGGTCCCAATTGGACAAAAGTCCACTGCCCATGGCGTTTCACAAAAGGTGCCTAGCTGATGATCGTTCTGATGTTCGGCAAGCCTGTATCGGACTGGTCCAAAACAATGGTCCAGATGCTTTGGCCCTGATGGCGGGCTCTCTCAATGATCGAGACATCGGTGTCAGAATTGCGGCGGCCCGACGGCTTGGGCAGGTCAATCATACGGCCCCCCTCATCAAAAAGTTGGCCGAGACGTTTGGATCAAATGTGAAATGGAGGTCTTTAGGGACCGATAGCCTCGCCGCCCTAGTGGCCCTCCTGGCGAACCCGCTAGAGTCAAGTCAAAAGGATGTTATCTCCACTGTTTTTCAACTGACCCAGTCGCGTTTGGCGCCAAAGAAGAAGGAGAAAATACCAACGACTGTTCCCGATTCAGGTCCGCCATCAAACGACATCGCCCCACCCGCTCCCATGACCCCAGCCGCTGATGAAAACGCTCTGCGGATTGTTGGTGAGATCAATTGTGCTAGTGCGGCGATCCTCGATCGCATCAATGGCCGAATCAAAAAGACACGGACATGCGGCGGTCTCCAATTTGAGTCGGACCGCCTCACCCACTGGCAATTGTTGGTCATTAAACGTTCAGCCAAGGCCATCAGACAGATCAAACGTCTCTACATGAACGCCGAGTCCGCTGGCAGAATCCAAGTTCTCGGTGAACTGGGCAATCAACCGGAGAGCAAGGCGCGCGACCAAATCCTATTGGATGCCCTCAATTCCAAAGACCCACATTTGGTCATCAGGGCTATCAAAATGACTGTTGCCTTGAAACCAAAAGGCCATCGACAGGCCTTGGTGGATCTCTATAAAACCGCAACGGGTCGTCGCCAATTTGGTGTCATCGCCACCCTGTTCGAAGCCTATGCCAGCTTAGCACTGATCGAGACGGCCTCTCTATTGGAGAGGCACGCCGACGATTCACGACTGGGCTTAAAGCGCGCGGCGAGTCGAGCCTTGAGTCAGCTCGAATCCGTAATCGCTAAACAGAGTCAAAACCAGGGCATCACCATAGACTCAGGGCGTCGCGACCGGGTACCCCCGCCCGCATTCAGTACAGATGAGGACAAACCAGACCTGAGATTGGCCCAATATGCAGGGTTCGAAAACGCTCTTTTTTATACGACCGCTGGTGAGTTTTTGATCCAGTTTCATGTCGTGGATGCCCGTCAATCTGTCAAGCGATTCATTGCGTTGATCAAACGTCAGTTTTTTCAAAGTCAGCGTTTCTTTGGCATCGACCATGGACACTGGATTGAAAGCGGAGACCCAACAAACACAGGGTATTTCATCCCAGGGCAACTCTACCGCCCTGAGATCAATCAACAGCCTGTCAACCGCGGTGCTGTTGGTCTGGTGACCGGTGTTGCCGGACTGGACGGCACAAAATGGTTTATTTCTCTCGCTGATAAACCCGAATTAGACGGCCGCGTGACCGTAATCGGTGTGGTCAAGGACGGCCTAGATGTCCTCTACCGATTATCACCAAGCGATCGAATTATTCGTGTGGAGTTGCTTTCGAAGCGCTGAAGCATCATTATTCTCAGTAAACGCACACGCGGGACTGATAACCGGCGGACGTGCATCTCAGGAGTTGTCATGAATTCGATGGATTATTCACTTCTAGGTTTTGGCATGCCGGGTATTCCGGAATTGCTGCTTATCTTTTTCATCATTTTGGTGGTCTTCGGAGCAAACCGTCTTCCCCAGCTAGGCGACGCTCTCGGAAAAGGCATCCGAAATTTCAAGAAGTCATTTTCCAGTGACACAACCGAAGCCGAGGCGAGTCGCGTCGAAGCCAAGCAAGTCGATTCCAATGACCCTATCGTCACAGAGAGCACCGCTGTCAAATCCGAGAAAAAAAGCAGCTAAGCTGACTGTCTTCATCAGTCGCTGGAGGGCTCATCCCGGCGAGCCATCAAGTCCATGACCCATTCACTTTTGACCAGACTTTCATCGATTGGTGAATCCAATGGAAAAGACCGCAGTCGATGTTTCGCTGCTGACCGAATCGCGGCGTCGATGGACCGTGCCGCCGCAACCTCTCGAAGTCCGCTCTCATCGAGCAGTTCAAGGAGAGACCGTGACACATCAGACGGGGTGTACGGGTTCTGCATCAATGCAAGTTGCACCTGTCGTCTACGGCACCACCGGTCGTTTTTGAAGACCTGGGTCAATACCTCGGATCGATTGGGTTGACCGCTGGCGATCCTCAGTACGTCTCTTTCAAGCACACGCGGATTTTGCAGCAATATGCCGATCACCCCGGCATCTGGATCTGTCAGCAATCTCGACAGAACATCACGGTCACGACTACGCGCCAGCGAGCGCCGCTCGCCTAAAGTCAAATCACGATCCGGTAGAATTCTTGGCACTCTGACTTCTGCAGCGGCGATTTCCTTAGCGGGCTTTCTCTCGATGAGTAAGTCGATGACGGGCTGTTCCTGGGCCACAACAGCCGCGACCAATAGTTTCTTTTCAACCAGGGGTCGATGCTCATGGAGGAGTCTGGAAAAAGACAACATAGCGACCTGCGTCCCATGATGTCGATTGGGCCGTTGAGCCAAAATGAATCGAACTAAGCTGAGGTTATCATCGGGATGATGGCTCTCTAAAAATTCACGCCACAGTGCGACTCTCATCGCCAGCTCAGACACACTGGCCAACCGATTTAAAAACCGAGTGTGGCTTTTGGTATCCTCGTTCAACGCAGTGAGTCCGTCTCTGAAAACAAGAGTTCGACACTGGCTTTCAAGGTGGTATCTGATGATTTTGGCAGGTTCATTTTGAGCGAGTAGGACGCAGCCTCACCCGGTTTAAGACGCCTTGCCTCCGTTGGGTCTGGACTGTCGGCATCACCGCAGCAGCTCACCTTACGGCTGGCGAGTGCAAGGCCGCTGTTGTCCGACATCGTAATGCGTAAGGAAATCGAATGTTGAATTCGGTTGGACTCATTGATGACGCGACCTTTGATCAGCGCGAACCTGGCTTTGGACTTTAAGTCCGATACCTGCACTTGGACCGGCTCGATTTTCAATCGACCTTCTAAGGTGTCGATCTGTGTGGTCGGGACTTGGACAACTGAATCTGTGCTGGCAGGACTCTGAACCTGAATCGCAGACTGCATCGCGTTGATCGGGTTTGACGTAAGGCGGTCTATGTCCCAATTAATTCGGTATCCGACCCATCCAATCACACTCAAAATGAGGACGCCGATAGACCAGAGGGTAAAACGGCGAAAACTGGGTGGGGCGACCACAGAAATTGAATCAGCTGCTTGAACAGGCTTGGGTTTTGGTTGCCGTGTGGACGGCGGCGCAGCCCTCTCTGGAACCAGTGCATTGAGGTTAGAAAAGGTCACTCGATCAGCCGGTAGGCCTGCCGATACGATCACCTCGCTCGACGCATCGTTTGTCTCCGCTGATACAGACGATGAGAACTCAAGTAATGAACTGGACGAGAGAATATCACCGTCTTCAAAATGAGATTGCGCATCCCTGTGACGATTTAATTTGTCGTCTTTGGTCACGTAAACGACTCCATACAAAAGCGCGGCAGATCGCCTGGAAACGACATCGGCAAACCAGCCCACATCATTTTCGCATGTCGACGCGGTCCATACAAGTTGAGGACAGTATCCAGTGGCTTTGGTGGTTGACAAATCGCCATCAGACATCGATCGTCAGCCGACTATTATGCGGTTTACTGCAGTGGAGGACGTCTTGGATTCTATCCGTGTCATCAAACGATATGCCAATCGTAAATTGTACGACACCAGTACAAGTAAGTACGTCAAATTGGATGAGCTGGCGGCCCTACTTCAAGACGGAGAGGACTTCCGCATCATTGATAATGAGACGAAGGAAGACATCACCCGAATCACGCTGGCACAAATCCTCGTTCGAAATGGTCGGAAGGGCTCTCTAGGCGATTCGATGCAATCTTTGCGCGGCTTGATTGTCAACACCGGAGAGCATCTTCAGAAAAAGCTGACGGACCCCGTTTCCAATCTCAGAACGAGCGTCGAAGAGTCGGTAAACCGTATTTTGAAAACGGGCGAGGAGCGGGCTGTCCAAAGCCGTGAACAATTCCATTCCTGGGTTGCACAGAACACATTGGCCATCGATGACCTTCAGAAACGGTTTGACGAACGAGTGAGGCAGCCGATGGCCCGACTGGATGTCGTCGGCCAGTTGCAATCGTTAACGGATAGGGTCAAGCGACTCGAGGCCGCTCTTGGCATCGAATCTCCTGATGATGAGGATTTGACCCACATAGAGTCTCAGGTCGACTAGGCGACTCGTTAGAAATCGGCCCCGAGATTGACGCCATAGGTTTGCTGGCCACTCGAGAGAGTGACTTCGGGCGTAAAGTTGAAAGCGCCGGTAATAAAACGGATGCCCATCGTCAAACGATCAACCCGCTGCTCTTGCTCTGTGAAGACAAAGTCGCCCTCACCGTTGACCTCGCGCGTTCCAGGGGTCGAATCGATGACGTTACTTCGACTGAAGACCCAAAGGGGACTGTATGCGATGTATGGAGATAAATTCACAACACCTGCTAAACCAAATGATTTACTGAGGACCACATCAAGGCCTGCTGTACTCATTACGAGTTCTGAGGAACCGATGAGTCTGTTGAAGCTGCCGCGCAGGGCAAAATCGATTGGCACACTGTCCATTCCCTCATGTGGTGCCCATTTCGCCATGACCCCAAACATCCAAAGCTCGCTGAAGAAAAGATATGATGTGTCCATACCGATCTCGATGCTGCCAGGCAGACCTTTTCGAATCCCAATGCGGGTTGCGACAAGGGTCGAAGACGGATTTTCATCCTCAATACCCGTCGTCCAATAGTCACGGTCAGCATTGATGGTGGTCGTTGCGAACTGCACATTAAATTGAAATCCATTAATGCCCATGGTCTCAGCCGGGGCCATGATGGTTGGTGATAGCGCGAGGGCATATTCTTTAGTCAGCAGCCGAAATGCCTCGGTATTTGCCTGAGGTCGAGAGCCACAGGGAGCCTCAGGGGCGACTTGGACGCCGACGCAGAGACGATGGAGGGCCGGATCGTTATCCAAGGCTAAGGCAGTGCCGCCGCATAGGATCAAACCGAGACCGAAGGACAAAGAAAATTTGATGAACTTAGACATCACTACTCGCTCCAAGAAGACAACCGGCTAGACTTAACGTCCATGACCGACATTTTACTCACCGAGGGTAGTTTTCACTAGGTCGAAGTGTCAAGAACCGTGAGTCACTTACTGTGACATTCCGTTGGAAGGTCGACCCGAGGGCGAGGCTGTACTATGCTGCGACTATGAAGATTAGATTTCGACGCAGACGACGGTTTGACCTGGGTAAGGCAATGTTTATTTTGCCAAACCTTTTTACCGTCAGCTCAATATTTTGCGGATTTTACGCGGCCGTGACAGCAGCCAGCGTCTCTAGTGGCGACGCAAATGAGAAATTGTATCGTGCATGCATCGCAGTTCTTTTTTCCATGATTTTTGATTCCGTTGATGGACGCGTTGCCCGCCTGACACGGACACAGTCTGCCTTTGGTGTCCAAATGGACTCATTGGCCGATGTCATCTCTTTTGGGGTCGCACCCGCATTGATCGCCTGGCATTGGCTTCTCATCGATTTTGGGTCTTGGGGTATGTTTACGTGCTTCATCTACTGTGCATGCGGCACCATTCGGCTAGCACGGTTTAATGTCATGGCAGCCGCAAGTGACGGGCCAAGTGCTTATTTTATCGGACTTCCAATTCCAGCTGCGGCTGGCTTACTCGTCGCGGTCATTATTTCGACGATTAATGCGAAGACCGCTCTTGGACCGGATAACCATTGGGTGCCTATCATGATGGTGGGATTGGGTTTACTGATGGTCTCAAACGTGAGGTTTCGCACGTTCAAAGCCACTCGGTTGAGCGTTCGTTCGTTCGTTTTGATCATTTGCGTTTTTATCGCTTTGGTGGTCGTCGCGATTCAAACCCGACCCTCTCTCGCGATCATTGGACTGATGAGTAGTTACCTTGCGGTCGGCATAATCGAGGCACTCTGGCGCGCCCTTAATCCCTCAACGGATCCAGATCCGGAAGACGATTATGAGGAAATCGATTTAAGCCATTTAGATCCACTGCTCGAAGACGGCGAAGAAGAACTTGTCGACTAGGACCCTGCCCCACGAGAAAAACGAATCGAGGGTCTATATTGGACCGTTGGTGGAGTTACTTGGACTGAGGCTGGCTTTTCCAACCTACTCAACCAATGACCCAAATAGCCCATATGCGTTTCAAGCAGGAGAAAAGATTGTGGCCCTCAATTGCGAGACGTCCGTTCATCTATTCGCAGACGCTCGCTATCGAATTGCTCTTGCGGCTTGCCTCATCAATCAACTTGAATCGCAGACCAAGGGCCTGGATGAGCAGGCAAAAATAATCCGCGTGATGCGGAGCGGCACCGACATCTTGACTGCCTGGTCCGACAATCTCCATTCGAGAACATGCCGGAGTTTGGCTGAACGATGGTCAACTTACCTATCCCAGCAGAGAGGGATCGACCCGGTCAATCAAGACCGGCTCAACGCCTTGTACGAAGGGCCGACTCCATGTGCATCAGTGCGTATTGCAATTTGGATGGGCTTGCTCAGCGAACGGGCTGGTCTCACCCAAATCAGTCGGCAGCAGTTGATTTTTGCCTGTCTCTGTCACCGCCTTGGGCATCCCCTCGATGAACACATTCATTTGGCGGAATCACAACGACTGACCCTCGCTATTTTGACAGCAACCAGACCGATTTCGGAGCTGATTCATGGAACGATCTTACATTGCCGAGAACGTATAGATGGGCGTGGGCAGCCGTATGGTATCGATGGAAGACAAATCCCTGTTGGAGCACAACTGCTCGGTTTGGCAATCGATTTAGACGACTGCCTCTCGCGTTGTGCGACCCTGGATGATCTCAACGCAGGCTTGGCGGATTTTCTAGGTTCAATGAGCAACCAATACGACCGTCGTTGGCTCGACCTGCTTTCTCAGACAATCGATTGAAAAAAATAGAGAGCGCCGATTCGCAGGACTCCTTGACCCATCGCGTGGCGGATCGTATAGCTCAGTACGAACTCGGCCCTATGTCGACATGTTATGAGGTAACTATGCGCTTGATCACACACCTGCCATTATTAGCGATCATTATTGCTGGACTCCAGCTGGGCTGCGAAGAGGATGTCGAAAAGCAAACTCTGAAAGAGGCCCGTCAAGCCGTTAAGGCGTCACAGTACGACCTTGCCTTAAAGAAGTTTAAGGCTTTGCTAGCCCTAGCCCCGGACAATTACAACGGCCTGTGGGGCGTCGCCGATGTGTATGGTAAACAGGGCAACGTGATCGAGCAGGAGAAAATGCTCAACAAGATTCTTGAGAACGAAGAGTATAAGAAAAGTTTCTCCCGGATTCTCATGCCGGCCCTCGAGCAAAACTACGTCATGCAAGGCAATAACCTTCTCGGCGCTGATGTCAAAAAGGCAGAAGCGTTCTATCGGAAGGCGCTCGAACTCAACAAGAAAAACGCTCTGGCCAATTCAAACCTAGCCGAATTGTTGATGAATCGCGGTGACGCCGCGCAGCGGGCAGGCAAATACCAAGTCGCCGATGATTCGTTCCGAGCAGCGATCAAATTGAGAATTACCAGCAAGCTCAGAAAAAAACTGAAGAAGCGAGCTGAACTGTCTGAATTCTTTGTCCAAAGAGCGACTGTGCTGCCCATCTTTGAAAAAGTGAAGGCCAAGCTCGTCAAGGCGGGCCAATACGACCCGAAGACGAAGCAATTTAAGATTAGTATCGAAGAAAAATTCGACGCTCCCCAAAAAAAATCAGCAAACGAAAAGGCTCTGATTCAGCGCCAAGGGATTATGAAGCTGCTTAACTCGATCACGGATCTTGTCTGGACGATCGCGGCTAAAAAACGACCAGCTGATGCGGCGCCAATCGAATTGAAAGCGTCTCTGCTAAAGGGGTTCGCAAAAGGGCAAGACCTCAGCAAAAAGGGCAAGACCTACACCTACAAAGCCAGCGTGGGCATTGCCCGTGATGCTCTGCTGTTCCACGTCATCGACGTGAACGCGGGTGAATATAAAAAGGTAAAGGCTAAGAAGTAGTCCTTAAGGAGGCGATGGCTTGCAAAACGCCATCGCCAAGGAAAACCAGGCTAAAATAAAGCAGAGACCACCCAAGGGTACAATCGCACCCAAGACACGGGTGCCCGTGAGCGCCATCCCGTACAAGCAACCCGAAAAAAGAATCAGTCCGATGACCATAAATCGGGCGGACCAACGGTGCCATGCCTCCCTATTTGACTGGCTTTTAGCAACCCCAAGGATCAGTAAACCAAGACCGTGCCAGAAATGATAATCAGATGCCGTTTGGAACCAATCGGCACGTGGGCCGATTAAAACGTCATTGAGCGCATGAGCTCCAAAGGCGCCGATTATGACCGCCAGCGCGAGGACAAAACCACCAACAACGGTCGCATTCATTGAGCGCCTTTCAAGATCATAAATTTGCGAGTTCGGATTTGGTCAGCTTGCGTTCGACCAACGATTTCAATTTGGTTGATCCCATCAACTAAGGGAACCAGGGTATCAAAGCTCAGTTCATTGCTGGCATCGGCGTTATCAGCACTCTGAAAGAAAATCTTCTTATTATTGCGAAAGACCCTGAGATCTTTCAGTGGATATCGGCTGGCCAATCGACCCACCACAGCGACGGAGGGATGCGCCCCTGTGGTCTCGCGAGGCTCATTTTCAATGTCGATGCGAATCAAGCCATTTGGTTCCATTGCAGTAAAAGACATGGGTAAATGTCCACCTGGCTCCACATCCTGTCGACGCACCCAGCCAAAGGCCCCATCGGGTAAGGTCACTCGGTACCAACCCGGCATCCCGGCACGCACGTTTAAATGGCCATCTAAAGTGCCGATTCGGGGACTGTCCGCCCAGTAATGTGAATAGACATCAATGGCCGCCAATTTAGCTTTAAGATTGAGTTTTTCGGGACGCAGCCGGCGTGCTTTTTGAACAACGATGAGCTGCACAGTGCCAGATGTAATCTCCCCAGTCTTAGGATCCACAATGACCAGACGCAGTGGAACTTTAGACGGACGCACATCTTTGACTCGAATTTTAAACTTGAGGTGTGTGACCTGTCCAGACTCAAGGCGTCCCGATTCAATCCGACCCCGCTCAATAATGAGTTTGCGGTCTGGATCGTCTTTGTGACGTTTAAGGATACCAAGCATTGAATCGGCCGCTCCAGCGCCACGATTTTTCACGCGTACATTCAACTCGGCGACCTCACCGCTTTGAAGTAAGCCATCACCGTTTCCAAAACGGCGGTCATCGATTCGATAGTCGAATGCAAAAGCGGGCAATGGGGGTTGAACAACTTTGAAGTTTACGGTTTGGACTACAGGCTGTTCACTGTTCTGAGCACTGACACTCACGTCAAAGTTGACTGAGCCTGGCGGCGTCGCGGCATCTACGGCGAATTCAGTGGTCCAGCTCTTCGACTCACCAGGTTGCAACCGACCGAAGAGAAATTCTCGATTGTCCAATTGACGGAATTTGCTTCGACTGATTGCAGCCAAGCGAAGATAGTCTCCGGACCCATGATTGGTAATGGTTACCGTGACTTTTAGGGGGGTTCCGGCAATGATGGTCTGATTTTCCAAATTGGTTTTGATGTCAATCTTCGCCTTGGGTAAACCCGTTGTTCGACTGCCTGCTGTCCAATCAATCCCCCTCTCCGCCAACGCCTTATTGACGCTCGAGTCAGTGGTTTTTCGGCGCTCTCGCATGACAGCTCTGACGTCTCGCAACATCACTTCACGATCCGTTGATTTGACGGTCCTCAATAACTGCGCTGCCAATTGGGTCTCATAGTCTTCTAAGAGTTTCTCAGGCATCTGAGCTATCTTTTTTTCCGTCTTCAAATCCCGCAAATAAGAGACCGAATAGGCTGATTTCGATGGGTTTATATTTTGTCCACTCGCCAGGGTCTGCAGGTGTTTTGGAAGGCGTTTTTCACCCGCTTCGATTTCGACAAAAAGATCGACACGACTTTTGTCAACAAGGAGCGGTCGGACCTGAATATCCGGCGTCACCCCAATAGATTGAATGCTCTCATCTCCGGGCGTTAGGTACTGAGCAATGGTGAGCTTGAGTGCTGAATCATCTTGGTTATCATAGATCACTTGAACCGAGCCTTTACCGAAACTCCGACGACCGATTAAAATAGCTCGATTATGATTCTTTAAAGCCCCCGCTACGATCTCGCTCGCACTGGCACTGGACTCATCGATCAAAACTGCGATGGGTAGGCGTGTATTTGTGCCGGCTCGTGTGGCCATTTTTGGCTGTCGGACCTTCTGTCCATAGCCGACGGTGGTCACCAAGGGTCCTGAGACGATGAAATTATCGGCTATGCGAACCGCTTGGTCTAGCAAGCCGCCCGGATTGCCCCTCAGGTCGATAATGAGACCCTTCAGTCTCTTCTTGGCCTTGGATTCAAGATAGGCTTGGGCACGGACCAGTTCATCGTGAGTCGAGCTTTGGAACTGATCGATACGAATGAGTCCAATCCGGCCCTTGAGCAAACGCCGGTGAACACTATCGACTTCGATTTCTGCCCTCGGAACAACAAACTTTCGAGGCAAAGACCACCCGCTGCGGCTGATCCAGATCACAGCCGGCGTGTTGGGTTCTCCGCGCAGTAATTCAACGGTCTCGTCTGTCGTCATGTTGACCGTACTGTCCAAGCCGATCTGAACGACCTTATCGCCCGCCTTAAGGCCGGCTCGGTAGGCGGGCGTGTTGGGGATGGGCCTGACGATAACCGGATAGCCGTCCTCGATTTGAATCACGATACCAAGGCCACCAAAACGACCGTATGTACTGAGCTTCATCTCCCTATATTCGTTGGGTCCCAAGAGGACGCTGTGGGGATCTAATGTGGATAAAAGCCCGTTGATTGCCGCGTATTCCACATATTTCGGTCGGTCGATCAGCTTCGCGTTGCGCTGGATATATTTGAAGATGTCTTTCAGTTTGAAAGACATCTGCCACAGGTTTTCCACATTCGATAATTGAAAGCTCTTACTCTCACTGCCCGCTTTGACAAGCGCTTCATCAGGCCGACCTTCGGCATTTTTCTTAATGCTGACGAAGACATCGTCGATTTCGCTCTGCAGGTATTCCAATGCCGATCCGAGCATTTGTGCTTCGTCAATTCGGCTTGGATCCACATAATTTTCTTTAAGGTGTATGACCGTCCGTCCCAAAAGCGCAAGTCGAGTGATGTCGTAGGTTGATACGGACTTGCCATCGACTTTAGCGGCCGCTCGATGTACCTGAACGGGGATGGTGCCTTGGTCCAAAGAAAAGACGCCACTCACCAATGCCATGAAGGCGATGCAAACCAGGACTAGAACCCGTATGATCCGCACATGTATCAACACGTCGTGACCCTCGGCCCAAAAAGGCATGTCGTTAAATAGCAACCCGCACTGTAAGCTGATCCGCAATTTTCGGCTAACTCACGGGTTCATTTAATTTTACGGCCTTGGGGTCAAAACCATTCAAAAGGCTTGTAAAAAGGGCATGAGCCTCCGGAATAATGACGCCCATTGTCTGGTATGGTTGACACTCGGTACACGACCATTTAAGGCTGGAGGTACGGACCAAAAAGGAAAATGGCTATGAGTGTTGAAATCAAGCGACCGATCATTATGCTCGCTGACGACGATATCGAGATCCGGCGGATTCTCGTTCGCGCATTAAATGACCTAGATGCTGAGGTCTTAGAAGCGTCAGATGGTGAGGAAGCACTTGAGACAATCATTCAAAGACAGCCCGACTTGGTTATCTTGGATGTAATGATGCCCACGCTGTCCGGCTGGGAACTGTGCAAGTATATTCGCAGTAAACCAAATTTGGAACACATCGCTGTCTTAATGTTGACCGCCATCGGACGTACGGTCAACGAAATGACCTCGCCCCTCTACGGCGCGGACGCCTATATGGACAAGCCCTTTGATATTCAAGAGGTGTTAGAGACGGTCAACACCTTGCTGACCGAAAAACGGTCTCATTAGCCTCAGTACTCAGGGGTGCTTGATCGCTACGATCTTTTCTTTGAGAGCCTTTAAATCAGAATCAGATGGACGGTATGTCAAAGCAAAGTCTATGTGGCGAAGAGCCACTTCGCCCCGACCGGCATCATAGGCCCTTTGAGCCAGGTCTTTGTGCGTGTTGGATCGTTGGTTCCGCACGCTGTTCAAAATGATCAGTAATTGTTTTTGTGAGTCTTCACTGGACGATACTTTTTCGCCGAGTTGAACCAGCTTTTCGAATTGAAGCCCATCTTTCGCCCCCGTGTCTATTTCCTCAAGCAGGGATTGGTCCGCCAGTATGTGCATCAACTGATCGATGCTAATGGGCTGCTGTCCAATTAAGTTAGCAAGCACCTGGGCATAGGCCAGTTCGATCCGAGCCTCAGCAAAACGCGTCGTTGCAATTTTCTCCTGAGTCCGGGTGATCTGCTCGTCCATCAGTAATTCGAAATCTTGGCCGGCCGGCGCTTTCAGAAGGCCGATGCCCAAAACGACCATAAAACTGCAGAGACACGCGATGGCCAGCGAAGCCCATCTTGAGGCACTGCTCGGCGTTTGTTCGGTTTTCAGAACCGAATTGACGAACGACGCACGTGGTTGCGGAACGCGGCGCCAACCAACCGTTTCAAAACGGATCTTGGTCTTTCCAATGACAATAATATCGCCATCAAAAAGATCAAAAGACTGCACTTGGCGACCATTGACATAGGTCCCGTTGCCGCTGTCGAGGTCAATAATCGAGAAGCCAAGGTCATGGCGCTCAAAGCGAGCATGATGACGACTGGCTCCGTCATCCATCAGCAATATATCGGTGTCTAAACCTCGACCGAGAACGAGATCCGGCTGATCCAGATAGACGGTTGTTCTCTGATCATTGGGTTCGATGACCATCAAGCGAGCACGCACCATCGATCGTTTAGATTTATCAGGCTTTGTCTTAAGTACTAATCGTTTCCGACGCGGCGAATTGATCAGCTCTACGACACTTCCAGGAGGCGCAACACGAACCTTACCAGGCTCCGAGTTGAGATCTTTTGACCCTGTTGTGCTGGCTGGGCCATCTACATGCTCTTCTATGGAGGCAATCGGTTCCTTAGCTGGCCCTTGGTCAAGTTCAGCCGCGTCGACGAGTTCGATGGCGTCTGGTGATAACTCAACAATGTCGTCGTCTATAATTGGAACGATCGAGCCGTCATCATCAGTCTGAGACATCGTTGACCTATCGACAGAACGCTCGGCCTGCTTTGCTTTGTCATCAGACAGGACAGCCGCATCCACAATGGCATCAAATTTGTTGGTATCGTCGTTCACTGATACGCCTTTTATCCAACACATCGCTAGGATAACTGAGTTTGGTATCCCAGCGTACTATTTACGTGGCTCTTCGCTCATAAAATGGCCATAGAGTGGAGCCGCGTAAGACCGCTGGAAGGTCGCCGCACCGAACGAATTGATTAACACACCCACGAGCATCAGGACCTTAAAGGTGGTCGTGAGTCGAATCTTACTCACGGCGAGAACAAGAATCAGATAGGGCAACACGTCCAAAATAAAACGGTATCCAAACTGTTCCCAGCCCGTATTCTGGTAGAGGAACAGAGGTATCGAAATGACGATCACCGGTAACCAAAGACCCCATTTTAGCCACCCGGTGGGCCTCGCAAAAAACAAGTAAATAAACACAGGCGTCGTCAAGAAGATGCTCATGCCATGTTTGCTCAGCTGAAGGTAAGGATACCCATCAGACAGTCTAGGCAATAAAGTAAATGCGGCCGTTAAATTCCGATTGATAAAGTGTGGATGAAACAAGCCAAAATCGCGGATACGAGCGATATGTCCACCGGCTAAGTACGTATGTCCGAACTCAAGTGGATCTTGAAACCGAACATAATTGTAAAACAGTAAAGCCAAGCCCACGACCAGACATGGTGCTGTAAAGGCCAGGAACTTGATTCGCCGCTCGCGAGCATCAAACCGATCTCGCTGACCAACAAATAGCTGCCAATAGAAGAAGAGAGCTGCAAAGACCAAGCTGGCTCGCGTCGCAAACGCACAAGCCAAAAACAACCCTGCGATGAATGGCCTGCGGCAATCGAATGCAAAGAGGAGATAGAGGGTGTGAAAGGCGAGACCCACGACGAGCGCAGTAAACCAAACTTGACCCAACACTGAACACCAGAGAACGGCCGTACTAAACCCAAAGAGTCCAACAAACCAAATCAGGTCTGAATCGGATCTCTCTATGTATCCCAGTTCTCTCAGATTGAGCAGTAAGAGCAGCATGAAAACGAGGTTGAATCCGGCGACTATGACTGTAAAAACGACGTCGTTGGTCCCGTAGCCGACCGCTGCGACCCAGGGCATCATCAGGACGGCTGGGCCGGGGGGGAATGAAACGTAGTTGCGCGAAATCTGCTTGCCCCGATCAGCTTTCGGAATATCGATCAGCGTCTTGCCGAGTGTCTGAAATTGATTTGGTTTCCCTTTTCTCCGGGTAAAAAATCCACTGACCGATGGGCCGTGCTTCTCAACTGATGAACCTTTAAGCTCCAATTGGATGAAGCTGGCCCAGTCGTTGCCGTGATGAGGCCGACGTTTAAGTTCGGTCTGACCGCTGAGAAAGGCATCTGCAAGATAGACGAAGTGGTTGTCTTGGGAATGGATCTTTAATCGATCGGCAGCAAAGGCTGCATAAATCAAACCGCCAAATAAAAAGACCAAGCCCAAACGCTGGACGGACACACCTAAACTCCATCACGAAAGCCCCAACTTGAGGCGGTCAAAACAAGAACATTTCCACCGAGGACATGCTTCTACCGATATTTTTGCAACAAGGGAAGGATCGGGACGAACAAACAGCCGGTATGACACAATAAAGTGATGAGATTTAATGTTGATGGATCGGACTTGGTTTGGAGCAGCCTGCGGCCTCATAATCGGCCATGGCTGGTCTTATACTGAGGGGTTTTATGGAACCACACTCCTGCTTCTGCTGGCCTATGCTGGGGTCTATCTTTGCAAAAACCGCCCGCTGGGGCTGGGAGTTTTGGTGGTCTGCGTGGTGTTGCCACAGTGCGCCAACCCACCGCCTGTTCATCCCAAAAACGAGTTGAGCATATCAAAACACTGCGATGTCATGGACACCATATATCGCGGAGTACGAAGCGAAAGCACCCTAAAATGTGAGGCTATGGAGGGTTTGGTGTCACTTCGGCAGGGACGCTATTCTGCCCGCTATCACCCCGGTCAGAGGATCTATCTAAAGGGAACGCTCAAAGCACCTATATCGGCGCAAAACCCCGGTGAGTTTGATCCAAGGCAGGTTGGATTGGAGACCGGAGTCATGTGGACTTTTGAGGGTCGTACAAAAGCGGTTGATGGAGCCGAGACCATGGACTTTGCCACCAACTTAAAACTTTGGTTCAGAAATGCCTTAGATGAGGGCGAACGGGGGTATGGGCGGTTGGCATTGAAAGGCATGCTCTTGGGGGAACGCCACGCTGTTCCAAGGGTCGATATCGAGGCATTTAGAGCCACCGGGACCGGTCACCTCCTGGCTGTAAGCGGGCTCCATATCGGAGCCTTGTGTTGGAGCGTGTGGTGGCTGTTGAGCCTCATAGGCATCAAAATGAAGTTGATTTATCCGAGTCGAATGGCGGCATTCGCTGCTCTGATTGCAGTCTGGACGCTGGTCTTTTTAGCTCAGAGTCCTGTCAGCGCGACCCGAGCTGCACTGATGCTCAGTCTCGCTCTATTCGCTCGAATCATTGGATGGCAAACACATATTTTGAGATTGGTTGCAGTCGCACTGGTCGCAACGGTCTGCGCATCTCCGGTCAATCTCATCAACGTTGGGTTTCAATATTCGTTCCTGACCGTCCTTTCACTCTCACTCATTACGACAAAAATATCCAAGAACCCATCCGCTATCACCATCTCAATCACAGCGTCAGCCGCCGCCTGGGTCGTGGAATGCTGGCACTTCGGAACACTCACTTTCAGCGCCCCAATCTGCAATTTAATTTTGATTCCGATCGCGAGCGTGGTCATCGTCCCACTCGGCCTTCTGGGGATCTTTGTCTCACCGTTGTCGCAGCAGCCACTCGATTTTGTTTCGTGGATAACCGAACTCTTCCTTGGCTTGGCTGGCGGGCTTGCGGATTTCTTTGGCCAACCGATGATTGTGGGTCGTCACTGGAGTCCTATTGTCTTGGCAATCTTGGTAGTCTCCCTCGTCAGATTAAATTGGTGGCATACGATTTTAGTGACGACGGCGATGATCGGTGTGACCCTCTATGAGAAACCTAACCATACATATATCGACTTCGTGTACGTCGGCCAAGGAGACTCAACACTCCTGGTTTCCAATGGCTCGGCAGCATTAGTCGATACGGGTGGAGAGTATGACGTACGACGGCTCTTGGGACACCTGTCCAGACAGGGGATCAAAGAGCTGGATTGGGTCCTGATTACCCATCACCACCCCGACCACTATGGAGGGCTAAAGGCGCTGGCAAAAACCATACACATAAAGCACATTTTCCACAGTCCGACAGGAGACGAGGGTTCACATTGGACAGAGATGGTATCAACGGTCGATGGGCTGTCGCTAAAGCGACCCAATCCATTTCAAACGTTGGGCGAATTTACAATCCAAAATCTTTTTCCAACCGAGAATAGAAACGCATCCGAGAATGACCGTTCGATTGCGCTTCGGGTCACCCGGCAACACTCTAGTTTGATGTTAACCGGTGACCTGGAATCTTTTGGAGAACGCCGGCTTGTTGCCATGGGGATTCCACCGTCTGACGTGCTTCAACTGGGACATCATGGCAGCCGTACGAGCTCCATACAAGCGTTTCTCAACGCCGTTTCACCAAAACTGGCCATAGCCAGTTGCGGACTGAACAATCGCTACGGCTTTCCTCATGGTGATGTTGTCAAGCGACTCAAATCAAATGGAACGAGGCTTCTTTCGACATCAACCAACGGCTGGATTCGGCTGATCCCCTTAAAAGCGGGATGGACAGCACTTTCACTGCGATCATCGAATTAAGGAAAGGAAGGGGCTTTGAGACTCGATGGTGGATCCACGAAGAATTGCGGTTCGATCACAAGCTGATGATTCATAAACCAACATGCGGCCATCACCACAACGGCAAGGATGACGCAAACGTCTATTCCCAGACCGAGCCCGATGGGTGAAGGTACAGAAGAATAATAGCGACCACCGGTCCGACGGCGGACCCGTGTCTGAACTCGGCGCTCGAAGCGCCCTGGAACGGGCTTCTTTTTCAAACTTTTGAGTAGAATCTGAGCATGACGCGCATCAACCAGAGATTGAGTCTCAACCGAATCAATGTCCAGTTCGTCTAAATCCGGATACTGGCCAGAATCGAGAGCATCCGTGAGCGCCGCGTCTGCATAATCTTTCGGTTCCATCATACAGTTCCATTTGACTGGGCCTTCTTAAATGCACGAGTAAGCGCCGTACGCGCCCGATGCAGTCTAGACTTCACAGTCCCTTCAGGTAATCCCGTGACCCTCATTATATCAATATAGCTCAAACCTTCTATGTCTCGAAGGATCAGTAATTTTCGAAAGTCCTCATCCACCGACATCAAAGCCTCCTGGATCAAGTTCTCGGTCTGAAATGCCTCAAGGGTCTGGTCCGGTCCTGGCGTCGCTTCGCCCGTGATCTGTCCACAGCCATTGCGGAGATTTTTCTCGGCGACAAAATCGATACTCGAATGAAGTTTTGCTGACCGTCTCGAGTAATATTTGAGTCTATTTTTGCATAGATTAACCGCGATTCTATAGAGCCATGTAGACAGTCGCGCTTCCTCACGAAACGACCCAATTGATAAAAAAGCTCTGACAAAGACGTCTTGTGCAATATCTTCAGCCTCTTCACTGTTGGACAGCATGCGTAAGCAGACATTGTACACAAGACTCTTATGTCTTTTCACCAGCTGCTTAAACGCTGCTTCATCGCGACGTTTTAAGCGGCGAACAAGTGGTTTCTCATCAGTTTTGGTCTCAGCGCGTGAAGAGCTGGCACCTCGTATCGCATTCAGGTAAGTTGTATTCCCCATGATGACGCCTAATCTTTTTAAAAAACTTGGTAATTCAAAACGACAACACTCTTTGTCTACGAACGACGGTTCATTTCGGTCTGAACTTTTTTTATTTTTTTCCAGATTGACCGTCGTTTTCGTCTCTTTGAGCTGTTTAACACTCAGCCATAACATCGCTCTTGGTCAGCCAACAAAGAGCGTCAAGCTGGGCTTCGACGATGCTAAGATTAGGGAATTGGTCATCCGCAGAAAGTATGGGAAGGCTGCACGCCTAATTTCAGAGAAAACCGACGGTGCACTTCTAGTCAAAGGCCATCTTCTTCTACTCGCGGGCAAACCGCGTGATGCGTTGATTATTTTCAGCGCGGTCAAAACACCGCCGTCTGGTCTGCATGATTTCTATCACCTTCGAAACGCCGAAGCTCAACTCAAAATTGATGAGCCGGGCAAAGCGATTTCCCATCTGAGTAAGGTGGTGAAACCAAATCTTGTAGGCACGAAGATCCGTCTGTTAAAGGCCCGCGCAACCGCCCTTTTAGACAAGCCAAAAGAGGCACGACAGGCCTACCGAAAAATTCTCGGTTCTGGCCGTTCGGCCGGCAAGGCAAAAGCACTGTTTGCATTGGCCAAGCTTGAATTGGATCAGAAGAATCATGCTCAAGCGTTTAAATACTTAAAACGACTTGATGTTGAATTCCCATCCCACTGGCTCAGGCGCAGAGCAAAGCCCCTTGTCAAATCCCTCAAATCGGCCAAGAGCGTCTACAAGAAACGTTGGGGTCGCTGGGACACCAATGACATCATTACCAGCGCAGAAAAATTACTGCGGGCTCATCGAAACAAAGCTGTTGTGAAGACGCTGGAAACGCTTCCGAAAAAGCTCTCTGACACGGCGTTGAATTGTCGAAAGCTGTTCGCGCTGGGAAAAGCACTGAGAAAATTAAGAAAATGGAAACGAGCCAGACCTCTGTTGGATGAAGCGGTCATCGAATGTGGGCGCATCAACCATGAGCTTACGCCGTGGGCATTACACATCGCCGGTAAAGCAGCTGAGCGACTGAGCGACGAGATCGTTGCAGCCAATATCTACCGAAAGCAAATGAAGGATCATCGCACGCATCGACTGGCTGATGATGGGGCCTACTTTGTGACACGGCATTTGGTCGAAGACCAACACGATTTGGACAAAGCGGAAGCCGAACTAAAGACGTTTGTGAGTCAGTTTCCAGATGGAGACATGATGGACCGGGCCATTTTCTTTGTGGCCATCCACGCGTTTGAAAAAGCTCGATATAAGCAGGCGTTGCGGATCTTAGACCTTGAGAGCAAGCTGGGTAAACAAACGCATAATTTTAGGAATATGGGCCGAACAGAGTATTGGAAAGCCCGTATCCTAGGGAAACTCAAGCGCCCGAAGGAAGCCCGAACTCAATACTTGGATGCCATGAGAAAGTACCCCCTCAGCTGGTATTCAATCCTCGCCTACAGTCGCTTAAAAGAACAGGATCCCAAAGCCGCGACCAGAGCGGCTACGCGCTTGTATAATACGCCGGTGACGCTCCCGTTTATGACTCCAGCTGATACCAGTGGTGTTCGCTGGTCTCAGGCCATGGCGCTCGCAAAACACGGTTTACCAAGAGCAGCTTGGGAAAAAATGAAGGGCATCAGGGGGAAAACGGCTGCACAAACCTGGCGCATGGCCGAGCTGCTTCATGAGGCGGGTGCAGTCCACATTAGCCACAACATCCTCCGTAGAAAACTAACGGAGTATCGAAAATCTGCACCCATTGGACGGGCTCGAAATGCATGGATGGTCGCATTCCCAAAACCATTGAAGGGACTCATGTCGAAGGCCGCTAAAAAGGCCGGTGTCCCTGTTCATTTAGCCCGCTCGATCACGCGTGAGGAAAGTGGCTTTCATCCCGCGCTGGAGTCGGGCGCTAATGCCATAGGCCTGATGCAGCTCATCTTACCAACAGCAAAGTCTATGGCCGATAGCAAAGATGGCAAAATCAACGGGAAGACCCTGCGTAATCCTGATTTAAACGTTCGACTTGGGACGCGGTATTTGCGGGTTGTCTATGACCGCAGTAAAGCCGTTCATCATCTCGTTCCGGCGGGTTATAACGCAGGTGCAGGTGCTTTGAGACGCTGGCTTAAGAAACGCGGCAACATCCCATTGGACCTCTTCGTGGAACTGATTCCCTATGAAGAGGCAAGGGGGTATACCAAGCGAGTTAATTCAAGCTGGGCCACCTATGCCTTGCTGGACGGACAAACGACTGGCCCAATGTACATCCCGCAGAACATCTTCCAAAAAGGCCATGCGCCCACTCCGAAGTAAGCGCGTTTCGCTAAAGTTCGACAGAAAAAATCTCTAAACCGGACCGCGCGGGTTCAACATGGTTCCGGTAGACGAAGTGAGCGACGTAGAGGCGGTTACCTAAACGCGTAGTCGCAATATAAAAACCATGGGAACCGGTAAAGCGGTCACTATCCCCGCGCAAGGATTGGCGACCGCTCCAGGTGCGTGCGTTGCCATCGGGACTCAGTCTGGTCCGCCGGCGCATGAGAAGGGCTTGCATCGTACTATCCTGATACACGATTAATGGTTGTCCGTCGGTGTCCAGTTCAATATTGCAGTCCTCTCCGACCACATGAACAGAATGGCCCCGACCACCCACATCCAACCAAACACCATCATCGACCCATTCACTTAAATCGAGTTCAGGTGATAAAAAACGAAGCGAGTCTGTCTGCCCATCCTGAAAGCAGAGATAGGTCTGGCCCTCTTCATTAATGGTCAAATCAACATTGGCCCCCATGTCACCGCGAAGACCGTCCGAATCACTCTCCCAACCAGCCAAAACGATCGCGTCTGTGAACCCGTCTGCATCCTGACTTATTGCGTAGAGTTGACCGACACTTCGGTCATACCAGGCGACCATGACCCCACCATCGGGCGTCCGTGCCTGTGTGGTAAATAAACCCGTTCCCTCAGGATAGGTTCCAAAGTCCATTTGATCGGGATCCAGTGGTCGTTCATGCAAAACATAGGGCTCACCCCAATCGTCTCGCTGGTCCGGTTGAGCAGACGAAGCCTGTAGAAACCTTACTTGGCTGACGCCGTCTAAATCTGAGATCCTGTAGGCTATTCCAGGTCGTCCATCGCCATCTACAGTAATACTCGGCCACTGTCCTGCATCGCCCATCGAATCAAGGGTCAAGCTTGTCCACGCATAGATATCACTGTCCGGACGCCCCAAAGCATATTTTAAGGCTTGATTGTCAGCATCGTAGTAAACAACGTGAAGCACGCCATCCAATCCGGAAACCAGCGCTGTGTAAAGACCCACATCCGGCCCATTTTCAACCACGCCTCCCCGGGGTCCACTTGGGTTCAATTGGGGCTCCGAATCGGTCGGGAGTCCATCGACCCATTGCCAAAGAATATCGCCATTGGGCCGATAGCGTCCAACGACTAAATCTCCATAGGTATCAGCATACGCCGAGACCCAAATTTGGTCATCGACAGCTGTGATGGAACTGTAACGACCAACGACGCCGAGGGGAACGGCCGGCGTTGGTTCACAATAGCAGTTCCACGTTTCGTCATCACACGCGAGGGGATCGCCTTCTGAAACAAATTCTACCCGTTCGACATCACCGAGTTGACACTCTAATTGAGCGCATTCATCGGGTAGATCTCGACAGGTATTATCAGAAATACAACAGTATTCGTCGCCTGCGCATCCATCCGCGCAAAACGGTTGGCAGCGACACAGGCCTCGATCATCACAGACTGGAGCCGCTTCATCGCCGCAGGATAAGTCAGCGCAGTCGGCCTCATCAGAACACCCTATGGGCTGACAAAGCCCACTCCGACAAAATTGATTCTGGTTCTCACATGCCTCGGATTCATTGCACAGTTCATCGACAACACCACCGTCCTGATCACGATCCTGCGATGCACCGGACGAATCATCACACCCCATCAGAACCAGGGCTCCAATGGCCAACAATATGGCCATTTCCGCTCCATTCAAACGGCGCCTAGGCTTGAACAAACCAAGGATAATTAGACACATCCAAACAGCGCTATTCGGGTCACCACTCTGGTCACATTCACAGCCACCGGCAGGGTTTCTTTCACCCGGAGCCGGTCTGCCGATTAGGGCATCAGTCCGACCTTCAACCACAACCGTGGTGCTCATTCCAGCTTCATCCGTGGCCCGAATAGCAACCGTCGCGGAGGCATCGATAGACAGCACTCGGTCGTCGGTACGAATCCAAAGACCATGGCTCAGCTCATACTCAACCTGTATGTGATCTTGTTCACTAATGAGGTCACTGACGTCAATGATGACCTCACCGTCTGACCGGTTAACACTTAACATCGGCGGTATGGTGTCGATCACGAAATCATGAACTGAAGGCGTCGGGTCGAGCGTACGGTAATCATCAGCCCGTCGCGCCCGGACTTCAAGTGAGTGAGCCCCCTGCAAAAGCAAGGACGGATGACGGATTGTCAACGTCGAGCCGGTTTGAAACGCAGACCATGTGCCCTCATCTAATCGCCACGAATACTCGTGTATCGACTCGTCTAAACGGCTGTCTATGGCATCGACGTCCACAAAGAGTTCAATTTGCTTGTATGTATCGAGCCCTGCGGCTCTAAATTGACTCGTCTGCAAATCTCGAAACTCAACATGTTGGATTTCGGTATCAACAGATGCAAGGTTGGCCTGTTGGTCAGCCGTAGACCTTAATCGCGCAAAGATCGCCAAGATCGAACCCCCATCGATAGACGTGATCGCTCGCTCTTGCAAGTCCAGTTGAAAACCCAATAAATCGGGCAAAGCGATGGGTGTTAATAAGCCACTGGCGAGGTCACCCACAAAGAGATTTAAGATGGTGGGCAGTAGGCTGGCGAGTAGCTCTGGATCATCTTGCATGATCCCGCCATTGGCCGTTCTCAAATCCGTAAGTCCTGATGCGATGTCGCCTAGGATTGGAATGATTTCATTGTCGGGTGTGAAGTCTAACCCGAGGGGTAAGTCGACATTTGTATGCAAGCTAAAGATACGAACCCAGCGGTCATCCATGAAAACGTGAAAATCGATCCACAGCTCCGGTATCAAGAGTCGGATAGCGGGATCGATCAACTGTCGAGTGCCGTCTTCGTCAATTTCGAATCGATTCTCACCAAAGATGGCTTGTGGAACTTGTTGAGGTGCCATCGTAATGGCAATCGGCGCGTTCGGATTACCGGCAAGATCAGCTAGATTCGGTAGAACAATACTGAGAATGCCTGCGTTGAGTTGCTCCACGGTCGCATTTGTGACCTGCAAACATAAGGCGCCAGAGTTAAAGAACGCCCATGAAAAGTGCTCGGCAAAGACTCGAGTTAGGCCGATACCCAAATGGTAATCTCGCTCTAAGAGGTCCATGTTACCACTGAGTAAATCGGACCGTTCGGGCTGAATAATCTCTGGTTGACTGGTCTGTGGAACGCAGCGATTACGACTGCTCCGAGCACCACCGACCATACCGATTGAAATCCCGTCCGCTTCCACGGTCGCGTAACTTCCGATCACCGCGAGATATTCGATCAATGCTGTCAATCCAGGTGTGACCTGCTCGGTCAGTGACCCGACATCAAGTTCACCATCAAGCCCCAATTTGGTCGCAACACAGCCTCCGCTGGGCAGCCGACATTGTCCATCAACACATGATGCGCCTTGGTTGGTTGGACATTCGAGATCGTCGACGCATGCACGACAGGTGAAATCTTCGACAAAACCGCGTAATTGGTCAGACAATAACCCGTCGATAAAACCCTGAATCGCATCGAATATAAAATCCCTAATGAATGGGAAATTAATCACGAAACTAAGACCGTCGCAGACCCAACCAAGTAGGCCGCCCGTCCCCTCCAATCGAACATCAATATCACTTAACTCATACTGGACCTGGTCGTTGAGGGAGAACGATAGAAAGCGCTCTGGTTCAGGCGTCAGTAATGTGAGCGGTAAGCCCACCTCAAATCCCGCTCCATCGATAGCGATTTCACAGGCAGCGATCGGGTCTGCTTGGATCGGTATTCGAGTGGATAACTGGTCAAACTCAATGGTCGCAGTTAAGCGATTGGGTTCTTGTGCGCCCAGGTCGACTCGGCGAATGGCAATATTAAGATTACAGCCTAAACCGCCCTCTGGACACATCTCAGAGTTGCAGAATCCATATTCGATACCAATGGTCTCTCCCTCATCGCCGGGCAAGCATATATTGAGTCCATCATCTGGAAGAAGCTCTGCTAAGACCGGCTCAAGATTATCCTCTAAGAAGGCCAAACCTGACTGAGTGACACGCAATTGTGCAGCGTTATATATGCGGTCTTTAGCCGGAAAGTTACCGGGCCCCTGGTCACATCCAGAACACCCTGTCGACTGCCCACAGGCAGCGAGCATCGACACGAGTAAGGTTCCGCGAAGCGCTGTAATGGCCATTTTATAATTCACTCACTCATCCCCTATACCGTGCCTGGTCATGTCAACCGCAGATTGCTTACGGTACTAAACGTGCAGATATTGAGTCGATGTTAGACGCACAACACCGTGCCGAAAAGGAATAAATATAGGCGCTGGTCAATGGGGTCTGATTCGGTATGTTCTTATGCTGGCAAAAATGGCGTCAGACGCAGGGTTCATGCTGTCTTTGTGTGACTATTGGAACCGATCCTTGCCCAGAGCTGCAAGCTCGACTAGATTCAAGTAAGAAAAGGGATCTCGACTCAGTCATGTTAGTTAAGCGTAGTGGTTAATCATCCCCGTCTAGGGCCATACGAACTGATAAAACGCATCGGCTACGGCGGTATGGCAGAGATCTATCTCGCCCGGACCAGTGGGATAGGTGGCTTCGAAAAGCTGCTGGCTCTTAAATTAATCCACAGCAAATACGCTCAAGATCAAGAATTCATAGACATGCTGATCGATGAGGCAAAAATTGCTGTGCAACTCAGTCACGTCAATGTCTGCCAAATCTTTGATTTGGGCTGTGTGGGCGATCGGTTCTTTATCGCAATGGAGTTTGTGGATGGCCAGGACGTCTACCAAATGCTTGTGGAGGGGTCTGAAAAAGACACTCTCATGCCCTTTGATCTGGTGGCTTTCATCGGACGGGAAGTGGCTGCCGGCCTTGAGTATGCGCATACAAAAAAGGATCAGTACGGGCGCCCGTTAAATCTGATCCATAGAGATATTAGTCCGCAAAATGTTCTCGTGTCATTCGATGGCCAAGTGAAGCTTGTTGATTTTGGCATTGCGAAGGCGAGTCAACGACGCCAAGAAACAGAAAGCGGGGTAATTAAAGGTAAATTCTACTACATGTCACCCGAGCAGGCATGGGGCGATCCGTTAGACCCTAGAAGCGATGTATTTAGTTGCGGTATTTGCCTCTATGAAATGCTCTGCGGACAAATGCTGTATAATGAAGATGATCCTTTGGTCCTTCTTGATAAAGTCCGACGAGCGGATATTCCACCCATACGCGAAACCCGATCGAACGTGCCGGCAGAACTGGAAAGAATCATACTGAAAGCATTGGCTCGGGAACGGGACGAGCGCTACGCTGATGCTGGCCAATTAAAATCAGACCTCTCCTCATTTCTGTATGGTCGGTGGCCTGGCTTCCAGAGACATCAATTGGGCGAGTACGCCCAATCTTTGGCTGGAACCAAGGGCTTCGTCATGGAATTACCATCCGACGACCCACCCACAACGCGAACTGATCTAGACGACGATGATACGATCATGAAGCTTGATGAGTACGACCACACTCAGGGGCAAAGCGTGATTTTTGCCCTAGGAGATATCCCCAAAGTACTCGATACAAGTGACGATGATGCCGTTCAATCCGCGCCGCATAAGCGACAGGCGCCCACGCTCAATGAGGTTGCGCCGGACGCAGACTATACATCCGAATCAGGATGCGATGGCTGGGCCGACCTGGGTGAGAAAACCGAACTGCTTGACGTGTCTTATTTTGAGACCAGTGCCGACCTCCCCGCAACTGGTGAAATTGAGGCCCGTGGCGATGAACGTGAGGAAACTAAGCTTTTCTCGGTGGTCTCAGGTCCAGGAGCAGATTCACTGGTCCCGCCAAAAAATGAACCCGTACCAGACAAAGAGCCAATTATCGACACATCTGAATTCATCAGACCAAGCCCAGCTAAATCAAGGCGCGCGCCACCAGTGGACGCGGGACACGAGTTGAGTGGAAATCGACAACACACACCGTCACCAGAGCAGCTAAAGCCTGCCCGTACTCCACCGAAGCAGACGCCGGTCAAAGCTCAAGGTTCAAAACCACTCCCGGATTTGAGGTTTGACAAAAAGATTCAACGACAAGCGAGCTGGAAGACTCTTGTGAGAAAACTGGCCTCACCGAGTGGCATTTCATTCATCATCATCTTACTCTTGCTCGGCTATGGACTCTATCGGGTTTTAGCCGGTATCGGCTATTCCAGTTCGACTGTTGCGACTTTAAAAATCAGTTCATTTCCTGAGGGCGCGCGCGTCTATTTGGATGGCATCGATAGCCAACTCCAAACGGAGGTCAGTATAAGCGACTTGCAGGCGGGACGGCGCTATAAGCTTCGATTAGACCTGCCCGGGTATGTCTCACATCTCGAAAATGTCGACATGGATGGACCCGTCGG
>PCCS01000045.1 GCA_002731825.1 Myxococcales bacterium
AGCCAGCCGCCGAAGTAGCCGCAGACGAGCCAGCAGCTGAGACAGCCGCCGAAGAGTCAGCTGCCGAAGAGCCTGCAGCTGAGGTAGCCGCAGAAGAGCCAGCCGCCGAAGAGCCAGCAGCTGAGGCAGCCGTAGAAGAGCCAGCAGCAGAAGTAGCCGCAGCCGAGAAAAAAGAAGGCGAATAGTCGCCAGCGTTCAGATGCTGTACTTGGTACAAGCCGATTTACGGGCTTCGACTTTTGGCGAAGCCCGTTTTTTTTGTCCGGCGTTTTCTGGCTGGAGTCCGTTTAGTTTGCCGACTCGACGTTGCAGTCGTCGACGACGATCAACCAGGTGTCAGGCGCTGGGGCGAACGCGGGGGGGTAGGGCAAGAAACTAAAGCAGGCGAAAGAGCCTGTTTTGAATTCCAATGGGTCCTTAAGCCAGAGGTGCCCGTGGCTGTCATCGCAACCCATGATCGTCCTGAGCTTCGTGTCTGCGACTTGCTCACATGACGTCAGAGCGCTTTCGAGTGCATTGGTTAGGTCAGCTCTATTGTCGGGTGCCATTTCACCAGAGTAGTTCAATGCCACACAGCCATTGGCTTTTTTAGCCTCAGCACTGGCTATGCAGTTCATTAGCTCCCCTGAGATCAAGTTGATGAGGCCAGCGGCGCTGGGCTCCATTCCAACATCGATCACCCGCGTGCACAGTCCATTGACTCCACAAGTTTCTGCTGAATCACACTGACCACCATTTACGCATTCTACACAGCTCGCCGATGCGTCCGCGCAGAATAGCAGGCCCGTGCATTGACACGTCGTTTCACATGGGGCGGTCCATGTGCCGTAACAGCGTGCCCCAGCCTCGCAATTGTCGACGGTCGAACACTGCGCCTCGCCGAGACACTGTTCACTGTCACCACATGAATTAAGGCGAATGGCCTCGCATGTGCTGTTGAGGCAAACGGAGCTGGGTTCACAGTCAAGGTGGTCGTGACAGCCTTCATCCGATTCGTCCGCGGCGCAGACGCCATTCTGGCATGTCTCGGCTACTCCGCATTCATCGACCTGTCCGTCGCAATCGTCATCAAGACCGTTGGCACATTGGCTTTCTCTGACACTGCACAATGCGCCATCGACTTGCATATCCGAGCCAAAATTAGACATGTCCATCAACTGGCTATCCAAGGGACTGGCACCGCCCGTCGAATCGTTTTCTAGTGTGGCGTCTGGAGGAGCCAATTCAACTGGATCGGCGGTCTGACAGGCTATCATCAAGCCGGCTATTGCGACGGTACATATTATAGTTTTAAGGCATTGCCCTTGTCCCACAATCTGCAACAGCGTGCGTTTAGCCGCCATCCTATAGATCCATTGTACTCAGCTGCGAATCAAAATGATGCCGAGCAGCACATGCACGGCTAAAGTCGTCAGTTGAGACGCCGGGTGCCAACTCGCGGACAAGAAAGCCTTCGGTTGTCACATCCATAACAGCGAGATTGGTCACGACACGGTCCACACAGCTCAGACCTGTGAGGGGCAAGCTGCACGTATCGACCAGCTTAGAAACGCCTGATTTACTGGTCTGTATCATCGTGACAATGACCCGCTTTGCGCCATTGACCAGATCCATAGCACCGCCCATGCCCTTGACCATTTTTCCTGGGATCATCCAATTTGCTAAATCGCCTCTCTGCGAGACCTGCATCGCACCTAAAATGGCCAGGTCGATATGGCCGCCACGGATCATTGCGAAGCTTTCAGCGCTATCGAAGAAAACAGAGCCGGGTATTGTCGTCACCGTTTGCTTGCCTGCATTGATAAGGTCGGGATCTTCGTCGCCGGAATATGGAAAGGGACCAATGCCGAGAAGCCCATTTTCACTTTGAAGCACGACATCGACGCCGTCAGGGATATAATTGGCGACGAGCGTCGGCATACCAATTCCTAGATTCACATAGTCACCGTCGTTGAGTTCTTGAGCGACGCGTTTTGCAATTTGCTCTCGTGTTAAAGACATTTTAATTGTCCTCCCGCTGGCGAACGGTGCGTTGTTCGATCCACTTTTTGTAGTTCTGGCCTTGAATGATTCGTTGGATATAGATACCAGGAAGGTGTATCTCGTCCGCGTCCAATTCGCCCGCTGGCACGAGTTCTTCTACTTCGGCGATGGTTATGCGAGCTGCTTTAGCGACCAGTGGATTGAAGTTTCGAGCTGTTTTTCTGAAAACAAGATTTCCATGGGTGTCGCCCTTCCACGCTTTCACGAAAGCGAAGTCGCCGCTCAACGCAGTCTCGAGAAGATACTCTCGCTCGCCAAAAAATCGGGTCTCACGGCCTTCAGCTCGCAATGTCCCTACGCCCGTAGGTGTGTAAAAAGCGGGAATTCCAGCTCCAGCCGCTCTCAGTCGCTCCGCTAGAGTGCCTTGAGGGCAGAGTTCAACGTCAAGTTCACCGCTCAGAAATTGCCGCTCAAATTCCTTGTTCTCTCCAACATATGAGCCAACCATTTTGGTGATCTGTCGAGATTCCAGGAGAATTCCGAGGCCTCGACCATCTGTCCCCGCATTATTGCTTACCAGTGTCAGATTATTTGACCCCCGATCATGCAAAGCTGTAATCAAATTTTCCGGATTTCCCGAAAGCCCAAATCCCCCGACGAGCAAGGTGACACCATCCGTTAAATCTTCGATTGCGTCATGAGCCGACGCCTTAACTTTATTCATCTTCTGGCCCTCTCTGTCTGATTGAAATTAGCATATCAGAGGCGACTCTTGCTGTAAGGGGTCAAGATGCGTTAGGTCTATTTTGTCAGTTTCAAGGACTGGTTGTCCGACCACATCGGTCGATCCGAGTCCTAAAGGAATATGAACGCCGTGTTAAATCTATACTTAGCTCCTAAAAGTGGGAAGTCTCCGATTCCATCAGATGCCGCCATCGAAGGTTGTTTAAGCTATCTAAGAGACCGCGGCATCATTGGACCCGAGATCAGTCCCTCGGAATATTCAGCCGGACCAACGGCAGCGCGTATTTTTCATCCTGATGCTGAAAACTATTACGTTCCTGCAGAGCTTACATTTGAATCGTTGACTGTACAGACGGTCAAAAAGGTGACTTTTCTGCCAGAGGCGCAGGATCTACATGAATTTCATAGTGTGACCTGTCCAATTTGTGAAGACGACATGGATGTTTCGGCTTTTAAGGACGCCTTGAACCGGATTGTATACTTCCCAGTTGATGCCGTTCTTTATGATTGTCCTTCGTGCCAGAGTGAGATGACCTTCCGCGAACTTTCTTTCGGTCAAAATGTTGCTTTCGCTCGTTTTTGGTTTCATCTCGAAGGGGTTGCCTTTGGGCGTTTGCAGACTCAGTTTGTCGACGCCATGGCGAAGCAACTTGGCTTTTCTTTGATCGTCGTCCCCGAAGTCATAGATGATCAAGCAGACGCTTGGGCATCGCCACCTGGATTTCGATAGTGGAGTTTGAACTGCACGTTTTGGGTATAGGCATCGACATTGCTGATCCAGAGCGACTGGCTCGCGTCCGCAGAAAGGGAGATGTGATGCGGCAGGTTATGGCACCTGCTGAATCCCATTTTTTGCCACTTTCCGATGCGAATGCAGCGCGTATCTGGGCGACCAAAGAAGCCATTGCTAAATCCCTAGGCACAGGATTTTGGCAGCGGGGTATGGCCTGGACAGACATTCGATTTAAACCGGATTGGACGGTTGAGCTTTTTGGTGCCGCGGCCGAATTGGCGGCCTCATCAGACTTCTCAATCGAGACTCGCTTTGAAGGACGGTATCTTATCGTGACCTGTCTGCGTACGAGATCGATGGCTGACCATGGACCGTTCGAGGGCAAGAACCATAATCAGAGCGCCCATGGATAACCGATTTTTTCCGACTGAACGAACATATTTATGGGTTGTGATACTCTTAATCAATGTGCTGTGTGCGGGCTGTTCGCCACCCAATGAACGAACTCAGCTAGATACACCACCCCCGCTCTCCGCTCACAAAAGCACGGTTCGAATTGCAACTCCAAGAGCAGCATTCGGTCTGATCAAATATTTGGCTCAAAACTATATGGATGAAGGAAAAGGTCGCTCGGTCATCGTTGAAGAGCCACTGGCCGGTAATGGACCTCAATTGGCCTACGAAGCGGGTCTTGTCGACGTTGCCATCGGGATCCATTGGCGTCTTAAGAAGACGGCCAGGGAATTCGCTCGCACGGAGTTAGTTCTTGCCCTTGGACCTGGGATTTCTGACCGCCAATTATCCCTCGAACGTTTGACCCAGTTTGTCGATGGGAGCCAGGGCACGGCTGTGCCAGGTCGAGACATAAAGTATTTGTCTCGATCCGTTCACGACCCGTTGACTCAGTTGTTTGCCGATGCCTATCCGAGTTTAGCCGCATCGGTTTTGGCCGCGGCTGCTGGGGTACGGGTTCCGGCTGATGAAGATTCGATGGCATTCCCAAGGAAGACGGCCGTCAAGCGTAACGCCTTTTGTCTGGCTTTAGAGGGCAATCTTCGAATGTATGGCATTCCAACTTGGATTGGGCGTTTGCCCATGGGGTCAAGCGAGGTATCTCTGACAGCGGATGTTTCAGAAACTCATCGGGCCGCACAGGCATTTCTTACCTATTTAGTCAGCTCTCAAGGCCAAGGTGCATTGTTGGAACTGGGGTTTCGGGGCGTGGTGGAATGAGCCAAACAGCTTTAAGCCCGAGCTTTCGAAAACGGATGCTTCCACTAGCCATACTGACAGGCTTGTTGGTTGGTGTCGGCCTGCCGACCTTGTATGGTCAGGGTTTACAGAATGAACTCGATCGCGAAGCGCAGAGCCTCGGGGAGGAGATCTCTAGTCGACTCCAACTGGAAGCGCAGCGGCGTCCTGGTTTGTGGGTCTACGATCCTGAAACTCTCGACAGCCTAATTCTGCCCTTCGTCGAAGCGAATCCTGACCTATTCGTCGAGGTACACAGCGCATGGGAGACGGGGGTCTATTCGGCTGGACCAGAGCGTAATCATAGGGGCCGACCGGTTGCTGTATCAGTGAAAAGCAAAGGGCGTACTGTCGCTTTAGTTACAGCGTTTTTACATGATGAAGGTGTGCGTCAATTAGCCAAAAATGCCTGGGTCTTTTCTATTGCCCTCGGTAGCATTTTAGCGCTTGCGCTTTATTTCTTACCGGTCTCAATCATCCGAAGGGGAGATGTTAACAACACAGAATTGTGGTCTCAATTAGAGGCAGCTAACGCGCAACTCGAAGATCGAGTTCAAGTGCGCACACAAGCGCTCCAAGATACACAGGAGGAACTACGAGAATTGGGCACGCGGCTCGTCGAAGTTCAAGAATCTGAGCGGGCGCGAATCAGTCGTAATTTACATGATGATTTAGGCCAAACCCTAACGGCACTTCGGCTTCGACTCACGACAATCGACGCGTTACTGCCGTCTGGTAGCCCTGTAGACAAACATCTTAATGCAGCAATAGATGCCATAGATGAGGGCGTCGACCAGGTCCGTGCGTTGGCGCAGCAACTCAGACCACCCGCCTTAGATAAGCTCGGCTTAGGAGATGCCTTGGATGACCTTTGCGAGCAATCTGCGGCGCGTTATGATTTGAATATTGATTCGGAAATCGACACATTTGGACTCGACGCGGACCTGGCTGAGGCCTTATTTCGAACCGCACAAGAAGCGTTTACGAACATTGCCCGCCATGCGAATGCAAAAAGGGTAAAGGTGGCTTTGAGAAAAGAGGCTGCCCGTGTGACGCTGAGTATCGAAGACGATGGCAAAGGGACCAATTCCAACCTGAAATTAGGACTTGGCCTGATTGGGATTAGAGAACGCTTGGTAAACTGTGGAGGCCGTCTTACACTCGGGTTAGGAATGAGCCTTGGAGGACTACAACTTATGGCAGAGATTCCGGTGGCCAGCGAGGGGGTAACCCATGGCTGAGACAATTCGTGTCTATGTCGTCGAAGATCATACGATTGTCCGAGAGGGCATCATTGCACTCATCGAGACAACCGATGACCTCCAGGTTGTGGGTGAATCATCCGATGGTCGGACCGCTCTGGCCGGTATCAGTGAACTAAAGCCAGATGTGGTTCTATGCGACCTCGCATTACCGGGGCTCGGTGGGTTAGAGGTCATCAAACGGGTCCTACAAACGGGCATCAACACCCGATTTGTCGTATTGACCATGTATCATGACCATGCGTGGGTGCAACGGGCTATGGAAGCTGGGGCGGCGGGCTATGTACTTAAAGGCGCCGGTGTTCGCGATGTCGTCAATGCCGTTCGAACTGTGGCCCGGGGCGATACTTTTCTTACCCCAGGTACGCGGCTCGCCACTTCGAAGGACCCTCTGTCGTCCCGAGAAATAGAGGTTCTCACCTTGCTGGCAGAGGGCCACACCAGTCGTGAAATCGGTCAGCTTTTGGATATATCTGGCCGCACAGCGGAACATCATCGCGCAAAGATTATGAAGAAATTGGGCATCAATGACGTTGCGGGTCTGGTTCGTTATGCAATCCGAAACGGCCTGGTAGACCAAAATCTAAAATAAAGACGCGGCGGACGAGTCGGACAAACGACTATAAGGCGAGCGCCTTGGGACCAGCCTCGACGACATGAGCTGGAATTCCTTGAAGCTGTCCGACTGCTCGACTGAAGATATCCGCCAATTTATTGGCATTGTCTCGATAAGCGCCTTGGTCATTCCATGCGTTCTTCGGGTCTAGAATCGCTGAATCTACCCCCGGTACAGTCTTTGGAACCTGCATTCTGAAAACAGGGTCGTACCAAAAATTGTCATCATTCATATCAATCTGATTGTCGCGCACAGCGTTAATGATCGCCTTGCTGACTAAGATATCCACTCGTTTACGGCCTGGGGCATTGGCGCCAAGCCAACCTGTGTTGACCAGCCAAAGTTCTGTGCCATGGGTTTCAATCAGCTCGTTGAGTAAGTCCATGTAGTAAATTGGTTTGAGGGGCATGAAGGGTTTGCCGAAGAAGCTACTAAAGGTTGGTAATGGCTCGTTGATGCCTTTCTCTGTACCCGGCATTTTACTGGTGAAGCCGCATGCGAAATGAAACATGCCTCCAGCTGCGCTCAATCGAGCCACTGGCGGGAGAACACCGAATCCATCAGCTGTCAGGAACGTGATATTCGATGGCGCCTGCGTGGTTCCAGTTTCTTTTGCTGTCGGAACATATTCAAGCGGGTAACCAACCCGGCCATTGGCCGTGATCGAACTGTCGGCATAGTCTACGATTCCGTCTGCGTCATGCGCGATGTTTTCGGCTGTTGTTCCATGTTTGATGGCGTCAAACGTCTCTGGTTCTTTGTCCCGTCTCAGGTTTTCTGTCTTCGCGTATTGTCCACCCTCCATGTTGCTGACAACGGCATTATGGTCGGTGGAGTGGATATCGACAACGATCTGGTCATCGGCAACAGGGAAGCCTGTATTGGATAGAGTTGTTTTTCCCGTGCCGGATAGCCCGGCATGAATGGCTGACAAGCCACCGTTTCCTTCACTTGCGCCAGCATGCATCGTCAAAATACCGCGGAGCGGTAGCCTAAAGTTTTGGACCGAGAAAATCGACTTCTTGATTTGTCCATGGTACCGAGTGCCGCCGATAATTGTGACCCCACCACTCAAATCTGTGATGATAAAAGCATCGCCATTGGTCCCATCCGACGGCTCAGCACAGACATCCGGTGCGTGTAAAATTGTCCAGTCTGGTCGGAATCGGCCAAGCTCATCGTCTTGTAAGCGCAGGAAAATGTTGCGAGCGAATAACGCGCTGGCCGGACGTGCTGTAATCACTCGAACGCCAATGCGGCTTGTCTCTGTTCGGCCACTCCAGGCATCATTGACGTAAAGATCCCCCGCGCTAGATAGATGCTCTGTGACCCGTTGCCGCAGGCGCGTGTAGACCTCAGGAGCAATGGGGAGGTTGTCGAACTCGTTTGCGTCTGGGTTACCCCACGCCATTAAGTCATCTAAGGATTTACCTTGGAACTGAACATTCGGGTCGTTCACGTAAAACGATGATTTTGCTGCACGTCCGAAATACGGGGTCGTGTCTTGAACTAAAGCGCCATTGTGCAGACGTTTGGCCTGGCCGGTTTGAATCGCTGCTTGATACAGCGAATTTACATCCGCATTGCGGTACACGACGCCACTCGGGCGGATATCAAAGTCTGCGACCAGAGTGCGCCCATCCATAAAATGCCTACTTTCGGTCATTATCGTACCCCACCTTTTTTAGTGGCTAAGTCCCCAAACCACAGACGGTATATAGCGAATGGATAAGTGAATAACCATACTGAAAACGCCGTTTTTTTTAAGCACTTTTGGGGTTGATAAAAGGTGTCGATGCGTCCAGTATCAGCGAGGTTGCAGGTCTTTTTGATGACTCCATTTAGGGTTACTAAGGGCAAGGGTTTCATGGTCGATGAGATACAATGTGGTCGGTTATCCGTGCCACCGAAACACATCATCGATGCCCTTGAAAACTTGGTTTCAGCTGAACGTCGGCAGAAGATGGCGCGTGTGCTTGACGCACGTCTGGCATCTATTGCGTTGGGCGTTGAAGATTTGGCCAACTCATTTAACGGCGCCGCCTGTCTTAGAACAGCTGAGTCGCTGGGTATACAGGATGTCGTTGCAGCTGAACTCCGGCACGAGTATCCCATGCCCGAACTTCCAAAAAATCCGGTGACGTCGGGTGTGAATATGTATGCCCACCGATGGGTTGACCTCCATCGAGTTCCGAGTAGTGCAGAGCTGGTTGCCTGGGCACATAAGAGAGATATGAGCATTGTTGGCACCAGCCCACACGCTCAGAAGACCATTGCCGATATCGATGTCGAGCGGCCGCTTCTGGTGCTATTTGGCAATGAACGTGATGGGATTCGCGACGAGACCGCAGCCGCCTGTAATGACGTCTTCCGCCTGCCTATGTACGGCTTTACAGAAAGCTTCAATGTGACTGTCAGTGTCGCCATGACCTTGTCTAATTTGGTTGAACGGCGGCGAGAGCGATTGGCCTCTGATGATCGGACGGGGGATTTGTCGGAGGAACGGAAAAACTATTTGCTTGCGAGGTGGTACCTAGCAACTGTGCGTCGGTCCGATTTAATCGTGGAGAGATTCGTCAATCGTGTTCGATGATTTGGAGTTCATCTTTGGCTGAATCTAGCTCGCCCACCAAAAGATGACTTGTATCGATATTACCGAGAGACGCGAGTAGATTTCCTCGGATACGTGGATTGGTCACCTCAAGGGTTTTCAGGAGTCGTTTCACGTCTTGACGTTTCAAGTTTGTCTGACTACCGCATAGATTACACGGTATAATTGGAAACTCTTTTTCCATGGCATATGCACGCAGGTCGTCTTCCGCGCTCAGAGCAAGGGGGCGAATGATGGTTGCGCCGCCATTGGCCTCGACGAGTTTTGGTGCCATCGATCGGACTCGGCCGGAATAAAACTGATTGAGTAGGAGGGTCTCGATTAAGTCATCTCGATGGTGACCGAGAGCGACCTTGTTGGCGCCAAGTTCCTCAGCTTGTCGATATAGAATGCCTCGACGCATGCGTGAGCACAGAGAACAGTAGGCTTTGCCGTCCGGAGTCTTATCGATAACCACGGAGTAGGTGTCTTTGTACACAATACGATAGTCGTAGCCATGGACGGCGTAGTAGTCCTCAAGTCGTTTGCCATCAAACCCTGGTTGACCTTGGTCGATGGTGACCGCGATGATAGAAAAGTCGAAGGGAACTTGGGTTCGATAGACTCGGAGCAGTGACAGTAGCCCCCAGGAATCTTTACCACCGGACACAGCCACCATAACCCGGTCGTCTTGACCGATGAGATCGAAACGACGATTCGCCTGCGAGATCTGTCGAGTGAGTTTCTTTTCGATAGAATGCATGGCGCCCGATTAGCAGCGCTTAGCCTACTTTTTCAACAATAAAGGCCAAATCAGGGCCTAAATCTTTCCTCTCGCCAAAGGCACTAAAGATTTCGCTCACCAAAAATTCTGCTTTGGTCAAATCTTCGGTTTTTAAGATACTCAGTACCAAAACACCACCGGGTTTAAGCACTCGATGAAACTCTTTGATAGCCACGTCAATTGGTGTTTCGTCTTTCAAAACGCTCAAGCTCAGGATGAGGTCGAAGGTGTTTTTTCCAAAGGGAAGTGCACAAATATCCGCCTGGATTCGGAGGCCATTTGCATGTTGGAGCATCCCCTGTGAGACATCCAAATTAATAAACGGATACCCAAAAAAACGTGAGGCGATTCCTGTTCCACCTCCTGCATCAAGTGCGCGTTTTGGAGGTATTTGAGGCATATATTGTTTGATCCGTTTGAGCTTGTCGACTTGGCGCGCAACGAAGATGTCATCGTAGCGCTTTGCGAAGATATCGTAGTGCCGTCGAATGGTGTCTCTCGTCGTCATCGCGGTTGACCGTGATTTTTTAAGTGCCGACTTAAAATTGCTTTGTCGGGTCCATCGAAGGCCTTGAGCAATTTGGTCGCTTGCTTGATTCGACCGATGGTAAGCAGCAATACAATCCGGTTGTAGTCAGCAGGATAGCCATCGAGAGCCTGTAGTTCTTTGAGAGCCTCAAGGCGAGTTGTCCATGGTAAGCCCACTGCCCGTTCTACCTGCCAGCGTAAGTCACAATAGCGTTCCATGGGGTTTAAATAGTCCTGGATGGCGATTCTCATTTGTACAGGCCTCATCCAATCGCTCATGTACAGCGCTGTGAACATGCAATCGGTCAGTGCGGTCATGGGCTCTGGGACCCATCCATCGCGCAATGCGTCACGGGTAAAGGTGCCTACTTGAGACAGGAATCGTTTGTCTCGTTCGTCATCCCCATCCGCCATCATGGATATGGACAGACTCATGCGCTCTTTGATGGCCTTGATGAAACGGCGTGCCATGATTCGTCCAAGGCGCATGTATGTAGATGGGGCCGTCTCATTTAGGTAAGACCAGGCGACTTTTTCGACATCTCTTTGAGCTGATTGAAGTTGATTGATTTGCACATTGCCTTGTGCGGACACTGAGCGCAGGCTGCGGAATTTAGCCATTACGTCTTGGGCGTTCTGTCGACTCAGAAGTCGATCGTCTTGCACCGACTGAAGATAGTGATTCCAGTCCGTCTGCGCTAGTCCGGGTGACTTCATACTGATCTGCGTTGGCGCACCCCTCTTGGGTACTTTTGAACAACCGAGCCAAACAGGAATCAATATGAGCAGGTACTTCATGTGATTAGGCTACCTGTGTGTGTTCATGGAGTCTATCCACAGACGTTGATTTTACACGGATTGACTTCCGGTCCTGCAATCGCCACTATGCCGGACCATGAACAGACTCGATGAAATAAAGCGGCGTCGCACATTTGCGATCATTAGTCATCCGGACGCAGGCAAGACTACAATCACCGAAAAATTGCTCTTGTTTGGAGGCGCAATTCAAATGGCGGGTGCGGTCAAAGCACGTCGAGCGGATCGGCATGCAGCATCAGACTTTCTGAAAGTCGAGCAAGAGCGAGGTATTTCGGTCAGTACAGCGGTGATGAGCTTCGAATATCGAAATGTGGCCGTCAATTTACTCGATACCCCTGGTCATGAAGACTTCAGCGAGGATACTTATCGCGTTTTGACGGCGGTCGATAGCGCCCTGATGGTGCTGGATAATGCGAAAGGGGTCGAAGAGCGTACGCAAGCGCTTATGGATGTCTGTCGACTGCGAGATACGCCTGTTATCACATTTGCAAATAAGCTCGACCGCGAGGGACTCGACCCGTTTGATTTAATGCAAAATGTTGAGGATCGGCTCAACCTTTCCTGTGTACCCGTCACCTGGCCCATCGGAATGGGTAAGGAATTCGAGGGCGTCTATGACCTGGTCAATAAGCGGGTCGTGTTCTATCAGCCCTCCGAACGAGGACGCCGGAATGAGCGCATTGTCTTAGATGATTTATCCAGTAGCGACCTCGAGAACTACCTAACAGCCGAACATGCGGACCGCTTACGTGATGATGTCGAGCTCCTCGATGCGCTCGATACCTTTGACGTTGAAGCCTATAACGCAGGCCTTCAGACGCCTGTATTCTTCGGCAGTGCCATCAATAATTTTGGCGTAAAGGAACTCTTGGACCAGTTTGTAGATTACGCTCCATCGCCATTGCCCAGAGCCACTCTGCAACGAGTCGTAGAACCCGAGGAGAGTAAGTTCACCGGGTTCTGTTTCAAGATTCAGGCGAACTTGGATAAGGCGCATCATGATCGGATGGCCTTTGTGAGAATTACGTCCGGCGAGTACAACCGGGGGATGAAGTTATGCCACGTTCGGACCGGCAAGATGATGGCGGTCAATAATGCCACGACCTTTTTAGCGAAGGATCGTGTCGTGACCCAACAGGCATTTCCAGGCGATATTATCGGAATTCATAACCACGGCGGAATACGCATCGGAGATGCCTTCAGCCAGGGCGAAGAACTCAAATTTACGGGCATTCCAGCCTTTGCCCCAGAATTGTTCAGACGGGTACAGCTCATGGATCCTCTCAAAGCGAAGGCTCTGGTCAAGGGATTACAGGAGCTCTCAGAAGAAGGCGCCGCACAGTTTTTCAGGCCCCTAGAAGGGAGTGACTACATTATCGGAGCCCTGGGCAGCTTACAGTTCGATGTGATCGCATCTAGACTCGAGATGGAGTATCGCGTGAGAGCACGCTTCGAAGGCGTCCCATTAGCCGCTGCATGTTGGGTTGATGCCGAGGATAAAGCCGAATTAGACCGTTTCATCTCCGAAAATCGGCGCCGCATTTACAAAGACATCGCCGGTCATTACACCTTCATTGCACAGAGTGCATGGGCCATCGGATACGCCGAGGAACAATACCCAAAGGTGGCTTTCCAAAAGACGATGGAAATCTAGCGATGACCGCCCATGCTGTGTTGACAGCCTTGTCAATGACCACCCTCCTGACCGCACTATTTGCACTCAAGTTCCGTTATTGGCGTCGGCCAAAATTACTGGGTGCCTACGCCGCACTGTTCTTTAGCGCAGAGTACTTAGGCCACGCCTATCTTATTCCAGAAGATGCATTTGGGTCTTGGATAATCATTCTTTGTTTTGGTCTTTCAGTGCCGGTCATCCTGGCGATCTATCTTCTCGACCGGCATGAGAAAAAACACGACCGCACCGAGGGATAGCTCCAAACACGTCCAGATTTGATTAGTCTCTCCGGCGCACGCGTCCGACGACCCGTCTGGCCAAATGCGTGACGTCTGACACTCTGAGCAAAGCGGCGAAGAAAATGACCATCGCGATGCTTGCCAAGCCCAGTACGAGGCCTCGCCAGAATACGGACATTTCGGTCAGAATGGGGTGGCTTTTCAGACTCGATAGAAGCACCACTGAGGCCATCGTTGACAGGACCATCTTCACCAGTACAAACAGTGGGCGAGTCAAAAAGTCCATGGACGCTCTGAGGCGGCGCCTGAGCAGGACAGCCAAGGTTGCGCAGTAGATTGTGATGGCACAGGCGGAGGCAGCAGCTAGGCCCTGTGGTCCGTATTGCTGACCAAGGTATTGATACAGTGGGTAGGCACCAAGGGCGATGACGGAACCAACAATTGTGGGCGTCCAAGTATCACCTAGCGCGTAAAAACCACGCGCCACTAAGACTTGTGCAGACCATGCCCAAAGACCCAACGACAGAATGCCTGTCAATAAACCAATCTCGGCGATTTCAGAGGCGTTGAAGCGCGTTTGCCCCCAAATGACCCCCGCCATTTCTGGTCCGACGACGGTGAGTGCGCCCTGGGCGATAAATGCAAGAACGAAGAGACCACAGAGTGCATCTGAAATCAGGCTGCTGGCGTCCTTGATTTTAGAGTCAGCGAGTAGGCGAGATAGAGTTGGATAACTGGCAACACCCACAGCCAATCCAAAAACGCCCATAGGGACCTTCATCAAAGTTTTCGCATACTGAAGCCTTGAAATAACACCCTCCGAAATCATCGAGCCAAAGTGCTTTAGCAGCATGTCGTCGAGGACGATGATAGAAAAGCCGAGCATGACCGGCAGGCTCAGGAGAACATAGGTCTTGAGATCTTGATGACGCAGAGAAATTCGAAGTTGCCAGTTTAGCCCCGTTCTGAGTGCTCCGAACAATGGCAGGCAGAATGGACCCAGGAATGACCCAACCAAAACACCCCAGGCAAAGCCTTTAGCGCCGATCATATCCCCAAATAACAGGCCGCCTAAAATAATACACCCCGTATAAACCAAAGGGGCAAGTGCAGGGAAAATATGTTTGTCCTGAGCTTGCAGAGTGGCGCTGAGTAGGCCACCTATCAGATGGAAAATCTGGGCGGGCAAGATAATCCGTACCAGTTCATTTAAGAGATCCTGTTCGTCACCGGTAATCCCGGGCGCGATCAAAGGCGTTATATCAGGGACCAATATCCATAATACGGCCGTTAGGGTCACCATGGCCAGTGTCAGCACATTCGCAATGACCGAGAAGGAGCGCCACGCATCGGTGGTCTGGCCTTTGACGAGGTATCGTCCGAAGATTGGTATGAAGACGATGGATAGCACACCACCCGCGAGCAAATAATTTAGGAAATCCGGTAGGACAAAGGCTGTCCAATACGCGTCGGCCTCTGAGCCGCCCCCAAGTGTCCGACCAATAACCGATTCTCGGATGAGTCCGATCAGACGCGACAGCAGGATGCTCACGCCCCAAATGACAGATGCAATTCCAACTGTCTTACGTGTCATGGGTTGTCTTCGTCCTCGAGTTTGGGTGAGTTCAGAATGGGGAATAGGCCCAACCCTATTAATACAGCGCCTAAGCCATTGAACCAAATCGGCTGCAAAATGACCTTCATCGGGTCCTCTATGTCAAACCCAGGTATGCCAGGGTTTATGCCGAATGCGTTGATCAACGGCAAGCTGTTTACTGGAAGATAGCTCAGAATTGCAAGGGCAACGGATTGGGTGCGTAAGTAGAGCCAGATGGGGAGACCTAAGACAAAAATGACTTTTGGAGCAAGAGGTAATGGAACACCAATAGATGCAATGAGTACGGTGATGCCCAGCGCACGCCAAATTTTTGGAGGCGTGTAAATCGAGTGGGCTATAATCCGACAGAAGATAATGACGAAGCAGATTGGATAAACGAGACTGGCCAACACCGCGGCTAAGATGGGTGAGACGTCTGGAATCGTCGTCATCGCTAGAGGAATTGTCTCAGTTGCGATACTCAGCCCAATATTTCTCAATTCTTTGCCGATGATGCCAAAGCCGCAACCGGCGCAGAAACTCAGGGGTAACCAATAGGCTGGAATGGCTATAGATTTGTTCTGAACACCAAAAAAACGGGTGTGGACTATGAGTAGACTCACTGTGGCGAAGACAATGCCCGCTAAATATGCTTCGGTCCTATACATCCGGTCGACTGCTGAAGCGGGTAGCATAGTCAATAGACGCCAAATAAAGAGGGCGACACAGCCCCAGATCAGTTTCAACCGCCACTCCGCTGTTCTGCTTCGATTGGACACTACAATATAAACTGTACTGGGTCGATGACCGTCTCTCTGCCTAATCCGTTGCTCTCAGCTGGGCCGCAGAAACCATCGGTTGATGATTTAATCAGGGTATTTTCGCTTCTCTGCCCGCATCGGGGTAGTATGCTGGCTATGTCTACCATGCGAGCAGTTTACACCAACTTTCGAGCCGCCCGAACGGCGCTCAAAGATATTTCTCGGGCCCGGGAAATCGCCGTCGTTCTGGTGCGTCATGGGTTCGGTCACTTCGTCGAGGCCTGGCAATTACAAGACAAGATCGTTTTAGCGCCGATTCTGCACAAGCGAGATGCAGAGGAGGACCCGCTCTCCCCGTATGAACGGATTGCACTTGCGCTCCAAGATCTCGGACCGACATTTGTAAAGCTCGGTCAAATTCTCTCGACCCGGCCTGATTTGATCCCTCAAGAACTCTGCGACGAACTCAAAACTTTACAAGACCACGTCAACACAATTGACTGGAATGATGCCAAGACGGTGGTAGAAAGTTCGCTCGGTCGAACGTTGCAGGAGGCCTTTTCAGTTTTTGAAGAATCCCCGTTGGCCAGTGCGAGTATCGCCCAGGTTCATTGTGCGACACTCCTCGACGGCACCGAGGTAGTCGTCAAGGTTCAACGGCCCGGTATTGGCGAAAAGATTGAGGCTGATTTACACATCCTCTACTGGCTCGCAAAAAAGGTGGAGGAGACAGTTCCAGAAGCCGAGGCCTTCGATCCGGTCGCTATTGTTCGCGAATTTGAACGCGCCATCAGTAAAGAACTCGACTTTAAGTTTGAAGCACGAAATTTGACTCGATTCGCGAAGAATTTCTCCACTTGGGATCAAGTCTATATCCCCCAAGTATACGAGGAACTCAGCAGTCAAACCGTCATGGTCATGGAGCGACTCAAGGGGCGTAAAATCACCGAGGCCGTCGGTCATGGGTACGATATGGAAGCCATTGGCAGAGACTGCGTGAGTCTTTTGTTCAAGATGGTCTTTGAAGACGGCTTTTTTCACGGTGACTTGCATCCCGGAAATCTCTGGGTTCTCGAAGATGGTCGCGTCGGACTCATTGACTTCGGTCTGGTTGGACGCATGAGTCACGCTAACAAAGATGCCATGGCTGATTTGTTTCTCAGTATTGCAACCAAAGACTGTGAGGGATTGGCCCAAACGCTCTACACCATTGGTATTAAGCGAGGAAAAACGGACTATTCCGCCTTTGAAGCCGATGTCGCTGAGCTGATGGACATTTATTTCGACAATGTGTCATTAGCCAACATTGATTTTGGATCGTACCTACGAGAAATCATAGAAGGGGCGATCCGCCACAATTTAAGAGTCCCCTCCGACTTCACAATGTTTTTCAAGGCGATCATGACCGTCGAGGGCATCGGTAAGCAAATCAGCCCAGACCTCGACATCGTTGCTGAATGTAAGCCTTACGTTGAGCGTCTTGTTGCCGAACGCTACTCCCCCCAGCGGGTCATCAAGAATACGGCCGATACGGTGCAGGCTTTTGCGCGATTCGGCCAAAAATTTCCCTTGGTGGCCCACCAGTTTCTGGAACATATTGATGACGGCCGACTCAATATCGGTGTCGAATATCCAGATGCTGAAAAAATGGAGACATCACGCCGGAGACGTTGGAATCGTCTTAATTTGGTTCTGCTCACAAGCGTTTTGTTTACCGCTGGCATCGTGATGCGCAACGATTCTGTCAATACGCTCTTGGGCGTTCCATGGCCCACGACCCTGTGCTTGGTCGTCGCAAGCTTGCTCGGCATTAGACTGCTTTGGCGCATTTTGATGAGCGGTGATTGGTAGTCAGTCCTCCCACGTCGATTAGGGAATGAATCCATATCGATGGGTGGTGTAGCTCACTCCGAGTATGAGCCCATAAAAAGGGGTATAGACCTCGTCTCCGACACTCTCTGGACGTTGGCCGCTCCCATTGAACGTCGAGTATTCCTGACTATAGAAAGGCAGGTCTGCGCAGAGTTCGATAAACCCACGGATTGTGCTGGCGCGGCCGATGCTATAGCCAATGGCAAGGCGAGTTCCGAGTCCACCGCCGGTAAAGCTCGTATCGTCGACTTCGGTGACCGAATAAGTGGCTGTCAATGCTCCAGATGCATACGCACTGTAGTTACTGGCTGGGTCGAAGAAGTATTTTCCACCGAGATGCAGAGCAATGCGAAATGCGCTTTCACTGTCTTCTCCAGACGATTCATTATCTCCGTAGGTAAACAGTGTGTAGCCGCCATAATCGAGAGCGAACCGATCTAATTCGTGGGAGCGAGACAGCCCCAGTACAATGGGGATTTCATCTACGTCAACGCCTTGGATCAAAGCGCCACCGAGAGAGAATGAAACCAATCTGTCATCCTTGACGCGAGCCGGGAACTGCCGGCGTGTATCCACATTTGTGCGAGTGACCGATTGCCCGGCATTATCGTCGACATCACCACCGAGCCAAATGGCCCTGACCAATTGGTCATAGACTTCGGCCAGTTCTTCTATACTCTCCGCTTTTCGCTTTTGGGTCCCCTTTGGACCAGAGACCGTCGCGATTAAAGAGCGCCCCAGATTACCGGCAGCAAATTTGTATTCATTGTCACAGGGCGCTGGTACGACCTTGACTTTCAGCTTGCCGAATGCGCCTTTCGCTATGAGTAAACTCGACTTTCTTTCCTGTGGCGATAAGCCATCGACCGTCTCATCAATAGAGACACAGACCTCTGATGCATGTGCATACAGGGGCAGACATAGCCCGCTTAACAAAACGATAATTCTAAAACTCATGACTTAATCCTGACTCGGGTCTTATTTTCAACACTCTAACGCATATAAGAACAAGAGATGTATTTCCAATCGAATTATTCAGGGGAAAGCCACCAACGTTGCCGTGGGACGCGTGTTTATGGGTCCAAGAAACCGTCCAAAACCGCCATCGCGACTTTGTATCGACCGAATGGAGGCATAATGTATGCCCCTTGGATCCGTGTTCGGCTTGCGTCTAAGGCGTCCCGTGCAATCGCTACACCTTCCGCCTGACCCTGCCCTTTATCCTCGGCGACCTTCATTCGTGCTAGCACATCATCAGGCACGCTCATACCCGGTACGTTCTTGTTTAGAAAAACCGCGTTTCGATAGCTCGCCAATGGGCATAGTCCCAGCATCACTGGAACATTGAATTCTTTAATGTCATTCAGGAAGCGTTCAATGACCGCCGGATCATAAACTGGTTGAGTCATGATCACGCTGGCCCCAGCACTGATTTTCATTTCGAGGCGACGCAATTCACGGTCATAATCGTGAGCGGCTGGCTCTGCTCCAGTTGCGCATACAAAAGATGTTCGGTCCGGCAATGTTTGGCCGCTGGCATCGAGTCCGTGATTAAAGCCCTGGATCAGATTCAATAGACCAATGCTGTTGACGTCATACACACCCGTCGCGTGGGGAAATGGGCCCATCTTTGGAGGATCGCCGGTAATGACGACAATATTACGAATGCCTAAGACGTGCATTCCCAGAAGGTGTGATTGCAATCCGAGATAATTACGGTCACGGCAACACACGTGGACCAGGGGAGACAGGCTGGTTTTTTGGGCAACTTCGACGGCCATCGCTACATTGCCCATGCGCAAACTGGCCCTTGGGCCATCCGCTATGTTTATGGTTGTGATGCCAAAGTCTTTCAAGGCACGGGCCGCTTCGATCCGTGAGGATAAGTCGAGTCCATTGGGCGGATTCAGTTCGACGCTGGTCACAAACTCGTTTCTGTCGAGACAAGCACCGAGATCACTTCGGTCCGCCAATGGTGTGCTGTGCCCTGAATATTCGGTGGCAGAGTCTATGTATTCTGCATCGAGAACCCCATTTGTCGCCCGCAGCATGCGGGCGGAATTTGCCATTCTTCGGACATGTTCCGGGGTTGTGCCACAGCAGCCCCCGACGACTTTCACGCCGGCTTTGAATAAGCGTCTGGCGAAGACGCCGAAATACTCGGGGTTGGCCACATAAATGGTTCTGTTCTCAACAGTCTTTGGGTTCCCGGCGTTGGCCATGGCCACCACTGGATGGCCCAGGTCGACCATTCTGGTCGTTACACCGAAAAGGTGGTCTGGGCCCCCGCCACAATTGGCACCGATAACATCTGCACCCGCATCGATTAATCGCCGGCCGACGGCCTCAGGCGTAAGCCCGCGCCTCGTCGAACCCCCTTCCGTAAACATGCAGAGGGCGACGACGGGTAAGTCGCAGTATTCCTTACTGATGCGAATGGCCATTTCAAGTTCGGAGACGACGGCGAACGTCTCAAGACATAAGAGGTCGACGCCCGCGTCGACCAGAAGGGCAATGTGTTCCCGCAGGCTCTCTTCCGCCCGTAGCCCTTCTTCACCGGCCAGGCCGGAGAGACCGACAATGCCAGATGGGCCGACGCTTCCGGCCACATACGCGCGTCCGTCGACCGCAGCTCTGGCTAATTCAACACCGCGTCGATTAATATCTTCAAATTTGTCGCTGAGTCCCTGCTTTTCCAATTTCAGCCGACCCGAGCCAAATGTATTGGCTGTGATGACCTGTGCGCCTGCCTGCAGGTACTCTTGATGTACGCGGCTGACCAACTCCGGTTGCTCTAAATTAACTGCTTCGAAGCAGCGATTTAGAAAAATACCTCGTTGATAGAGCATGGTTCCCATCGCCCCGTCGAATAGAAGCCCACCGTTTTTGGCTAAGTCCAAAAAAGTCATCATAAAAACGTCTACTCCATCTTCGCTGGCGCATAAGCGCCAAACGAAGTTTTAGAAGGTGTGCAACACGCTGGCGTTGATGCTGTGGACCGTTGCATTTGCTGTGAAGTCCCCGACAGGATCCAGTGGGCCTGATCGCTGCACAATATTTACCGGAGGAATTACCGTAGCTGCGTAGGCCAAGTCTAGAGAAACTGTTCGCGCTGATGGATTATCCGATTCGCTCAATTGAATGCCGATGCCCACTGACGCTCGGTGAGAACTTGGGTCAAGATAGTTGTACGCTCCAGTCGGCAACGGCGCGGGCGCCGGCCTAAAGTGATAACCCGTTCGTATGACGAGCTGTTTTGTCAATGTTTGCTCCACGCCTATTTTGTATTGGATGATGTCTTGGAAGGCTAAATCGATTGAGGAACGGCCTTGTATGTCCAATCGATCTTCGACACCCAACGCAGCGAGCAATGGACCGTCTGCGTTGACGTTGATACGCAGGGATGGGTCCGGCGCCTTTGACCAACGTGTCCACAGTACGTCAAGTGAGACCAAGGTTCGCCAACCGGTCGTCATGTAACTCACCCCAAGGGCGTATGTCTCAGGGCTGTATAGGACAATGCCGTCCACGTCGAACTCAAGTTCGATTGCATCATCGACGGCAAGCATACTTGGAATCTTAAAGTCGAGCATGGTGTCTTTGCGCCAGCTTAAGCCCAATTTAAAGCCAGCAAATGGGGTTATCAAAAGACCGGCTGTCGGGGTCAGTTTGAGTGGGAAGTCCACTCGTGCCGACTGGGACACGACCCTCCGCTCACTGACTCGAAGATCTAAGCGAACTCGACCAACGAGGTCAGCCAGAAGGCTCGCGCCGACACCAATACTGAGCCAGTCAGTCACTTCAAATGCAAGGGCGGTCAAGCCGACGAAACGATCGGGCCGATTCTGATACCGATAAAATTGGGGGGCCTGAGGCGCTAAAATTTCTCCCCGTAAACTGTGTGCGAAGGGCGCGTAGATCCCGATTCCAAATGCAAACCGGTCTCCAATACCGCCTCCAAGTGGTGTGCTGAGACCCAGTGAAATGCCATGGCGTCGGCTGGGCTCGAGAGGGCTTGATGCCTTATCTTGGCCGGTTTTCTCTAAGCTTAATGAAACCTGCGGAAGGGAGCTTAATAGTCCGAATCCCGTGGTTAATTTCTTTGACTGCGTCAGTGCGCCCGGGTTGTACAAGACGGCCGTATAGTCGTTGGCACTGGCGGTCATGGCACCGCCCATGGCGCTTCCCCTCGCTTCAAATTCAAAGATCTCAAGGGGACTCGCCCAGAGACTGATGGGGACCGATACGAAAATCAGGGTGCTGACAAAATAGACCAGATGTTTCATGGGCTGCCGCCATCCTGGGGTGAGCAGCCTTCTGCTATGAGATCGACAACATCCAATAGCTCATCGATAAACCCAGCATTGAGCAGGTCGATGACCTCCCGTATGAGAAACTCCGCCCGGTCAGGCTCGAAGAGCGAACGAAGCACGCTGGCGAGCGCCTGTCTAACGGCGAAACGTTCGCTGATCTTGTTTAGAGCCGCAGATAGGGGACGGAGCGCGGGGGCTACGACAGGATTAGCCATGAAGAGCCTGAGTTGTTCCAGTACATTCTCTAATTCTGGCGTCGGATTGGAGAGAATGTCGTGCATGGCCCATACGAAGATGGGCGGTCGATCAATGACGGTCGTTCTTGGTCTAATTGATGCGCATTGTGGCACGTCGTACAGATTGCAGCAGACCGTATCTGCCAGCGCTGCACGAAGGGGTCGGCTGTCGCCGAGCAGGAGATCTAGATTGCGGAGAAAACTATTGAGGGGAGGCTGATCCAGGGGCAATACATCAAGGGCTGCAATGGGCTGCACAATGTCGTTGCTTACTGAGAAATCATCTTTGGTTAGATTATTGGTCGCATTACACACCAAGGCTGTGAATCCGTCACGGCTTAAGGCGCCCTGGACATCGAGAACATTTTGAAAGCGGGCATCATTCAGCAGTGCGTTCAAATCGTTGAGTAGGTCGGGTAGTTCAGCCGAGGTTAACGTATAGTTGATGGCGGAAATAAGAGAATTTGCTTCGCAGTTGGTAATGATTCGACGGAGCGCAGTCACGATTTCTCGGCGATAGGGTAGGCGTCCATCCTCGGTCCCACCGATGAATTGAAAAACGGAAATCAGCGTTTCAGTGACCGATTGAAAATTGGTCGTGTCGGTCAGACTCGATAGGTCGTTTAACTCATCTGGTGACAGATCCCGAATTATGGTCAAAATCGCGTCTAGTAAAGCGGCAAATTGAGAATCCGTCAGACTCTCGGCAATCAAAGATTTGATGGCTGGCAGCTCTCCTCGTTGAAACATGCCATATGTTTTTGGCATTGTTTCGAGCAGCGTCGGACAGCTGATTGGAGTTGGATTGACGGGACTCTGTAGCTCGTCTGACGCCCCGCATCCAGACAAGGCAAGTACACAGACGGCAATCAAGTAACAGGGGCCGGTCTCGGATATCTTGCGGATTTGCTCTCTCACGGTCGAACTAGTTCCCCAAGGCTTGGCAGCGAATTCTAAGACTCAAGATGTCAGTATGACATGTCCGGCACCCGTTCGCACTCACTTCGAGGGCTTTACCACATCGAAAACGCCTCGGGTGCGGTGAAGCTCGGAGGCTTTGTGGAGCCCGGGTCGAATGACAGCGCACGCAATCATTGGGACTATGGCAGGTCGCACAAGAACTGAGGTCTTTCTGAGCGGCAAAGGCATGATGTTGCATCCCTCTCGCCCGGCCAGGCGTGCCTGTAAAGCCCGGTGGATGAAACGAGAGTCGACCGTTAGTTCGTCCAAATTGCTTGGGACCTGGTGCGGGGTTGAGCCCGGCCCGGCTATGGCAGTCTCGGCAGAAGGTGGCTGGTTGATGACAGCTTGAGCAGCTGGTTGGGTCATGACGCGCATCGACTGAGTGATAGCGAATGTAGTCGCCTTGGTGGACACCAATGCGAGTGTCTAACTGGTGGCACGTCGTGCATTCATCGGGGGTATGACAGCTTTGACATGCTTGTGTACGGGTTCTCGCTTGGAGCCCGTGATTGGTTTTGAATTCGGTATGGTGAAATAGATCGGGGAGAACACGTTTAGATGGAAAAAGGTTTTTGGATCCGAATCGTATTTTTAACGCGCCACCAGCTCGTGTCTGATGGCATAAGTCGCATCGGTTGCTGACCTTTTTTCGGCTATGGCAATCCATGCATTGCTCCATGAACGGTGTTGCTAAAGTGCCATCTTTTTCAGGGGAGTGGCAGCTGGTACAGGCGATGGTCTGAGTATGTAAGCGATGACTGAATTGAATCCCCTCAGCTTGTCTCCAGGAACTAAGTTTAGGTGAATGATGAGGCTTCACTGGAGAGGATAAAGCCTGCTTTGTCCCTAAATGGCAGCGTTCACAGCCGGAGTTATGTATCGTCGAAACAACAGCATCTTCGGAGACTTTTAATGGGTCGCACGATGCACAAACGCGCCCAGTCGACGGTGTTGAGTCGAGACCGATAACGTCGTCGAGTGGCGGCGCCGCCAGGGCGTGCGCCACGAACAGAAGACAAAAGGCAAATCGTATGATTAATTTCACCAGAAATTCTCCATACGGACAGCCAAGAAAATACGGACATGATCTGACCCAGGCATGCCGGTAAAGCCTTCAACGGCAAGTTGGCTGAGAACACCATCATCCGGGCGCCAGTCCACGCCTGCTAGCCCCCAACTTGAAAGTCCCGACCAAGGCGATGACGATCCCTGGCTGAGTTGCGCGACTCCCAGCCGGCTGCGAATGGACACTCTTGAGAAAGACACGTTGCTTGTCAATGGAATGACCGCATGCGTCGAGAGCGCGGAGAAATCCCCACCATAGCCACGGCTGATGTGTCCTTGAATGCCCACTAAGCCTTGTTGTGTACGACCCCCATTGAAGCGATAGTTGGCGAACAATGACCCCCTTTTTGCCGTGTTCTCCTTGGACCAGTCGGCTGTTTTGAAGGGCTCTAAGCTGGACAACTGGGTTTGGAAAAGCGTTCCATCGAGCCGTCCGCCCATTCGGAGTTGTCCAACGCGTTTCGATGCGCTCATGGAGGCGGCATGATGTGGGGCCGGTGCGAAGGCAACCCAGATACTGTCCGCATCGAATCTAGGTCTTAAATAGGCTGCTTCAACGGACACTCGGTTTTGATTCCAAGATAACCCTGTCTGGATACGCCACTCGGAGATATTTTTGAAAATTAAGTCCGTGCAGATCAAGACGGTATTGCTTGACCAGGGAGTGGGTTCGAACACGGCCGACGCTGAGATTTCCTCTCTTTGCAGTTGGTCGTTGAAGTGTCGACGATAGCCGAACTCCGTGTGAATGGCGTCCATGACGTCAAGGCGCAGGCGACCTGCGACGAGATATCCCCGTTTACGTTGCTCGCCGGCGACAGGTGATGGCAAGAGATAGCCGAAGCGAGCCGTACTCGGTCTCAGAGTTTGTCCCACGCGGCCGGTGAGATTAATTTTTGAGAACGGCGCGATGTCTAAAGACAGCCCATCGAGTGCACCTGCGCCGAAGGCATCCCAAAATAGATGCCTACCCAGTGTTAAGCGACTGCGCGGAATCAGCTTGAGCAGGGTCACCGACCCCTGATAAATTTCCAAAGTCGTCCGGCGTCCGCTGCCCCACTGGCGGTAGTCTTCCGCGGCCGGGGCAATATCGCTCGACACCGCCATATCGACGCGTGTGATGATCGACTCATCACCGGGAGTGCCTTCGAAAACATGAAGTCGCAAGCGGTGATTGATATCCGTCGTTTCGACGGTAGATTCGTAGCCAGAATACCACCTATCCATACGTAGAACGGTGTCTAGTTTAAGGTGGTAACGTTCCGCATTCACGTCCATCACGAAACCGAAGGACATCAGAAACGCGCAAAGTCCTATTTTAAGATAGTTGCCCTTGAACACAGCAGTTGGACTTTCGCGTCGATGACGCACCAGGTTGTCGACTGGACACCATGTTAGGGTCCTTGGCGCAAGTGTGCAATGATTGGTCAAGTGTGCAAAAAATGCATAGTTGAACAGGTCTTTTGGCAAACAAGTATGCGTCTTTAAGGGGTGGTTAATTAGGTCCGAATCTTGCACTGTTGATACGTTGACTTCGATGCACTGGAATTGAGTCGCTTAATGGGGGAGGCCGTTGTTGAGTAGCAGAAACGACTACAAACCAATTTATCCCGCGGGCCGGCGTGTCAAACGCGCTCGGCATACGCAGGCCGGCTTTACTATCGGAGAGCTATTGGGTGTTGTCACCATCATCATCGTGATTACGATGTTGGCCTATCCATCGATGCGGACATTTAGCGGCGGCGCCGCAGCGAGTGGGGCCGCGACTCGATTGACCCACATGTTCAACCAAGCACGGAGTCAGGCCATGCGGCGAAATCGAGCCGTTATCGTTGACTTTCTCTTGTTTCGGGCCGGTGTCCCGGGCGGTCGAGTGGACTTTTTGGAAGCGCGCACAAATGCATGTTCAACCGCGAGTCAACAAATTCTAGAAGAGGGCAATGCGGCTGCTCTATATTTGAACTCGGTGCTCGTCGGTGGAACCGCGATTCCGGGTTACAAAGGGACCAATGAAAAAAATATTGGCTTCATTGGGTGGCGGAGGGGCTCTGGCGGTGCCTTGACGGCCAATCGGCTCCGACTGTGCTTGAGTCCTGGTGGTCAGACCTTCATCGTAGCCCCTAACTTGCAAACCCTCGACCAGTTTGTCGAAGTTCGCGTTCAACGCTACAAGGCCCGGGGCGAGGCTTTCGACGGGGTTGGCCCCGCCAGGCGGATCATTTTTCCAGGTTTTGGAGCTGCACGAATGATGGTGAGCCAATGAGTCGCCGTCGACAAAGAACCGCTGGATTTACCGTTGTCGAAGTTTTGATCGCGTCCGGTGTCGCCGCTGTCGGTTTTGCGGCTCTGTTCTCCCTTCAGATGGGGACAATGCTGGCCAATATTTCGGCGCGTGACATGTCGGCGGCGATGACTCTGGCAGAGCGGCACGTCGATGTTTTACGCACAGAGAGCTTTGCATGGATTGGAGACCAGCGCCCAGGACCACATCTCAATAAAGATGTGAGGCGCTGGCATAGTTTTGGTGATTACCCCATTGACCACAATGGACTTGCCTATATCGAAGATGACGACGAGTTCGGGAGTGCGGTCAATCGACAGCGCTTCTGTGTTCATTATTGGTTCGAGCCGTTAGACGGGCTCTATGCACAATTGCTCAATGTTCGGATCCGCGTTGTCTGGTCAAAGAACCCGCTGGATGCAAATGAAATGAGAACGGTGTGTCCAGAGCAAGGGGCGCAAGAGTTTCGACCAAACGTGGCAAAGTACTACTCCGTCGTCGTACCGTCGGTGATTCGGAGTGCCCAGTGAGTGTCAGAATGGGCAGACAACGGATAAATATGAGATCGCAAGGCGGCTTCACTTTTGTTGAACTCTTGGTCGCGCTGTTGTTTGCAGGGATTGTTATGGTGGCAGCCTACCTGGTGTTTATAACGGCCAGTCGCCAGTATTACGCGCAAGAGCAAATCGTGCAGATGCAGGAGAGTATGCGTTTTGCCCTTGAATACGTCAAAAATGATTTGAGAAGCGTGGGTCGACTGTCCGTTGTCAATGGGATCGAACTGGGTGGTCGAGTGGATCTCGTTGGTCGAGATCCACGATTTTGCTCTACGCGTTCAGGGCATCGGGCTATCGAGCTGCTGGAACGCCCTCAGGATACGCCTGAATCTCTCATCCGCTTCGGCAATAATTTACGGCCAGACCGCCTCCGCTTACTGGTCGACCGTTCCGAAGGCGTGACGTACACAATCTCGCGGGTCAATCGGCGCCAGGTTTTATTAAATCTTACAGACCAGCGAACGCAGAAAGCCCGCGAGTCGCTCACCCGATTCATGTATTTCTCTGATCGTGCGTACGTCCACATTGTATCCCCATCTGGTCAAAGTGATTTGGTTGTTGCTGAGGTGCGCTCACGAGGCGACGACGAGGTTGAATTACGACTCTCAGATGATCTCTGCCTCGCAGGTGAGCCAGCGCTGGCTGCGGAGTGCGCGCCTGGAGGGTGTCTCATCACACCAGTTCAGTTGGTCGAATATGCGATTCTTGAAGCGACACCTGAATTCGAATTGGCGCCTCAAACGGACGATGCAACTTTTCTGGTTCGTAGGACACTAGACCCGGTGTCGCTGGAGCCGAGCGAGGACGCGATGGTCTTGGCACCATACGCTGTTAATTTTCAGGTTTGGGCATCGTACGATACGCGCAGTTTGGCCGTTGGAGCTGACCCCAGACCCATCATCCCGCAGGACCAAGACCCGACGGATGATCGAGGTAATTGGACGACGGAACGTGAGAGCCAAATCTTAAACGAGAGACCACAGCGCATTAGAGGACTGAACGTGATGCTGGCTATCCGCACCCCACGGGAGGACGAAACCTTTCGTGTGGCTCCTGACCAAGCGATGGCTGCCGGAGATCGCATTGGTGCTGACCGAAGTTGGTTTGAGCTCAGTCAGGACGCGGGCACCGGATTGGCTCGCGTGATGACCCTGAAAACTGAGGTTGAGACACCCAATATGTACCGGGGCGAATGATGGGACAACGATTCACACGAAAGCGTCAGCGTGGCGGTGCGTTAATCGTCACTGTGGTCGTCCTGCTTGCTCTGCTTGCCGTGGGCATGATGGCGATGCGTTCGGCGACCCAGAATATGAGCAGTTCAGGGAATTTAAGACTCTCGATTCAAGCACGCCATGTCGCTGAGATCGGTCTTTATCATGCGGTCACTCTAATGAATCGTCAGGCCTCGGTCTTACTGCCGCTTCGTGATGGGCCGGGCATGGAATGGTCGACTCTTAAGATTCAAAGTCCGGTGCAAGATGCGGGCGCAGCCCGCGGGCGAGTTGACGTTTATAATCGGGAGGGCAACCGTCTTTCAGAACGCACGATGGCGGCGCCGCCCTTTTTTAGCTCTGGCCCCGCTCCACTCGGTGTAGCGGGTGAGGCGACTGGCGTTCAGCCGAGCTACAGTGTCTCTGTGACAGGATTTCAACCCTGGACGTGTCCACCGGGTCATGATGAACGGACGCTGCGTCGTAATGGACAGGGATGTTGCCTCATGCACTTTGAATCACGCGCCGTCATTTCGGCTGATGAAGAACCCAATGCGGAGCAGCTCGATGACCGACTCGCCGCTGAGTTATTTGCAGAGCATACGATGAAAGCAGGCGTCGTGATTGGTCCAATTACGATGAGGGGATGTCGTCGATGAAAAAATATCTCTATATCGCGTTATTTTTGGGTTGGCCAGCCGTCGCTTTTGGCCAGGACAATTTACCGCCTGAGGTCATGTTTCTGATCGACAATTCAGCATCGATGCGTCTGTCTCCAACATCGCCTCGACCTGACAAACTGCCAGACTGCAACGAATCATTCGAGGTGAGGGAGCGTGACGTTGACGGTGTCATCGAGCGGAGAGTCACGCTTTCTGACGAACCGCTCATCCAGACCCGTCATCTGAGCGCATTACAAATGGTGCGGAATGTCATCGGTGGCAACCCCATCAACAATACGGGAGATCCAAATTTAATAACCTGCTTTCGAGACAGAGCCGAATTCCCCCGTAATGTAGCGCAAGCGGGCTACCTGGAGTTAGTCAACGCCGGTCGCGTTATGGGCGATGAAGCGCTGGTTATCCCAGACCCAAATGATGCGGGTGAGGCTATCTTTTATCGCAATCTTCAAGGCCAATGCTTTGACTTTGACCCTCGACAGCCTGATGCATGTCGGCCCATCAGGCTGGTGGACGAGAATACGCCCGATGTCCGTTTTGCCAATGACAGCGCTCTGGAGCGTTATGCGACCCGAGTGAAGTTTGGGATGATGACATTAGACGATGACCCAGGCGCCTCTCGAACGTGGCCCCGTCTACTTGGCCGAAATAGTTCTTTTGGCACGGACGAAGGGGCCACTCGACAGACTGTCGCCGCCGCGAATCAACGTTTTCCCGGACTATTAGATAATGCATTTATCGTCAATCGGTTATCAGCACCAGATGCCGTCAACGCTCCGAATTTGGGCGCTCGCGGTCCAGGTGGTGGCCAGCCCGGTGACTTAATCGCTAGCAATACGGGTGACTTGCTCAATGGAACCCGAAGACCATTTGAACCGATTGCCGATGATGGTGTGAGCTTGGAGCGTCATACCAACTACATTAAACACCAGGTTCGGCGTTTGACATCATTCGGCTTCAGCCCACTGACGGGCCTGGTTCATGATCTAAAATACTATTACGAGACCCAGTCCGGCGCGGCGGCGAATCGCTTTGGCTTGCTCCCAGACTTAAATTACGCACGCCGAACCCACGTTGCTGTTCTCATTACCTCCGGTGACGAAACTAATTTTTACGGAAGTCGGAATTGCGTTCGAACTGGGTTTAGATGTGAGACACCCCCATCCTTTCCTTACGAGTCAATGCAGTCGTACGTCGATACGATGCGTGAAACTGTTCCTGGTTTTCGTTTTGTGATCATCGGAGTCGGACTAGATGATGCACGGCGAGATGATTTACGTACTTTGGTCACCAATGACGGCGATCTCTTCAATGTCACGTCGATGGACGACATGCGTAATGCCATTGAACGGGTTTTAGTCTCTCTTGACGCGGACCGTAAATCGAAAGTCATGCCCTTGGTGATTACACCTGACCGAGGCGATGATGTTGACGACCAGGTTCGGCAGCTCCGAGTTGTCGCCTATAGTACTCTGGCGAGTAGCGCGCGCTACGGTCGTATTGATGTGTCGGCCTTTGGGTGTCGAAGACAGGCTGGCCAACCCGACACCGGGCGACTGAAGCTCATCGACGGTCAGTCCGTTGATCTAGCAGTTAAACTGGCCGAACAAGACACCCGCACTGTTGTTGGCAACGTTCACAAGCGGCCAAACGGCGTTGGTGAGCCTGGGTTTACTGCCCTTGGGAACGGAAACAGCCTTTTTGCTTCAGACGGCGATTATCGAGGGGCTGCGAGCTTAAATGAAGCTGATTTTAGAGATCTCGCAGACATCGAAGAGGGGGCGCCAGGTGATAGCCTTATGGAGATTGCCTTCAAAGCATTGTCAGGCTATGTCGGCCCTGCAGCGACCCCGGAGAATCGTGGTGAGTGTACACCGGCTTGTGGACCTGACCCGGACAATGTTCGACAGCTCGGTGAGATCATTGAAGGTGATTTGATCGCAGTGACGCCACCCCGACTCGCAGTCGACAGCCCAGGCTATCGACGCTTTGAACAAGAGCAGAGCGAACGGCCGACTCTCATCGTGAGCGGCGCCAATGACGGGCAAGTTCATTTTTTCAGGGCCTCCGACGGACGCGAGGTTTTCTCTTTTGTTCACCGCCGGGCGATTCCGAATCTAAAACATGGTGTTGAAAATCCTGCTCGGATGGGTGCGGACACGCGTCTTGCGAATCGAGATATGCTCCTGTGCCGAAGTGTGGATGGCGATGGCGCGGGAGATTGCCCATCGGATAGTGAAAATTTTGTTTTTCGGACCATCGTGGCTGGCGCACTTGGCGAGTCAGGTCGAAACGTATTCGCCATAGACATTACGGATGCGTTGCCCCAGACCAAGGCGAACACACAGGATCAGCCACTCGCGCACGATACCATTAAGGCCTGGGAGGCAGGACTGGGTTATCAAGGGGCTGCAGGGGGGGCAGGGCGATGAGTCGACGGATATGGACTAAGTGTACGTGGGTCAGATCGCGGCTGCTGATGCCCGCCACCCTAGCTATTTGCTTTGCAGTCGGGACATTGAGCATCCCAATGAAAGCGACTGCACAAACTTTAGAAAGTGGATATCACGTCAGTGAAGTCCCCTTTGGAAAAACCGTTTCAAGACCGGCTCTGACCTATGTTCGAGTCGGCAATCAGGTCGTGGCCGCAATGATCGTTGGCTGCGGGGGAGGAACCCCGACGCGGGAGAGCAATGGCCAAGCACTCCAAAACAACACCGGTGGGCGCTGCGTACAAATTAGAAAAATCTCAGATGGGAGCCTGATCCGCGCATTCTATACAGGCAATGGGCTTAAGGATGGCGATCAGATGCTGTACCCAATGATCGGGTCGCCCAGTGTGTACCCAGTCATTGGTCTTGCACCGGCCAGTCGCGCGTACTTAGGTGATGCCATGGGGCGCCTCTGGCGGATTGACCTGCGTTCCGCAAATCCAAACCTATGGGAGATGAGTATTGCATGGCCCATTCGTGATGATGCCGAATCGGAGTTTTATCAGATCGGGCGTGAGATCACTGCAAGACCTGCGGTGTTTCAGCGTGAGAATGGACAAATTGGGATCATTTTTGGGACCGGTTATTCTTATCGTGCAGAGGCCAGCGCCCCCCATCTTTTTAGCCTTTCAGATGTCCTGGCCCTGGGTGGCAATGACCGCCTTGAGTTCCAGTCTAAACTGGTTTGGAAAATGCCTTTAAGACAAAAAGAACAGCTGAGTGGTGAGGTGTCGGTACGGAGTGGCGGTGCCTATTTTACGACGGTCGAGACAGGCCCGTTCAATGATGGAAGTACGCTTGAACGGGGCCGGCTCTATGGTGTTCATGTGGATAAGACGGCCGATAATTATTTTACAACTGATGGGCGTGTGCAGAACGTGGTGCCGATCCTTCCGACATTGGTCACGAATGATGGCCAGAGGGTGACCGACGCCATTGCGATCCGTCTCCCGAGCGGACGTGTCGCTTTTGGAGTCGCACTCGTGGTCAGTCCATCTTGCCGAGAGGATGAAGAGCCGACAACGGAAGTCATTCTTAATTTGGCGGCCGGTCGCGGGGGAAACGGCCGCGGTGGCGGTGGTGCTCGAATCGAACGAAAAACAGGTGAACTCGTGCCAGGTAATCTGGATGATGACTTTCTATCCGATGGCAAAAATGATGTGGCTATCAAAATTGCCTCGCCGGGAGGAGAAGACACCCCTCGCGTCGGCGGGTCTGCAGCTCCCTTTCCCCGACGCGTCTTGTACTGGGGCAGTAGCTACGTTCAGTAGGTCTGTTCTAGAAGCGAACCTCATAGATAAGGCGGTCGCCGTCAACCAGTACAGTGGTGTCGGGATTCTTTAAGTATTTGTAGAAGCCGTACGCGCCGGCGATCAATGCCACTGCGCCAAGGCCGAAACTCAGATTGGCCATGAGTTGGCTATGCTCGAAGTCCTGACGTAGCACACCGTCGATAGACCTCTTTTCTATCGTAGGTGCTTGGGATGCGATGTTAGCCTGCATTTCCCCTTCGAGTCTTTGGTTCTCAAGCCCATAATAACTGCCAGCACCGAGACCGACAGCGCCGACCACGCTGCCTGTTATCGCTAGGATTAATGGCCAAGAGTGCGTGCCGCCAACCTGATACTCAACACCATCATCGGTCGCCTCTGGTTGAAAGATGGGTAAGCGCTCCAAGACAAAATGAATTGGCGCGTCACCGCGCGTATTCTCGATGAACTGACTCGCTGTGGCGTATCGCCCCTTTTTGATGACCAGTTGACCCCCCTCCCGATTGACCAGACTATAACTCAATGGCGTCTGCCCGATTAATTCGCCGTCAAGAAAAACATTTGCATCCGCTGGTTGACTTGTGATGGCGGTCAGGCGATGCGGTGGGCGATACTCATTGCCATCGATGAGAGATTTCACAACATCATTCATTGCTGTGGCCATGGCACGGGTCGTCTCAAATTGAACGGTGATTGAATAGCTGATTGATTCTCTATTGACGTCGAGACCGCTTAGGGAGAGGACAAAAGGGCCATAACCTCGAATACTGCCCCAAAATAGGAAAGGTGCGCGGAACATTCGGCCCGTCTCAGCCATGCAACGTGCATTTTCATCGTCGCAGTCAAAGGTGACGCGAGCCTCATCTAAACTGAACTCAATATTGTCTCTGACTGGCTGACGCATTTGGCGGCCGATGGCGTCTCGTAGCCTCTCATTGAGTTCGCTTTTCGAATCAAGAGCGGCCTCACTCTCCAGTGGGAGAACAACGATGGACGGCTGCCCCGAGACTGGGGCTGGAGACAACATAAACAGGATGATGAAACATGGGGCTAGACCAATGCTTTTTATCGATGGCGGTCTCATTCTTCAGATACGGACGCGTTGGCCTTTTCTCGTAGTTCTTTGACGAGGTCAAGAACTGCCAAACGGCGATCAACACTCACAGTGCGAACTAATTCGCGACCGCGCCAATGCAGTTCGACCAACCGATCCCGACTCACTCGAGTAATTTGTAACTCACCGGTCGCTTCCAGCAGTGCATCGAGATTACCCCCGCTCAAGTCGAGTCGGCTTGAGAGCTGGTTGACGCTCAGCGTCGTGTCATCAAGATAATCCAACAGTCGATTGAGACGGTTTGAGGTAAACAGTTGTTTTGGGGTGAGTATAGTGCGTCGCGTGTCAACGTGCTTGGTCTTGACTGGGGCATGGTTCGCTCCCACCGATGACTCGCTGGTTTGGCTCTGTCGCTTAAGAGGTCTAGCACTTCCTCGCGTTGGCTTCGGCTCCGCTTTCTTCGCTTTGTTCGACGTCGTCTTTCTCGTGGCCGCCGCTTTTGCCTGAGCCTCGGCTTCTTTGAGCACCTGCTCTGTGGTCACGCCCGGTGTTGGCATGACTCGGCTGACCGCGCCATCATGATCGGCCAGTACCTTATCCAACTTTTCTGCGAAGTCTGTATGTGCCTGGAGTGTCCCATCCGAGAGAGAAAGAATGCGGCGCCGGCACAAGTCTTTCTGAAGTTGTGCAATACTCAGGTCCCAGAAACGCGCTGCACCACCACTCAATTTACTGCTTGCTCGTCGCGCGACCTCGCTGGCTATACCTGGGCCAAGTAATGCAGCCTCGACCAGTAAGATCTCGAATGATTGGGTGACCCCGACGCGCCGCCAAAGTTGGTCGTTCATTGTCTTTATGCGGACTGTATCGATCAGGTATGGCTCGGCCATTCGCTGTTTCCTCAGGTACCTAGGCTGCGTATCTTGCCAGATGCAGCGTCACACAACAAGTGCCAAGCGTAACATGGGGTGTTAATCCGTGTACTCATCTCGGGGTTGTTTGCACCACACACCTGTTCGCCAGCATTTATGATCAAAGTTGCAATTCGCAGACCAAGCGAAAGCCTAAGTCCATCGCGGTCGTATCGGCTAAACTGAGTTCACGTGTCCACAGGGGCTGGCCCGTTGCATCGCCCGTCTTGAACGAACCACCCCTGACCACAAACCGCCGGGAGCGTCCGAGTGCTGCTGTGCCCGTCCATTCACGAACACCGCCGACACAGTCGCTGATGCCATAGGGGGAGGCGTCTGTTTCAAAAGCGCCGACATCGGGTGGAAGCTGATATGGCCAGCTTTCAGCACAGGCAGCAAAACCGGAATCCCAGCCATCCCCCCAGCTAAAGACACGTCCCTCGCTGCCGCGGCTTGCCTTTTCCCACTCTAACTCACTCGGCACTCTGTACGTCTGACCTGTGCGATGGGAGAGCCAGCCACAATATGCGGCAGCATCGTCGACAGAGATGCCCACGATTGGGGTTTGAGTGGTCCAGCCCAGTTCGGTTGGTAGACTGTATTGACCCGTTTCGTCTCGTCCCCAAAGCGCGGTCAAACCGTCTGCGGTTCGTGGAACTCGCATTGCCGCTTCTTCTGGTACATCGTCGGACAGGTCGTTTAAAAATTGTAGATAGTTCTCGGCTGTCACTGGATATCGAGCCATGAAATAGTCGGGCAGCGCCTGTTCTGATGGTGGTAGGTAGGGGTCGTATCGCGAGCCAGCGCGAAATGTACCCGCTGGTATATGAATAAAGCCCGCTGGTACCAAGCCTTGTGGCAGCATGCGTAAACGAAGGCGGGAGCATTTACCTGGGTCTATGACCACTGTTGTCAGTAATTGTTCATAGCCTGGCGCTGACATGCGCAGTTCATAAACACCTGCGACGAGGGGGTCTTTTCTAACCGGAGGCGCTCCGAGCTGGGTGCTGTCATATGCTGTAAATCGTCGATTCTCTTCTTTCAGTCTGACGAGCTCGATGTCGGCATTCTTTGGTTCAACATCAACGTATAAGCTGCCTTCATTTGCGACCACAGCACCAAACCGGCCATCGTCATGTTCCATCAGCATGCGTCGATAATAAGCGGCTTGTTCCTGATTGCCAGCAAGCCGAGACCGTTCATGCCTCGAAAGATACAGATCGCAAAGGGTCCCCCTGGCATCGGTGAAATCGGGATCTTTGATGACCGTCGTCATCAGCGCATTGACGGCTTGTGCAAAGACATCTGCGATCTCGGTGTGAATTTCACCAAGGCGGCGTTCTGCATTCCAAGCGGCAATTTTGAAATCTGCTGGATCCGTGGGCTCTAGCGTGGCGCGCGCTGTTTGAAGTTCATCTGCGACTAATGCTGCATCTTCTAAAAGAGTCTGATGCCGTGCGATGGCAGCCATGCCGGTCTGAGCGAGGATATCCACATTTGAATCACTGGCTTGGGTGCCGGGATGCCCCGTCATGGTTTCAGGTGAGTCGAGATAATTTCGAATGGCTTCGGCTAAGGCCGTTGCATTCGCATAGCGGTCATTGGCGTTTCGCGAGAGGCAGCGCATGCAGATATTGTTTAATTGGGTCGCGATGGAGCGGTTGGGCGCTCGGTCCATTGGCGGGACAACATCCTCTTGAAGAACCCGAGCTACAATTTCCCGATTGTTTTTACCCACGAAGGGGGGTCGAAGCGTGAGCAGGTGATATAGAATAGCGCCGAGGCCATAGACGTCCGTCTGAGCATTAATTTCACTGACGAGACCACCTGCTTGTTCTGGAGCCATGTACGCGGGCGTTCCGATAATCTGCCCGTGCACAGTTTTCCATCTCTCACTCGTCGATCGGGTCGACCGGGTCTCATTGCCAATGACCTTGCACAAGCCCCAATCCAAGAGAACAACTTCACCAAAGTCACCGACCATAACGTTAGATGGTTTTAGATCTCGGTGGACGACGCCGCGACTGTGTGCATAGGCAACAGCCAAGCAAAGTTGATGAAATACATTGAGTAGCCTCAGCTGGCTGAACTGGCGGCGAATCTCAGGTTTTCCGCGCCGAAGCCCAGAGACAACCGTCTTAAGGCTGCGACCTTCGATGCGCCGCATAACGAAAGCGACCTGGTCACGCAGTCGGCCGAGTTCGTAGACCGGCATGATATTGGGATGTTGCAACTGACCCGTCACTTGGGCTTCCTCTAAAAAACGGATTTGCTCCAGGTCACGAGCACTTGCTTTCTTGAGAACTTTGATAGCCACCGGCCGTCCTAGGTGCAGATCCCAGGCAGCCAAAATCCGCCCCATCGCACCACGAGCAATTTCGCCTTGCAGTTCGAATCGAGGGGTGATGTCGACGAGTCGGGCCACAAGGTCATCTACGCTCGGCTCGTCTCGTATGGTTGTAATACTTGTGCTGACGTCCTGAAGAGCCTTTTCTTCAGCCATGCGATCTGCGCTGAGCAGGCCATTGATCTGCTCGAGAGTCAGTCCTGCCTTCTGGAGGACTTCCTCGGGCGCGCGACGCCCATTGACGAGCGCGGATTCAACGGCGGCCATCGTGGCAGGCGGCAGCCGGACTCGAGTTCGAAGACGCCTCAATAATTCTTCAGATTCGATCATGTTGGCAGCTTATCCTAGTGACTGCTTACTGAAAAGCATTCCGATAGATTCGCCTTCGAACTTGCGCCGAAGTAATTTTGCTAATAAGAGACAGTATCGTCTTGGCAATGCAAATCCATATCTATGTTAGAGCGCTTAGCTAGAAAACATTTTGAACGAGGCTGGCAATTCGAGCTGCAGGACCGCGAGGGTGATGCCATCGAGGAGTATCGACGTGCGTGCGATCTGAAGCCGAGTTTCGCAGATCCATTTCTTGCCCTGGGCCGGTTGCGAGCCTTGGGCGGCCAGCTCCGAGACGCGGTGACGCTCCTTGATGCTGCCGTCGAACGCAGTACCGATAAGCAAATTCTACAGTGGCGTGCCTATGTTTTTGGGCGATTGAAACGATACCGCGAAGCCCTTGCTGATTACCAAGACGCTGATGATGGTGAAGAACCGAGTATCAAAGTAAACATCGGCCGTATGTATCTTGCTCTGGGCCAATTTGATGAGGCGGGGGAGGCGTTGGATGGACTCGAGGATCCGAGCGCAATTCAACTCCGTCGGGCTTTGCCACGCTACAAAGAATTTGTCGACGAACCGAGCGATGATGATCGCGCTCTTCGCTATCTTTTTGGTGGAACTGTGGTTTTGGGTACGCTCGGAGATGGCGGGGTCCGCCTGAGGGGGGACCGATATCTCTTGCTCACACCAAAGCATATTGGCGAAACCATCCGGCGTTTCTGTAAATTTCGAGACACGTATCGATGGCATTTTGATGCGGTCGCGGGGGACGGGGCGCATCATCGTCCCTTGGCCTTAGCCATGTCTGAGATCCTTGACCTGCCATTGATCGCCCAGCCGGATGCTGAACAGCGCATTCTTCTGTGCAGCGCGGTTCTAAAAGGGCCAGTTGAAGCGGTACGAGTCGCAAAACCCTGGCGCAAAGCCAATGTTGACTTGATGCATTTCACACTTGGTCTTGAGCCGACGGGCGATCCGACCGACCGAGAGCCGGAACTCATAGGCAGTGTTCATCGCTGCGCTGTGCCTTGGTATCGTGTTGAGCCTTATTCGCGGCTGGAACCCGATACAGATTCGGATGACCTCGAAGAATCTCCCTGGCCAGGCTTTCGAATTGGCGCGCCCTTTGTCAATCCAAACAGTCGTCACGTCGCCGATGAAATTTTGGACGCCTATTCAGCCGCCGAGTCAGGTCCAATTGCAGAGCTCTTACTCGGCTGGTATGACCGCCATCCGGATGTGCGTGCATTCGAATGGAAATAGCCGAGACCACGCAGCGCAGTAAGAGCCTACTGTTTCGGCATCTCATCTGGCTTTCCGCCATCAGTTCACTCGTGCTGCCCTTATTTGAATGGGCTCGATTACTCTTAAATGACCTGGGGGCAGTCGCTGGTTTTAGCGAATGGCTTCTTTTGCTACTCAACATGATTGGGGTTGTGGGACTGCCGGCCTTTTTGGTCGCCTTTACGGTCTTGGTCTGTCTGCGGATTCTCATGTTGGGCTGGATCTCCAATGACGGGAAGGCAGAGGCAACTCGGATGCTTCTCACAGTCGTCTACGGTTCCTTCGGAGTGGTCACCATTGGGCTCGTCAGTCATCGAGTGACCCTCTTTGCAGCCAATCATTTTAAGACAGCAACCTATGTTGGCCTGGCAGCGTCTCTGGCATCGGCCCTGATGGCGGTGGTGGTCTTGCTGTTCTCAGCACCCGCAATCAAGTCCTTAAGAGCGCTTTTATTGTTCGTGCTGGGAACCAAAGCGAAGCCTTTTGACGATTTTTTGAAAGCGCGAGGCGTCCTGCTTTTCGGTCTTGTTTTAATCCTATTGGTCTTTTCTTTACCTGTGCTCATCCGACCGCTGCACTCCGTGGACGTCCGCGGTCTTCAATGGGGTGTTTTGTGGCTTTTTTTCACGGCTGTCCTGTCCTTCAAGTCCACACCGCGCCGGTCCGCATACAGAACTGGCTTTTGCGCTTTTTCCCTCGCGCTGTCGCTGGCCAGTTTCACCTATACAGCCCAACATCTCCGAGACGATCCAAACCAGGTCCTTACGGTACAACGGGATACGTTGACCTGCGGCCCGTTGGCGAAGGCACTGTCCAAATTAGGTGATTCGGATAAAGACGGAATGTCCCGCTTATTTTTTGGTGGAGATTGCGATGATACAAATGCAGCGATTCGACCCGGTCTGTACGATATTGCCGACGATGGAATTGACCAAAACTGTGTCGGGGGCGATCTCAAACTCGGTCAGCCGCTCATCAAGAAACCGGTTCGCCGAAAGCCGCTGCCCTTGGATAAGAAACATGTGATCTTACTGACAGTGGATGCGCTTAGAAATGACACCATGCGTCAGCATATGCCAAAGCTCATGGAGCTTGCCAAAGAGTCGATTGATTTTACCAATGCATATGCCCATGGTGCAGCCACCTACTGGAGTTTAGCTTCATTGGTCACAAGTAAACTGCCGTCTCGCCTCAAACTCGGCCGAGATCAGACTCCAATTCCGAGCGAGACATTGCTCACCGAGGTTTTTCGAGACGCAGGTTGGCACACAGCCTTGTTCGCCAATGTCACCGTTTTCTTTGTCCGTGGCCTGAGACAAGGCACTCATGTGGCCAATTATGACACCAGCCATTTCACAGTTCATGGCGCGAAGCCAGGCTCTAGCCACCTAACGGATTCATTGCTCAAGCATGTGGACCGCTGGCGAGATGGGATGCTCAAGCCAAAGACCGATTCATTCTTCATTTGGGGGCATTATTACGACCCCCATGATCCCTACTTTGAAGTGCCAGGATTTGAGGCGGCAAGTTCATCAGACCAACATCGCTATGAAGCGATTGCACGATATACTGACACGCATATAGGTCGACTGATAGATGGACTGAAAGCCCGCAAATTGTGGCAGGATACGGTCTTGATTATTACAGCAGACCATGGTGATGAATTCTTAGACCATGGGCACCGGTTCCACGGAAAAACCTTATACGAGGAGATGACTCATGTACCGCTCCTGCTTCGGGTGCCAGGACTTTCGGCCCAACGCATCGACGAACCTGTCGGTCAAATCCAACTGGCTCCAACTCTCTTAGACCTATTGGGATTGCGTATCCCGTCGGCGTATGAGGGTGAAAGCCGTGCGTCTGAATTACGCACGGGGCGAATGAAACCATCAGCACCCGTCTTTTTTGAGGTTTTGCCGGATTCGAACTACCAAGCCCATCAGGTCGGTATGAGAGCCGGACGTTTTAAGCTGATCTACAGAGTCCGAGACCACTTTTTTGAACTCTATGATTTAGAGGTTGATCCGCGGGAGACGCAGAATATCGTACATCGGTCACCGAACGCGAAGGCCCTCAAAGAGACATTGGGCCGTTATGTGGACCGCCACTTATTTTCCCTCGCCCATGGCCGTTCAGGCGCGACTCGACCAGCAGGGGTTCCGCCCCGCAAAAAGCATAAGAAACGTCGCGATAGAAAAAGACCGCGCAAGTCGAGTCTAAAGGTTAAGAAGTAGGTTGCCTGCCCGAGTCTTACCAGGCCTTGCGCAGCTCGCTGCCTGGATAATAATGCTTTAGAATTTCACTGACGCTGCGCCCTGATGTGGCCATGCCCATTGCACCGTGTTGGCACATGCCGACGCCGTGGCCAAAGCCTCCGCCTGTAAAGACCCAATGAATGGGGGCAGTGGTTTCAGTACCGCCAATTTTTTTCACAAGCCACATGCCACTTCGTAGACCACCCAATAATTTTCTATTGTTGTAACTTCCCCGAACGATATGTGTGCCCCTCTGCCCGTGATACTTCACGGCAAGCGCTCGACCACTATGACCTCGTTTGAGAACTTCGATGCGATGGACGTTGCCAATCTTTGCTCGCTTGCTAAGGGCCTTGTTCACTGCCTCACCACCCCGCTTTACAGTCCAACGAAAAACGCGTGATCCCCTCCGCGCCTGGCCACAGAATGAAGCCGGCGGTGAGGCGAGGAACGTTTTAAGCTGATCGTCCAAAATTGGCTTTTGTGATGCGGCATCATTATCGACTATGCCCATTGAATACGGTTTCGGTGCGCCCCCCCACATTTGATGGAATGCCTCGCTGTGACCACCGCAACTCGAACTGTATGTTGTGTCCACCAAGCCTGTCTTGTAGAAGAGCAATTTACCCCGCGTCTGCTTAACGGCTTTGGATGTCTTTGGGTGTGTTTTTGCTGTACCCGAATAGACCTGGCAGTGGGTTTCTGCGCAGAGAAGGTAGGGGTCGCTCCGATGTCGAGTCCCGACTTTAGCCAAGAGTTGGCCGCGGGCTGCAACCGCCTGGGCCTTCAGTGCCTCCAACGGAGCACTTGTATATAGTTCTGATGGGACGACACCTTCAAGTAACCTTTCGGCACTCAATACATTAACGACAGCGAGCTTACCGTCGCTGCCGACAGCGATATAAATGTCACCTGCATACGATCTGTCGACTCGTCCGCGCTTGGGCGTTCCGTGCCCCCATTCTAGATTTCTGAAACGGGTGGTCCCATCGTTCGACGGCGTGAGCCACAGAAGGTCACGACTTTTTATCTCGATTCCGGTTTTTCGCTCCCGGGCGTAAAGCCAACCGGACGGCCGGTCTTTAGGCTCCGATATAACGGCATTTTTAAGTGTGAGCTGGTCGGATAATTTGGCCGCGAGTTTCTCCGCGGCATGCTGAGACGACTGCGGCTCAATCCCGATGGTAATACTGCGTGTATCAAGGGTTTGGCCAGACAGTCCCAGCAGGGCTCCTGCTTCAAAAATACGGACCTTGAACCCTTTAGCTTTCCAGGCCTTACGTCGAGATGCAACAGCACTTACATCGGATGCAGATACCCGTTCGGCCGCAACCCACCACTCGCTCTGCCCGGGTTTTCCGTGCTCCAGTCTGACCGTCCATTCCGTCTTGGGCGGTGAGATCACCAGGGACCCTTCATCTCCACCTGGCATCAGTACAAGTCGGCCACTGCTACTAAATTGAACAGTATTCTGGCCTTCCGTAATTCGCACGCTCACGAGGGGCTCACCACGTTTGTCGAAAACCACCTGGTTTGAATACAAAATCGCAAGACGATCCCGGCGGGTCATGTCATAAGCGCCCGCCATTGTGGGCCAAATGAAGAGATTGAGTAGCAGGAGCGGTTTCAGCATAGCGGGTAGCATACTGTCTCAAACGTGATTAGCAAGGTTCATGATCACTCAAGCAAAAGGCATGTTTTTTTAATCTTAAGCTGACTAGGGCTTGCCGAGGGGTAGTTGCCAGCGTACCGTTCTGAGTATGTCTAAACGAAAACCACCATTGGACGCTCAGGTCACGACCCTTTGGGATTATCCGTCACAGCACTACGGGCAGGGTATGCAAGGGAGCGCTCGCTATCGGGGGGCGACACCGTCCTACGTTATTTGGAATCTTTTGTCGCGCTATACGCGCGCCGGAGACATCGTCGTTGACCCCATGTGCGGGTCAGGCACGACTCTGGACGTTGCAGCGGACCTAGACCGCAAAGCGTATGGATTCGACCTCCAGCCTCAGCGGAAAGAGATTAAATTAGCCGATGCTCGACAGATGCCAATGGAAGATGATTTCGCAGATTTTATTTTCATCGATCCGCCCTATTCGACAAATTTAAAATACAGTGATGATGCCCGCTGTATTGGTAAGCTCAGTGCGGCGGGGTCCGATTATTTTGAGGCCATGGCGGAGGTCTATGAAGAGTCCTATCGGGTTCTGAAAGACCGCCGTTATATCGCCATCTACATCTGTGATGTTTGGAATAAGAAGGATGGCTTTTTGCCCCTCGGTGCATCGACCATGATGCAGTTGTCTCAATACTTTCGATTGGTCGACCATGTCAGCGTCGTCAGACATAATAAAAACCTTAAAATGAGTAACCATCGGAAAGCAGCGCAAGAGGGCAACTTTTTTCTCCGGGGCTTCAATCACCTTATCATTGCGAAGAAGCAGGACGACTGATTCAGACGTGTAGCGCACACACAGAGTCTTCAGAAAACGACGTCTATCGAACGAACAGTACGGTCTTTTGGAATCGGTGGTATCAAGAGGGCGAGCCCTGCGGCCCGCAGTTAGTCGCTCAGCATATTGGCTATCAGACGCGCCGTGTCAAACGTATCGCCCAAGGTCTTTGCCACGCCTCTTGGGCTTCCACCGATGGTCTCACGTCCACCCCAACCGCGACCTAACTCGCGCCAGACATGCTCGAGGCCGCCTGGTCCAAACAAGGCTTCAGCCGTGGCGCGATCTGGACAGCCCACAGTCACCTTTTTAATCCGAGACGCGTAGCTGACTACGATTGGGGCCGCACGATACCAAACATCGAACCCCCAGACGCTGCTGTTCACGACAGCGATTCGGGCCGCTTCATCTAAGACGGCAGCACCGCGACACACGGCTCGTGTCTCAAGGCCGTCAGGGATTGGTAACTCCTGTCCTGATCGATCCAATCGTTGCAGTATACCCTCCATTGCCACTCGCTTGCGGCCACGATCAGATTTGATCACCGTCTTGATTTCATCTGTGCCCAGTCCAGTGGTCAGGAGCCGTTGCATGGCTTCGACTGCACGCCTGAAGCCCCGCTCGCTCTGTGACAGCTTTGGGAGCTGATTAAACCAGGCCAATAAAACACCCCGATCGGTGGCGAGTAAATCGATCCCTATGGGGTCCGTATCATGGGCATTGACTAGCTCGTAGAATCGACCGTCTAAAGCGTCTTTAGGAACGAGTCCCGCCAGCGCGATGATGGCTAGAACGGCGTCTGCATCGGGTGTCCCCGTCACAACAAACTTTGGTTCACCGGCGAGCACACCATAGTGATCTCGACACGCCCTTAAGGCCACGCCATCCCGATGGCTTTCCGTCCCATGGTGGTCCATTGCCAATGGGCCCATTACGGACCCATACTGACCAAAGGCGCACTCGATGGGTTCGAATCCAGCATCGCGAAAAGTGCAGGCCTCGTCATAGTTATTCGTGAACTTGATCTCAAGTTTAGGGGAGGTCATTTGCGTCGCCTCCGACGACTGGTCTTCTGATTTGGTGCGTACCGGCGACGCAGAGTTCTGATATTGCCTATGTGGCGGATGATGATCAGCAAAGCGAGAGTTAAGGTGAAGCAATGGACTTCGAACGGGGTGTTCTCAAGCTGGGGTAAGCCGACAAAAAGGCCGGCTGACAGAAGACTCCCGATGGCTGGAGTCCGGGTAAAGTAAAGCGTTGTCACCCAGGCCAAAGTCGAAATGATTCCGACGATAGGCAGCACCACGAACATGGTACCGAAGGCGGTCGCGACGCCTTTTCCACCGCGAAATCCAAGCCAAATTGGAAAGCAATGACCGATGACAGCAGCCACACCGCACATGAGATAAACAAGGTCGCCACCGAATTTAAGTCCGATGGCGGTTGCAATGGCCCCCTTCGAAATATCGACAAAAAGGGTGATGAAGCCTGCACGTTTTCCCAGTAGACGCGCTACATTCGACGCGCCAATATTTCCACTGCCTTGCTGTCGCGGATCCTGTCCATAAATGCGACCCAAGATGACCCCAGTGGGTATGGAGCCGATAAAATAAGCCGACAGCACATAAGCGAGTGTGGTTATGTCCATCATCGACGCTCAACCTTTGCTGTCTTGAGGGCCAACTTAACAGCCTTCCGACTGAGTTCGCCGTCTTTCGAAAAAGCATAAACGACAATGTCATTGGTCTGCTGAAGATGGGAATGAACAGCGGCTCCCGACCGACTCTTTTTAGCGCCTTGGACGACCTGTCTTAACTTCTTTGCGAAGTCGCGAGCATCATCGACCGAGTCCCAGACCGAGTAGGTTAAAGATACATGGCGGGCCCCATCAGACAGCACCACGGTCTGGTCACCATCCCAACCTTCAGCACCTGAAATCGCGTCTGTTGTTGGTAGTTTTTGCAAAAGCAATTGTCGTGCATGAAATTCACCGGTTGCGCCAGACCACCGAACTTTGAATCCCGGTATCAAATTGTCCGGTAATTCAACCGATGATGGATGATCCCGGTTCGAATAATATTTCTTTGGATGGAGAATTTGTTCCGTCGATCGCGGGGGATCCTTATAGACCTCTCTGATTTTGGTCCAGCTCAGCCCCGATTGGCGCAGTGCTGATACAAATAAGAGCCCTTGTTGATATGGAAAAATGAGCGATTGTTTTAAATAAAGCGGTGCTTTTGCCATCGTTGGGAATTGATTGCTCGACATCTGCATAGGTAGACTCGCTGCCACCATATTGATGGTCATTGCAGACGTACTCATGTCGGCTCCGCTCGAATAATTCAACATGACGATAGTTGCATCTCCCTCGAGTAAGGCAGCATGTGCCAGGATCTGATCGTGGTTGAATCGTTTCGAGTCTAAAAGCCGGCCACCGCCCCATTCTTGATCTTGGATCGCGTGAAAGATTTCATGAGCCATAACCGGCTCTTGAACGGCGGCCCCAAGCCAATCGGCTATGTGTAACTCTTGACGCGTATGATCATAAAAACCGGCGATTTGCTCTGAGAGAAGCTCGCTGACCAGCTGCCCATAGTCAATGTCATGAGATAGAAAGCCTTGGTCTTTTAAAAGCCAGCCTTCTGCTTTCACTTTCTCAGGCCCGTATTCCTGGGAGAGCCGTGACGTCACAAAGGTCAAAATTTCAGCTCGGCTCTTAACACCCATCTTGAGTGGGGCCGACAACACTTGACCGCGCATGCGCTCGACCTTTTTGAGCGCGGTTTGCGCGAGTGTTTGCAAACTGTTTTTGTCGACAGCAGGTGTTCCGCCCAGTTGCAATAGCAAGACCCATGCGGTCAGCCAATGAATCATCAAAAACACTCCTCAATTTGGTTGCCGTACCCTGTGCGGTGGCATATCGCATGAAACGCTCATGGATGCGATTCAATTCCATTCTTGGATACGGGGATGTCCTTTGCTATGGCGTCATGGGCAACACCGATCCGCAAGCCCGTCAAACCACTCTGTGGATAGCGACGTACGCCACCCTCCACTTCATTGGTCATTGCGACACAGATGAGAATCGTGTTGGATGAGTCAACTCAGCGAGCCTTTACTTAGGGAAAGATGGTTCACATGACTCAATCAATCCGATTTACGCCCTCACCGCACCTCGATACCTTGATCGATATTGCGCTCTCCGAGGACATTGGCTGTGGTGATGCAACCACGGATGCTCTGATTCCATTGGGTCAGCAAGGGACCATGGCCATCGTTGCGAGGGAGGCGTTGATTATGTGTGGTCAGCCTGTTGCGGAGCGACTCATCAATCGTTTCGGTGTCTCTTATGCGACTCTCTCCTGGTCAGTAGCAGAAGGCAATCGAGTCGCTGCAGGCACTGAGCTGGGGCAATTTTCTGGTTTGCTTTCGGAACTCCTTATTTTAGAGAGAACGATACTGAACTTTTTGCAGCGTCTATCGGGGGTGGCGACGCATACGAATCGATTTGTCCAGCAACTTGATGGCTGCTCTAGCCGGCTCGTTGATACACGAAAAACACTACCCGGATATCGCAGCCTAGATAAGTATGCGACCCGCGTCGGCGGGGCCGTTAATCATAGGGCGTCTCTCGATGGCGGTGTTTTGATCAAAGATAATCATTTACGAGCCGCCGGTGGTATCGGTCCAGCCATTCAAAAGGCGCGTAAACATGCCTCGCATTCCCTTCGAATCGAAGTTGAAGTTGAAGATGAGGCGGGGCTGCACGCTGCATTGGCTGCGGGGGCCGATGTGATTATGCTCGACAACTTTTCACCTGAGATGGTGTTCGCTGCAGTCAAATTAAACGCAGGCCGCGCGATTTTAGAGGCCAGTGGTGGAATCACCCTGGACAATATCCATGACTATGGTGAAACAGGCGTCAATTTGATCGCCGTTGGATCTTTGACTCACTCTGCACAAGCTGTCGATATTGCGGCTGAGGTCCTGAATGATTAGCACGCGCTTCAAATTTAGATGTGCGACTGTTGTTTTAGGTTTATTTTACGGCATTCTTCTCTGGCCAGACGTTGGGCAGGGGAGTTTATTTGACACCCATGGTTATGGTGCTCGTGCAGTTGCATTAGGTAACGCCATGGTGTCGCAGCGTGGCGATTACACGGGTGTTTACTATAATCCGGCTACTCTGACAGGTCAGCCATCTGTTCAAGTCGCACTCGGGTTCGACGTGATTCTACCCAAACTCAAGATCACCTTTGATGAGCCGCTTTCCAGTGACGTGGCGGGTGAGGTTTTGCCGAGCAACAATGCCGGCGCTCACCTGGGAGCGATTTTCCCAATCGGGGAATTCTGGGGTCGCCAACTTGTCCTTGGTGCCGGTTTTTTTGCACCAATTCTACAACCCACTCGGGTCGAAGCTCTAGACAAAACTCAAGCTCATTTCTATCGATTCCAGGCGCAATCAGATGCATTGACACTGGGCTTTGCCGCGGCCTTCGAACTGACGGATTGGATATCGCTGGGTGCGGGACTCCATGTCATAGGAGGACTCAAGGGTGGATCAAATCTCGAGATAGACCTGTTTTCCCGACGTATTTTGAGTGAGCGCAAAGTGGCCCAGGTGGATCCAGGACGAGCGGCTGTCTTTGGACTCACTCTCACACCCATTGAGAGGCTGGTGGTGGGCGCAAGCTTTAGACAGGAGATCGATTTGCCCTACGAGATGACCATCGATGCCAACCTGACCGGCATAGGGCGCGTGCTCACAACCGTCTACGGGCGGACACTATACCGGCCGGCGAAGTGGCTTCTGGGTGCGCAATACGCCATTACTGATGCGCTCAACCTACTTGTACAAATCGACTATGAACGATGGAGCCAAGCACCTGATCCGGCGGCTCGCTATCGAGGCAGCGTTGATGGTCGAGCACTTAATTTCGAAATCCAGGAGTTTGATTATGTGCCATTGGACCTTGGGGCAGTCGATACCTTGACGCCCCGGTTCGCCCTTGAATATCGCTCATCTAAAGAATGGAGTTGGTTTGCAGGCTACGCGTTTCTCCCGACGCCACTGCCAGCTCAAACAGATATCACTAACTATGTAGATTCCGACACGCATCAGTTAGGGCTCGGTTTTGCGTACAGCGTCTCAAACCCTTGGGCGACCAATCAGGCCCCACTGACCATTGAGTTTGCCCTCCAATGTCTGCAAATGGAGACGCGGGACATGCGCAAGGCTAGCGCCGATGCCCAGCTACCAGATTATCGAGCTAGCGGCCGCATTTGGAACAGCAGTTTCAGTCTGAGACATACGTTTAATTAGGGTAGGGGCGTTGGACTGAGTGAGTCATTTATCCCTCGATTCCAACAAGAATATTCGCCGAACCCGAGCGATAGCCTTCCAGATCGATGGTCACAAATTTAAAGCCAACTGACTTGCACGCGTTCGTGATGTGAGCTCGAAGCGCACTGTCCTCGAATACGCGAGCCAATTCATCTGATGCGAACTCAATACGGACTAGATGCTCATGATATCGTGCGCGGAAGTCGCGAAAGCCCAAAGCGCGAAGCGCGGACTCACAGGCCTCTACTTGCTGCAATTTAGCTGGGGTAATTTGGATCCCGTAGGGGAATCGACTCGCCAAGCAGGCGCTTGCTGGTTTATTCCAGGTTGGCAAGCCGGCACGCCGAGACAATTCCCTAATGTCTAGTTTTGTCAGGCCAGCTTCCACGAGTGGCGCTCGGATAGCCCATTCATCTGCCGCGACCATGCCCGGACGGTGATCACCTAGATCATCAGGTATCGCTCCGTAGCAGAGTTGGCCTAGATTCAATGAGAGTGCTTTTTCCGCAGCCAAACTAAACAGCTCTGATTTACAGAAATAACATCGGTCGCCGGCATTTTGTCGATACTCATCGCGGCTGACCTCATCGGTTTTAATCTCGATGAGTTTAGCCCCGATGGTCTCAGCCAATGCGCGCGCCTCGTCTCGTTCCCATTCAGGATAGCTTTCCGAAATCGCCGTGACTGCGACGGCATTACCGCCAAGTGTGTCGATGGCCACCTTCAATAGATAAGCACTGTCGACTCCACCGGAATATGCGATGACAGCCTTTTCCATCTTTTGAAAAATGACTTGAAGCTGGTCCAACTTCAAATTCAAAGTGTCACTCATCGATTAAGACCGCCACGGACAAAAACTCACGTCGATCCGAATTCCACATGTACGCGCACATGTCAACGCATCTGCCGTTTATTACTGATAAAACGAGCCATGTAAGACCGGGCCATGATGGGCGTCCTCCGATCCGCATCGAACGAGTGTCTTGTACACTCAAGGCTGTCGTTCCATCGGGGTGGGAATGGTAGAACCCCACGATATCCCCACTCTCACTAGCCGTGATGATCGTCGCCGCTTTCAGATGGAATTGTGTTGGGTCTTGCTGAGTGACTTCCGGTATCAAAGCCGGGCCATTTTCACCCCTGACTAAGACGCCCGCAGCCTCCATCGGGTAACACGTCTCCGCGTGTTTAATCATCCCGTCGATAAGGTTTGATTCGAAACTGAACACTGATTCCATTGAACTATCTTAAATGAAGTACATGTAGCCAGGGGTCGTTCGGGATAAGCCGGCTTGTTCTGCTTTCTCGACAAGGTCTGCGAGACTAATCGTCGCGTAGATATCTGAAATCTGTTGACCCACTTCATCCCAGGCCATCAAAAGAATATGACCGCTCTCAAGGGGCGTTGTTCCTGCCATGGCTTGAGACTCTTGTTTTGGGTCTTGTCCGAGTTCGATCAACCCCTCCGTCGCATGAATGACATCCAGAAGGGTAATCTCAGACGGTGGACGATGGAGAAAGTACCCCCCGTTTCGGCCTCGTTTACCATCGACCAATTCTGCGCGTCGCAAATCTTGGAAAATTTGTTCAAGAAATCGCCCTGGGATGTTCTGCCTTTTCGCGATTTGTTTAACTTGAGTCGGTTGTCCATCATTGTGGAAAGCGATATCGAATAAAGCCAGGGCTGCATAACGACAGCGGCTAGAAATTTTCATGCTGAACCCACCTTCAGTCTATCGATCGTCTCATGGAGTATTGTTGAGCCGCTCGAATTCGATGCGCATGATGCGGAGATTTTCTTCGGCAAGTCGCCGCGCGTGATCGGCTTCGTCTTTTGCGTCTTGAGCCTCTTCAATGGCGTCGGTCATCAGTTGCTGGACCTGATCATGGGTGAGTAGCATCGCTTCAAATTCATCCAGCCGTTTAGTTCTTTCCAGTAACTCAGCTTGAGCTTGTGAGACTCTTTCCTCGGCGATTAGGCGAGCCAGTTGAGCACTGTGCAATGATTGATTCTGCTGATTGATTTCCGTTAGCAGGCGGGTTCGGTCTGTCAGCGCAAATTCCGTCGACCGTCGGACGTCGGCGACGATCCGCTCTGCAATTTCTCTGCGTTTTCGTTCCGCTTCAAGGGCATCGCCCAGTGCGGCCAGTTGCTCGCTCAGCGCATCATCAACCACCAAAGGCTCAGGCGGAATTGCTTTCGGCATATCCGTTACACGTTCAGCGGGCTTTGAGGCCGAACTTCTGAGGATGGTCGCTGTCTTCTGGAGTCGTTTCAGCTTATCTTTTGCCGATCGAAGTGCTTTCGCTTGTTCTTCCCGTCTGACGTAGGCTTGTTCTGCGCGCCGACCTGCTGTCGCTAGCCAAGCGTCTATGAGTTTTATCTGAGCCCCTGTAACGCCCGGACGGGGCGTCGCAGGCAATGCTTGGCCAGGGATCAATCGCTTAAAGATTTGTCCCGTTGTCGTCAGGGTCTTCTCGTAGCTTGTGAGCAAGCTCGCTCTTTCGTTATCGATTTGCTCAAACTCTGCCAGAGGCCCATCGACGTTGAGGAGCTTACGCTGGAGTAGTTCGACCTCAGCATTCATCTGCTTTCGGATTTTGTTGACTCTGTCATTCGCTCCGGCCAAGCGCCTGCACTCAATCCGTGTTTCGGCTAATTCGCTCCGAACTGATTCGTACTCATTCTCTAGCTCTCCGTGCTCTTTGAGCAGGGCATCATGCGTCGCCTTTATGTTTTGGGATTGATCCGTAGCAAGCCTATGCTCACGCTCTTTGTCTTCAACGCGTTTTCTGAGGTCCTTAAGCTCGGCCTCTAATCGTTCTGTTTCGCTCTGTAGTTGTCCAACCGTCGTTTTCATGTCGCCCAACTGGGCGTGCGCGAGGGCGAGTTGCTTGTTGTTGGCCTCGAGGGCGGATGAGTCGGTCGCCGGTCCACGCACAGAAAATGCGGGGATGTCCATTTTTTCGCGAGAGAATCCGTAGATGGTGGGTCCGGAGACTGGTTCCGTAGTATCGCTCAGCCCTGGGAGCGTCGTCGGTTTTCCATAGCTAAACAAGCCGGTTAAATCAGTCGTGACTGCTTGTTCAAATTCGAGTGCTTTTGGTCGTTTGCGTCTGTCCTGTGAGAGGAACAGCCCAGCTTTCTTCAAAATACGCTCAATTTCATCTTTCTTAGCTTTGTTATCGGTGTCGACGATTAAGTCCTTGGACCGTGGACGTTCCTTCCAGTCCGCGCGAATTCGCAAAGGGGCCCCGCCAGGGGTTTCTCCTGGGGCCGCATCTGGGTCGGCATCCTTGCTGATAATGACCAGCTCCGATACGGGTTTCATCGCCATGCGGCTGAGAAATTCGAACGAGGGTTCTATCAGTAGAACCCGTCGAGAGTCTGCCATAGCCAAAGCCAGCTCTTCTATTAACGCGGTCTTAATCCGTTCCACTTTATGCTCTGCTCTTGTCGTGGTCGGCGTCTTGGCCCATTAAGTTGAGACGCCAGAATGCTACTTTATAGCCGCCCGCGGTGTACGAGTCCAGAGTCCTGATGACGGGATGGTTAGAACGCCCCTAGGTCGATGCTGACTCGTCTGTCGATCAGTCAGAACCAGCCCCGATGGCCGCATTGATCTGGTGTAAGAACTGCGTCAAAGTCGGTGAGCTAGAAGCATTGATTGTGCGCCGTCTGAGATCGACGATTTGGGGTTGAGTCGGGTGTTTAATTGTTTTCAGATGAGTCTGTTTCTGCTGAACACGCGGCGGCTGTTGACTGCGATCGATACTGAACTTGCCTTGGGCCATTCCCATCACGACCATAACATTCGCTGTGGGATGCTTTTCTAAGAAGACCAGAACCTCTTCGCCCCGATTGAACTCTGCGTTGCCGGATACGTGTTGGACCAGTCCGTCGACTTCGCCTCCGATTTGTCGAATGACTACTTTCGACTGTTGCGGAAACTTCGATTTAATAAGTTGGGATACGTCCAGTGTGGTGTGTGTATAGATACGGGTCCGCTTTTCATTCCAGGCGCTCTCTTTTGCGGTCACGACACCGCGAACAATGAGGTCTGATTCGTGAGCAAGTTGGTCGACGGATAACTTGATTACCGTGGTTGCAAACGACGCATTTAAGCCGACTAGAAAAACCAATAAAAATGAGAAAAACTTCATGGCGTACTCCTTTTAATCAGGCTCGACGTGCGTCGACGGCCAGCATTCAAAGCCTTTTCTTTCGGATGACAAGCATCCCCAGAAGAAGAATTAGGTATGACAGGGGCCGATCCGACGAGCCACTGCTGGTCGTACATGATGCTTGCTCGGAAGGCTTTCGGATCACAAAGTAGCCGCCCTGGCCGGCATCTATGGGGGCTGGACCATTTGGTCTGAAGCCCGAGTCCAGCTGTTGAGTATCCGTGCCACCCGTTTGTCCACCCGAGCCGTTCACTCCAAAATCGACCGCTTGCATAGGCATCGCATCAGGCCTGGATGGGTCCGGGGGTTGACCGCCGTTGCCCGCGCCACCGCCCGAGCCTCCAGTCCCACCGCTTCCGCTCCCAGAATTGTCCCGGAAACAGGCGCGGCGGTTATTTCCGTACACTTGACAACTCCATCTAACCGGACAGCTGCCGGCGGCCTCGACACATGCCCGACTGCATACGTTTCCAGTGTTAGACCACACACAGTGTCCCTCCGCACAATCGCCATCGCTGCTGCACGCATCGCCAAAGGCAGACATGCCGAATGGGCAAGCTCCGAAGACTAAGCCGTAGTCGATACAGGTCGCGCCACCGCATTGCCCGACTGAGTTCAGATCACACATGGTCGCGCATAGCTCGCCTCCAGCCCGGCCGATGGGTGCGCATATAAGTCCTGGGCTACATCGTCGTCCGCCACTACAGTCCTGGCCAGCTGTTGGACCTTGATTGGGCAGGCATGCCCAGGTGGTATCCGTCACGGCCGCACAGCCTGAACCCGCTGGGCATTGACCAAATGGTTCGCACTCAAGCTGGCACGTGCTCCCTTGCTGGCCTTGTACGCAGATATACCCATCAATACAGCGGTCTTCGATGCCTCCGCAGGCTTGTCCAGGACCAACGCCTCCAGGGGGTAAACAAATGCCCCGCTCTCCATCGCGGCCCACGCTCAGGCAGTCACCCAAGGGACAATTTCCACCGTTGGGATCGCATGGGCCAGCGCAGACCGAAGCACCGTTTCGACCGGATAGACAGGCCAAGGATTGGCAATCGAAATCAGACTCACAGGCTACATTATAGCCAGCAGGACCCGGATCCATACATACGCCGGTCGTCCCGGGTTCATTGCCTCCGATGCAGAGACCATCACCACAATTGTCGATACCCTGCCTGCAATTTCGTGCGCATCGTGCGGTGTTTGTTAAAACAAGGCACGTCATATTTGGTCCGCATTGGTCGGATCCAAAGCAATAGTCACCGTCTTCAAAGCCACCGAATGATTCGTCTGAGCAGCCGCCGGCGGTGGGCGCACAGGTTGTCCCCCCATTATTGAGTTCGAAGCAGTCCCCGTTTTCGGGGCATCCATTGGCACATGGCGTTGTACAGAAACTGCGGTTGTTCTCAAGTTGCAGACAATAGCCTCCGGCGACACAATCGTTAGAATCGCCGCAATGGTCACACATTTCACCTTCGCGACCGTTGGCTTGGCCGTAGAGAAATCTCATACCGCGTTGGTCATCGGGCGATAAATTCCTCAGCCGCGCACTTGTATCAGACCAGTACATTGTTGCGGAGCGATAGAAACTGTGACCAAACCCGAGAGCATGACCCACTTCGTGAGTGAGCACCCCCTGCACGTCGGAGTTGTCACTGGCCGGGTCTGTACTCCAGGCGAAGTTTTCTTCATTGATAGAGATTCGGGCACTTGTGATTCGCCCGAAACGTCGACTCGTTACGGTGACGCCCGCTGCATACCGCCCAAATTCAGCCGGCCACTGATTAAGAAAATCGACAGTGATGTCACCGTTGGCATTGACCTCGGCGATATTTAGGTCGATGCCTGGGACATTTCGCCACGATGCAAAACTGGCTCTGATCGCCACCAATTGGTCGGCGAACGGCAGCTCACCAGACAGGCGGCCAATGGAAAAGTCAGGGGCGTCTCTCCAGCGTGTTGAGTCTCCATCTAAAGTGTCAAATGCCGCAGCAGGCACTGACATGAATGCTGTACACACAAAAGCCGAGACAATAACTTTTTTACATGATTCGAACAAAGCGACTCATTTTCGTTTAAACATTGAGACCATGACAAGATGACGTTCCAGGTCAAGCTAGACCATAACCTATCGCGTCCTTTGGGACTACGGTGCTGGAAATTAAAGGACATACAGGTGTTGCAGACCAGCTTGCAAGTTAGACTGGAATGGTGGTAGGAGCGGGGCATGTTTAGGTTAATGTGCGCGCTCGTATTTTTATTCTCGGTGGTCGCCTGCGGTGGTGGTCCAAAACCATCGACGTATGCCGATCACGCGAAGTACACATACGAGCAAGGCGTTGATGCCTTAAACGACGCAAATTACATCGAAGCAACAGAGTTTTTTTCATCGGTTAAAACCAAATATCCATACAGCCAGTACGCAGCTCTCGCCGAAGTTCGAATTGGTGATACGTATTTCGAGCAAGACCAATATGTTGAAGCCATAGGCGCTTATCGAACGTTTATTCGGCGGCGGCCGAATCACGGTGAGGTCGGGTATGCTATGTGGCGTATTGGTCAGGCGTTCTTCGAGCAGCGTCCCAGCGATTTTTTCCTATTACCGCCTGGTTACGAGCGCGACCGAAGTACAACCAAAGATGCTGTCAGAGCCTATCGGGCTTTTTTACTGAAATTTCCGAAACACAAGTTTGCAGCCGCTGCGGCCAAGAAACTCAAGACATGCAGAGAGAATTTAGCGGATTTTGAGCTCTATGTGGCCGGCTTCTATTTACGAAATGATCGGGTCCGATCCGCACTCGGACGGCTTGAAGATGTGGTTTTGAATTTTGATGATGTGCCGAGTCGCTGGCGCAAGGCCAGTCGTTTACTGCTTGATGCCTATCTGACGCTCGGCCAACCTGGTCAGGACGGCACGATCGACTTGGAAGATGGTCAAATCAAAGCCAAGGCGTTAGTGGAGCGTATCTCTAAAAAGTTCCCCAGCAGTCAACTGAGCCGCGATGCGAAGAAACGTTTATCACGGCCCTGAAATCGTACTTGGCATCCACTTTAGGGCATCGGTTTTCAAGGCCTTTACTGCCTTTGAATCTAGCCGCGGGCGGTGTTGCCGTGAGTAGTTGTGGAGCCACTTCCTGACAATGCTCGGCGCCTCTCTCTGTCGCCACTGGGCTGTGTAAGCTGCTTTTTCCTCCTCCCAGAGGGGTGTCGTAGGCACCTCTTTGAAGAGCAGTTTTGCCACAACTAGATCTTGTCTGACCCTTGCGGGGTTACTCACGGGTTGTTCCATCGTCAAATCGAAGATGATTGGCACAAGGTCTGGTGCCAAGCCGATTGATGGAACATGTTTTTTTGATGTTTTACAGAAACGGCCTGTCGTGCTTTTCCGGATTCGATGTTTTTTTAAGAATGCATCGTCGACCCGTGCTGTTTTTTCGAGACCGCGAAGTCGATAAGCAAGAAGTCCTGCCATCCTCTTCGCTGTTGGTAATAAGTTTTCTTTTCGAAGAACGGCAGCGGCGAGTTCCCGTTGCACACGGCTGTCGTTGAATGTCCGGTTGACCGCTTCACCATGTCCTTCAATCCTATAGAAAACCCAACCATTGGGATGCTGTTCGATCGCCGTGACACTGCCTTTGCTCAAAGCGTGCAAATCCGGACGCTTGCTCATCGATACCGACTTGCGTCCGCCTGAGCGCCGGTCGCGTGGCAATCCATGTTCGGTCACCAGGTCCTTCATGTTGCCTCCATCGATCACCTTTTTTCGGAGGCCCTCTAAGCGTCTCTTTGTGACCGCATCCTTGCTGGCATCGGTATTTGCCAGCAACAATCGCCGAATGAATGTGCGGGCAGGCGTCTTAAAAAGCCTCGGATTCGACTCGTAATAGGTTTTCATTGGGGTCTGAAGTTCTTTTACAGCCTTGTCTATTTCGGGCGCAGTCGGAACTCTCGGGATCCGATAGAGAACAGCATTCAGGCATGTTTTTTCGTCGGTCCAGGCCGTTTTTGGTCCAACGGCGATGGCCTGGTCGAGTAAGACGTCGGCGAATACCCTGTGTTCGACTAAGTCCGCGGCGACTCGCTTAATATGCTTAAAAGGTGCATTGAAGCGAGCAACCGCTTGCGCCTCTAGTTTTTCAAGGTCTGCGATGGCGCTCGCCCGAGCCGCTTCGCTCAAGTGCTGGTCTGGTCTTAGACCCAGAGCGGCTTTTGCCAGGAGGTCTTCCATCATCATGGCCGGCCGGGTCAGCGCTCGTTTATTAAATTGCATCCGAATAACTCGAGTTTCCAGGGCTCGCAGTAGGACTTTATGTCGTAAGGGAAGACTCTTAAGTGCTGCGAGTGGTGCGGGGTTTCCGGTTTGCCATAACCTCAAAATCATCGTCTCTGATATCGCGGCTTGGTAGTCTGTTAAGTGCATCGCTACATCACCAAGGCGACCAATCGGCGCACTGGCTTCCGGACTCTTTGGAGCGGCGTGTGTGTCGACGCGTTCGGTCTTGCTGCTTTGAGTCTCGGTATCAGCTCTACAGCCCATAGCGAGAAAGAGCATCAATAGTAGGACAGCTTTCAATTTGATCGTATGTGCAGACATGAAATTACTTGTTAGGCCTTCGGGTCTATGTTATTTCGCCGCCCCCGTCAAACGGGAATGACAACAATACAAAGTGAGAAAAGTTATGGCTACACCTCTGCATACCGTCAAGGAACAATTCGGAAGCAAAGAGGCATTGGTTGCCAAACTCGTACCCATCGTGGAGCGAGGAGAGGCTGAATCCGATGCGGACCTATCAGAACGACTGCTTCGAGTGAGCAATCGGAAACTACTGCGACTCTGGGCGCGCCAAGAAAAGCTATTGGCCGGAGCCGGTTCACGCGACGCGCTGGTCGATAAGGTCGTGTCGGCCAAATTAGGCCGTGCGGATGCCGACCTCAAAGCCAAGCTACTCGGATACTCAACTGGTCGCCTACTCTCCATGGAATGGGGCCTGGACCGGAAATAAGGTCCGATCGTTAAGCGTGCGGCCTGCAGCTGCCGCAGCACACACTTTCTTCGGCTCACAAAATAGCCAGTTAAAATCGAAGTAAGACCCTGTCAAATTGTGTATTCACAGGGTCTTTCCGCAGTTCAACACGGACTTTGCGTACCGTAAGAAGCCGGCAGAGTTTCTGCAGATCCCTTGTCTACATGAAATAAGTCTTCATATCTGGAATGAAACGGCGTAGGATAGCCGTTCATCTGAGACACGCAGAGCCTAAATAGCTCAACTGCGAAAAAACATCGCGAGGTGACTGTGACTACGACTTTTAACGTCGGTGATATGGCTGTTTATCCCGTTCAAGGGGTAACCGAAATTCTGGGTATTGAAACAATCGAAATCGCCGGAATGAGCAGCCGCTTCTACGTACTGCGACGTTTAGACTCGGATGATACGATCAGAGTCCCCGTTTCCAACGTCGAGAGAGTTGGTCTCCGCCGCCTGGTCACAGACGAGGAAATTGCGGAGGTCATGGATGTTCTCACCGCGGACAAAATCGCGATCGAAGAACCAAATTGGAATCGTAGATACCGCCGCTACGTTGAGAAGATCCAGAGCGGAAGCCTGGCCGATGTATCACAGGTTCTTCGAGACCTTCATTTGACGCGGTCGGACAAGCAATTGTCCTACGGCGAAAGGCGAGTCTACGAAATGGCGATGGAACTCCTGGTCCAGGAAGTGTCTGTCGCCCAGAGCAAAACGGCCGATGAAGTTCGAGACTCTGTCGAGCAAATTCTCGGATAGCGCGGCGCAGTCCTAGCCTCAGGCGCTTGATTCTTACCACGCTCCACACACGCGAGAGATTGAGGCTCTTCTAATGCGTCAATTGATAGCGGTGCAACGCACTCTGTGGTAAATACATTCAGAATGTTAAGTGAAGCGGTTCCTGACTTGACACCTCGGGTGAGGGTCATTAAATCGGAAACCCTCGAAAATGTGCCTGAGAGTGGCGATCCATGCGTAGTTTATCAGTCCTAACTGTTGTTTTACTTCTGCTCACCAGCATCGGCTGCGGACCGATCACGTCTCAGGGCGTGATTAAGGAAGCACGTCTCGCCATCGATAAGGCGGAAAAAGAAGGTGCGAAGTTGGGGGCGCCCTATGAGTATTTCGGGGCCCTCGAACGCTATCGAAAGGCGAGAGAAGAACAAGGCTACTCTGATTATCAAGCAGCCTTCGACCTGGCAAAAGAAGCACTGGCCCTGGCAGAAACAGCCTACGCCAAATCTGTCAATGGTGGTGACCCATTGCAACGAATCGATCCCGAAAGACGGAAAGCAATCAAGAAAAGGATGGGCAGATGAACGTGGGCGTTTCACACATGTTTAAGCTCTTTGTCCTATCGGCTTTAATCGGGCTGAGTGGTTGCGTAAAGGGTCAGGTCCTGAGGGCCAAAGTTAAAGATATTGAGGCTAAGCTGGTCGTCGCTAAGAAACCCGCATTGAGATGCGCAGCACGTGATTTTGCGAAGGCGCGGGCCCATTTAACCTTTACACTGCTGGAGCTGGAGCAGGGGGCTTTGCTTCGGGCCAATGAGCATATGACCATCGCCGAGAAGTCAGCGAAGGTTGCTCAGGGGATGGCCGGTCGACCGGAATGCGAAGAAGATAAGGATGGTGATGGGATCATCGATACCAAGGACCAGTGTCCTGAGAAGCCGGAAGATTATGATGGATTTCAAGATGGCGATGGCTGTCCGGAGGACCAAGATACCGATGGCGATGGCATTCTCGACAGTTTAGACCGATGTCCAAAGGAACCAGAGGACAAAGACGGCGTCGAAGACGAAGATGGGTGTCCTGACTTGACGAAGGATCGTGACGGCGATGGTCTTTTGGACGAAGTCGATGGGTGTCCAGAGAAACCTGAAGACAAGGACGGATTTGAGGATGCTGACGGCTGTCCAGACGTCGATAATGACCGGGATAAGATTCCAGACACATTGGACCGTTGCCCTGATGAACCTGAAGATTACGATAACGATGCCGATGAAGACGGTTGTCCAGACATTTACAAGACGATTGTTATTCGGGAAGATCGAATTGAGCTAAAGCAAAAGATCTTCTTTGCAACGAATGATGCCAAGATTCTAAGCAAATCATTCGGTTTGCTAGATGAAGTTGCCCAGGCGCTGAAAAGTCGGGCGAAACTGCGAGTCCGGATTGAAGGACACACGGACAGTCGGGGCTCTGATCAGTACAATAAATCCCTATCTGAGCGAAGAGCAGCTTCGGTCAAGAGCTATCTGGAAGGCAAGGGGATAGCATCGGATCGACTGGACGCCGAAGGCTGGGGTGAGGAACGCCCGATCGGTGATAATCGGCATGCTGAAGGTCGCGAGATGAATCGGCGCGTAGAATTCCATATAGTAGGAAAGTAGTAATTGCTTGGATTCGTGACAATGCGCCGATTCGTAGCCACGGCCTGCTTTGTTCTGACTGCACTTTTGTTGCAGCCGGCCTTTGGGCAGCGAAATGCTTTCGAAGCTGAATCAGAAATTCAGCGAAAGTTGAGATCTGCACAGCGCGCGTATGACAACCTCGAACTCGAGCGTGCTGAGCGGGCTATTGATGATGCAGTACGACTCATCGACCGATTTGGTATTGAATCTAGAACAGGCCGTCAGTTGGCGGCACAAGTCTACATGCAGCGCGGTATTCTGGCTTTTGTTAAGAATCAGGACAGGCGCGCTGCGAAACAAGATTTCCAAAGAGCTCTCGAATATGATGAAAGGGCTCGCCTTGATGAGATGGTGGAGACGCCCAGCCTAAGGCGGGTTTTTGAGGATGCCCGTCAGGCTAGCAGTGGCCGTTCGCGCGGCCAACAACGGGACCAATACGACAGCGGTCGCGACAATGGAGGCAGTTATGGCGCGGCTGCAGCAGGTGCTGCAGGCGCAGCCGCGGGTCAATACCGCAATGACTATGGATCGTCTGGACGTCGGGAGCAGGATCGGACTGACTATAGACGAGACGAGCGGAGAGGCGGCCAAGAGAGGCAGCGGCGCGCCCGTTCAGACGACAGGGATTATGACCGGAATGACCGTCGAACAAATGAGTATCGGCCTAGAGAGGCCCGTGCCGGTCGCCCAGATGCGAGTCGCCGAGATACAGCTGGGGGACGATTTCGAAACGATCGAAGCCGGTCTCGAGCGAGACAGGACAAGCTCTCCCACCAGGCGCCGAGAAAAGCTGCTAGCGGCGTCGCATTGAAACTGACCGTCAATGTCAGCGATGAAATCTACCGAGATGTTGGTGTTGTTTTCGTTTATTTCAACACGGCTCGGACCGACGTACGTCAGAAACTTGAGATGCGACCGGGTCGGGGAAACACTTTTGAGGCGCGGATTCCAAGACATTATATGATCGGCAGCCAAGTTCGTTACTACTTTCAGGCTGAAGACCGAAGAGATAACCCAATGGCATCTCTCGGCAGTGCCAGCCGACCTTTTCTATTGGAAATTTCAGGGGATACCTTGGGGGCTTCAGAGTTTGCTTCCGGTTCGAGTTTAGATGGCGATTCTGATGGGGTGAGCGGCGGTGGACGGACGTATTTTAGTTTATCTGCCAATATGGGGGCTGGCGTTGGTTGGGTTAAAGAGTTTGCCCAGCCCGTCACACAGAAAGGCGCAAGACTCAAAAAACCAGGCCTCGCACCGACGCCTTTTCATACTCTTGTTTCAGCTGACTTTTGGGTATCGAGAAAGATCTCGGTTGGCGGTTTCGCGCGGATACAAATCATCGAGTTTGCTTTTCTCGGTGGTGGCCGCTTGCAATATAAGCTGAGTCGATCTGGACCCCATGAAACTCGCCTGCGCTTAGGCGGTGGTGTAGGGCATGTGCGTCATTTGGTCAAGCTGGGTAATCGACTAGATACAACCCTTGAAGGAATTGGACACATTGCCCTGGGAATGACTTATAGTTACAAGTTCAATGACAGTTTGGGGTTTGTTCTTACTCCTGACTACTTACACATGTTTGGTGCATCGCCGAGCTACCACTTAGATGTTAGTTTTGGGCTCGAACTCCTTTTCTAGTCAGTGGCATTATCGGTCCGACTGACCGGCAAGTTTACACCTTCAAAATTTGCGTACAGTCTATCCAAGCAGAGCCCATGTGCTGGCGCGGTCGGGCCAGCTGTTTGCCGATCTCTCGCATCGAGTATGTTGGCGATCTCGTCTGCAGTGAGCCGACCCCGACCTACGTCCACCAGGGTGCCGATCATGATTCGAACCATGTTTTTCATAAATGCCGTGCCGGTAATGCTAAATTGTAAGGACCCATCTTTCGATGTCTCGACCTGTATCTGAGTTAGGGTCCGCACAGTGCTTTTATGACTACCATCTGTGGCTGCAAAGCTCGTAAAATCATGTGTTCCGACGAGGATATCTGATGCTGCGAGAATTCGATTGGTATCGAGCGGCCACGGTAATCTCCATGCCCACCGGTCTTGCAGTGGACGCCGTTGGTGACTCTGATAGACCCTGTAGAGATAGGTTTTTCCTTGGTTTTCGAATCTGGGATTGTAGTTAGTTGTTACCTCGCGCGGCGCGCGAACAGAGATCGCTGCTGGAAGCCGTACATTGACGGCCTTTATGAATCCATCCAATGATGCGGGGTGATCGATGGTTACAGCAGCAAGCTGATCGCGGGCATGAACGCCTGCATCCGTTCTGCTTGCGCCTTGGACCGGGCACGCGCATCCCACGAAATCGCTGACGGCGATCTCAAGTTGGTTTTGGATGGTTAAAGGTACGTTTGGCTGACTTTGCCATCCGCTGTAACCTGTTCCATCATATTCGACCCGAAACGCAACTCGCCTCGCTGCACCAGACGGCATGGGATTAGATATCCAGCGCCAGACCGAACATGAGAACTTCATCTCCCAAACGGAACGATTCAGCCGAACCAAAATCATCTACTCTGGAATATTGGTATTCAATTGTGAAATACGTATTCATCAGGCCAGCATCCCGCTCAAAATCAATGGCCGCCTCCGGATCCAATGCGTCAAGCAAAAGATGAATGCCCACAGCCGCATGCCAGCCAAGTGTGCCACCCGTTGCTTTTTGGCCAGGTGCAAATTCTGCAACGCTATCCGAACCATCATAGATGCGCCAATAAGAATAGCTCAAGCCGACTCGAGCTATGGGCGCTAGGGGCACGTAGTCTAACCAACGGTCGACTCGATATGAGGCTTGTAATTGGAAAGGGTAGATTATCATTTCAGTAGTGTCGCTGGCGTCCGAGCCTGTCGGCGCGATGGCCTTACCTTCTTTACACCAATAGCCGGCGGAGACGCCGATGCCGGTTGTTCCGATGGGCGTAGCGATATTGCGTTGCATGCTGATTTTAAACAAGAGCGATGGGTCACCACTGAACGCACTTTCATATGGGGGTAACACAGAGCCAGCGGACCGTTCAAACTGGGAGTCAATGTTCGGCGTATAACTCCCTAGCTGAATATCCAGTGTGTACTTGGGAGGGGCTTCGTCGGCTGTTGCGACACTGACAAGGGACGATAGGAGAAGCGTCGTATACAGTATGCGAATCATTGTCGACTCCTCCTCATGACCAAAGTGAATCCAAAGAGGAGCCCAAAAACGGCCAGCGGTCCTGTATTGTTTGCCGGTATGCTTGCACAGCCACCTGTTTCACCGGCAGCACCACCAAGCCTCGCGGTGTAGAGTTCTGCGAAATCCAGCAGTGCTGAGGGCGCGGCCGTCTCCGCTTCACTATTGGCACTTCGATTACCCGCCTGGTCAAAAGCTGCAACAACCACCGTATATTCGATGTCATTCGTCAGACCTTCATACCTGTATTCAGCGCCTGAATTGAGTTGTGACGTCATTTTGCAACTGGTAGCGGCAAAACCACCCCGCAGTTCCTCCAACGTGAGCGGCTCACCATCGCCTGTCGACGGCTGGTTTTGCTCGCTTGTATTCGACGCTGCCTGAACGCAGACCTCATGACTGTCAACGTCATCATTGTTGCGATCAGCCGCATCCAGGGTGACGACCAGGGCGCCTTCTGCGGCGCGCACTGTCGGAGCCGCCGAGGGCGCTTGTGGCGCTGTCACATCGATGGTCAACGTGATGGCGTCTGAGCTGGTGTTCTCTGCCGCCACATCGAGGCTACCGTCCTCGGGCTCAACTCCGATGAGATCGGTCCGAAACCTGATTTCGCGATCAGCTTCGCAAAGAAATCCTACGAGGTCGTTGACGCCACCAGTTCCCGTCGGATTTAGACCCGCTACCCCACCATTCAAGGTGGTTGAGAAACTGGGCTCTTTTGCGCTGCTCTCGGCGATGCATCCGCAGGCAGACGACACATTTAAAATCGTTTGGGGACATGTGGACACACCACTCAGACAGGCGTCGTCTGTTGTGTCGCCTGCATCGGTGTACATTACGATTTGGAGAACATAATTGTTGTCCGAGTCTTCATTGGCTGTGGCACTCAATGTTAAAACCTCGGTGAGGCGTAGATCACATTCCAAAGCTCCGATGGGATCTGGCTCCGTTCCAAATGTGAGTGTCGGCTGTGCGAGCGCGAGACCCGGCATCACCAGGACCGCCCACCCTAAGCACAAGAGCGTATGTCTAAGAACCATTATTTCTCCAAGTCTATCTCGTTGGCTGATTCGCTTACTGTTCTCTCTTACATGATCCGTACCAACTCTGCGATGCGTTTCGGGCGCCCAACTGAGGGGGATACGACACGCTCAAAGGCACCACATCTTGCCATCCTGGCAGTTGGACGGATCCGACATGGACAATTTGGCAAATTAAGCGTCGCGATTCGGTCTCTTACAAACGCCCCATTCCCAGCAAGGCTTCGGCGATTTGAACAGCATTGGTTGCAGCCCCTTTTCGTAGATTATCGGCGACAGTCCAAAACACCAAACCATTGTCAATGGATGGGTCCAAGCGAAGTCGTCCGACATGCACATCATCATTACCTGCTGCATCTGCAGCCACCGGGAAATCATTGGGATCTTCGTGAAAAACCACGCCCTCGGCGTCGCCGAGCAGCCGTGCTGCGTCTTCTAATGTCATAGGCCGTTCGAATTCGGCATTAATCGACATTGCATGACCGACAAAAACTGGCACCCTCACGCATGTAGCGCACACAGGCAAATCATCTAAACCAAAAATCTTTCGCGTTTCGAAAATCATTTTGTGTTCTTCGCGGGTGAAACCATCCGACTCAAATTGATCGATCTGCGGAATCGAGTCGAAGGCAAGGCGACGAGAAAAATGTTTGGTTTTAACCTCGCGGAAATTGAGAAGCGACACGGTTTGCTCTCGAAGCTCATCCATCGCATCTCGACCCGCACCGGATGCTGATTGATAGGTACTGACAATCACTCTCTTCAATTTTGCTGCGTCGTGGAGTGGTTTTAACGCAACCACTTTTTGAATGGTGGAGCAATTTGGATTGGCGATGATTTTTGACTCGCACTTGAGAGCATCGGCGTTGACCTCTGGGACGACGAGCGGGACACCGTCAGTCATTCGAAAAGCGCGACTGTTGTCCACGACGAGAGTTCCACCAGCCGCAGCTATGGGTGCAAACGTTTCACTAATTGATGCGCCTGCCGAGAATAACGCGATATCGACGCCGTCGAAAGATGTGTCCGTGAGCGTCTTGACCGTAATCTCTTCGCCTTGCCAATCGAGTGTTCGACCAGCGGAACGTTCCGATGCCAAGGGGACCAGCTGACCGACGGGAAAGCGGCGTTCGCTCAAGACGTTAATCATTTCCTCACCCACAGCACCCGTGGCACCAACCACGGCAACGACTAGACTTTCTGAACTCATTTTTGAGGACTCCACGTTTTAAATGCGCACAGGCATCGAATCGCGCTACTTTATTTGCGTGATGAGCAGACGTCAACCGCCGCCGAATTTCAATGGAACACGCACCGGCATTTGTATTTTTACCAAGTCCACTTTGATGAAGGTACTTTTTCCAGCTATGGCTCTCGTATGGGCGTCATGTCACTCGCCTCAGACATCTGAGTGCGTCCTGTCCAATGGTATTATGGGGCCGTGCTGTGTATTGGAACTACCCGGTGGAATCGCCAAGCGAGGGATCTGTCGGTCAGGAGATTGCACGGACGGAACTATTGTTCTCCGGAATGATAAATGTGGCTCGGCGCCTGATGCGACTGTTGTTTTAGACACGGACTCATTGCCATCGGACAGCGCGCCGCCGGATGGCCCC
>PCCS01000046.1 GCA_002731825.1 Myxococcales bacterium
ATGAAAAATAAGCCGTGGCGCCGACAGATCTCCAGTAGCTCATCCAGCTCAGCCTCGGACAAGACGACACCGGTCGGATTGCCCGGGCTCGGTATGATCAAAGCGCGCGTCTCGGATGTGATGGCCGCTTCGACTTTTTTGGGGTCAATACGATAAGAATCGATGGGTGAGGTGGATACGGCATCGATCTCAAGACTGAGCATGTGGACGAAGCCTGCGTAATTTGTGTAGTAGGGTTCGCAAACGAGGACTCGGTCACCGGGATCAGTGACGGCAGCCAGAGCGAATAAGATCGCCTCAGAGCCACCGACTGTCACCACGATATCGTCCGCATTCACAGCCGGCGTTGCAGGGAGTCCGTTATAATAAATCGCCAGCTTATCCCGATATGCTAAAAAACCGTCGCTGGGGGCATAGGCGAGGACAGTTTCATCGTACTGTCGATACGCGTCGATCATCGCCTTAGGGGTCGGAATATCAGGCTGGCCAATGTTCATGAAATGTACATTGACGCCCCGGCGAACTGCATCTCTAGCCAGCCCCGCGAGTTTTCTAATGGGCGAACTCGGAACATTTGCTCCGCGAGTTGACACCTGTGCATTGCTCATATCTAAGCCCCTTTATGTGCCATAGAGCTGCCAGTACCTGTGATGGACTTGTATACGCGTCCTCGGTCTGAGACAATCATTCTTTTGACCGATTGACGCGCTGTGAGGTTACAGTCTCAACTGCATTCGGCCCGTCCTAGACATTATCTGTTGACCAGGTCAACATGCTCCTTGAAGCCAACCCATTGGTTTGGAAGGGATCATGAGATGCGTCTGATTACTGGATTTGAGCCATTTATCTCGTCAGGAGGTCTTCATCTAGATGTCAATCCCACGGATGAACTGGCTCGTAGGGTCGCGGCGGACGCCAAGGACGTTGCGGTTCAGATACTGCCCGTCAGTTTTGAACGGACACGCACATGCCTCCTGGATGCATTTCATACGACGCGGCCTCGGGTCTGGCTAGGCCTCGGGTTCGCGCCCCATCGGTTGACCATCGATATCGAATCTGTTGCCCTCAATATTGAGCATTGCATGCGGCCAGACAATGATGGGGATATGCCATCTCTGCGGCCCATCGTTGCAAATGCGCCGACAGCGTATCAGACCAAACTCGATATTCCTGAAGCCTGTCAGCGCTTGTCCAAATTTGGTCTTGATGCGAGAGCCTCTGTTCATGCCGGTGGTTTCTTGTGCAATCAGAGTTTCTTCTTAGGGTGTCATACAGCCGCAACCGAGTCATACTTGGAGGTTGCCGTATTCATTCACATTCCCCCGCGTCCGGATTATGGACCGTTGACAGCCGGACTGGTCGACCTAATTGAGCACCTTTAAGGACCGCCATCAGGCCGTGACTAGACGGTTTCGCCCGCCGCGTTTTGCCTTGTACAAACATTTATCGGCCGCCTTTAGAACCGCCGTTGTCGACCCCATTTTAGATGAACGCTGGGCAGCCCCAATACTGACAGTGACCTTCACTTTTCCGCGACCACCGGATCGATTGGGTCTCTTAGGCTTTCGCCTCGGTCGGTCGGGGGCTCTCAGGGTAAATGGACTCTGGGCTACAGCCTGACGTAATTCATCGAGGTGTTGCGACGCATGCTCGATACTTCGGTTGGGAAAAACGACTGTGAACTCTTCTCCACCGTAACGATAGGCTCGGCCACCGCCACTGACACGGCGCAGATGACCTGCGATCATTCGGAGTGCCTCATCGCCAGCGTCATGGCCATACCGATCGTTAAACTTCTTAAACGAATCTACATCAACCATCGCCAAGGTATATTGACTGCCTAAACGTCCCAGTGTTCGCTCCAAAGCTCGCCGACTGGGCAAACCGGTCAGCTGGTCTCTAAACGCGAGTGAGTGGGTTGTTTCAAGGGCCGTCAGAAACACCATTAACGCAAGGCACAATGTAAATACGGCCTGAGTATCACCTGTCCATTTAAATGCAACCAGCCAACAGATGCCAATGCCAAACAGCCCGCTATCGATGGGGGTACCCGCCTTGGACAGACGGCCTATCAAGACGCCACCACTCACAAGATATAAGATCAAAATCATGGAGGGTATACCGGCAATGGTGGGCAATCCTGTCAATTGGCTTAAGGCGAGTACGGAATGCGTCTGAGCCTGCCATGCGACAGGCCAGCTTAAATAACTGGCGGTGGCAATTGCCGGACAGCTCATGAGCAGGAAACTCCACGAGCGAAGCCCCCGTTCGGGCAATATCGAGGCAAAGAGAAGCCCGAGCGCAACAAACAACAAGACCGGTTCACCATGGGTGCCACCGATAGACGGGTTACTCTCCAGACCAAACCAAATTGTCGCGGTGATGGCGAACACACGACCGCTTCCAAATCGAAAAGCCAGCAGAGCACCGGTCGCCATGAAAATATGAGGCAAGAAATCCCACCAAGGGCCCTGGGGTAAACGCGAGTTGCCCACAGCTAAAAAGGCCAAGGCTGCCCCGAGAGGAAGAAGGGCTGGCCAGACGAGGGCGCGGAATGTAGACCAGATGAATGTCCCCACGGAGCATTACCTAAACATACAGAGACCTACCTGTAGTCTAGTCTATGTCGACAACAAACGCCAATTACTCGGATTCCACCCGGCCGCGAGCAAGGTCCGGCGGGTGACCGTCGTAGGTGAAACGGCGCAGTTTGTGGGTCGATGGCCGTCTTGAGATGGGTTTAATCCTGGGCTTCAAGCCAACGTTCGGCATCCATTGCAGCCGCGCAACCCATGCCGGCTGCCGTCACGGCTTGTCGGTAGATTGGATCACCCACATCGCCCGCTGCAAACACGCCTTCAATATTGGTATTCGTGCTCGGAGACGCGACCTTTAAGTAGCCGACATCGTCCATATCGAGCAGATCTTTGAACAAATCGGTGTTGGGCTTATGACCGATGGCGCTGAAATAACCACCGATGTCTTGGCGATAACGCTCACCTGTCTTCGAATTATGCAAGGTTGCGGCAATGACTTTGTCTCCGTCCCCGTGGATTTCCTCAACGACGGTGTTCCAGACAAACTCAATCTTATCGTTTGCCATCGCTCGCTCTTGCATAATTTTGCTGGCTCGCAGTTCTTCACGACGATGAACGACGTAGACTTTGCTCGCAAAACGCGTCAAAAAGTTAGCCTCTTCCATGGCTGTGTCACCACCGCCAACGACGATGAGGTCGACATCTCGAAAGAAAAAACCATCGCAGGTCGCACAGGCACTGACGCCCCGCCCGAGATACTCTTCCTCTCCTGGAATGCCGAGATACTTCGCTGTTGCGCCCGTCGCAATGATCACCGCATCGGCAGTGTGCTCCGAACCATCATCTTCCCATAATCGAAATGGACGCGATGAGAAATCAACGCGGTCGACCATCTTGTAGACAACTTCGAGCCCGAAACGAACGGCCTGCTTTTCGAAGAGTACCATCATGTCGGGGCCCATGACGCCGTCAGGAAACCCGGGATAATTCTCCACATCAGTGGTCGTGGTCAGCTGCCCGCCTGGCTGAATTCCTGTTGCCATGTAGGGAGATAGGTTAGCGCGCGCTGTGTACAAGGCCGCTGTATATCCGGCGGGGCCGGACCCAATGATATAGACACGGTGATGACGAACATCTGACATAGGTTTACTCCATGGACAATCGGACTAGATTTCAAAAACGAACCGACGAACTGTAACCAGCCGACGCTCCTGGTCAAGTGACAATTTTTATTTCTCCCGTCGGAGGCAAAAAGAGTGACGTCTAAGGACAGTTTTACACGGGGGCTCGACGCCGAAAAAAAACAGCAAAAAACCCATCAGACAGGTTTGTTTTCTTGATAAAAAAACTGGGTCCCCTAAAAGAAATTAGAGCCACGCTGCCCGACTTGTGAGACACATGATGAGGGCCACGTCTTAAAGCCAAGTTCGGAGACCCACTCGGCGCGTGTCCGAATTGTTTTGACCCACTGTGTAATTGCGATAAACAGGATGAGATAAACGGTGCGCATCGTCCATGTCTACAATCAGCTCGATCCCAGAAACGGAGGACCACCACATGTCATTATTGGTCTTGCTGCAGCGCAGCGAGCCCTGGGTCATGACATCGTTCTCGTGAGCGAAGATAAGCCCAACTGTGAGGCCACTGAGGCGTTTATCACAGAGCATCTAGGTCCTGACATCATCCGGTTTAGTATTCAGCCGAGAGCATTTATTTCAGCCTTAACCCGAACTCAATTCCAGCATGCTTTGACGGGCGCTGATATCGTTCATCTCCATGGCGTTTGGCCCGTGGTCTCGATGATGGCCTCGAGGGTCTGTAAAGCCATGGGCATCCCCTATGTGTTCGCGCCCCACGGCAGCCTTCATGATGGCGCGCTCAGAGAAAAAAGAGTGAAGAAATTGATGGGTATGTGGATCTTGGGCTACCGCGCTTACATTCGGGATGCAGCGGCACTTCACGCATTGAATCAACATGAAGCAGACGGTGCATCACACCCATTCTACGTCGGCGTTGAGTTGCCCCAGTTAGTCGACATTATCCCCAATGGGGTTGATCCAAACCTTCTCGACCATAAACCCAGTACGGATGCAGTCCATCAACTCTGCCCCGATCTGGGCCAATCACCGTTTATTTTATACCTTTCTCGATTGCATCCTGGAAAAGGCTGCGACCTCCTCGGCCAAGCTTTTGTCCAGGTGGCGAGCCGCTTTCCAGACATTCATCTGGTTATGGTCGGCCAAGACCAAGGAGGGCGCCAAATGGCGGAAGTTCCGATTCGAAAAGCCGGTCTGCTCAATCGAGTCCATTTCACTGGACCCATTTTCGATGAGCGGAAGTATGCCCTCTATGAGGCCGCAACGGTCTTTTGCTTACCCAGTCGGCATGAGGGATTCAGCATGGCCTTGACGGAAGCGATGGCTTTGCGCTGCCCGGTGGTTGCAACCCGTACGTGTTACTTCCCTGAGCTCACAGACGAACACTGCGGTTTAGAGACCGACCTAAGCGCCCCGTCTCTCGCAGAGGCCATCGGCCAGGTCTTATCGGATCCAGTGGCGGCTGTCGCTATGGGCCAACGCGGGCGACAATTGGTCGAGAATCGGTTTACGTGGACTAAAATCGCAGAGTCGACCATTGCACTTTACTCACGCTGCCAGGAGGCCCCGTGAGATTACTGTACTTCGGTGATCCGGCAGGGGCCATCGAACTCTTAGAGCGCGATCTTGGGCTTGTGGGCATCGTCCATGGACGTCGGGGTGGGCGCGGGCTGCGGACGTTACTGCCAAAAGTAAAGCACCTGCCTCGTTGGCATTTGCCAGATTTGGCGGACCCTCAGGTCGTCTCTAGTTTGAGTGCGCTTCGACCTGACCTACTCGTCTCATGCTTCTATCCGCAACTGATTCCAAAATCCGTGCTGAACTTGGCACCCGGCGTAAATGTCCACCCCAGTGCTCTGCCACGATGGCGGGGACCAGACCCATGTGCATGGGCAATCCGGTCCGGCGACCAGAACACGGCGGTCACCGTTCATTGGCTGACGGATAAGCTGGATGAGGGCGACATCATCGCTCAGGTGACCCATGACATTCAACCGACGGATACAACCGGTCGGCTGGCCATGAGACTCGAGGCTAAGGCGGCTATTCAAATCGCCGATGTTGTCCATCGGATGAGCCAAGGTCAGTCCCCGGCATCTCGACCTCAACAGGGTGAGATCACATGGGCGCCCTTAGAGGCTGCAGATGAGTGGGAGATCGATTGGCATCAATCCGCAACTGAAATCGAACGCTTTGTGCGAGCGGCTCTGCCCGATCCGGGCGCCTACAGTGGGATCGGGCAAGAGCTGTTGGTGGTGCTCAAAAGCGTCAAAGCAGCCGCTGGACAATTTGACTTTCTAGCGCCCGGAACGCCCTTCGTTCGCGACGGTTTCGTCCATATTAAATGTGGTCAGGACGCATTGCAATTGCGCAGGGTGAAATTGGGGCGACGGACTCTGAGCGGTCCGGAGTTTGCTCGGTTACTTGTCTGATTGGGAGCGGATAGCTTACTCCCCACAGCCGCAAGATAGATCGATCTGGTTGCAGCAGGGTCCGCAGACTAAGGCAATCGGTCGGTGAGGTACAGTAGGCGGGTTAAGACGCAACCCGCGGAGAAGCTACTTAAGCTTCGTCTCTTTAAAGAGGACGTGCTTCTGTGCTTTTTTGTCGTACTTCATCATTTCCAGCTTACCGGTGGCCGTCCGTCGATTCTTAGTCGTCGTGTAGAAGACACCTGTACCGGCTGTACTCTCTAACTTAATTTTTTCACGCTTTGACTTTGCCATTTGAGACTCACTCCGCGTCATCGTGTTTGAACAGGGCGGCGGACAATATAACAGACGATAGAAAATTTCCAGTCCCGAATGAAAAAAGCCACCGATAGGATCCTGACCCCACATCTGACTGCCCGCTAAAATGTCGAAAGCACATTTCGCAGCCAACACCAAATGACAGGTTGCGATGGATTTTTTCAGGATAAATGAGTGATTTAGATCGACACGTGTAGCCGTTGAACTCAGCATGGTTTCAAGATAGGGTCGCCTACACGTGTGCGTGGTCGAGCCAGCGAGCGGATATTCGGTCACGCTAAAATTAACAAAAGGGTCGAACGAGTTACGCTGAGCGCTGACAAAGCAAACAGCCAGGCGTCGACCATGTAAAAACAAGCCGAGCCTTGCTCGGTACACCCGATGGAGAGTGTTAACAAATGGGATTTCTGTCACGACTCTACAATTTGTTTAAGGGTTTTCTGAGCATCTTCGTAGGCCGACTCGAAGAGAAAAATCCGGAGATTGCTTACGAGAATGCAATCAACAATATGACCGAGAAATACGCGCAGTTAAAATCGGCGGCGGCGGGCCTCATCAAGAACAGAGCCAAGCTGGAAGCCCGAATTTCTAAAACAGAAAATCAACTAGCCGAGTTGAAGCTGCAAATCGAAGTCGCCGTCGATAAAGGCGAGGATGACATCGCTGTCACCTTACTGGAACAGGAAGAGGAATTGAGGGCGAGTCTTACGACCGATCGAAATGATCTCGCCCAAGCAGCGAGCGATGCTGAGAAAGCAAAAGATTCCCTCAATAGTTTGAGAGGGGAAATCGACAAGCTAAAGCGCGAAAAAGACAAAATGGTCGCCAAGATCAAAGATGCCGAGGCGCGTAAGCACATCCAAGAACAATTGGACGGACTCTCCGTCGACGATGAAGTCAAGGCTCTTGAAAATGTGCGAGAGTATGCGGAACGGATCAGCGCCGAGGTGCAAATCGGAGACGAACTCAAAGAGGATTCCCTGGAGAGTAAATTGGATGCCATCAAGGCTGAAACCACGAGCCACAAAGCGCGTGCGCGACTCGAAGCCTTGAAGGCGGCCCGCGGTAAATCCACAGAGACGGCCCCCGCAGAGACTGAGACAGAGGCATCGGAGAAGAGTCTATAATTATGGCCAAATCGGTCTAGATTAATTCATTGCGCAATCGTGAAGAGATGTCTCCATGTCCAAACCCGACTTACCGAGAGCAAACGATCTTCCTGGCTGGATGACCACTCTTAAGGAGCGGTATCTCAATACAGAAACCGGCCAATTCATTGTCCATGGCAATGTCCATGACTTGGTCTTCTGTGATTGCCAAAGCTGGACTATGAGCGACTTTCTGAGCACATTTTTCACGCCAAGCGGCAAACTCGTGGTCCATTATGATCCCGGTCATGGCGTCTGGTTCGATTCCCTAGACTGTGCCCTTCGAGCGGCAAAAATCTGGGTTGATGCCGACTTCATCGATGAAAAATCCATTGCACCTGCAGGGTTCGAGCGAACCTCGGCCGTCGCCATACAGAAGCGGCTAAGCCGAGAGATCGGTTTGGAGCGGTCTCCTGAGATCGTTCTGGAAGCCCTTGAAGTCCTCTTGGCCGCTGACAGCGACTCCGTGGCTGTGATCATTCACTATGCAGAGCTGGTCGCGCCCGATGGGCCCGTCTCCGGACTGAGCTTTCCCGATAGAACAGCGGCAGCCCGCCTTCATCGCTGGAGCCTCTCTGAGCAGATTGTGAGCAAGGATAATATCGTCGTGCTGATGACCAACGCTCTGCCTGACCTCGCCAAACGATTGGCGCGTAATCCGAGGGTCGCATCGTTACATATTCCGCATCCAGATTTAGAGAGTCGACATGCGTTTCTCAAGCATATCGCGCCCGCACTGGAACCGAGTCAATTGGAAACCTATGCCCGGGTCACGGCCGGTCTGCAACTCAGGCAAATTCAGGACGTTCTCGGACCTCGGCAAAATAGCCGTCGTGGGCAAAGTGACCAGATCTCTCTTACGCTGGCCGATATCAGGGCGCGAAAAAAAGAGATTTTGGAGCAAGAATGCTTCGGGCTCATTGAGGTTTTGGAACCAAAGTACGGCTTCGAAAGTGTGGGTGGAAATGACGGCATTAAAGCAGCACTCAATCGAGTGGCCAGCCATGTAAAGGCGGGCCGCAGAAATCAGGTGCCAATGGGGGTACTCTGCGTGGGTCCGATGGGTACAGGCAAGACCTTCGTCACCAAAGCATTTGCAAAGGAAAGTGGTCTGGCTGCCATTCAGCTGAAGAACTTTCGTGACAAATGGGTCGGCAGTACGGAGGCAAATTTAGAGACGGTCTTGAACGTGATCAAGGCCGTCGGTGAAATCATCGTCATTATCGATGAAGGCGACCGATCCCTTGGCGGGGGTGACAGCGATGGCGGTGTAAGTAGTCGGGTTATGGCGCGTCTAAAAGAATTCATGTCGGACACGAGTCATCGCGGTCGGATCGTCTTTTTCATGATGACAAATCGTCCTGACAAATTGGACACGGACATGAAGCGACCTGGACGTTTCGACCTTAAAATCCCATTTTTCCCGCCTCAAACTCCACAAGAACGGTCTCAGCTATTGGCTGCGGTCGCAACGCGATATGACATCGAGTTACCGGCCAATCAAACACGTGTTTTGGAGATCTTAGAGCCTCTGGACGGGTACGCGGCCGCCGACTTGGAAGCCATTCTTTTGATGGCGTTCGATGAGCAGCAACACGCTGCTAAGACCGCGGGAAAACGCAAATTAACCTTGAAACATCTCGGTGCAGCCGCTCGGAATTTCATGCCGACCAGAGAAACATCGATGATCGAATATATGAAATTGCTGGCAATTTATGAGGCGAGCAATCGGACGTTACTACCCGAGCGATACCGAGAGATCGACGTCGAAACGCTCCATGCAAAACTCCGCGAAATGCGTATGGCCCTTGCACAAGAACGACTCGGTGCTTGACATGACGTCCATCGTACAGAGCCTCATCTCATGAGCTTATCTCCATCGGATAAAGCAGCCATGTTGGCCAATCGAGTCCGTAAAAATTACAAGCATCGCAGAAAGTGGGCAAAGCGAAATCAGGTGACATGTTATCGGATTTACGATCGAGACATTCCAGAGTGCCCACTGGCCATCGACCTCTATGAGGACCATCTACATATTGCCGAATACAGTCGCCATGACGCCGACGACGATGCCGATGGAATCGTCAAGTCCTATGCCGATGCCGTCGGCGATACACTGGGCATCCAATCCGACCGGGTCTTCATAAAAACCAGGCGCAGGCAGAGGGGTAAATCCCAGTACAATGCTGTCTCTAAACACGGTCATCGGCTCGTGGTTACCGAAGGCGGCTTGAAATTCATCGTGAACCTGAGCGATTACCTGGATACAGGACTGTTTCTAGACCATCGCCTCGCTCGACAACAAATTCGAGACCTCGCTGACGGATGCCGTGTTTTGAATCTTTTCGCCTATACAGGCTCGTTTACAGTCTATGCAGCCGCAGGGGGTGCACACGCGACGACCACCGTCGACTTATCAAAAACCTATCTCAATTGGTGTCACGACAATCTCACCATCAATGGGATGACCGGCACTGAGCATGAGCGTGTCCAGGCCGACGTCAGCGCATGGTTGACCGATGCAAACAACGCAGAACGGCGCTACGATCTGATCGTTCTAGATCCACCGACGTTCTCGAACAGCAAGCGCAGCCAGTCCGTCTTGGACTTAAACCGAGACCATGCCGCGCTGATCGAAAACTCAATGGCTCTGTTGAACCCCAACGGTGTGCTATTCTTTTCAACAAATTCACAACGGTTCAAACTCGAGCCGTCCATCGGTGAATTCGCTGAGATTACGGAGACGACAAACCGGACAGTCCCAGAGGATTTTAAAAAACGATCACATCGATCATGGCGATTGGAGCCAAAGTGACCCAAAAACGTAGCTGGATGGACCCGTTCCGAAAAGCCAGACCCATCTATATCACCTGCGATGGAGGCCTTGAGGGCGTTCTCGCCCGGGAATTGGAGACATTGGGGGTCCCAGAGGCGATCCCGAGCCATCGAGGTGTCGGTCTGTTCGGTAATCGGCAGCTTTTACAGCGGATCAATGTGGAAAGCCGAATTGCCAATCGTATTTTGGTTCCGATCGCAGAGTATCCAGCAGACACACGAGAGCGTTTGTACGGCGGTGCACGAAAAGTAGATTGGAGCCGATGGTTTAAGGTGGATGCCACAATTTCCATCGATGCGAGCAGTCATAAAAGTGAACACGACCATACGGGATTTATCGCTCAAGTCATCAAAGATGCCATCTGCGATCATTTCCGAGATAAGACCGGCCGGAGACCATCCGTGGACCGCCTCGCGCCGGACATTCGGATCAATGCTCGAATTGATCGAAACCACTGTGTGCTCAGTTTGGATTCAAGTGGTGACCGTCTTCACAGGCGCGGATATCGCGTCGAGATCGGGCAAGCACCCATTAAGGAGACCTTGGCGGCAGGCATTCTAGCCCTGGCTGGATGGCAACCCGGTGATGTCTTGATAGACCCTATGTGCGGGTCGGGTACGTTCCTGATCGAAGCGGCTATGATTGCGTCTAATCGAGCGCCAGGCTTAGACCGCGCTCGTGGCCAAGGTTTCGGATTCATGAATTGGCTCGGGTTCGATGCAATGGCCTTCGAAGATTATCTGACCACGCTCGAAGAGCGGATCATCCACGAGGCCAGACCCCAAATTTTCGGCGCTGACAACAACCGGTCTGTTCTTGAGAAAATGGAGCGAAATGCAGAACGCGCTCAGGTTGCAGGCTTGATCGAGACCGAGACGTGCGCGGTTGTCGACTTGCGGAATCCGGCAACTGAACACGCCGATGCGGCCATGCATGTCATCAGCAATCCGCCGTACGGAGAGCGTCTCAAACCCGAGCATTTAGAGCGCCTCTATCGCCAGTTAGGCGACGGCCTTAAATCGGAATTCGGTGGAGCCATAGCGACTCTGATCGTAAGCGAAGAGTCGCCCCATCGAAATCTGGGGCTCGCTCCGAGCAAAACGCGCAAGTTAAGAAACGGAGCCATCCCCTGTCGCTTGCTCAGGTTTGAGGTTTTCAAAAAGGGGTCTTTCGTAACGAAATCCAAGCGGCCTGCCCGCGATTAGTGACGCATGATGACAAACATTTGCGTCGTAAATGAGGTCTCGGCCCAACTGAGTTTATAGGGCATCTCGGTACCCAAATCGTAGGTATCTATCCCCTCATCAATCAGTCTACGAATCATCTCTAATTGCCCCAGATTTCCTAGACTCAAATGTCGGTGACCCTCTCGATAACTCATCTGCAGCCCGCGATAGAGCGATTGGAAAACGCCACCGAGAACAAAGGCTAAATCTTCACCGTCACGGGTAATCATGACGACCCGCAGCCGGCCAGCACGCTCCAACCTTAGGGCCATTCGCTGGTAAAACTCGTCACTAGGTGGTTGGTCAAACCCTTCTCCAGCGCGCCCTTTCCAACTGTCGCGTTCAATGTCCAAGATGCGCTGAAATAAGTGTCCACCCTCATCTTGCGAATGGAATTCATAGACAAGACCGTCACTGCTCCCTGCCCGCTCGGCACGCCTCAGGTTGGCTCTAAACTTAGACGATCGCCGTGACATGAAGCCATCGAGTCCACCGGTCAACGACGCCATGCGCCGAACACATGTCTCCCCTAGACCGATTCGCTCCGTGTCGACAAACCGTTTCATGAGCGGCCGAATCCAAACGCCGGTGGCTGGAATACCGGACACCAAAAGCCCATCGATATCCTGGGTTCGCTCTGCCCACATCACCCCCAATTGTCGAACCAATGCAGTGGGGTTTTCACCCGCAAATGGGGCAGCCAAACCCCAGCCGATTTCCAAGGGTGTGGCCAAACGAATCCCATTGGCGACGGGCACACGCATCATGGATACAAAGCCGTGTTCACTCTGTGTGATCAACGGCTGAGGGTCGACCATCATGGCTTTCGAGGCGGGTACGGTCCAAGCCAGAGTCGAACAAAATCGGTCGATCGCAGGTGTTTGGCCGATCAACTGATCAAAATTAGCGCTCCGGTCGCTAAGCTCTGTGAGCGATAACCAATCCATAAATCCTGCGTCTGCCTCCCAGTTCGGACCTTCATTTAAGATGAGCGAAAATAAGAATGCGTTACGCAACGCATACCCTAAATGATTGCCCCATGGGTAAAACAAGCGAAACAAACCCACACTTTCAAGCCAAAACAGGGATTAACGAGCGGATTTTCTCCCTAAATTTGACTAAACGTGGTAGTACCAAGCGCAAATAATCTGCATACGTGAGGGACTCATGCGAGTCGGGATTCCTAAGGAGATTCGGCCAGGCGAACGACGCGTCGCTGCAACACCGGATACAGTCAAAACACTCATCGAATTGGGTTTTACTGTTCACATTGAAAGCGGCGCTGGTCTGGAAGCAAACTTCTTTGACGCGGCCTATCAGGAAGCTGGGGCGACCATTGCCCAGGTCGCCGAGATTTGGGGAGAGAGCGACCTTGTCCTGAAAGTCGAGCCGCCCTCCAATGAAGAGGCTGGGTCCATTAAAGAAGGTGGTCACCTGATCAGCTTCATCTGGCCTGGTGAAAACGAGGGGCTCCTCGACACACTCAAGGGCCGTGGCGTCACCTGTATCGCCATGGAAAACGTACCGCGAATTACCCGGGCTCAGAAAATGGATGCCCGAAGCTCCATGGACAACATCCGTGGTTATCGAGCTGTCGTTGAAGCGGCAAATGAATTCGGCAGTTTCTTCACGGGACAGATTACCGCAGCCGGGCGAGTCGCACCGGCAACCGTGTTAATTGTCGGTGCCGGCGTGGCTGGATTGGCTGCTCTGGGTGCCGCGCGAGGCCTTGGTGCCGTCGTCAGAGCATTTGATGTTCGCGCCGCGGTAAAAGACCAAGTCGAAAGTCTTGGAGGCCAATTTCTCGAAGTGACCATCGATGAGTCCGGAGATGGCGGCGGTGGCTATGCCAAGACCATGAGTGCCGATTACCACAAAGCGCAGATGGACTTGTTCTTTGAACAGGCTAAAGACGTCGACATTGTCATTACGACGGCACTTATTCCCGGACGAGATGCGCCACTCTTGTGGGAAAGTCGGGCCGTCGAAGCGATGAAGCCCGGCTCCGTGATTGTCGATATCGCAGCCGCCAAGGGGGGTAATTGCGAGCTGACAAAACCGGGCGAAGTGTATACCCATACCAATGGCGTTAAAATCGTCGGATATGAGGACCTACCGAGCCGGATGAGCACCATCAGTAGTCAATTGTACGGCACGAATCTCTGTCATCTCCTGAGCGATATGACGGCAAAGGGCGCAGAGGCCTACAAAATCGATTTAGAGGATGAAGTGGTCCGGGGTGCGATTCTTCTGCAAGACGGCACCGAGCTACCACCACCACCTAAACCTGAACCGACGCCAAAAGCAGAGCAAGCAAAAGAATCTGCTTCAAAAGCAGCCAAGGTAGAGAGCCCTGCACCCGCCAAGTCTAAGGGCCATGGGCACGGTGGTCATGGGGCCAGCGATGGGACGAAACAGACTGCATTTTCGCCCATAACATCGATTATCGGTTTTCTTCTCATCGGGATCTGGGCTTGGCTCAATTTCGCATATGAGCCCGCACCCGGTTTTGAGGCACCGACAAAGTTCCTCCAGCACCTCACGGTTTTTGCCCTGGCGGTCTTCGTCGGCTGGCAAGTTGTTTGGAGCGTAACTGCGGCTCTGCATACACCTCTGATGAGTGTAACCAATGCCATCAGCGGCATCATTATCGTGGGTGGTTTGCTGCAAGTGAATCAACAGGCTGGGCTTGTTGCGGTCGTCTTGGGCATCATCGCAGCCTTCTTTGCAACCATCAACATCGCCGGTGGTTTCCTTGTCACGAAGCGCATGCTTCGAATGTTTCGGAAATAGGGGGGCAAACGCGTGAATCACCTATTTGACAACCTGCTTTTGGCAGGAATGGCAACCGGTCCGGCCGCTGCCTCCGTCGCCTTGCAAGATTCATTGATGACGGTTGCCTATCTCGTATCCGGCATTCTGTTCATCCTCAGTCTGCGTGGCCTATCCAGTCAGGAAACAGCTGGGGCTGGAAACACGTACGGAATCGTCGGGATGAGCATCGCCATCGGTGCCACCCTTTGTTTAGCGACCACCGCCCGAATCGACATGGGCTACATGGCCTATCTCGCTCCGGCCCTGGTGATCGCTGTTGCCATCGGTTGGATGATGGCTGGGCGCGTTGCAATGACGGCCATGCCCGAGTTGGTCGCACTGCTCCATAGTTTTGTTGGCCTCGCTGCCGTCTTAGTGGGTTTTGCGACCTATTTTGATCAAAGCGGGCGTCACCACGGCGAGGTTTTCCTCTGGGAAGTGTTCATCGACATATTCATCGGTGCAATTACCTTTACAGGTTCGATCATCGCGTTTTTAAAGCTCAAGGGCAGCTTGTCAGGCAAGCCTTTGTTATTACCAGCGCGCCATATGCTCAACCTGGGTATGGTGGTTGGATCATTTGTTCTCGGTTACATGTTTGTCGTCGGCACAACCGGATTGTATGAGACATCCGCAACCGGCGTGGTCACCGTACCAACTATCGAGCAAATCCTCGGCTCTGACGCATTTCTCTATCTGTGTATCCTCACTGGCATTGCGTCGGTCTTGGGCATTCACCTCGTCGCGGCCATCGGCGGTGCAGATATGCCCGTCGTTGTCTCAATGCTCAATAGTTATTCTGGTTGGACCGCATCGGCTGCAGGCTTCATGCTCGGCAATGATCTTTTGATCATCACGGGTGCTCTCGTGGGCTCCAGTGGCGCTATCTTGAGCTATATCATGTGTAAGGCAATGAACCGCTCCATCTGGAACGTCATCTTCGGCGGCTTCGGAACAACCGGAGGATCCTCATCCTCAGCTGAGGCGGTCGATCAAGGGCCGCATCAGGAAACAGATGTTGAGACCTTGGCCGCAGAGCTCGGCGGTGCACGAGACGTGGTCATCGTGCCTGGATACGGGATGGCGGTGGCTCGCGCGCAGCATGCTGTCCACGAACTAACCAAGCAGCTAAAAGAACGAAACATTCGCGTTCGATTCGCAATTCATCCGGTCGCTGGACGGCTTCCGGGACATATGAATGTTCTCTTGGCCGAGGCGAATGTGCCCTACGATATCGTGTTGGAAATGGAAGACATCAACGAAGAGTTTGACCGCACTGATGTGGTTTTAGTCATCGGTGCCAACGACATCGTCAACCCATCAGCTATGGACGATCCTGGATGCGATATCTATGGGATGCCCGTCTGTGAGGTCTGGAACGCAAAACGAACTGTCATTTTCAAGCGCAGTATGGGCAGTGGCTATGCAGGCATCCAAAATCCGCTGTTTTTCTATGACGAGTCACGCATGTTCTTGGGCGATGCTAAAGACAGTGTAGAAAAGCTCGTGCATGCCTTAAAGGCCTGATCGCCTCGCTCCCGCTGAGCCGAGTGCCCATTTAAATTTGTCGTGACCATGGCGGCGTGTTCAAATTAGATTGATTTGTAACCACTTATCCGCCATAAGTTCCCGCCTGCAAAAAAGCATGTCGGAGGTCTGCTGTGTCAACCGAGACAATCAACGAGGCTCTCGAAAACCGGATCCTGATCTTAGATGGCGCAATGGGCACGATGATTCAAGCCTATGGGCTCGAAGAATC
>PCCS01000047.1 GCA_002731825.1 Myxococcales bacterium
GGTGGAGCTGGAGCCGAAGGCGGTGCCGGTGGAGCTGGAGCCGAAGGCGGTGCCGGTGGAGCTGGAGCCGAAGGTGGCGCTGGTGGCGCTGGTGGCGCTGGTGGTGCTGGAGCCGCTGGTGGTGCTGGAGCCGCTGGTGGTGCTGGTGGTGCGGGTGGTGCGGGTGGTGCTGGTGGCAGTGCTGATGACGCTGATATGGGCGTCGATGAAGACATGGCCGATGGGGGTATGGCTGCACAAGAGCAGGTACGAGAGAACGCCTGCGGACCAGAGCAAGGCTGTTATATCCAACGAGCGGCAAGTAAATGTCTGGGTGCCGGAGACAAGACGGAGGGGACGGCATGCGACCGCGCAAATGATTGCCTGCCGGGTCTTCAATGCTTCGTTGTGTGCACGAGAATCTGCAGCATTGACGGCAGTCAATCACCTGCGTGTGACCAATGTCCATCCGGTGTTTCAAATACAACGATCAGTCCTGATAACGGCGCGGGTATCTGCCTGACGAATCAAATCCCGTCCACGTGTGATATTTTTGGCCAGACTGACTGTCCTGACGGAGAGGGCTGCTATTCCGTCAGAGGCGGCCACGCCTGTATTCAAGCGGGAAATAAACCGGCGGGCGCAGAATGCTTATCAGGCAATGAATGCGCCCCCGGAAATCTGTGCATTCGTGGGTCTTGCCTGCCGCTGTGTCGGGACAGCGATGACACTCCGATGGAGCATCGCTGTGATGTTAAATGCCCCAATGATAATCTACCATTGATTCCTGAAATTTGGGGTCAGGGCGCATGCACCAATGTGGCGCCCGCCACCCCTTGCGACTATTGGGCTCAAGACTGTGCCGACGGGACTCAAAGATGCATGCCGACGGTGTTGGGAGAAAGTTGTATCTCGACTGCAGGAGACGTGATGGCAGAGCAAGCGTGCCAGGATCATGGCGATTGTGCTGAAGGCCTCGTTTGCCCAAGCGATATCGGCGTCTGCAAAGCGGCTTGCAGCATAGAGCCATTTGTCAATGCAATGCCAATGCCGCTCATCTGTGCCGATGATTGTCCAAACGGTGTTGGACAGCCCATAGAACCAAACTCTCGAATCGGCTATTGTCCATAATGAAATCCTGAGTCGCTCAGGGCCGGCTCTTTGGGCGAGCACCTATAAAAACGCAAGATTGGGCTTCGATAGCCAATCTTAACGGAGGAGAAACATCAATGAAACCACTCAGTCTAGCTGCGCTATTATGTTCTGCAATCTCGTTTATTGGTTGCGGTGGCGATCAGGTGAAAGCTGGCGGCTCGGTACTGCCTGCCTGGTACATGAAGGGAACCCCGGGTTGTGCCGTGGCGGCGCAGAAGTTTAGGGGTAACTTGAGCCTCGCTGAGTCAGGGGCAATCGGTAAAGCGCGGACAAAACTCGCCCGTCAATTTCAAGTCGAAATCAGGGGTATGCTGAAGCAATATGCTGCCGAAGGGGGTACCGATAAAGGCGATATGTCCGAAGAACTCACAGAAGACGCAACGCGTCAGATTACAAAAATGACATTGGTGGGTACACGGACCGTCAAACAGGAGTTATCTCAGGGCCAACCGCAACAGATGTTTGTCCGAGTATGCATTAAGCCAGACGAGATGATCAAAGCCTTGGACAAGCTTAAGCAGCTTAATCCTGCGGCGATTAATGCCCTGAAAGAAAATGCCAGAGAGACATTCAAGGAACTCGATAAATTCACGAAATAGCGAGTGGCGTTGGGTGTCAGGGGGGCCTCAGTCATGAGACACCCCTTTGGCAACCTGCCTTAGTGAAGCGTTTCTCTCCCGCCGCTGGGTGCTTCGAGTACCTCGAGTAAAACTCGCCCCATGTGTTGGCATGACATTTTGAGCCGAGTGTTAACATTCGGGCACTCCAACATCCGACGACGAAGCGCGGAGTCTGAACACGCGTGGGCACCCAGCAGATTGGTCAATTCGGCCCCGTTGTTTGCCTGAGCTAGAATCAGATTAAGCGCATCTTTAGCGCCAGTAGAGATGTCTGCCAGCTGATTTATCAACGACCTCAATCGAGCTTCCAAAGGATCACCCGGAAGCGATTCAGTATCATCGATTCGCTCCGCATTGATTTCGCGAAAGGCTCGTTCCTCATCGTATTCATCGACTAGGCGCGCTCGAATGAGCCCTTTCACGAGCAGATTCCAGCGTCCATCGCTCTTGCGCTCCGCCGCAACCACAGACCCAACCCCCATCACGCTGTATACCGGCGGTCGTCCTTGGTAGTCGGCTTCATAACCCGGCCTGAGGGTTGCAATCGCTAACGCATTGTCAGGACTCTCCAGGACATGGTCAACCATTTCAACATATCGCGGTTCGAAGATGTGGAGCGGTAGTATAGCGCCCGGGAAGAGCTGCACGTCAGGCAGGGGAAACATAGGAACCCGTGCTAGAGTCGTATCGGCGATTTGAAGTTTGTCACTCACAGGTGTAACCAGACCATATTTTGTTAGTGGGCGTCCACTACAATACGATTCCCGGTAAATGGCGAAAGATTCACTTAATTGCTGATTTATAGATCCTCATATTGTCCACATAGTGGCGCCATGAATGATCGATCCAAGTGGCCTCTCGCTCTCCACACTCACGAAGGACTTTCATCGGGTTGCCTCGAACAAAGCTATTGGGGGGTATCACTTTGCCGGGCGTGACCAATGTACCAGCACCAATGAACGAACCACGCCCAATGCGCACATTGTCCATGATGATCGACCCCATCCCAATCAAAATATCATCCTCGATCAAACAGCCGTGAAGGAGACAATTATGCCCAACGGTCACTCTGGCGCCGACGATGGTTTGTGATAGGCCACCGGTCATGTGGATTGTCGTTCCATCTTGAATATTGCTCCCAGCCCCAATTTCAATGATTGCTTCGTCTGCTCGAATCGTCACATTCGGCCAAATGCTGACATCGTCATGCAATTTGGCCTGACCGATTACGACCGCGGATTCATGTATCCAAGCGCTTGCGGCGATGCTCGGCGTGTGTTGATTGAAGGATTGAATCACAATTTTTTCCTTTCGGGGTTGCGCTTGTCCTATTTGTACTTACATTTGCGCCGCGAATTTTCAACGGCATGTCTAATTTGACACAGGGAGGCAGCAAGTCCATGGCGACTAAAAGCGAAAGCTACGAATTTAAATCAGAGGCCCGTCAGCTCCTTGAGTTGATGATCCACTCACTTTACTCCAATAAAGAGATCTTCTTGCGAGAACTCATCTCAAACAGCTCGGACGCCCTCGATAAGCTGCGTTTTGAAGCCATCGGGACCCCTGACTTGTTGGACGAAGACCGGCCGCTCGGAATCCGGATCAACACGGATCCCAAAACGCGCACTTTCGAGATCAGTGATAACGGGATCGGTATGACCCGGGAGGAATTGATCGAAAACTTGGGCACGATTGCTAAGTCCGGCACACGAGAGTTTTCTGAGAAAATCTCAGACAGCGACTCAAAAGCAGATGTGGATGCATTGATCGGGCAATTTGGTGTTGGATTCTACTCGTCGTTTATGGCGGCATCAGAGGTTGAAGTTGTCTCCCGACATGCAACTGAAGAGCAAGCCACAAAATGGTCTTCGTCTGGCGATGGGTCATTCGAGGTCAGTGATGCCAATCGCGATGCACCAGGAACAACCATTACGCTGACTCTCCGTGAGGCTGACCCTGAGAACGGTCTTGAAGACTTTACACAAGAGTGGGTAATCAAGCAGACCGTTAAACGCTATTCGGATTTTGTTCAGTATCCCATTGAACTGGAAGTCACTCGCACGGAAATTGAGCGTGATGACGATGGGCAACCAGTAGAGGGCGCCGAAGAGCAGACCATTATCGAGTGGCAAACGGTCAACAGCATGAAAGCCATTTGGACGCGAACACCGTCTGATGTGAGCGATGAAGAATATGCTGAATTCTATAAGCACCTCGCACGCGACTGGGAAGATCCCTTTGAGCGCATCAGTTTCAAGGTCGAAGGCACTTTCGAATACCAAGCGTTGCTATTTATTCCCGGCCGCGCGCCCCACGACATGTTCTATCGAGACCAAAAGTACGGGTTGCAACTGTACGTAAACCGTGTCCTGATCAAAGAAGCGGCCGATGAACTTTTGCCCGAGTGGCTCAGGTTTGTGAAAGGCGTCGTCGATTCACCTGACCTGTCCTTAAATGTCTCACGTGAGATCCTTCAAAATGATCGACGGGTCGCCGCGATTCGAAAGCGGATTTGCAAGAAAGTGGTCGATCAACTGAAGGCCCTTAAGAACGATGAAAACCGCGACAAATACAAGACTTTCTGGGAAAATTACGGCCAGGTGATTAAAGAGGGTTCAACGGATTCCGACTTTAAGGACAGCGTGCAAGATCTTCTGTGGTTCCAGAGTTCAAATGCAGAGTCTGGGTACACCTCGCTTGCAGAATACGTTGAACGAATGGCAGACGGCCAAGACGCCATCTACTATATCACTGGGCCCAATCGGACAGCTGTAGAGAATTCTCCCCATCTGGAAGCTTTCCGAGCCAAAGGAATTGAGGTCTTATATTTGGTAGACCCAATCGACGAAATCATTATTGGCCACATTCCAGAATTCCAAGAAAAGAAGCTGCAATCAGCCAGCAAAGGTGATGTTGAGCTGGGTTCAGACGAAGAACGAAAAGCCGCCGAGGAGACGAAGAAAGAGAAGTCCGAGGCTCATGCACCCCTACTTGATAAGCTGCAAGCCGCTCTGGACGCCCATATCAAGGAAGTTCGTTTCAGCAGTCGTTTGACCAATTCGGCTGCATGCCTCGTCGGTGAAGAATTCGATATGACACCTGGGTTGGAGAGGTTACTAAAGCAGAGCGGGCAGGACGTTCCAGTTCAAAAGCGAATTCTGGAGATCAACCCTGAACACGCTGTACTCGGGAAGTTAAAGGGGCTGTTCGATGCGGATTCTGATGACCCCAAGTTAGCCGACTACGCCCACCTGTTGCACGGGCAGGCGTTGATCGCTGAAGGGTCCTCACTGCCGGATCCCGCCTCATTTGCCCAACGTGTCACCGAGTTGATGGTCCAGTAAACCGGGACCGTCTCATCTCACCATGCCCGGACTGGGCAGTCCTCAAAAACAAACCGTCTGCGCGAGGTATAGCCTGAAGGGCCTTGCGCAGACCCGCCCTACCCCTGTCGTCTAGCGGTCCCTAGCCCCTGAATTCAATTGTCTTCGACTGCATCGCCTTGATTTGCAAAAGACCGTCTGTCTGAGGCAAAAATTAATTTGTGATTAAGTTTTTCGAGAAGAAGACGATGTCGATCATAGGGACGCAGACCGAATCGTCTGCAAATTCAACCCTGGCGATTAAGTTTCGGAGGTGACAAGCCTATGTGTGGAATTCTCGCTTATATTGGCAATGAGGTTCAGGAGGACGCTTTAGCGGCCCAGTTCAATTTAGTTCAACCTCGGGGTCCAGATTGTTCTGTTCTGGCTAAAGTGAGTCAAAAATCATGGTTGGGTTTTCATCGGTTAGCTATTATGGATCCGAGTCCGGCAGGCAACCAGCCTTTCTACCTCGGGCAATCGTCTCTGGTCTGTAATGGAGAAATTTACAATCACAAGGCGCTGGCAGAAAAATATGATTTTAAACTTAAGACAGGGTCGGACTGTGAAGTCATCATCCACATGTTCAACGCTTTTGGAATTGAGAGAACCTGCCAAGAATTAGACGGTGTGTTCTCCTTCGTCATTTTCGACGGAGCTGAATTTTACGTCGCACGGGACCCCATTGGTATCAGACCTCTTTTTATGGGCACACGATTGGCTGAAGACGGATCGAAAGACGTCTTTATTTGCTCGGAGATGAAGGGAATCCACAAACATTGCGATGAAATCTTGCCATTCAAGCCAGGGCACTATGCTCAAATTGATGAACGCAGTCGCCTGGTCGTTGAGTCAGAATACTACAAGTATGATTATCCGACCGTAGAATACCAAGATGAAGCGGCTGTCATGGCCAAACTCCGACACAAGCTAATCAAAGCGGTCGATAAGAGAATGATGAGCGATCGGCCCATCGGCTGTTTGGTCTCCGGTGGGGTCGATTCCTCATTAATCGCGGCATTGGTCGCGCGGCATTATCCAAAAGGGACAATGCATACATTCAACGTCGGACTCGATACAGGGGCAAGCGATCGTGCATATGCACGGATGGTTGCCGACCATATTGGCAGTATTCACCATGAAGTAACCATCACCAAAGCAGAGGCCCTCGCGCTTCTTAAGGAAACGGTTAGAGTCTGTGAAAGCTTCGATACGACGACGATTCGTGCGTCGACGATGCAATTGGCAATCGCCAAATATATAGAGAAAGAAACCGATATTAAAGTGATCTTTAACGGGGATGTTATCGACGAAGCGAGCGGCTCCTATGTCTACTTCAAAAACGCGCCATCCAATGACGCCTATCAGGCAGAATCCATCCGCCTGATGAAAGAAATTCATTTGTATGACGTCCTTAGGGCAGACCGCACGATCAGTGGGTGCGGACTTGAAGCGCGGGTCCCTTTTGCCGACAAAGCGTTTGTCCAATTCTATATGGGGATCCCGCCCGAAATGAGGAAGCCGAGAAACGGTGTCGAAAAATACCTTCTCAGAAAAGCGTTTGAAGGATACTTACCGGAGGCCGTTCTGTGGCGTCCGAAAGAGGCTTTCTCAGACGGCTGCTCAGACCAATCTGAAAGCTGGTCTACTATCATCGCCGACTTCGTAGGGTCGGCTGTACATGATCAGGATCTAGTGAATTGTCGGTTTGAGCATTGCAAGCCAAGAACAAAAGAAGAGTTCTACTATCGTCGGTATTTTGAACAGCATTATGGCGGCCGAGCAAAAATCATTCCCGCGTTTTGGATGCCCAAATGGTGTGGAGATAATGTCATCGACCCGTCCGCACGAGTTTTGACGGATGTATACAGACCGTCAGAGACACCTTTAGAAGACGACAATACCGAGCAACTAGAAACAAAGCCTCCGAAAGCCATTCAACCCATGAAAGGCACCGGCTAACCTTACTCTCACGTCCTCCCTCTCTGGACAGCTGGGTCTCACCCCATCCCGTGGGCGACGCCTCATACCCACCCAGTTCCGCCATCGACCCAGATTTTACAAAGAACAGATCGGTCGAAGACGAGTCAAGAAATGCCTTCGGCTGAATAAAAAGTAAACAGTGTTCACAAAAAAGCCTTGAAATGGTAAACAGTGTTCACTATTTTGTTTCTATGAGTACATCACGACCCCCAAAAAAGACGGATATAAAACGAGAAAAAAGACGGCAGACGATGCTCGATGTCTCGCTGGCGATGATCGCTCAAACTGGTCTGGACGCATTTAGCCTGCATAAACTTGCAGGCAAGCTGGAACTGACTGTGGGTGCGTTATATCGATATTTCCCGTCCAAAGGTGCGCTCATCGCTGCTTTAGAAAACCAAGTTATCAGCGCAACCCGTGACCGGCTACTGAACGCAATCGATGAACTAAACCAACACCCCGATGCAGATGATGCAGCGATTATGGCATTGGGCGGTGTATTGGCGGCAGCTTACGCATACCGAGCTCAACTCCATGATTCACCAGAACAGATGAGGCTCATCGGCGGATTGATGAGCAATCCGAAACCGATCATGAATGCCGAGCTTGCACGGGACGTAATCGACAACATGATGTACGCGCTCGAACCCGTCGCTGCGGCTCTAGAGACATGCGTCGCCTTGGGGCAACTGAACCCCGGGCCAGCAAGAGACAGAGCCGTCGTAACTTGGGCCGCCCTGCGTGGGGTGGCCGAAACGAAAAAACTGAGCGCACGACGTCCGGATTTATTTGATGAAAAATCGCTCTTTCAAATTACGCTCACGGGCTTACTCATCGGCTGGGGTGCAGAGCCGGACGCGCTAAAAAAGGCAACTGAACTGATTCGCGAAAAAGTAGGAGACGGAGAGCTATGATTTGGTTTTTATTGGGATGCTTCGCTTGGACATTCATAGAATATGGGATGCATCACTGGAATGGCCACTTATTGAAGGGTCGGACTCGTTTTAGCCGGGAGCACTTAAAGCATCATTCTCAGCAAGATTATTTTTCTCCAGTCTGGAGAAAAATCGCGGTCGCCCTCACTGTGACGGGCGCCGTGGTCTTGGTAGGACAAAGCCTAATCGGGTTGGTCGGTGCTTTTGCATTCGCATCCGGAATTATCGTGGGATACGGCGTCTACGAATTCTTTCATTGGAGCTGTCATGCACAGGCGCCAACCAGCGGGTACGGCCGCTGGATTCGACGCCATCATTTCGCCCACCACTTTTCCAATCCACGATATAACCACGGTCTGACCAGCCCGATTTGGGATCTGGTCTTTCGGACCTATAAGAAACCCGGGAACATTCGTGTTCCACGCAAGCGGGCTATGGGCTGGCTCATTGGTGAAGACGGGGCCCTAAAGCCTGAATTTATGGGCGATTATCGACTATCAGGTCGACGGCCGGGCGGCCGAGTCGTTATCGACATGCCGGGGCGCGGTGCCAAACGCGCACCTGCTTGAGCCCTCGTTTAGATCTGGACCTTCAAATAGGCTGTGACAGAGTAGTTAAATCCTCCGAGGTCGGAAATATCTAATTTCTTAGCACCGAGTTCACTGCGCAACTGGGTGGAGAGTTCTGGATTCATAGATGTCCCACCCATGGATGTCTCTAGGTCATTCGCAATGGTGTTCTTAGCGTCCGCTGCAGCATCAGCCCCCGTGAGCATATAATGATATGCAGCCTGAGCGCCTAGACCCAAGTACACCAGTGGAACAAGCTCACGCTCAAACTCGACTTTAGTTCGAGCAAGATTCCAACCCAACGCATAGCGATTAAGCTCATCTTCTTGAGTCTGTGCTTCGTTGTACTCCGTTTCGATACGCGTCGGGTCGATACCCGCCTGAGACAGCGAGTTGCTGAGTGTGCCAGACAGAGCAAATGGATCGCTTTCTTGTTTCGGGCGCATGAAAAGAACGGGTCCCGTGTACAGGCCGAGGTTCAAGCGCCATTTCTTGCCGAAAGTGCCATCAAAGCCCAAATTAGCTGTAAAATAGTACTGTTCAGTCCCCATCTTAAGTGCTTCGCCCCAGATGTCGACACCCAACAACTCGATTCCAGCTTCGGCTCCATTCCCAACAGAGTTGTCAAAGTAATCAAATGCGTCGCCACTTCCATCGACCAGGCCCGTCTTGCCGGCAACGTATATGGAGAATAAATCGGCGTGAGCCAGAGTGGGTGCCGCGAGTGCAATGAGGACGATGAGTCGAACTGCAAATGACTTAAACATGGGCTGGATCTCCGTAATCTCTGGACCGAACTAACGGCCATCCACACAGAACAGGACGAAACGATTGTTCTCGTCTCACAGATTATTTTGTGTTTTTCATACGAATCATGAAGTTCACCCGTGAGGGCTTGAGTTGCCTGAATCATAAAAGGGCGCCAGAATAACCCTGGTGAGCGGCTGGCGGGGAACAGTGAATAGACGTCTTAATCATCGAAGCGTATTGGTTGTCATCACGTTTTGGCTCCTCAGCATCAGTGCGCTCTCATCATCCTGCACTGAGCCCACCCAGGCTCCCAAAGAACCCACGAAAGCCATCGCGTCACCTCAGCGTATCAGCATGACTCCGCCCAAAAAGGCGGTCAATAAACCACTTAAACTGAGCCCAAAGAAGGTACTATCTAAGGTCTCACGAAATGACTTTGTGGGCGCTGAGGCCTGTCGTGCCTGCCACGCTGAACAAATGAAAGACTGGGCGAAATCAGCCCATGGCATAGCCGGGTCCCATAATCCGGTTTCCTCCGCGATACCTGCATTCTCTGGTCAAGTACTGAAATTCAAAGATGGACGCGTCACACTCAAAAAGGACACAAAATCCTTAATGATTGATGTCAAAGTTGAAAACCGATCTGAAAAAAGTATCGCGATTAAAGCGACAGTGGGCCGTGGTCTTATGCTCGGTGGTGGTGCGCAAAGTTTTTTTTACAAAGCCGATGACGGTCGGCTGCTCCTATTACCATTGGAATTCAATGTGCAGACGAAGACCTGGTACTGCCAACTTGAATCAGATGGCATTTGGACCCCGATTACGGATGAGATATCCCTTCGAGATTGCGGTTGGCCTGGTACCAGAATGCTTGGAAGCGGACCTGGAGACGGTTGCCAAAACTGCCATGGGAGTCAAATCACGGTCGGCTATCGAAAAGACCTGATGACATACCAGACGACCTTCACATCACTCAGTATCAACTGCGAGTCATGCCATGGACCCGGACGACGGCATGTGAACTTGATGAGGGACGGCAATAGCGACCTCGAAGACATCGGCTACACTCCGTTATCGCTGCTGAATAAGCGAGAGAGCGTGATGGTGTGCATGGCGTGCCATGCCAATAAATCGAATATCAAAGAGGGGTATCTGTCAGGTCAATCCGTCGATGATTACTTCGCACATCTACTCATGCGTCATCCTGGGGGACGGAAAACAAATTTTGACGGGCGCGTCATTGGATTTGGATACCAGCAAGGACACCTCTACAGTCCCTGCTATACTGAAGGGTCCATGACGTGTGTGGACTGTCATAGCCCGCATGGGCTGAAATACCGCGATATCTACGGACAGCCCTTGGTGGGCCGGTGGTCGGACAAACAATGCGTCGATTGTCATCCGTCAAAACTCTCGGGTAATCACCAGGGTCAGCATATCGACAAGCCGCTGAACTGTACGTCGTGTCATATGCCAATGAATCAACTCAGTCCGGTGGGTCCCCACGTGCCTCATGCGCGTTCAGACCACTCCATATCGGTACCGAGACCGGTCCAAGATGCCAATGGCGGTTTTAAGTCGGCATGCACGAAATGCCACACAGATAAATCCAATGACCAATTGGCGCAGCGCGTAACGGACGCATACGGGCAAAGTAAACCTCAGCACGATCTGACAGCGCTGCTTTTCGAGTACAGTCGGGCCGTACCTGACAACAAAATGCTCATAGGACAGACGAGGTGGATCAACCCACTCGCGCGACAGGTATCTCAACTGGATGCAGACACGCCGATAGTCGCTGTTCATCTCATGACATACCTTACCGGCGAATTACTTCAGAAAGGGGAGCGAACCCTTAGCTCAGACGTCATCAATGGCTTATGGAGAGTCGTTAAAAATCAGGAACTCGACGTCGTCGCAGCCGCCATCACAATGCTTATCACGTTTACAGGTGATGATGAGACCGCGCGTAACCGGCTGGAACGCGCCTTAGATGAGCATCCATCAAGTTATGCTATTCGGAACCGGGTGATCCACAATCTTATCCAACTGGAACACACCTTTGGTGATCTCCATCCAGATATTCGGCAACGACTGCGAGCGCAATTGATTCGCGATGGCATTCCGCTCGCAACCGAAGAGCAAACGATTCAAATTGCCATCGCAAGTTCTTGGCTTAAAGAGGGGAACTACGAGAAAGCACTGGGCTTTTTCAGAAACGCACTCGGCGCGCCGATCTTCACTCTCCAAGACTATCCAGTTGGGGCTCTGGGAGCACAGCACGATATATCAGCCCTAATCGGTTCGACATTAGGGTCTATGGGACGATTTGAAGATGCAATAGTGGCTCTTGAAAATGCTGTCGCAGCCTATCCGTATGATGGTCACACCCACGCTCGTTTGTGCCAGCTCTATGAACGCGGAAAGGACTGGAAACAATTTTTAGACTGTTTGAAATCTTGGAACGAGTTCCACCCAGACTTCATTCCAGCCTATGTGAGACGTGTCGGACTCCTCATTCGACTTGGGCGTCATGGAGAAGCGAGAAATGTCCTGGAGAACGGTCTAGCCATAGCCCCATTGTCCCCCCGACTGCTTGAACTCAAGACCAGCCTGCCCTGAGCGGCTCAACCACTGAATCCTGATGGTCTAAACAGACTCAATTCGAGCCGTGAAACCGTCTTTGCTCTCGGTCGAAAATGCACTCGCAACCTTAACCGACGAGGGTATCGATCTGCCATTTGGGCCAAATGTTAATTTCTTGACCCCGTAAGGGAACGGGTCCACACTTTGAGGCGGGACGGAATTGTGGTCAGGCCTTGACCCCATATAACCCAGCGCGGGGGAACATTGAAAAAGCTTACTTTATGGGCGTTTATGCTCGCCTTGACTTGGTGGCTATGGTCGGCGCACACAGAAACGCTGATCATTATTTTTGGGGTCTCAAGTATCCTACTGACCCTTTTTCTATTTGATCGGATGGATAAAGAAAGCGGTGATTCATACCCATATACGCTCGGCATCCGCCCGCTTTTTTATCTGCCATACCTCGTCATAGAAATCATTAAGGCAAACCTCGATGTCGCCAAGATTATTCTCAGTCCAAAAATGAAGCTCAGTCCAAAAATTTTTAGAGCCAAAGCCTCGCAGAAAACCGTTGTCGGGCAAGTCGTCTATGCAAATTCGATTACGCTCACGCCCGGAACCATCACGCTCGATGTACGGGATGGTGAGTTTCTTGTTCATGCACTCACGGATGATGCTGCCGAGGGGGTTTTAGCAGGCGACATGGACCGAAAAGTAACAAAATTGGAGGGCAAGAGCTGATGTTTGCGATTTGTATGCTCGCTGTCCTGATCACAATGCTACTGGCGCTCGCCAGAGCGGCTCTGGGGCCGACGGTCTATGACCGGATTTTGGCTTTGAACATGTTTGGAACCAAAACCATTCTGTTAATCGCCGTCGCAGGGTTCCTGTACGGGCGACCAGACTGGCTCGACATTGCCCTCGTTTATGGGCTCGTCAATTTCACGGGTACAATCGCGGTCTGTAAGTACGTTCGATTCGGCAACCTGGCCGCCGATGAATCGAGACCGATGAAATGAGTACGGCCTACGACGTGTTCGATTACTTAAGTTGGTTTGGCCTGGTCGGTGGCGGTCTATTTTGCGTTATCGGCGGTATTGGCCTTCTGCGATTGCCAGACTTCTATTGTCGCACCCATGGGGCCACAATTACCGATACCTTGGGCGCAGGTTTGATCTTATTTGGCCTGTTTTTTCAGGCGTTGAAGCTCATGTTCGATGCGCAGGGGAACTGGGTTCCTGACGGCTGGATAGTCGCAGTGAAGCTTGTTTTTCTGGGCCTTTTGATTTTGCTGACGAGCCCAACATCGGGTCATGCATTAGTCAAAGCGGCTCACGCAGATGGAACGAGCTGGCAAGAGGGGGATAGCGATGCCCTTTCCGACTGAAGTTTTTCTATTCCTTGTCTTGATCGCCACTGGTTTTATGGTCGCGAGAGCGACCAATTTATTCGCTGCAGCTATGCTGACGGGTGTATTCAGCTTGACGTCAGCCTGTTTGTTTACAGTGATGGACGCGGTTGATGTCGCGTTTACAGAAGCGGCCGTAGGTGGTGGGTTTTCGACGGTTTTATTCTTGGGAGCACTGGCTCTGACGAGTCGGACAGAGAAAAAACAGCCGGCGAAATTATACCCCTTCATTATCGTCTTATTGACCGGTATCGCGCTCATCATCGGCATGATCAACTTAAAGCCATACGGCGACCACAACGCGCCGATTCACAACCACGTGACGGAAAAAATTAAACAGAAAGAATGGGCAGCGGTGAAACGCTCAACGCGTCCAGACCGACAGACCGCCACTGCCACCCCCCATGACAAAGCGGTCGGCCTCCCGAATATTGTCACATCTATACTGGGCAGTTATCGGGGGTATGACACCTTGGGTGAGACCGGTGTGATTTTTACAGCTGGGGTTGGTGTTATGCTCTTGCTGATGGGCCGGCGCCGAGACGATGAAGAACCAGGCGGCGCAGGATCATCTGAGGCACCGAGTCATGACCAAGAACCAGCACCTGATGAGCTCGAGCCAAGTGGCATTGCAAATGAGCCGACCGCGGCCGACGTGCAGACCGACGAGGAGCCTCTCTCATGAAAAAACCCATGCGGATGCGCGAAATAGTCGTTTTGCGTGTCGTGAGTCGTGTGCTCATGCCGTACATAATGCTGTTTGGGCTGTACGTTCAATTCCACGGTGATTTCGGCCCCGGTGGAGGATTTCAGGCGGGCGTTATCTTCTCCGCTGCGTTGATTCTCTACGGCATAATTTTTGGATTGGATGCTGTTCAGCGCGTGTTCACCCCCTTTGCAGTCGAGCTTTGCATGGCCTTAGGTCTGCTCCTGTATGCGGGCACAGGACTCGTAAGCTTTTATAAGAACATGAATTATCTCGACTATGACGTATTTGGATCCCATGGGCAGCATTACGGCATTCTGCTCATTGAGGGCGGCGTGGGCATCACGGTGGCGTCAACCGTCCTAATGATTTTCTATGCGTTCGCCGGTCGATGGAGGGTGTCTCAGTGATCGCACTCAACGAAATCCCAACCGAATATGGCCTCTGGCATTATTGGGTTGTCGTCTCGCTCATGATGCTGGGTCTCTATATCGTCATAGCCCGAGACAACCTGATCAAACGCATCATGGGCCTGAATATTTTTCAGGCATCGGTGATCATGTTTTATGTGGCCATGGGCAAAGTCCAAGGCGGCGAAGCACCCATCTGGCCCCTCGATACCATGGAGGGCCACTACCAAGATCGCGTTTTCTCAAATCCTGTCCCACACGTTCTGATGCTGACGGCCATTGTGGTCGGTATCGCAACCACCGCTCTCGCATTGGCACTGGTGGTTCGTATCAAGGAGTCGTACGGAACCATCGAGGAAGATGAGATCAGAGAAATAGATGGGTCGATATCGTGATTACGCATTTTCCATCTTTACTCATCGTCACACCACTCATTGCAGCGCCTATATGCTTGCTACTGAGGAACGGAACACTTGTCCGCATTTGGGCGACTCTCGCTGCGTGGGCCTGTCTTTACTTTGCCTGGGGTATTCTAGGCCAGGTGCAGGGACTAGACGGCGAATCCATACGCTATGCAATGGGTGGCTGGGAGATGCCACTGGGGATCGAGCTTAAGATCGATGCGGCCAATGCCTTCGTTGTTTTGATCATTACGGGGATCGCATCGGTGGTCTTCCCGTTTGGCCTCGGTCACAGTGGATTGTCCGGTCCTGAAGGCAAAGAACATCTCTTCTACGCGGCTTTTCTTCTGTGCATGTGCGGCCTTATGGGCATTGCTGTCACGGGTGATGCCTTCAACGTCTTCGTATTCTTAGAGATTACATCTTTGTCATCATATGCGCTCATCAGCATGGGGTCATCGCGGCGCGCATTGATGGCGGCCTATAGCTACTTGATCATGGGGACCATTGGCGGGACGTTTATCCTCGTCGGAATCGGCTTTGTATACGCTCTGACAGGCACCCTCAACATGGTGGATATCGCGGAACGACTTCCATCGGTCATCAACAGCCCAACGACCATCATTGCATTTGGTTTCCTGACACTCGGTGTGGGCATCAAACTTGCGATTTTTCCGCTCTACCAATGGCTGCCAAACGCATACAGTTTTGCACCGAGCAAAGTCACAGCATTTCTCGCAGGAACGGCGACTAAAGTCTCGTACTACGTATTGCTGCGGTTATTTTTCTCGATATTCGGAATCGCGTTTATCTTCAATAAACTGGGTGTTCAAAACATCCTCATGCCCCTGTCCCTCATCGCCATGTTCGTCGGCTCGATTGCGGCCATCTATCAGACCAACGCCAAACGCTTGTTTGCGTATTCGTCAATCGCACAAATTGGCTACATGACACTGGGCATTTGTCTTCTTCATTTAGACGGCCTCAAAGTCCTCAATTATGATGGCTTGACCGGTGGGATTGTCCACCTGTTTAACCACGCCATCATGAAATCTGGACTCTTCTTGATCATCGCATGTGTCGTCTATCGAATGGGGACGGTTACCATTGGGGAAATGAAGGGCTTTGCGTATCGAATGCCATGGACCTTCGCGGCATTCGTGGTGGCTGGACTCAGCATTATCGGGGTCCCTGGCACCGTTGGCTTTGTCAGTAAGTGGTACCTGGTCCTCGGTGCTGTGGCGGGCGGACATTACGTGGTCGCTGCCCTCATTTTATTGAGTTCCCTGCTGGCTGTGGTCTACGTTTGGAAGATTATCGAAGTCGGTTATTTCCAGAAGCCATCTGAGCCGATCGAAAAGATCGAAGCACCGATTACGATGCTCGTTCCAATATGGCTGCTCATGTTCGCGGCAATCTTCTTCGGCTTCGCAACAGAGTTGACGGGCGGTGTCGCTGAGACGGCTGCGAAGACACTGCTGACGGCGGGCGGAGCTATCTTCGGCGGAGGCACACCATGACAGCGCAGTTTGCAATTGGAATGGCCATACTGGCACCGCTGTTAGGCGCCATCGGAATTCAACTCACAGGGCGTTGGCCTAACTTACGAGAGACGGTCACACTCGTCTCTGCCGGTGCCGCCTTCTTATTTGTGCAGAGTCTGGTCAGTCTCGTGTTCGGTGGCGGGCGCCCAGAGCTGACGCTCGTAGCCGATGTTTTACCCGGCGTGGATTTGGCCTTTCAAGTCGAACCATTGGGCATGCTCTATGCCCTGGTGGCAGCCAGTCTTTGGATTCCAACATCCCTTTATGCTGTGGGCTACATGCGCGGTCACAATGAAGGCAATCAAACCCGATTCTTCACATGTTTCGCATTGGCCATCTTTGCCGCGCTCGGAATCGCATTTTCCAAGAATGTCTTCACACTCTTTCTCTTCTACGAGATTTTGACATTCTCGACCTATCCATTGGTCACCCACTACGGCGACGATGAGGCAAAGCGTGCCGGTCGAATTTATATGGGTATTCTGGTCACAACCTCAGTCGCTTTCCTCTTGTTGGCTGTGATTATGACTCAAGCGCTTGCGGGTACTCTCGACTTCAAGCCGGGCGGTATTCTCGCCGGTAAAGTTGACGGCCTGATGGTCCCATTTTTGTTGGCTCTCTATGCGTTCGGGACCGGTAAAGCAGCCCTGATGCCCTTTCACAAATGGCTTCCAAACGCCATGGTCGCGCCGACACCCGTCAGCGCTCTGCTCCATGCGGTGGCCATCGTAAAAGCCGGTGTGTTTACCGTGTTAAAGGTTGTCGTCTATGTCTTCGGAATCGACTTTTTGACAACCACAGCTGCATCCGAGTGGCTGATGTGGGTGGCGGCTTTTACGCTCTTGTCATCGTCTGTCATCGCCCTGACAAAAGACAATCTGAAAGCCAGGTTGGCCTATTCGACCATCAGTCAATTGGCCTACATCACGCTGGGCGCAGCCATCGCAACAAAGGCGGCCATAGCCGGTGCCGCAATGCACATTGCAATGCATGCGATCGGAAAGATCACATTATTTTTCTGCGCTGGCGCAATCTATGTCGCCTTGCATAAGAAGTACATCAGTCAGATGAACGGAATTGGACGCCAAATGCCATTTACAATGGCTGCATTCTTCCTCGGTTCCATTTGTATCATCGGCCTTCCACCCATGGGTGGGTCCTGGAGTAAGTGGTACCTGTGTTTGGGTGCCCTAGACGCAGGCCAGACGGTCTTCGTTTTTGTATTGATGGCGAGTTCTCTTCTGAGTATCGGCTATCTGATGCCGGTCGTTTACCGGGCCTTCTTTTTCGAACCCGATCCGGATGATCACCATCATGGCCACCACGGTGACCACCACGATGATGGTCATGGCGGGCATGAACCGAAAGAGGGCTTCTGGGCCAATATCAACGAGGCTCCAATTCTATGTGTGGCGCCTCTCTGTTTGACGGCCCTGGGCTGCATTGCGCTGTTTTTCTTAGCGCCGCATATCTACAACTTAGTCATCACCATCACGGAGGTTTAAGACAATGGGCGCACCTAATGATGGCGATAAGAGCTGGTTCGATGAACCCCGAAACATAAACATTATCGTATGGACGCTCGTGCTCGCATGCTTGGGCGTGATGGTCGGCGGTGAATTTATCCATAAACACGGACATTTCGAAGTTGAGTATACCGTTCCGGGTTTCTACGGCTTGTTTGGATTTGTTGCCTATACCTGCATAATCGCAACAGCCATATTGTTCAGGAAACTCGTCATGAGACCGGAGGATTACTACGATGAGTAATTACATCTTCCCGGGCTTCATCCTCATTTTCGGGGGTCTTCTACTGCCTCTTTTTCCGAAGTCTTTGCGTAAGTGGGTCGCGCTGGCCCTCCCGGTTCTCAGCTGCGTGCACATGCATTATCTGCCAGAAGGCTATGCGCTGACGACCCAGATATTTGAGTATACGCTGACACCGGTTCGAATGGACAAGCTCAGCCTCGTCTGGGGCTATGTATTCCATCTCGCAGCACTCATGAGTGTGCTCTATCAAATGCACGTCAAAGACACACTTCAAGATGTGTCTGGGATAACCTATGCCGGTGCAGCCGTTGGTGCTGTTTTCGCCGGTGATTTAATCACTCTCTTTGTCTACTGGGAATTGACGGCGATCACATCGGTCTTTCTGATTTACGCCAATCGGACACCCACGGCTGCGAAAATTGGGACGCGATACTTAATTATCCAAGTCGCATCGGGCGTTATCTTGTTTTTTGGCGTTCTACTCTGGGTGCGTGAGACAGGCAGCGTCGATATCGGTTCCTTTACCTACGGTGAAGACAATTGGCATTTATTCGGCCCCTTTGTGAATCCTGAGACCGGTATGCCAGTCTCGATGGCCTCTTGGATCATCCTATTTGCCTTTGGTATCAAGGCCGCTTTCCCATTTTTGCATAATTGGCTTCAGGACTCTTATCCCGCGGCTACAGCCACGGGTACGGTCTTCTTAAGCGCGTTCACGACCAAATTGGCCATTTATGCCTTGGTTAGATGTTATGCGGGCACCAGTATTTTGATTCCTATCGGACTGGTGATGACGCTCTTTCCCATCATCTTCGCAGTGATTGAAAATGATCTTCGAAAGGTGCTGGCCTACAGCCTCAATAACCAGCTGGGTTATATGGTTGTTGGCGCTGGTGTTGGCACGGAGCTCGCACTCAATGGCGCGGCTGCACATGCATTTGCTCACATCATTTATAAGGGCCTGCTGTTCATGGCAATGGGCGCCGTTCTCTATCGAGTCGGCACAACGAAAGCCAACCAGCTGGGTGGTCTGCACAAGTCCATGCCCCTGACGACCATATTCTGCATTATCGGGTCACTGTCAATCTCCGGCATGCCTGGATTCAGTGGTTTTGTAACCAAGTCGATGACCTTATCGGCGGCTTTTGGCACCCATGATGTTCTGCTTTTCGTGGGTCTATTGATCGCGTCTGCAGGCGTGGTAGACCACTCAGGGATTAAGATTCCCTTCTTTGCATTTTTCGCCCACGATTCGGGAAAGCGATGCAAGGAAGCACCAATCAACATGCTGCTCGCCATGGGGATCGCGGCGTTTTTCTGCATCTTTTTAGGCATCTATCCGCAACCACTGTACGACATCTTGCCCTTCGAGGTTCGAGCCGACGTCAACGGCGCTGAGTGGCACAATTACAGTGCAAGTCATGTCTATACGTCTTTTCAATTGCTGTTCATGGCCGCTCTAGCATTCGTGGTCTTGATGAAGACAAATATGTATCCGCCGGAATTATCCTGCACCAATCTTGACACTGATGTCGTCTATCGACGGTGGCTGAAGCGAAGCGCGATGACCATTGGGTCGACGATCCAATCGATTTGGTCTCGTACACTCGGTAGTATCAAAGCTCAGATTGTTGGAACGGTTCAGCGAGTGGGCGATCAGGCTCGGCCTAATTCGATCTTAGGTGAACCATGGACGATTGGTCGAACTGCATTATGGGCCGCAATTCTTCTCCTCTTTGTCTTTGTCTCCGGCATGACCAAAGTCATGTAGACTTGGGTCGCCGTCGAGTACATCAATGCAGATGGACCCTCGTGGTCCTCTTGATCGGCCTGTTTCTCGGGTGTCGCGAGACACCCGTTGCCGCCTCCTCACAAAAAGCCGGCCCCATCGCACCTGCAGTCCAAGAGGCGAAGTCCTCAACAAACTCACCTGAAACCGATACACGCGTCACGAGAGAAAAGACAAAAAAAAATCTGAAGACCTTGCTCTTCAAACCGGGGAAATCGTCTGCAGATGACCCGCTTACAAAGACCATTCAGGCCGAATGTGGTTCATGTCACGCCTACCCTGACCCGCGCGAATTCACACGAACGACCTGGCGCAAAGCAAACGCCTATATGGATCGGGTCTTCAAAGAGTTCTATCCCCAATACACTCGGCAGCTCTCGGCGGATGTCGTAGACCAATATTACCAGACATATGCAGCTCAACAGCGCCCCAGCCCTACCCTCTACCCTGCTGATTCCAGCTACCATCTAAAATCTATACCACTGGGGCCAAAGGCGAGAATTGTCGTTGATCTTAAGGGACTTAAGACGGGGTTGCGCTTAGTCGACATGCTGTCTGGTGACATTATTTTTACCGACGCTTCCGGGCAAATTAGACCCCTGGCAACCGGTCGACACCCGGTCAAGACCCAATGGTGGTCTAAGGCAGAGCGCATCGAGGAATTTGTGTTTGCCGATTTGGGCATCTTTCGCGCGGCGGATACGAAACGTGGACGCGTGGTCTTAGTGCGCCCAGGACACCCGAATCATGCCCTCTTGGAGACAGCCGGGCGGGTCACCGATGTCGCCATAGGAGATCTAGATTCTGACGGATTTAGGGACGCGGTCGTGGGGGTCTTTGGATGGCAGGAGACAGGCGGATTATACATCATCTGGGGGGCCTCAAGAGTAGAGGACTACGCGGTGGAGAAAATTTCCAAAAACGCTGGATACATGGCGGTCAAAATTGCCCGGTTTAGACCGAATTCCCCCCTTAAAATCGTCGCGCAAACAGCCCAGCATCACGAACAAATCGAACTCTATTCACTTCAGAAAAGGGCTGTCACCCGACGAATCATCTTCAAGGCCCCCAGCGCACTTTGGGGTAGCTTGGGTATGGAGATGGTCGACATCGATGCGGACGGTGATCTCGACATCCTACATTGGAACGGTGATACGCTAGATGCGCCTAAGCTCGCTGATTGGCAGGGTGTTCATATCCTGAAGAACACCGATCAAACCTTTGTGAGCACCCAGCTCGCCAGTCTACCTGGCATTCATGATTTAGCCGTCGCTGACTTAGATGAAAACGGTCTACCGGACATCGTTGCTGTGGCCAATCTGCCACCAAGAATCACCGAGACCTTGGGCGAAGCTGCCCTCGACCAAACCATTGGACTCGAATCAGTCATCAAGCTGAGCCAGCGTACCACAGACCGGTTTGAGGTCAGCAGTCTACTGCGCGACCAAACATGCTTTGCCAGTGTCGAGATTATCGACTGGAATCAAGACGGACGTCTCGACATCGCGCTGGGGGGGTTTGGAATCGGTTGGTCGCTTTTGAGCCATCACGGTGAGGTTGGACTCAAGAGCGGACAAGACAACGCCTGTGATCAAGGCGGACTTTTCATCTTGGACAGCGCAGTGGGTAAGACAAGACAGACACCCAAAGGCCTATCGCCCAAAAGATTTCAGGAGGCGCTCAATCGAATCGTCGAAAACGACCCTGATGATGCACGTAACAGGGTCAATCTGGGCAATACCTACTTGGAGAAAAAGGACTACCGGATGGCTACTCGGCTGTACAAAGAGGCTCTGGAAATCGAGCCTGATCAGAAAGCAGCGACCCTAAACCTCGCCCTCGTGCTAGACCGGATCGGTCGTTCAAGCGAGGCGAGTTTCCGCCTAAAGCAGTTAGTCCAAAGGTGGCCTCGATTCGCTGATGGCCATGCTCAGCTGGCAACCATTCTGTACAGAGCAAGAGATTTTGACGCGGCGCTCAGCCACATAGACCAAGCGATTGTATTGGGTACCCCGAATCCTGACCACCTGACGAACAGAGGGCATATTTTAGCGGCTCTTGAACGGCTAGACGAATCCATCGTGTCATATGAGTCGGCTCTCAAATTAGATCCCACACATCAGCGAGCCACGCAGTACCTAAACAAGGTGCGCCAAGGTGCGACCCACAAAACACCCTGAGCCATGTATCAAATCGACTGGCATAGACGTCGGTCGGATCGCACGGCGGACGAGTCGTCAGGCATGGTCTTCTGAGTCACTCTATTTCGTGCTGGCCGGATAGGATCTGTTAATTAAGAAAATTACATTGTTAACATTCACAGCCGTACGAAAGGACAGGTAGATTAACTAATTGAGATTAAGTTTGTGCTCTGTTGGCTTGCGCTAGGCCGCCAACACAGGCTAGATTCTCCCGCACACGCGACTAAATTGGAGGATGTTCATGACATTCATACATCACACGAAATCCGTATTTCTAACGACAATGGTCATCGGCTTTGCTTTCGCTGGATGCGGTAGTGGTGACGAGTCGAGTACCGTCTATGAGTTCCAGGAAGCGCCTGGACAACCCGACATCAATGCCAATGGAACGGAGTCTGGCGACTCAAATGACGGGCCAAACACCGTGCCGACAGACGGGCTAGATAATCCCGAAGGCAATAACGATGGGTCTGACGGAACTGATGGTAGTGACAACCCAGGGCCAAGTGATGGCAACAACGTGGGCGAGCCAGAACCACCCGTGAGCTCAGGTGCCGGCATCCTCGGTGCCGCGTGTACCCAAAACAGTGATTGTGAGACCGGTTTATGTTTCACGGGCATGCCAGGGGGCTACTGCAGCAAGGTCTGTGAATCAGCAGCTGATTGTGGGGCGACTGGCAGCTGCTGGACCTTGGGCCAGCAAGATCGGATCTGCCTGCTGAATTGCACGGACTCCTCCGAATGCCGAGACGGCGAAGGCTATGTGTGCGACGGGGATAACACCTGTTTTCCCAGTGCTCCTAGCGGTGGTTCAAGTGGTGGTGGTGATGCCAGTGGCGAAGGTCGCGGTGTGGGGCCTGGTGCGCCTGTTGGTGGCATCATCCAAGACTTTTCACTCATGAACTGTGGCACCGGCGAATTGGTCAGCATGCAATCCTATTTCCAAGGACAGCAAGCAGGGATGTTTGTCCTGACGGCCGGGTGGTGTGGCGCCTGTGCGCAGTGGGTCCCTCAAATTCTCGACCTCCTCCAAAACCCAAATGTTGCTGGTCTCAAGGTCGCTTTTGTCCTTGGAGAGGATCCGAGTTATGCACAGCCAACTCAGCGCTATTGCCAGCAATACGGGAATCAAAACAATATTCCTGCTGACAACTTGTTTATGGACCACAATGGGTCGGATTCCTTCACGACGGTCTTTGCAAATATGCAGCCCTACGTGACCGCTGATGGCAGTTTCGGTCTGCCATTCAATGCCATGCTCGACCCGGAGACATTCGAGTATATCTACGCGGACCGGGGACCCGGCGGTGATATCAACGCTGCATTGAACCGCCTACTTGCACCCTAAGTTAAGCCGTCTGCTTGAAAGCGCCGGATTGACCGGCGCTTTTTTTTGGCCCGTTGAAAAAATGTAACGATCGGTATACTTTTAGCGTGTAGCCTTTCGGGGGATATCGGTCATGGGTCAAGAACATCGGATTCAAACTTTTTCTGAGTTTTGGGCGTTCTACGTGGGCGAACACAGACATCCAACCAATCGGTTTCTCCACTATATCGGCACCTCTGTCGGCTTGAGCTGTCTTGTAGTGGCTCCCATTCTCCAGATCTGGTGGCTATTGGCCGTAGCACCCGTCATTGGATACGGCCATGCCTGGTTTGGGCATTTTGCCATCGAGGGCAATAAGCCGGCCAGCTTTGCTTACCCCGGATGGTCATTTATGGGGGATATAAAAATGCTTTCCTATGCACTCACAGGGCGTATGAACAAAGAAGTCGAACGCCTCTATGGCTCGACTCATCCAGCTGATGATGCCCCATGCCTCGTCGAATTTTAGGGGAAATCCAGCCAATTCCGGCCGTCTAGAAACACCGCTTGCGAGAGCACCGTTTGACCAAAACAAGATTATTTGATTTCGTCTTTAATGATGAATCCACCGCCTTTTAGGCTAATGCCGTTTTTGGGATTGTTGAATGCGTACGCTTATCTATCCACTGACATGTCTACTGCTGCTCGCGTCGGCCTGTGAGTCCACCCCAAAGACAGATGCATCTGATAATGCAGTCATGACTCAAGACGCGTTTGCCGACGGATTGCCTGCGGATGCCCAAGGCCCTCGAGACATCTTGACGGAGTCGTCAGACGGTGCCGTCGATGCGAGGCCAGGTATACGGGCTGAAATTCAACCCGTGGACGGCCCACTGCTGGAGTCTGGTGATCTGGACTTGACTCAGCGAGTGCAGGCGGGCCAGAGCCGGGCCGGTCAAGTCAGGACGGATGCTGAACGCCTCACTGGACCCGAGGCAAATTGCCGAATCGGTGATTATCGACTCGACAACCACTTGGTGAGCGTTTGCATTCAAGGGCCGACAACCTTCAGCCAATTTTCATTTACCGGTGGCAACTTAATCGATGCACACCCAGCAGATCGTCCGGGGACCGACAGCTTTCGGGAGGCGGTCATTGCGCCTGGGGTTGGCGAAGTCTACGCCACTGAAGTGGGTGTTGTCAGAGATGGCACCGGTGGCGGTGCTGCGATTGTGCGCGCACGAGGTCAAACCGGTGGGTCTCGGATTCTACAAGGTGTTCTTCCAAATGGATTTATACCTCCACCGATGGACGTGATTACGGAGTATCGGCTTGCGCCCGATGATAATACGGTCCAGGTTTTTACCTGGTTCTCCCTTTTGCCAGGTGAAAACTCTGGGCGTTTCTATATGTATGACCTGGTCTACTTTGGTGATTTAAACCGGACGTTCTTACCGGGCCGTGGGCCTAATAATCCTGATCGACTACTGCCCTATGTCGCCGCCGTCGGACCGGAGAATTCCTACGCTTGGTTTAGTGAAATCAGCCCATTTAAGTTGTTCATCATAACCGAAATCGGCGTACCCGGTGCACCGATAGAATATAATTCAATCTTCCTGAATTCCGGCGATCAGGTGCTCTTGAAACGCTGGTTTAAGGTCGCCTACGGCGGTGTCGAAGGCGTTAGACCTATCCCAGTAGACGCCATAACCGTAACCATAGACGGGCTTGCTGGCACAGAGGTCATCATCGAACGCCCGAATCAAGACGTCGTGACGACCGTCAAGCTGAGCGACGTTGGTCGCGGGACTGTCCAGTTGGAGCGGGGCGCCTATATCGCCCATACCCACAGCTATGCGGGAGGCGATATAGACGAGCCTTTCCAGGTTGGTGTAGAGCCGGTGAATGTTCAGCTAGCGCAACCCATGCCCGGTCGGCTTAACGTGCGTGTAACCGATGAAAATGGGACACCAATTGCGGCTAAACTCAAAATGACGGGTCCCTCGGATCGACTTGAGTTTGTCGTGGATGAAAAACAAATTTTATTGCCCGCAGGTATGTGGTCTATACGAGCCAGTTTGGGGTGGCATTACAGTATCGCTCGCACCGCTGTTGAAGTGGTCGCCGGCGGTGACCTTGATGTCGACCTTGTGTTGACTGAGCAAATTCCACTCGATGGATTGGCGTCGGGCGAATTTCATCAGCATGCGAGCCCGAGCTTGGACAGCGAGGTGCCGGTGACGGAGCGGGTCCTGTCCAACATCGTCGAGGGCGTGAGCTTCATGGCGCCGTCAGACCATGATATTATTTACGATTACGCCGGCTTGGTGAGACGAATGAATCTCGGCGACCGGATCGGTGTTCCGCTGACCGGCGAGGAAATATCCCCTGTCTACGCTCATTTGGGTGCATATGGGATTCCATATAACCCATACGGCGGTGCAGGCGGAGCTGTGACCATACCCATCAAAGACGAGGGTGAATGGCGCGTCCATACCGTTCCCGAATTAGTCAATATTGCACGGGGAAAAGGGGCTCGCGCCATACAGGTCAACCATCCCCGCGCCTCACAAGGCTACTTTGACCACGTCGGTTACCATGCCAATGTGCCCATCAACGATCTGGATAGCAGCGAATTCAGCGCAGATTTTGATTCCATCGAAGTCTTTAATGGCGGCTCAGATTTCTGCCAGGTACTCAACGATTGGATGGGCCTGTTAAACCAGGGGCATCGATCCACGGCGGTTGGGAATTCAGATACCCACAGGCGCAATGAAGCGCCCGGCTATCCGAGAAACTACTTGGCAACACTGGCTCCAAATCCGGCTTTTGTAACCGCCGATGAAGTTGTGGACTCACTGATAAACGGCCGAATGACCATAGGGGGCGATGCTGTTATGGATTTTCCCGGCGGTGTTCAGCCGGGGCAAACTGTTGATGCGAGCAATGGAGAGGCGACCGTGTCATTGCGCTTACGCACGCCCGACTATACCGCTCTCGACCGAATCATTGTCCTGCTGAACGGAGTGGTCATCAGTGAACAACCACTCAACGCGCCCATCGCTGACATTTCAGATTTTGACGATGAAATCAGACTCGATATAACCGAAGACGGTCATATGGTCTTCTTAGCCGTTGGGGCGAGACGGAGTCCTGATACTGATTCGCGGCCTATCTTCGCGCTTTCAAATCCCATTTGGTTTGATGTTGACGGCGGGGGGATTACGCCGGCTGGCGTCGGTGAACTCCCTAAGCTTCAACTCCCATTCTGCCGATAAATACAGACAGATCAGTCGCGATTTATCAAGTCCATCCATATGCGAAGGCTTGCCCATTCCGAGCAACTGGTATATTGGTTGAACCAATCTGTATTTAAACAATGGTATACTGGTTGAACCAATTATGTTTGAGCCCCTTAAACCTGCGCCAACGGCGGTAGATGCCTGCGAACAGACACTTCGGGATAACATCCTTTCTGGACGACTCGCATGCGGCGAACTGCTGCCATCTGAGCGTGTTTTGGCTGAGCGTTTTCAGCTCAATAGACTGACTGTCAGGGCCGCACTGGCAAGATTGACAGCCGCCGGACTTGTCAGCGTTCGCCAGGGGCGCGGCTATCGCATAAACGACTATCGTCGCTCTGGCCAGGGGGGGCTGCTACTGGACTTGAGACGCCTCTTGTCGACCCAGCGACAAGAAAACCAACTGGTACAGACCTTGCTCCAAATTAGACGCGGTTTGTACCATTCATTGCTTGAGGTCTTGCTGGATATTGACGATTTAAAACGTCGCGCCGTCTGCGGGCAAGTCGATGAGTTAATTGATGCTTTAGAATCGGCACAGACAAGCGAAGAATACGCAGATACCGAGCTAAACGCAGTACAAGACATGTTGTGTACAATCGATAACATCCCTCTTTTACTGACCCTCAATCCCGTGCTTAAAGCCCTTCACAAAGACACACGAATTTGGGCTCTTAGCTATGCAAATGCGAAGCGAAAAGCCGATGGGTATCGAATGTTCAGATACTGGTTAGAGCAGAAAGACACCGACGCTTTGGTTCCACTCATGGGGGAGCTCAAACGGTTTGACATCTGGACCGTGCGACAATTGGAATCAAAGCAATTTGATGAATGACCAGACGATTTTAGAACTGGATGACTTAAAAGTATGATCTAGAGCGGGTTTTGGGCTATAGTTCCACGCTAGTAATTGCGTCGGATTTAAACTTAAGCATGCCGCTTTCGAGTGAAATAAGAGGACGTGTTTACGGTGGTTTTTGGCTCCTTGCGGCGACCATCGTCGGCTATCGGTATCGCCCCCACGTGGGCCTGGCCGCAAACGACGTTATAGCACCTCTCAATGGTTTGTCGCTGGTCTTAGCGACGGGCATGAGCCTGACGGTATTAGAGGGGCTTACGGGCATGCAACGGGCCGCCGACAAAATCAGCAAGCACGTCACAAGCGCGCCGGACGGGCCTGACTTGGGTGGCCTTTTTACAGCTAAAACAGTGGGGTTTGTCATCGGCATGGCTGGCCTGGGCACCGCCTTAAGGCAGGTACCCTATCCAGGGCACGTCGAGGTGTGGGCCGTTACGATTATCTGGCTCGCGGTTTCGCTGGCTTTAGTCATGGGCGCCGCTGGACGAGTGAAAAGAACACGATTAAACACGCGAGATGGATTGGAGTGCAATCAAATGCCCTGGTTCAGCTCTAATTAGGAATTATAAGATTGATACGTTGGTCATCGAGGTCGAATACCACTTCGGCATGGGTCATCTAAGGGAGAATGAAATGCTTCGCTTTTCAAAAATAGTATGCGCCATTTGGCTTGCCGGCACTTTGGGCTGCGGTCAGGAGAGCACCAGTTCGTCGAACGGCGACGATTCTCGGGAGACCGATCGAGGTATCGTCAGTCGTCTAGATGGCAGTCTCGAGCCGGATTTGAGCATGATCGGTGATGCATCAAGCAGTGACGCTGATCAGACAGATGGGGGCGTTTCAGGGGATGGAGCTGTGCCGCTGGACAGCGCTCAACCGACGAGGGATATGTTCATACCGGTCGATATCACCTCATGCGAGACTGCCTGTGCCCGATATGATGACTGCGGTCGGACAGCTGACGTTTTCGGGAGCAGCGAAGCCTGCTTAAGCCAGTGTGAAAGATTGACGCGAGACGGCGAAGCGCCAGTCCAAAACTGGTGGTCATGCGCAGGCAGTGAGAGCTGCAACCTCCTGCATCTCTGTCCCGTCCCTGAAGTCGAACGTCTCGAATGTGCAGAAGTCTGCCAACTCATCGAGGGGTGCGATATTGGACTGGACATCGCGGACTGTGAAACGGTTTGCGAGACGGGCGGCGATGCCTTTCAAGGCTGTGCTGAAAATCTCTATGGTGCTGACTGTGGAAATGATGCGTTTCTGAGCTGTCTAGGCCGAGACGTCTACAATAATTGCAGCCGTTTTTGTGGTCCAGCGGTCGCCTGCAACGTCGTCCGGGCCGGTGAATGCGAACGCGACTGTATCCAGGGCTATCTCAATGCCGACCCCCTCTCCGATGCAAACCAAGCTCGAATGACTCAATGCGTCGTGTCATCGGATATGGACTGCGGGGATATTGACGATTGTCTTCAACCCTTTTCTTTCGATCCACCGCCCCTTGTTCCTCAAGAAGACTTTTGCCGCGTATATGACCAATGCGAGCTCGGCTTTCTAGATGGAGCATGCGAGGACGAATACCAAAACTTACTTATTCAAGCAGGGAATTCAGGGATCGAATGCGCTTACAACTCCATGCGGGCCCAATGCCCCGACTTCTTTTTTGAAGTCACTCAAATTTGCGAAAATGCAGCGAGTACGCAGATTACAACTGCATGTAACCGATTCTGTGGTGCACAGAATCTTTGCGGACAAATAGACGGCGGTGTCCCCGCTTGTAATGAGCAATGCTTAGCCGGATTTGGGGACGACCCTGACGCCAATGAACGGGTCTCGAGTGAGATTGGCTGTATTCGCGAGACAACATGTCCCGAGTTTTCCCAGTGTGTCGAACTGGCCAGTCCAGCCGGTCAATGTCAGCGTTTCTGCGATGCACGCGCTGCCTGCGGTGAAATCGAAGAAGATTGCGTGGCCGCATGCGATCAAACTTGGCCTCGCGACCGCTACCAAAACCTGCGTGAATGCGTTGCGAACGCGGCGGATGATTGCGATGCCGTAAACGCATGTGAATTGGCACCAACCATTCCATGCGACAGTGGCTGCGCTCGCTTACAAGAATGCGGCGTGGCCAGTCCCCGCTGCCTGGCGGCCTGTGACGACTTGCATGTACAAGAGCCCATCGCTGCCTCACTTCAAATCGGCTGTATACTCGCAGCAGACGTCTGCCAGCCAGAAGAGGGCGTTCTGAGTGTTGATGACTGTCTTAGAGATCCTGAAGCAGCGGGCCGAGCCTGCCTTAATTTCTGTCGCTCGGAGACCGACTGTAACCCTGCAGCCGATCTTTCGACGTGCCTGACGCGCTGTGTCTCTGGGTTTGGTGATGTAAATGGGCTCCGATTTGCGCAAGCGGAAGCGTGTTTAGACATGGCCGCGAGCGATGCAGCCTGTGCGGTGATCGATGCCTGTATTCCGGCTGAGCCTATCGTCGATTGCCTAGGGTACTGCCAACAAATAGATGCCTGTCAGGCGGATCGCGCCAACTGTTTTGAGCAATGCGAAGCAGAACCCCCGCTGGACAGGATGGGCTGCGTCTCAGACGCCATTAGAACCGGACAGCAGTGTGGTGGTGTGGCGACCTGCGAAGGGGTCGAGCCACCCGCGGCCAGTGCCGATTGTAATGAATACTGTAATTATCAAAAATCCTGTGATCGCGCATTTGATACATACCTCTGTCAACTCGCATGCACACCGGACCCGGCCTATCTGAATGTGAGAAATGCCTGCTTGGGCGCAGCGAGGTGCGATCAAGCCCCATGCCTCGAACTAGACGGTGCTGTGAGCGCTGATTGCGAAAACGCCTGCCTAACGGCCGTTGCCTGCGGTGCCTTTCCTGATGCACAAAGCTGTGGTGAGACCTGTACCGGTCTTGTCGCCAGCCCCAACTCACCCGACGACTTGATGGACCGAATCAACGCCTGTCTTGCTGAGGTTCGGACGCCGATGGGTTGTGATGCCGATGCAGCTGCCCAGTGCTTTCAACCAGCCTATTGCGAGGCTGTTCCGGATGTTATTTTTGCACCGCGAGGGGGCGGCCGCATCAACTATGATACCACCGGCCAACCCTCAGCAGGGCGCCTCTCCTGCGGCGGTGGCGGAGGTCAGCAGGTTGTCGTTATCACAATCGATCGGCAGTCCAATGCTTCGTTTAGTGTCGTCAATCCCAGCTATGATCCACTGATCGAACTGCGAGGCGAATGCGATGACGCGGCCAGTGCCATTGAATGCAATGATGACAGTAACGGGATTGCATCGCGAATCCCAAGAGGTGACGGCACGATCGTGCTGGAAGCCGGCATTTACTATCTCTATATCGATGGATTTCTTGGACGGACCGGCACTGGAACCATCGATATTCAAATCCAACCTCTGAACTGATGCATAGAACAGGAGCCCGGGTCCAGAATTTCGCATGGCGGACTCCCTGCCTGGGCTTGTTATTGTGTATTTGCTTGAGTACCGGGTGTGGCGATGAGACCGAGGAGGCCCCCTTGCCACCACGGTCTCTCGTCGACCACTTTGCTTGGGTCACCCATCAGACTGACATATATCCCCATCCAGTGGAATCGAGGGCCGTCGTCCCCTGCCTAATGGATGAAAGTATCCGTTTCGAGGCACTGGGTGGTGAGAGCACACTCGCAGTCGACACCGATGAGTGTAACTTCGCCTACATTACGCAACCGAGTCTCAGTGTGGTTCGTCGAGGTGAGAACATCGCGCTTCGGATCTGGAACTGGCAACTGACTGCCCCAACTGAAGCAACGGCCAAACTAGCTGTCGAGATCGGATCACATTTGATGTGGTCTGAGACCATTAACATCCCAAATAACAGTTCAATTCATGCCCTAAACTGGACGGCCCCAGAGCGAATTCCCGAAGGCACACCCATTCGCTTTTTCGTGAGTAATCACGGTCAAAATGAATACAATTTCATTGAAATGTCAGCGGGTAAAACCCTGCAATTAGACTGACCAGATTCGGGTCGAAATGCCCGCTAGAACTCAAGATCAAACTTGATGCCCTGGGCTAAAGGCAATTGACGCCCCCAATTAATGGTATTGGTCTGACGTCGCATATACGCCTTCCAGGCATCCGAACCGGATTCTCGTCCACCACCGGTGTCTTTCTCGCCCCCGAAAGCCCCTCCAATTTCCGCACCGGATGTGCCGATATTGATGTTAGCGATGCCGCAATCACTGCCTCGACTGGACAAGAATGTTTCTGATTGGCGGACATCGGTTGTAAAAAGTGCGCTGGATAACCCCTGCGACACCGCATTATTCTCATGAATGGCTGTGTCGAGGTCATCGTGGATAATCACATACAAGATGGGTGCAAAGGTCTCTTCTTTGACAATCGGCCAGTGGGCCTCAGCCATAATGATGGTCGGCTCGACGAAGTAACCGTCTCTATCCAACCGTTGACCACCATGTAAGACGACACCTCCAGCTGCTTTGGCACGTGCTACGGTCTCTTCGAAGCGAACGCAAGCCGCGTTATCGATGAGCGGACCCATCAAGGTCTGTGCAGCGAGGGGATCGCCAACTCGCACTTGGCTATAGGCAGATTTTAAGGTCTCTATGACGCCATCAGCACATGCGCGATCGACGAATAATCGCCGTGTCGTAGTACAGCGCTGCCCCGCGGTCCCAACGGCACCAAAAACGATGGCTGGCAGGGCGAGTTTCAAGTCAGCTGACCGGTCGAGGATCAGCGCATTATTGCCACCCAACTCCAGAAGACACTTCCCGAGTCTACGGCCGACGACCGACGCAACCTCTCGGCCGACCTGAGTCGAGCCTGTAAATGACACCAACCGGATGCGTGGATCATCAACGAATTGTTTTGACACAGTATGTTCATCGTCATTGAAGAGCATGAAGATAGGTGGATACCCATTTTCATCAAGGACCCGGTTGCAAATCATTTGCAGCGCGAGCGCACAGAGCGGCGCTTTCGGCGAGGGCTTCCAAATGGTCACATTTCCACAGATGGCCGATATACATGCATTCCACGCCCAAACGGCCATGGGGAAATTGAACGCGGTGATGACGCCAATTACACCGAGAGGATGCCACTGTTCATACATTCGATGTTCGGGGCGTTCTGAATGCATTGAACGGCCATAAAGCATCCGACTTTGGCCCAGTGCAAAATCGGCGATATCGATGGCCTCTTGAACTTCACCCTCTCCCTCAACGAGAATTTTACCCATCTCTAAGCTGATCAATTGCCCCAGTTCCGATTTGTGCTCTCTGAGAGCCTGACCGAGTAAGCGAACAGCTTCGCCTCGTTGAGGAGCAGGTACGTCGGCCCAACGCTTGGCAACTGCCTGCGCATGCTCAACCAATCTCTCGTATTCCGCCGATGTTGTTGCGCGAACTCGACCAAGGCTTTCACCCGTCGAGGGGTTGTACGAGGTGATCCAACGCGCACCGTCTTCGCTCCACTGGTTCGGTCCCAAACAGGTCCCAGCATTGTCTCCATGCAGTCCAAGTAAGTCTAAAACAGACATCAGATCCTCCAGAACATCATTTCGTTCAAGGCTTACGTTGGTTTAAGCTCGTGGTCAATGGGTCTGAGCGGTTAAGCTCGGGTCGCAAACTCGACGGTCAATCTTGGAGAGTCCAATGAATCGAATCTTTATATGCGCAATGGTCCTCATGTGTCTCATGGCCTGCGACGACGGGACTGAGTCTATGGGACCCCTAGATCCGGATGTGGCCCGAATTGACGGCAATGGCCCGCTAGATATGGGTGCAATCGAATCTGATGCACAGCAGACTGACGCTATCCAAGACACGGATTCAGCGGTTGATGCCACAATCCCAGCCCCGCCAGAACAACCTATGGCCACCAATACATTGGACCCCATCGCGGTGACCACATGGATGCGAGGACTACCTCCCAGTGACAGCGATCCGCTTTTTGACAAATATGAATTGGGCCAAGTGAACTACCCCGAGGCAAACAATGTCGGTGATGGAGACGGTGTGCGATGGTTTACTCAGGAGAGCGACGAAGATGGCACCTTATCTCGCTTCGGAATTACTCGAGGATATGCTGTCGCTCAAATCGAGACACAGCCCTTTGAACGAATTGTGATTCGAGCCGATCGGGTCAGCCAAATCTGGACACCGCTGAGTGTACAGCCCGGTGACTTCTACGGCTCTGGTCGTTCTCTAGCCCCTATTCTACACGGGGGCGACAAACTGACCGTGGCCGTCTTAGCAGACCCACGACGAGGCCTACCTAGGCTGAGATTCTATAAAACGACTGACGAAATCACCTTTAATCTGGACGATATTACGCGACCGGATCTCTTAGCCGGCGATGACGAAGTGCTCCCAATCGGTGTACCCATCTTAAACCTCTTACCCAAAACTCTAACCAACGTGCGCGCCCGTGTCGTCGAGAATAACTGGGTCTCTGAGACAACGATTACCCTCCCGGGCCTTATCCCAGGCAGCGTCAGTCACCTGGCATTTGAAATCGCACCAAAAGCAGATTGGCCAGAACCGGGTACCGAGATTGAGTTCACCTTAGAGGTCCTCGCCGACGGCTTGGTCAATGGCTATCAGCGCACGATCACGCTCACAACCATCGACCCAAACGAAACGCACCAACGAAGTTTCATCTCACCTGTCGATGGGTCCGTTCAATATTACGGTGTAAGACCGCCATCTGGATTTAATCCAGACCGGACCTATGCCGCTGTGTTGTCGTTACATGGTGCAAGCGTGGAGGCCATCGGACAAGCCCGTGCATATTCTGCCAAGCAATGGGCTTACATCATCGCACCAACCAATCGCAGACCCTTTGGATTTGATTGGGAAGAATGGGGTCGTCTCAATGCGCTGGCCTCTTTAGACAACGCGATGAACCGCTACGATATCAATCCGAGTAAAGTATACCTTACTGGGCACTCCATGGGCGGTCATGGAACCTGGCATGTCGGCGTCACAACGCCTGGCCGCTTTGCAACATTGGGTCCAAGCGCCGGTTGGGAGTCTTTTTACAGCTATGGCGGTAGCCGACGTCCCAACGGGCCGGTCGCGCGGTCACGCGCCCATTCGGACACGCTCAATTACCTGTCAAACATTGCCGATCGCGGAATCTATATCATTCACGGTGATGCCGACGACAACGTCCCGATCTCCGAAGGTCGTAATATGTACCAAGCGGCTATGATGCATACCCTGGACATAGAAATGCATGAACAACCAGGCGCTGGCCATTGGTGGGACGGAGAGGCTGCGGCAGGAGCCGACTGTGTCGACTGGCCTCCCCTATTCCAATTCATGAAAAGAAGACAGCTCGATCCATGGGAGAGTGACTTCGTATTTCGGAGTCCAAGCGCGTCATACAGTTCAAAGCATAGCTTTATCGAGCTTCTATCCAGTATTTCGCCAGACGAAGACCTAGTGGTAGAGGCAAACTCTGTCGGCACACGGCTTGAGGTGACAACACAGAATGTGCGGTCCATGCGATTCGATCGCATGGGCCTGGGCGAGGCCGGTATAGAGGAACTCAATGTTAATGGAGTCGCTGTCGAGCTCACGGATAGTGATGTGATTTGGGGTCCTGAAAACGGGAAAAGGCCTGGTCAGCATGGCCCCTTTAATGAAGCCTTCAGGCGACCCTTTTGCTACATATACGACAGCGATGAAGGGCAAGATGCCAGAACGGCTGCGTTCTACAGCACCTATTGGGCCTTGATCGGTAACGGTCAATCTTGTGGGCTGGAGGCCAGTGAACTCAGCGATGACGGCCTCTCTGGACGAAATCTGATTCGCCTGGGCGATACGGCGTTGGATATTCCCCAAGAGATCTTTCAATGGAACGAAGACGGGATCATTTTTGACGGTAACCAACAACCCAATTCCGCACTGGTTTTTGTCTACCCTGAGGGCGATGGTTTATCTGCGGGATTGGTCGCGCCGGAGCCAGTAAAACACTATTTGCGCCAGGTGGTCCCATTCAGCTCTCGAAGTGGCTTGCCAGACTATCTGATCTTTGGCGAAAATGGGGCCAGCCTCATTGGCCATTTTGGGAGCGAATGGAATTTTGACCCCGCCTATGCACGCCCTTAGCCCCAAAGATTTAAGATTGCAAAAACTGGGACTGGACATCTGAATCATCATCGTCCAGATTTGCCCTTAAACAGAGGACGTCAGGAGTTATACAATGAGCGGTCAAATCGCAATCTATCGCCTCGCGCGCGAACTCGGGAAAAAATCCACCGACTTGGTTAAAGAGCTCAATGCGAGCGACCTTTCATTCACGGTGAAATCGCATATGAGTTTCGTATCCCAGGCAGATGCTGAACAGATCCGTGGTCTATACAAACCCGCTGCAAAGAATCCTGCTGCAAAGAAACCTGCTGCAAGGAAAGCCGCTCCAGCTAAGAAAGCCGCTCCAGCTAAGAAAGCCGCTCCAGTTAAGAAAGCCGCTCCAGTTAAGAAAGCCGCTCCAGCTAAGAAAGCTGCTCCAAAGAAGGCCGCTCCAGCTAAGAAAGCCGCTCCAGCTAAGAAAGCTGCTCCAAAAAAGGCCGCTCCAGCTAAGAAAGCTGCTCCAAAGAAAGCCGCTCCAGCTAAGAAAGCCGCTCCAGCTAAGAAAGCTGCTCCAAAGAAAGCCGCTCCAGCTAAGAAGGCCGCTCCAAAGAAGGCCGCTCCAAAGAAGGCCGCTCCAAAGAAGGCCGCTCCAAAGAAGTCTGCAGTGAGTCAAACACGTAATTCGAA
>PCCS01000048.1 GCA_002731825.1 Myxococcales bacterium
TTATCTGCCTGACGTACGCTGCGCATCTCATCTGCAGCTCGCTGAATTTATGGAGAAAAACCGTCATCTTGAAAATCGGTCACAGAAGATACCGCGCCGGTTTAGATCCATGTCTCGCTACAAGGTCAAACAGTGGTTTAAAAGCCTGAAATCAAAGTAAGCAGGTACAAAAACAGCGGCAAATTAATAGAACGAAAAAGCCTGAATTTCGAAACTGCTTTTTGCAAGCGTGTTTTTAGGGACGAGTGAGCACCACCGTATCGGTCATCGACGTGCGTGACACAATCTCGACTCGCACCCCATCGACCACCACCGATTGACCGGGTGTCAGCGGGATACGGTCATGCATCACTTCGATAATGCCGCGACCTGTGGGCAGCGCGCCGTCAACCAAACTGACAACGACACCGGTGTCTTGCAGACCAATGTCATAGCCGATGGCGCGCCGGCTCTCGACGACAACCACCCTGGCACCCGCGGATCGGACCATGGCTGCCTTTAAGCCACCGATGCTCTCAATGGGCGTCAATTGAATCTCCGAGTCGAGTCCATCACAAATAATCTGATCGTCATCGAGCCAGCCTAATTGCCAACGCTCCCAAGCGAGAAACTCCGGTGCGCTGCTGTTGATTAAGTCCATGACGCTAAAGGGTCGAGTAAACCCATCTGGGCCATCGAAGGAATACAGGTCGGGCAGGCCCATGGAATGACCCAACTCATGATTGAGCCATTGACTGCCCCAAAATAATAAATCTGCACCCGAGGTCACCCCATTGGTGAAAGCCCGCCCATCGGCCACCAGTGCATACTCGGGAATGCCCATCCAGGTGGGTCCATACCCAATATCCTGAGCATTGGGTGCGGCCATGACGACCACCACGTCAGTAGACGAGAAATCAAAGGCGGGGTCAGCTGCACGCACGGCCTCATCCATAAAGGCCCGATGACCAGCAAAACTGGTGAGGCCGGCAGCATAGTGAGCCGCATTTTCTTGCAAGGGCAGCCAAACCAAGTGCGGGTCTAAAATGAGATCCATTCGGCCATAGGAATTGGCCGTAAAGAACGCTTCGGCGCCCGGTGATAGCAATTGGAAGACCTCTTCAGGCGTCCGGTCACTGGTGACATCAGCGAATTCAGCAAAGAGAATGGTCGCTCGTACAACACCTATAGACTGGAGACGTGCATTGGGCGTTGGAAAACCAACCCCGACGGCAGACCCACCCGAAAAACCGATGCGGCACCCATCAGGGTGATTGCCGATGGCGCTGTCTGGGCTCCTTGAATCTAAAAGGGCATCTTGGACTGAATTCATATCAGGTGCTGATTGGGCATCTCGACTCGCGTTTGAATCTGTCGGTACATGGGCATCCACCGCAGTGTCCACGGCAATGACATCTAGAGACGCGCCATCCCCTGGGTCAGTCTGACCAAGGGTTTCGCCGTCGCAGGCAGCCATCAGCCAGACCAGCAAGAATAGACTTATCTCGATCCGACTCATCAAACACTCCACTTCATTGGTAAACCATAGAATGGCCCATGGCCTCTCTGCAAGACCGGCTTCATTGGTTAAACGACCGACGGAGAGGATTGGTCCCACTTCATGATCGACCAAGGGACGCCCGTGACTCACCATAAAAAACCTGCCGTATCAAAAAAAGTGGTCAGGCTGTCTGCGAGTGAGGCTAGACTCGGCTTATGGCGAGCTATCAGACCATCGCAGAGCCCCTTCATGTGCCCGCGGAGACCATCAATGGCTCTCGCTTCATCACCGATGTTTATCCCGCCTCATCTGAGGCTCAAGCATTGGCTGCAGTCCAAGGGATTCGCGCTCAATACCCAGATGCCTCGCACCACTGTTGGGCCTACCGGTTCCATCACCAAAACCAAATTCGCTCATCTGATGATGGCGAGCCGGGCGGCAGCGCTGGCCGACCCATTCTCGCTCAAATTGAAGGGCATGACCTCTTCGATATCGTCGTTGTCGTTACACGGTATTTTGGAGGCACAAAACTGGGCGTCGGTGGTTTGATTCGAGCCTATGGTGGCAGTGCAGGCAAAGCGCTCGACCAGGTACAAACGGCAGAAATACACGAAACAGAGGCTCTAGAAATTAAATTTTCTTATGATTTAACCAAGGCGGTAGAGGGCGTGCTGCGCCAATATCAACTGGCACCAACGAACACGGATTTCGATGACCGCGTCCGTATGGAAATCCATGTCCCAATTGAGTCTATAAATGACCTAAAGCAGGCCTTGATACAACAAACCTCAGGGCGCATTCAATTTCCCTCATCAACGACATGATCAGGCCAGATTCTTTACAACCCATCATAAACTATTTAGACACTATTTAGCGCAATATGGAGCGGGGCTATAAAGGGCATACCTATGTTTGACTCATCAATCCGATCGAAGGCGAACAAGAGCTTGGGATTTTGTAAAAAGTCACCTTTGACTCTTTTCTCATGGTGGCATGCCGCCCTTCTCTTTTTGATCAGCGGCTGTGGCGCATCGGTGGGCGTTGTGTGTATCTCCCACGATGATTGTCGCGGCTCGCTTCTGTGTAATGCGGAAAAGGTGTGTATGCCTCAAGGTGAGGTTGCTGCAGCCTGTTCCACATCGAAGCCGTGCCAAAAAAGAGGTCTATGCAAAGCCTGGCCTGCATACAAGATCCCGAATATCGACTACTCAACCGAGCCGACGGCCTATAAAGACAATCTCAAGGTCTGCTTGGAAAAAGGCACATGCTCTATATCCGAGCCCGCAGACCGACTGAAGGACAGTTCGGAGCTTGTAGGGGCTTGTGTCGCCTCTGCTGTCACCTGTGAACGCTCAGAAAAATGCAAAATCGATGGGTATTGCCGCTATAGCGAAAAGACACATCAATGCGTCGTCGGCGGCTGTAAATTGTCTAATCTCTGCAAACTCGAAGGTAAATGTACTGCATCAAATGGATCATGTGTAGCAACGGAAAAAGGGTGTCTAAATTCGGATCTATGTAAGCGAGATGGATTGTGCGGCTGTGATGCAAAAAAGCAAGTTTGCGTCGCTAAAAACAAAGAACATTGTAGCCAATCCCTGGTGTGTCAAACTGGGGGATTGTGCGGATTAAAGGAAGGCCAATGCCGACCCAGTTCTCAGGCAGACTGTGAGCGGACAGATGCGTGTAAGAACAAGTCAGCATGTCATTACGACGGCACGAGCTGCATCAAATTGACCGATGAAATCTGCCAGACGTACAAAGCATGTAAACAGTCGGGGCTTTGTAAAGCGAACAAAGGGAAATCGGCGTGCATTGCATCAGCCATCGGGGATTGTCGGCAGTCGACAGACTGTAAGACAAAGGGTCACTGCACAGCCCGTGATGGACGCTGCCGACTCGCGGCATCTGCGGACTGCGTGTTTACTACTGGATGTTCAAAATCGGGACTCTGCTCTTTTCGCGGCGGTCGATGTGAAGCTCTGTCCCGAGATGATTGTCAGCGCTCAGAAAAATGCCGCGAAGAAGGGCTTTGTTCTCCGGTCGGAGGCGCATGCCTTGCGGCCAAAAAATCGGATTGTAGGAATACCATTCGATGTTTGAATTATGGCGAGTGTACCGCAGGCGGTGGCGAATGTCGTATCGGGGGTCGCGCTGATTGCAGTCAATCAAAACTATGCAAGAATGATGGAGCATGCAGCTTTGATCAAGAGCGGAGCGAGGACGGGGAGGAGTATCTACCCATGTGCATCGCAAAATCCTCCAAGGACTGCTCTCAAAGTGCTGCTTGCAAAAAAGAAGGACTGTGTTCCTACAGCAAAAAAGAGGACAGGTGCCTACGACTGAGTGATGACGATTGCGCGCGTTCGAATATGTGTCGCGAGGAAGGTCAATGTCTGGCCATACCTAACGCAGATGAAGATGCGGATTATTCAGGTATAGACGGGGTGGAATGCGTAAGTAAATCAGACCGAGATGAGCAATTGGCTGAGATGAGAAGCAGCGCGGAGCAAGAGAAAGCTGGAGAACAATGGCGGGTCCGTTTAGTGCAACTACATAAGAGTTACGGAGTGCCCCGTTTGTTCAGGCAGGCCTGGGGGACCATGGAGAAAATAGCAACGATTTGTCGTATGGCAAGCTATGCCAATGTTCGTTGTGACTGGAGTGATCTCAACAATAAGAACACAGCGCTAGAGCGTCTGGAGTTCGTGTGCGAAATGGCCGTCGGTCTGGGCGAAGGGGAGCGACAACTCGGGATAATGGAGGAGACATTTTACCTGTCATCTCAGGTCTACAAACACTGTTTCTCAGATGATCGGCCCGGCGGATATTAATTTTTTGGGCAGGTAAAAAACAGGCGACTTCCCGGCGCAAACTCACACCTTTTCTGTCTTTTTTTGAACTAACTTACAGCTATTTCACCATCACGATGCACTTCGATGGTTACCCTGTGGTTGCCGGTCATTGATAGCGAACTCATAACAGGCCAAAAGCAAGGTACACCCACTGTGATTCTGACTTCACAATATAGGGGTCGGACTGTAATGTAGCGGGCATCCATCAGCATAAAACAACCAAGGAGTCGGCATGGTAGACGTAATTTCTAGGCCAGACAGCACACCAAAATTGACTTTAATTTATGCAAAGATGCAGGCGTTGGCCGAACCCGCGCGAATGCTTCTCAGCTATGCTGGCCTCGCCTTCGAGGATGTCTACGCCTGGGACTATTACGACAAAGGGTGGCGCGACGGTGCTAAGCAAGAGACGCCCTTTGGACAGGTGCCGGTCTTGGTGGTCGACGGAACAGTCAGCATCGATCAGTCCGGGGCAATTCAACGCTATTTATCGCGCTTGACGGGGACGTGTCCTGCAGACCCACTCATCGCCGCACAGGCCGATGCACTCTGCGACAATGCGGGCGAGCTGTTCGTCATTTCGAATCCAGTCGCCAACTTCTTTACAGGTGAGCGCTTTGAAGACCGAGTCGCTTCGTTCAAAGCGTCATTTGCAAATCGACTCAAGTTTTTCTCACGGAGCTTATCTTCCTACGATAGTGGTCCCTTTTTCTTCGGTGACAAACCGCTGTTCTGCGATTTCACGATTTTTCATCATTTCCAAATCGCCGAAGCCCTTGATTCGACTATTTTTCGTGAGTACCCGGACGTGCAGACGTTTATGGATGCCATGGCCACCCTACCTGGCATGGCCGACTATCTTTCAAATAGAGCACAGCTGATAGATGTGGGTACGGCGCCTGTCTTGTTGAAAAATGGAACCCGTATTAAGCCGGGATTTAACTAACGGCCATTAGAAGTTATAGCCCATGCCGACTTGAATGTTGGGCATGAACGATCCGAAGAAAAAGCTGTCGTCGATATTATCGAGCCGCTGTTTTCGATCAGCGGCTGTCAATGCGCCTGATTCGCCCGCGTCGGGGCCTTTATCAAAGGAAATGCGTGGCCCAACGGATTGAAGCCAGCCGACATCAAATCCAAAAGTAAAGCCGCTCTGAGTCCCCACTCCGGTCCCAATGCCCAAATAGCCCACAGGCAACATTGGGTAATCGACCGCAAAGATATTGCCAGAGCCATCGTCGAGCCGGTGCTCGATTTGGCCTAACGCGAAACCGGTCACTACTCGAAACCAAGAGGCGCTTACGATAGGGCGGAAATTCACGAAGCCACCGAGCCAAAGGGCGCGGGAGCGAAGCACATAATCTTGGTTTGCCACGTCGATATCGTAACGGCCTTCTGGATTACCTCCGATGGAGAATTGCCACGTCGTCTGAATGGATGAATGGCGCGAGACAGTCATCGATCCACCAAACGGACTGACGCCAAATAGGATCCCGAAGTCCGCTTGTTCCGCTGTCGTGGAGATTGTTTCTGAGGACGCGCAGGGGGCCAGACATGCCACGAACACGAATCCAAATACAGCCGGTCTGAACATCGTATCGATTCCTCCACTACCCAATGTTATTTGGAGCCAGCTTGGCTTTATGACTGGCCGTCCACCCTCACTGACCCGAATCAGCGGACTAACGGTGGATTAGCCAATACAGACAGGAAGATACAGAGTCGGCTGAATTGTTACCGAAAACATCCATAGAACCGACAATGGCTCAGTAATTAAAATTCTGATTCACGACAAAATACGAGACGGTACGTTCAGACAGATAACGGTGCCTCGGTATCAATTGAGACGACGTTGAACAACGATTTTTCTGTGGGGTATCAGTCTGAGCGGACTGCAGACGGATTCACTAAGGTCGGTGTGGATACACGCGAGTTAAGCGTTAGGATCTGAAGACCCACTTAGGTCGACGGTCTAAGAAAACTCGATGGTGCTCCGGTTTTAGACCTGTGCTGGTTCCAACGACGGTCAATGTCATCTGTTGTCCCAACGTGTGGATCTCCTGGTCGGTGAGCTAGAGGGCCACGCAGTAACCAAACTCAACTTGGCCATTGGGCTGCAGTAAGCCATTCCACGCCACATTACTAAAAGTGACCACACCTGAATCCCCGTTTCGGTCGACATTCCAAGAATTATTGATGGTGCCCTCTACATCGAATTGGACCATCCATCCGTCGACGGCCTCATCACTTGTGTTGGTGAGCGTTACATAGTTGCAATAGCCGACATCCCAGCGATCTTCGACGATATCGACCTGAATTCGAGGGTCGTTAAGCCCTTCACCATTACCCATGACGGGTGGAACACCACAAGCGGGATTCTCTAAATTGTTGGGCGGTCGCGCAGGACTGGCTGCGGCAGGCTCGGCACCCGGCGCCGCAGGAACCAGCTCAACACCAGGCGCATCATCTTCTTCATCCGTCCCCGTTCGCCGAATGAAATGCGGTGTGGCCGTGAGCGCTGCAACCACGGACTTGAGGCTCTGCCCATCTCCATTGAAGCGCTCGGTGAGACGCTCGACATAACAATCAGAATCAAGCCCATCTGTCTCACCAATCCCGAAGCGTAGCCACTGACGCGTATAACACGCCCTGGCCTCTGCATCGTCTGCAAGGGTATCAGCAAGCTCGGCTAATCCGTTGAATGGGGTCTCGTCACCTGAGAGACGAACCAATGCCCCACCCGCATCAACGTCGCGGCCTCCATCTTGAGCACGGAAGCGGCCAATACCATCATAGTTTTCAAATCCTAAACCGATGGGATCGATCAGTCGATGGCAGCCTTGGCATTGAGCGTTTTCAGTGTGCGCGGCAAAACGTTCTCGGGTACTTAGATCCGGGTCGAAGGCCGGAGGTGTGATGTCGAGACCATCGGGAGGAGGTTGCAACTCGTTGCACAATAAACGCTCTCGGACAATGACGCCTCGGTGAATGGGCGATGACGACGTGGGCGATGCATGTGTCGTCAGAAATGAACCATGACTGAGAATGCCTGCGGTTCGAGTCGGCGCTGTCTCCACCTTAAGAAAGCCGTCTGCGTTGACTTCGCCCTCGCCCAGGGGAATGCCATAATACTCAGATAGCTCATCGTTTAGCCAACTGCTGTCCGACTGAAATAGCTGCGCCATTGATTCATTTCTGCGCCAAAGATCACCCACGAAATGATTTGTCTCCTCGAGCATAGCTTCGCGTAATTCGAAATAGAGAGCTGCATAGATCTCCGAGTCCCGAACGACCTGCATCAACATGTCGAGATGGAGCCAACGTAGGACGAAATTTTGGACCATGGACACACTGCGTTCGTCAGCGAGCATGCGTGCGGTCTGCGCCGCGATGACATCGGGTTCAAGCAGGCGTCCGTCGACCGCCACGGAAAATAACTCCTCATCGGGCATAGTCTGCCACAGGAGATACGACAGACCAGTCGCTATCTCATAGGGTGTCAGAACAAAATCAGCACCCTCACGTCGCCCTAATTCGCTTCGATAAAGGAAATGAGGTGATTGCAGCATCGCCACAATGATCCAGCGAATCCCTTGCTCAAAGCACTCTTGCCGAACGACGAGTGTGTAGAGGTCGCGATACGCGCTGATTTCATCTGCTGTCAGTGGTCTCCGGTATGCCTTTAGACCGAATTGCGCGATAAACCGATGGGCGCAATTGATGTCACCATCGGCTATGTCACACGGGATGAGACTCGCGATATCGACCTCTTCGGCCATACTTTCGGCAAGTTCTCTATATTGATTGGCCAGGAGTCCGGACACATCGAGTCGTTCTGGGTGATTCTCAAATCCGTGCTCAACACTGTCTGCAACAAAGGCGCCCTTGGCATCGATGTCAACGCCAATGAGATCCCGAATGGTATTCTGAAATTCAACGTGGGACAGTCGACGAAGCATTCGGCGACCAGGGGACAACTCACCGCCACAGTCTGGATCTGGGTCAACGGGAGACCCGATATCCCGTCCACAGTCATCGACGTCGTCTAGAATACGACCGACCAGCTCGCGCAGGATGTCATACTCCGCCGATCCAACCTGAATCAGAGTGCCACCCGCATGCCCATCGGGGAAGCGTCCCGTCGGTTTGAGCAAAATCAGTGGGGTGTCGTCGTGTTGTTCGAGGACAACATTTGTAATGGCTGCCAAGTTGTTGGCTGCCCAGTTCGGTGTGTCTCTCGGTTGTAAAACCATCCGCGTACCGGCAGCTAAACCACCACCTTGGTGACACCCTAAGCAGCGCATCTCAAAGATGGGTTGCCAGGCTTCCTGAACCAAAAAATCCGTGTCTGAGATACAGTTTTCACCGCCTGCTCCACCCGCACCACCATCGCCGCCTGCACCGCCGGCACCACCAGTCCCACCTGCGCCGCCGGCACCACCATCGCCGCCGGCACCACCATCGCCACCGGAACCGCCATCGCCACCATCTCCGCCGGAACCACCGTTGCCGCCGGAACCACCGTTGCCGCCTGCACCGCCGGCACCACCTGTCGCGTCACAAATAGGGTCATTTACACACCCTTCGTCGCCACAATCCGTGAGACCATCATCATCGTCATCGACACCATTCTCGCACTCACCGGGGACATCGCCCTCGACAGAGACAGCCGCATCAGAGGAGCTTATGCGCCCGGCGTCTTCTCCGCCACACGCCACAGCGCCCAAGAGGCACAAAGCCATCAAAAACAGATTAGAGCTCCGATAGTGTGCGGCTAAGGTCATGAGAGGGCCTCGAGCGCACCTTCACCGGTGATCGGGTCACCAAAGGTGTTGAGTTCCATACCAAATGCCTGACAGAGGGACACCAGAAGCTGGCTATGAGGAACTGAGTTATACTGAAGATAGCGGCCAGTTCTAAACAATCCACCGGCTGATCCGGCGATGACAAAAGGGACTGATTCACAGACGTGAGCCCGACTGTCACCAAGTTCTTTAACCCAGATGAGCAGGGTGTCATCGAAGAGTGTGCCGTCTCCATTTGGATCGGGCGTCTCCCTTAGTTTATCGATGATGTAGCCGAATTGTTGGGCGGTCCACTGATGGGCGGCGACCAATTGATTGATATTAGCAACATCATTGTCGGGTGCATGTGACAGTGCATGATGGCCTTCAGTGTTTCCAGCCCAGGAGAAAACAACCGGGCTGACCGTGTGAGACAACTGAATGGTTGTCACTTTTGTCATTTCACAGGCAAGCGCTGTGACGGCAAGGTCGATTTGTGAGCGCAAGAGCTGAGGTACAGCGGCGTAGTTATCTTTATTCAATCGTCCGGGCGGCGCAGGGGTTTGGCAGGCGGCATCGTTGTCGGGGAACAACTCCCGTTCAACGCTACGGATCGCATCTAAGTGCCGTTCCAGCTTCACCCTCTCCATCTGCCCTAAACGCCGATGTAGATTATTGAGATCGCCCGTGATCATGTCGAGAATGCTTCGACGCCGTAATCGAATATTCTCAAGGACTTGTGCATCTTGGCTGACCCCTCCGAACATGCGCCGATAGACACGTCTGGGGTCAGCATCGGGATGGATATATTGACCGGCTGATGCGTAACACATGCGTGTCTGAATCGATGCACCCCAAGGGTCGGTCAAAACCCCAAACTCCATGGATGGAAATCTATCATCAGCACCGATATGACGCGCGATCACCTGATCGACAGACATCCCGTTGGTGCCAGGTCCATTGCCATTGGTCAGCATGGCCGCCATGCCGCCTTCGTGATTATTACCGGTCAAAAAATCAATGCCATCGAGAACGAGTAGGTCGTCTCGATAATCACTGAGCGGTGCTAAGAGATTGTTCTCGGGAAATCGAAAGTTGTTCTCATTGCCCACAGGTCTCCAAAGGTGCGGAACAATGCCATCAGGGCTGAAGAAGATCATCAGGCGACGGGGACCTTGCCGCGGTTGAGCGCAGACGCGATTATTAAGTATATTGATGAACGGACTTGCCACGATGCCCGCACCAAGCCCTGCCATAAAATTACGTCGCGAAATCATCGGCCGACTCCAAATTGTCTGTGTCCCCGGTGGAAGACAGGCCACGGCGTTAAGAAACAAAAGAATGATAGGGAATGTGTCGCCTGTTTGGCAAGTCTTGGCCACCTTTAATGAACGGCTTGGGGCGTTAGAAAGGCCACGAGTACGCACGGGATGAACCGAAGGTAAAAAGCGGGTCCACACTCCCCGTAGACCATGTGGCACACAATGACTTTGCCGAACACATGATGTTTTTTCATCATCCAGGGGTGTTGCGGACTCGAGTCCCGATGGTTTACGGGTCTCAGAGAACCTGTTTGGGCCTGGTCATGACCCGCTGTAAACAGGTATGGTGCTCTCAGCACGGATGTCATCTACGCATCTGGTTCCCGGACCGATCGACAAAAAGGAGAGTCGATGCTCATTAGAACAATTTTGATTTATCTGGTGGCCTGCGGACTGCTTGCGTGTGAGAACGACGAGACCAAAACGCCTACGATCCAATGCGCCGCCGGTACAATTTTGAACGGCACTGGAGAGGCGTGTGAAGCCAACTTGGGCGCTGGAAGCGTGATTAACGACGTCGGCCAGGTCGTCATCGATCCAGACGTGATCGCTGCAAACGAGCGTATCTTGGCCGACGAGCGAGACCAAGCACGGGCCGACGGTCGCAGTGAAGGCATTGCCTCTGTGACGCCGCTCAATTGTGCAGAGGGTACAGCAATAAACGAAGCCGGTGATGCCTGCGAGCCTACGTCCGATTATCGGTCCGCTGCCGTCGAAGAAGGCCGTCTAGCAGGAGTGGCATCGGTGACCCCTCTGCGGTGTGCTGAAGGGGCTGGCATAAATGAAGCGGGTGATGCCTGCGAGCCGACAGCAGAGTACAGAGCGGCCGCGGTCGAAGAAGGTCGCTTGGCTGGTGTCGCATCGGTTATCCCACTGCGCTGCGACGAGGGGGCCTCCGTCAACTCGACAGGCAACGCTTGCGAACCCAATCTGTCTGCAGATGTGAGCATTGACGACGAAGACACCATCGTGCCAACCAGCCTATTTGCCGCTGGGATCTGTGAGGGCGCTGGCGGGAACTACTCTGTGGAGACGAGGGTCTGTGACCCAGCTGTCGCATCCTATTCCTGTTTTCGAGGTGGATTTTGTGGGGAAGCCGCTCGTTTAGGTCTTGAAATTGATCAGCATCACTTGGGTGTGTTGCCAGAACAAGTCGGCTGCACGGACAGTCAAGAAGGCATGGAGAGCTGGTCCGTTGGAACGGAGCTCGCCTTTCGCAGTACGGCATCTCTCAACCCAGGTAGCCCCGAGTGGCGCTCGTTTGCATTGCGATTATGGTTGTGCCGCTAATGTGGTGGGTCAGAGCTGATTTTAATGGGACAAGGGGCTCTGAGAGCTAACCTTACCCCACAATGAAAAATTCAAGATATCGATGACACTGTGGAGGGGGAAATCGAACGATGCGAACACTCAAGAAATGGGTTTTTTGGATAAGCGGTTTCTCTGTTTTAAGCATTGCAGTGACTGCGCATGCGCAAAAACCGCAGTTGTACCAACCTTTAAACTCTGCACCGCTGGTCAAAAGTCGACTCAAAGGCCTTAAGGTCATTCGCCAAGGCGCCTTCAAAACCATTCCCAGCACTCTGAAAGTCAAGCTGGTCAAGGGCCAGACCGTCCAACTGAAAAAACTCAGCGAGACTCTGTTCAAATCCCAATTTGCTCAGAGAAAAATCCTCAAAAAACTCGTCGGCAAAAAACGGGGGATTCGTGGAAAGGTGAGAATCGAGAGCAATTGGCAAGAGACGAAGGATTTTATCCAGCTTGCAGCAAGTACGTCCCTGACCGTCGATGACCCTAAGAAACTTCGCAAAGAGTGGAAACAATATCGCTCATTTCTAAAAAATCAAAAGCCGGTCAATCTACGCAAATCCAAAGGTAAACCCATTCCCAAAGCCGTCAAAAAGGCCCTCAAAAAGTACAAGAAAAAACTCAGAAAACTGCCACAGAATGACCCCCTTCGAAAAGCAATGGCCAAGGGCGATGCCGCCCTCCTAAAGGCGATTATAGAAGGACAGGGCGAGCTGCGTGTCGTGCAAACCGTGGTGATCCCAAAGAAACTCATCAAACTGGAAAAAAAGAGACTTCATATCCCTCAATTTGGCGCAAAGGGCTTTGAATACGCCAAAAAAACACGAAAGCAAAAAGTGCCGTGGGCCATGACAAAAACAAAATTTAAGCTCCCCAAGACGGTCCCACCTTTCAAACTTAAAAATGAGGGAAAAAAATACGGATCGAAGGACAACGTCTTTTTCGACATTGATGGAAAGCATAAGTTGAACCAGCATTTTTTGACTGGATGGACACTAGAACAAGGATTCGAGTATCATGAACGTTGGAGCTTTCCATCGGGTCATTTGGAAATACGCGCTGGTGCCGTCTATGCCGTTGGTGTCCGAGTGCCTGTCAAAGCCGAGGCGACTATCTCGCCCACCACTTTTTCAACCATCAGTACCAGTAATCAGCTCCTCAAATCTCAAGATATTACGGTCAAAATCAGAGCAAAAGCGTTTAATGGAACCCCCTTGGACTATACCAAAGCAGGCTTGAAAGAAGATGGCCCCTGGCGGGGTAAGGAAATCCCACTTTATGCCGGTGTGTACGTGAGTTGTTCCTTTCGGGCCCTGTAGAAAACCTGGGTACGTTCAAGGGACTGCAAGTTTGGGGCATCGAAAGACTTTTCAATGGAAATGCAGCCGCCATTTGGAAATGAAAAGTTGGCAATTGGACGAACCAACGAGGCTCTTGCGCAAAAGAAGAAACAAAAGGCAGAAATATGGATTCCCTCAAGCATCACGCAAACGGAGTTAAATCTCGGTATTGGAAAGATTGGTGCCAAACTCGGGGCTAAACTGACTGGTAAGGGCAAAGTCCTTTTAGACTACAGAGCCAAGGTCGGGAAAGACTGGGTCAAAGGCAGTGCGAAGACCCTTGAATTTACAAAATTTAAGTTCGAAAAGGAAAAATTTACCCTGAATAAACTCACCCTTGGCCAAGACCGTAAAACCCGCAGCTTTGGTTATCGGATCGGGAATCCAAGATACAATATCAAATTGTACCTAACCCCCGGCATCAATATCTTCGCAAATGTCAAAGTCGACTACCTTTTTGACTCGTTTAAACGCAGCTGGGATTACGAGTTTTGGTTGGATAGTTTTAAGATCACATTGGTCGACGGAACATTGCCCACTCATGCAAACACCACGACTGACGTTGACCTGACAAAGATCGGCACACAATCGTCGGAGAAATGGTCGGGCAATAAGTTGCTGTGGGTTTGTCTCGAAGAAGTGCAGAAAAATGGAAAGTCTTACAAACCAAAACGATTCTTGGGTATTTCAAAGAAAAGCCGCCGAATCGAAGCAGGAGACAAATGTGGAACGCGACAGTATGTCCAGATCGAGGGCGAGAACCGAAAGAAACCCTTAAGTTTCGGCGACAACGTCCTGCTGGCAAGCCCTGTTTCGACCAGCATCATTTTCTGCGCTGATAAGAAAAACAATACGCTGTGTGGAAACACATCGATGACGTACAAGAAAATCCCATTTAGTTTAAAGAATATGGACCATACGGGCCGGCGGGTTAAATATGGTTTACTATTTGGCTATCAGCCTGTGTTTGTCAGTATGGCACATAAAAATATCAAAAGAGCGGGTACTAAAAATACACTCGGTCTCTCCGGCGACTATGGCCTGACCACATTTAAATTCTATGATGCAAAAAATAAGACAGCCAAGCGCGCCATCAAGCACGGAGACATCGTAAAAATTAAAATTTCCAACGGTCTCTGGCTCTCCAGCAAAGAGCATCTTTATAAGGGAAAGCATCACACGTCGTTGCTTCCACGCTTCAAAGTACACGTCAAACCAAGAACACCACCCGCTCTCAGCTACAAATGTCCAAAGGGATGGGCATTAAAGACCACGCCCAAGCCACCGTATGGCCCGCAAGACACTCTGGGTCCTGTTTGTGTCAAAGGCAGCAAAATGAGGCAGATAGCAGAGATTAAATAAGGCCTCCGATGTCTGGATCGCAGGCAATTCAGCTCAAGCTCATTGGGGACCAATGAGTCAGGACACATCATCATTCCCTCGAGGTTTCCTGGTCGATGAGTTGTCAAACTACCCAAGTGGAACTCAACAACGGGCAACACTCATACCGGCTACGATCTATGCTTGTCAGGCGTGGTCACAGCGTCGAAAACCAGTACACAGTATGTTTTTTATTCTTGTCTAGACAGAATTGCTTCGACACACAGAACGGCTGACGGGTTGCGCGGACAAAAAAAATCACGCCTACAGTGAAACCGTAGACGCGATTTTTAAACCGCTAAAAACGATCAGGTACGCTTAGCGCATACCGACTTGATCGTCTTTCATGTCCTTGACGGAGGTCTTCTTGAGCTTCTTTTTGTTCCATTTGGAAGCCTTGTGCATCATGTATGCGAAGACAGCCTTCTTTGGAATTTCGATGGTGTTGGTGGTCTTACCACCACCGCTCACGCCCACTTTGACCTTCATGCCGTTTGGTGTAATACCTTCGACAGACCCACCACCGTTTGATGTAACGGAATTGGCAAGTTTCGCTTCCATCACGATCCAAACGCCACTGACGATTCGTGCATTGCCTTTGTCTTTGAAGAATTTGAGTGCGTTCTTCTTGTCTTTGTTGATTGCGTCCTTCATGTAGCCCTTAGGCACGTTCATCAGCACCAATTTTAAGCTGGCTTTCTTGCTGGCCGTTCGGCTGTAAGATGCTTTGCCGTCCCAACCGACGTATTGAACGCCTGCACTGGAGACAAACTTCTTATCGCTGGAACTCTTGATAGAATAGACGTCTGAAGTGTCGATCTTCTTCTTGAAGTACTTCGCATTCATATGCTTATCGACTTCCATACCGTAGGATGAACGCTTGTTACCAAAAGAGCCAAGCTTTACGTTCTGAGCACCTGCTGTCCAATAGTGCATATTTCCGTACTTGAAGCCTTTTTTAGTAATTTTGCCATCGCTTTTACGAGCGAAAGACGATGTCGTCGTTCCGAAAAGAAACGCGAGAGAAAAAACGAGAGCGAATGCCGTAGCCTTCTTCATATGTATCTACTCCTCAAGAGAGAGTGTGATTGAAATTTGAGAAGCCGGCGACGGCCTCCCCCCTAGTCTATTTTGCTTTACACGCCAAAAGCGCGTTCAACCGACGAAGTGGGTTTTGAAATATTCATGGGCTGTGCATTTTTTTCTTTTGCGCTGCCGCCACCCCCTCCGTGACCCGGGGAGTCTGTTCCAATCATATTTGTTTGGCAACCGAATTCGTGATCAATCGTCCCGTCTCAAAAGACCCTCTTTTTCTTCGATGAGAGTGTACCGTACCCCCAGACCTTAGGCACCCAGGTGGGCTTGTCTTATGATCTAGCATGACGTTTGCACTTGAAAGTCCAGTGTGATCGTGACGTTGCGTTCCTGGCGGCTCGTCTCCAATCTATTGTGCCCGACCATCCCGTTACACCAAGAGCTCCAGAGTGTGAGTTCAAAATAATTTGACTGCCAGAGTCGGTCACGCGTTCGTCTGTCGGTAAAATTGAATGTTGGAATCCGATTAGATGGTGTACGCTCACCAACACATTTTGGGCTTAAAACCGCCCCTATCAGGAGTATAACTTTTGGGTAAACACCCTGACCATAGTGCCAACCTTAATCGCGTTAAGAGAATCCGGGGACAGATAGATGGGATTGAGCGGATGATTTTGGACAACCGGTACTGTCCTGACATACTGAATCAAACAAAAGCTGTGGGGTCGGCCATCAGAAGCCTCGAATCAAGCCTACTAAAACGGCATCTTGAGCACTGTGTTGCGAATGCTTTTGAGCAATCTGATGAGGTAGAACGGGGCAAAAAGATCAATGAACTTCTAGAAATTTTTAGCCGGCGACTCGACAAATAGAGTGATTGAAAAACACTGTCTTCCAAAATTTAGAATTCGCTTGAACCGCTCTCTATACGCTGCTTGCGCAGGCTGATTTGAGTTTGACAAATACCGGGTGGGGGTATTATTTTATGGGGGCATCTGTTGACTGAGAGTACCGCGTGATGAGGCGACCAGTTTGTGGGATCGTGCTCCTTTTTGGGCTGACATTAGCAGCGCAAGAGGCTGCGACGCATCCGGTTACATTCGAAGATGGATTGGCGTTTTCGGCAATATTTCAACCCAGGTCAACGCTGATTGAAGGTGGCTACACCCTATCTCGGCACATCGCTGTCGGCTCCACCTATGCCCGCATCCAAACAGAGGACGGCGGCATTCACGCTGGCTTTGCACACTTAAATGCGCTGGTATTTCGACATAATGGGTCCGGCAGTCAGGGGAACTTATACCTCAGTGCGGGTGCAGGCGGAGGTCTGTATGACGATGAAGTAGCCGAGCTGGGTTACGCGTCATTACAGCTCGATTACGAAACAATGCGCTTTTATACAGCCTTGATGTCTCGCGCCGTCTCAGATGGCTCAGCGCTCAAATACAGAGCGACCTATCGAATTGGTTTTGCGCCCTACGTGGCGCCCTATAATTCTCTACAGTCTTGGCTCGTTGCGCAAACCATGTACATGCCCGAAATGAACGATGATTTGAATTTTATGCTCTTACTTCGGTTCTTCTACAAGACGGTCTTGTGGGAACTGGGCGGAGACCTGAACGGGCTGCCATGGATTCAGATGATGGTGCATTATTAGGAGAGCATATGAATTGTTTTAAACTCATTGTCGGTGTTGTGGTGATGCTCATGTGTCCCTTCATCGTTTATGCGAATGGACCGGCTCCCTACGCGACCATCACCGTTAAAGGAATGGTTTGTTCCTTTTGTGTTCAGGGCGTCGAGAAGAAGTTAATGGAATTGAAAGGTGTTGAAAAAGTCACCGTTAATCTGAAGAAGAAGACCGTCTTGGTCTGGACGGCTAAAAATGCGTCTCTGAGCGACTTGGATATGCGGAACGCAATTCAGTCGGCCGGCTATAATATCGAATCAATCCTGCGACAAGAGACGAGCCCTAAAGTAAGGTCGAGTGTTGATCGCACCGCGTCTCCGATATTCAGTCGTTGAATAAACTCCTTTCTTTTGCTGCGCTTTTCACATCCGTAGGCACCTTATTTTGCTGTGCCTTACCGGCGTTATTCGTTGTCCTCGGTGCTGGGGCCACATTCGCAGCCCTCACCGAAACCGTCCCCGCAATTTTGATATTGGGTGAACACAAAGAACTCATTTTTGTCTTCGGTGGTCTGTGTCTTGGCTTAGCGTGGTTTGGCTCTACGCGCACGCAACCCGTCGAATGCGCCATCGAGGGCGATGGAGAAACGGCCTGTGAGACGACCCAACGCTGGACGCGACCCATGCTTATCGTATCGAGCATCATGTACGGTCTCGGTGCGGGTGTCGCCTATCTATTGCCACTTTTTATGTGAGACAAAGTCGTCTGTGCGCAATCCACGGCTCATTTTTCAATGGATTTCATTACAAATGACTTAGCCTGTGTATTCGCGACCTCAACGGGTCTCACTTGCGGACGATGGACGTGAACTGGGGCTAGAGATTACGCTAGTACACAAAACCCACACCCAAGCGCACACTTTGGGCTTTGCCGTGGACCCGACCCATTCGATATTCATATACGTCATGGGTCGATCTCAGTTGGAAATGAAGCAAATCAGTCCACCTTAAATAGAGGGTGGGTCCCATTCTATAAGTCAGCTCCATACCGTCCCAGTACCGGACTTGCTGTTCCCATTTTAAATGCCCATTCCGTGAGCCAAAAGAGAAGTTTAGACCCATTGTCAAATTGAAATGGGAGAGTGTTGGCGTATCGCCGATAAACGTAAATGAGCTCAGGCCCGTTCGAAATATATAGTTATAGGTTTCCGTTTCGTATCCAACGGAGAGTCCCGGACCCAACTCGCGGAAGTAAATTCCGATGGGGTCCGACGCCTTGGACGCACCGGGTATTCGGAGCTGGGGGGCAATGGTCCAGGACCCACTTCGACCATCGAGGTTAAAGTATTTCTTCAAAGGTAATGCGAGCGTTGGGTCACCTAGGCCCCTTTTAGTCACATTCGTTCCAACGCCATCATCGGACAAAACACGTCGCTGGGCATCGAGCATGATCGGGATTTTCGCGGTGATTCGAACACTTCGATGCCAGGTGTACACGCCTTCAATATGGAGTAGATGAGCTGTTCTATCCAAGTTTGATGGCAGACGCTGTTTGCCATCAAAAGAGCCTGTCTCATGCCGATATTCCTGAAGCAGTTGGACACCGTAGCCACCAGACCATCTCGGCATTTCGCTGAAGATTGGTTGTTCAGCCTGAACTGGGCTGATGAGCCCAGTCAACAGGGCAAGTACAGACCATCCAATACGCACAAGACTGTCCTATGGAACCACCCGAAACGGGTTTTGGGCCAAACTCGATGTAACCACCTTATTATCCTGCCAAGCATAGGCATGAACGGGCTCATAACCGGCCTCATCCACGGCTGTCGCTAGCGCTTTCAAATCAGCTTTTGCGCCTGCTTTAAGGGTGATGGTCACCAGCTGGTGCTTGGCGTCTAAATCGATTCCGCTGTTATCTTTTGTCGTATCGACAAAGGCCAAGCGGCTCAACATTTTGCGGACACCGATGGCACAGGAGGGACAGCAAAGACCCTTTGCATAGACCAAGACCGCTTTTGGCTGCGCCTTCAGTTTCGATTTGACTTCCACATCACGTACGTCTTGCGTCGCCTCAGTGAACTTACTCCAAGCAGGCGAGATTGCAACGAACGACATTGTGAACATAGAGAGTAGAATCAAGAGTATTCGAGACATTGTTATCTGCTCCTGGAATCAAATTGTCTAATCTCATTCAAAAGCCAAAAAAAGCAAAGCCCACACCATAGCGAAGGCCTTTGATCGGATTGACTTCGGTGCGAAGCACCAACGAATGATCGTGTCTGATACAGTTGGATAGAGACCCAAAAACATGTACCGCGTGCTGTGTAGGCTGACGACTTCGGCAGAGCGCGTCAATCTGAATCGTCCTCTGGGTAGGCAAAGGGCTGGGAGAAGCGCTTCTGAATCGAGCTTGACGACATATCACGGTCCCCATTGAGAGACGGCTCGAAACACGAAGCGGCCCTTAAAAACCTGTGTTCACCCGATTTTGAAACCGCAGAGATGCCGAGGTCGGATATGGCTCAGCTTTCAGATGAATTCAGCGTAGCCAGGTTGGCCACTAACCACGCAGATGCCGCAAGCAATTGTAACCAATCTCCAGTGGAACTGATGCCATAGGTGAAGACACTGGCGATCCAAGAGACACTGGCTATGGTTTGGCCCAGCCACTCAACTCGAAGGGCCCGCTTGAGTAAGCTCGAACGCGGCGGCGCCGAATCGGTCGCGTCTTGACTCTGCGTCAACATACGCACTCCTCTCCACAACATGACAAGTCGTCGAGATACATGCCCCAATCCCGATAGGTCTCAAGATACTCAGCTGGGAGACCCAAGGATGTTGCGATGGCTTTGGCGACAACGGCAAAGCGCTGCCGATACTTGAAGATGAAGCAGAAGATCAAATTTTCATGGCGGACGGCTGCACCAACGAGAAACAAGCCTGGTGAGATGGTTGATTCGTCGTCTTCATTGAGCACTGGAAAACCATCATCACGCGCCTCAAAGAGGTCAGATACAAGGGTATGGCTGCCATTGAATCCGGCGGCAACGAGAGGTTGGGTGCGGGAATTAAAGGTCTGACCATCAATGGTGGTCAACTGATACATATCGCCCACTCGACTGGCGGAACTAATGGATGTTTCTGGAATCAGCTCTACTCTGTCTTTGAAACTGTCCGAGCGCATGCGCTCGAGTGAGTAGGTCGATAGGGCAACGCTGGGGTCCGATGTGCCGAGGGCCCATGGCGCCTCTCTATCGATAAGGCGAACCCGTTTGCCGAGTTTGGCCAAGTTATAGGCCGCGTCAACACCACTCTCGTATCCACCGACAATAATAAAATCATCTCCCTCGAGATCTTTATAGCTGTCGATGGTTGCTGCATGGCGACAATGTTCGCTGCCGGCAAAGGCATTGAGTCTTGGATACATAAAGTCACCAGCGGCCCAAATCACATGTTTTGCTTTAAATGTGTCCGCGTCGCTCTGCACGTGGAAAATATCATCGACTTTGCTGACTTTCGTGACATCAATGCCGGTGCGAATGGGTAATTCGAAGAACTTAGCGACGCCGCGCAGATGGGATGCGTACTGTTTGCCTGTGGGATGCTCGGTTTGCAAACCAAAAGCTGGGGACGCGCCAATGGCGATGGAATTGATATCCAACATACCAATAGAGTTGGTCGGGAATGATGGCGTGATGAAGCGCATTTCGTCGGGCCAACGTTCGAAAGACGCGCCAATACCGTGGCGATCGACCGTTAAGAAGTTATCGATTCCGGCGTGCCTGAGGGCGACACCGATACCAACGCCAGCGGCGCCCATTCCGACAACCAAAACATCGTAGACGTGGTCGGCTTCAGTTTTTTGACTCTGCGACATAGTAGACCTTGTATTTGGCTAAATTGGGCTCAAAGTAGCATGACCCGTCTTGGAGACAATTGCTTTTTGAGGACTGGACGCTATATGCAACCAGGTTGTATTTGCAAGTCAATTGCATAAATTAATGAGCCCTTACGATTAAATCGTATGGAACTCGGCTGCCTGGCGGACATCTGGTCTGCTCACTTACACCGAAGGTGATCCTCTCACGCGTCCCATCTCATTTAATTGGACGGGCTTTTGGCGACTCTTTAGACGCCGGTGGCCCCAGAGTAATCGGTTGCGAACGATGCATTGGTCATCGACGAGTGTGAGTCCTGTCGAATATGATATCTGGCCCCATGCAGTCCCGGCTGCGCACGGTGCTGGGCATTTTTAAAGGCTCAAACCATCGATCATTTACCGACCAACAAATCGGGATTCGAGTGGTCTGTTTGTCCTGATCCATGGGTATCAAATGGCAAAAACTCTAACGACGGACACAGTGTCCCCTATTAATAACTTTATATTATTAATTAATGATTATTTAATAATTTTAAAAAACTAAAATCTTTGCTTAGTCTCAACGTGGTCGATGGAGACAAGCCATGGGTTCATGGCACCTAAAGTCAAAACGAGGAGACATAGACATGAAGACATTTAAACCAAGCACAGCGCTGATGACGTTCATTATGCTGCCCATAATAGCCACCAGTGCTTGGGGCCAAGATAAAATTGAAATTGAGGATGAAAGCCTACCGATTTATAGTTTTGTCCGAATCTCAAATGCAGTCCCGACCAACGGCAGCGACGATGTACTCGCATTGAGATTGGGAATTGGCGTAAGCCAAGTCGATAAGAAGGCAAATAGAGCAGGGAGCAACTTCGGGCTCCGACTGATATGGATTCCCGATGCGCCTGCAAACCCATTGCAAGAAAACGGTCCTGACTTGGGTTCAGCGTGGGGTCCCGTCGTCGATTGGCAATTGATGTTTAGTCCGCGTAGACGGATCAGCGTGTATACCAACTTAGCTGTGGGATTCATCTACGGTAAGCCGGCTAAAACCGATGAGCAAACAAATCGCTATTACAGCGCGAACGGCGAAGACTAAGGGAAAGAACCAAGTGGTGCCGATTCTCGAAGCGGGCATCGGCATGCGGGTTTTGTCTCGTAAGCTGAGCGGTTCAGGAACACGGGTCTATGTGGCCCCAGAACTGGGCTATGTGCCAGGAATTGATGCACCTTATGGTGCGCTCAACTTCGGTATTCTATAGGCCTAACGGACAGGTCTCACCTAAAATCTGAAAACAAGATCCAGGATCATGAGGGCAACTGGCGATTGATTAAAAGGGTGACTACACGGTCGACTTAACAGCAGCCGGTCGAACAATCAGGGGCGTGGATTTGGCCGTCAGCAATCTCTCCTTTTGTACCCGGACGTACGTCAAGCACCTGTATATCAAAATTCAGAGTGACCCCAGCAAGAGGATGATTGGCCGAACATAGAAGCTGATCATCTTCCACCCGGATCACTGAAAAAAGGACAGATTGATCGGGTATGGATGGGTGAGGCCCTCGAAACCGAGCGCCCGGAATGAGGCTCCCTCGAGAGGTCTCTGGGAAGATGGACAATGGCACCATCACATCAAGGCTCGGATCACGCTCCCCATAGGCATCTTCTGGATTGACAACAACACGAAAGCTATCTCCAGCAATTCGCCCGTCCAATGCCTTTTCTACACCGGGGACAACGTGGCCATGTCCATGGAGATAGGCCAGGGGGTCGCGCCCCGCCGTGGTGTCGATGACTGTGCCATCAGCGCTGGTTAAGCGATAATGCATTTGCACGGCATGGTCTTTGGTGATTTTCATTCAGTTGACTCCAGATGTCATGGCAGCTTGGTGGTACTAGCACAGATTTCAATGCTGACCCAGGAGCAATATTTAGGATGACAATGATTAAGCGTAATCAACGCCCCGGCGAGAGAGTTCGAAACAGACCACCCGTGTGACACGTGTATGTTAACAGATGTCGGTTTTGGGTCCTGCAGGCGAGCGGAGTGTAAGAGATGTCCATCGCCTGATTCAATACACGAACAACTCTCGTGGAGCGAGCGCTGGTGGTCAAAGCAGGTGAGCTATGCCCCAAGAGCACAAATGGTTCGCTTGACAACATGAGCTTCACCGTCGGCCATTCCGCCGGCCGCGCGAGCCCGTCCATACGCAGGCGTATGGTAGATATCCAATGCGGTTTGTGCGCTGTCAAATGCCAGCGCTGCAGCCAATTGAATCTGTTGCTGACCTGCATGTTGATGGACAACAGGACCAAAGCTTGCACCCGTGAAGTGGGTCATACTGGCGTTGGCATAGGCAAAGAATGCCGCCTCGTCGATGATCTCATGTACGTGATTAATCCAAATTCCCTGTCCTGGTGAGAGACTGAGTCGATCCGCTTCAATGCAGCATATGCGTCGGTCAACGACGGCTGATTCATCATCGGTTGACCCCATGAGCGAACGGGCGGCGACGTAGGCTGGGTCATCCCAGAAATCCATGGCCGCTTGTACACTGTCGAATTCGACAAGCGCTGCAAATTGGACGTTTTCCCCAATAATGGTTGCGGAGACGGGGCCAAACGCCTTGAGTTGTGCACCGTATTTATTGTCCCCCTGGAATAAGGGCTTACTGGCGTCCGCATATGCGAAAAACTTGGTTTGGTCTTTGACCTCGAGAACATGATTGATCCAGTAGCCCTTCTTCATATGTCAAATCACCTTTCGCTGAGTGTAAAAAAAAACGCGGACTATAGACCGCGTATCCTATCGCGGGACCCACCATAAATGTCATCAGATCGTCGAATCATTTAAGCCTCTGTCCAGACGAACTGCGGCTGTCATGGAAGATGGCATACGATCAGTGCCTATTCGGTTGCCTGGTCCGACTGAGGGAGTTTACAGGTATTGACCCCAAAAGCCTTGTAGGTCAGGCAGGCGCCAGACAAGGCGTTGAATAACAAGATGCCGCCAACACCAGCCATGGCAAATGTGTATGCAGTCTGCTCCATGACAAAGGGGGCAGGGATGAGCAACGCAGCCAAGATAAAACGTAAAACCCTCTCAGGCTTATTTTGATTGGTTTGAAACATGGGGACAGTCTTTCCTTGGTCAGTTGATTTTTTCGCCATAAACTCGGATGGCCAGCCTAGCATCTAAACCTGCTGACGCAAGGTCGATCTGACACCGCAGTGGATAGCCTAAACGTGAGTTGCACCGGGTACGACTGAGTGTGCCATAGGGATTATTGCAGTGGACCACTATTTTGTATTTAGGCTTTGGACCGCAACGTGTCTACGACTCAACACTCAACTCGTATGCATGGAGATGATGGAGATAAATAGCGGCGGTCCATGAGAAATCCATTCCGCCAAGTCCTGTCCCATCCACTGGGTCAAAATATTCCGCCATACCATGCATCTCAATCAGCTGTTTCGTATCGGCGCGAAGTCTCTCGGCAAGATCGGTCTCGCCCGCGTCTGACAGGCCTTTGATGATCATATGGTTCATGATGACCCAAACAGGGCCTCGCCAGTATCGCTGAGATTCGAAAGCAGCGTGAGATGGATCCCAGCTCGGCATACCGTATTTACACAGGGAAAGAATCCGTCGGCAATGTGCCGTCATACTCTGATTTTGCTCATCTGTGCCGACCTGACCATAAAAACAAAGCATGGATGCGTTGGTCATTGCTGAGCTAAACTCTCCCGTCCGGATGTCGCGTGCACAATACCCGCCAACGGCGTCGTTCCAAAGCCATGCTGAACCCTCGGAAAACCGATGAATCAAGTCCTGAATCTCTGAATAATGTTGCTCTAAATCGAGCTGTCGCGCCAGCGACAATAGGTCACGGTTCGCGCGCAGAAAAATAAACTGTATTCCTGGATCAGCCATCAAAAACGGACCGTTCCGGTAAATCATTTCGTGATTCCAGCTCGCCTCCCGACCAAATTGAACGATGGTCAAATACCGATCATATTGCTCATGAGTCGGACGCTGATCACTTTGCACATGTGCCGTGTCCCGTCTGGCGTATCGTTCCAAGTTATCGGGGACAGAGATGGCATTCATACCGATATCCCAGTCTGGGCAGTTGTCGCGACCCGATTCCCAGGGATGGATGATTGCGATCACGCCCTTGGCGTCTGGATCGCGCGCGGTCGCAAACCACCGGTGATACCGTAAGACCTTTGAAAATAAGCTGCGGGCTTTCTCTAAATCGTCCGCACCACCCATCTCTACAAGTTGCCGTAGCACACTGGCAAGGACAGGCGGCTGTGAGTGTCCGCTGGTGGGTGGTTTAGTACCGGTCTGCCACATGGCGGGTCCGGGGAAGTAATCAGGGTCATTCTTACGGAATACAATATGGGGCACCATACCGTCGTCCCATTGCGCATCGAGCAACCCCGTCAGCTCAAGCCAGGCCCGGTCTCGGTCGACATGGTACAAACCCAGTGCCGTAAAGCACGAGTCCCAGTTCCACTGATATGGATACAAGCGGCGGGTGGGCACAGTATAGCCGCCCCGATCGTTTCCCTGTATCACCCGAATCGCCTCTGAAATACACTGATTCATTTTCAATACCCCGGACCGAAATCATCGCTGCTGATGACAGTCTACAGCAATCGACTCTACCTCTGATTAAATAAGAGTTTGGGAGACTGAGCCAATCACTCAGATCTTAAGACTGGCAGTCATGGCGCGATGGCCGTTGATGATTAGACGTAGACCCACGCTGTCGCTCATGTGACTGTCGGCCGCGTACGCAGTCGATGTCTGAGACAAGACTCGAAAAAACCGTCGATCGGAACACAACTAAGCCAGTGACACTCCACTGAAAACACCGACAGACTAGCGTATTGGTCGCTATTAAGGCTGACCATGATTGTCTCCGATCCATCGGACATCAATGAGTTAGATTTGATTAAATCAAACTGAGGATGGTCTCCATCGAGCCCTCCGCAACTGAAACCAAGACCAAGGCGGCGAGGTCGTTTAAGGTCGTGTCGTGCAAAACGTCGACCGTAGCGGAACAATCGGCCTTTTTAAAACGCCATTTATTTGCTAGGCGAGCGCTGATGCTTTTATGCTTACAGTATATTTGTTTAGACATATTAATTTCTACCGGGAAGTAGACAGACGCAAACAAACCGCTATTCTTAGGAAGTGAAGAGTGGTTTGATCTTCGCAAAAAACAAGGTGAATACGTTTAAGGAGCAATCGGATTACCAAGAGTCAACGCTATCAAATTGTTTTAGCCCGCCGGCTTGACGCCCTGGGTCGAACACGTGATGGACAGACGCTGTTTCGTTTTCGGTAATCAAATTGGTCCGAGTGGTATCTATGGGCACGACCCAACTGTTGTTTGCGGCAAGCGACAACCGAACGGGGGTCGTTCGAACAGAGAGAGACGATGGGCCGGGTCAGTGATGACAGCGGCGTCATACGCATGATGGATGAGGATGGTGAGCGATGGATAGAAAATTGCTGTCAGAAATGCTTTTCCAAACCAATGATGTCGACATTCGTGGATGGAATTGTTCGGTAACAGAAGGATCTGAGCTGACGATTCTACTTCGCTCTGAAGCAGGACCGCCATCGCCATTAAAGCGAATCACAGGTCTGACTTTGTTCGACGGCTTTGCGGTGTTTGACTCGGGCGGATCTCGCTACGTGTTACCCTACGATCGTGTTGTAGGCCTCCAAGTGACGAGCAAGCGCGATGCCCTCCAGAGTAGACCTAAAAATACTGATGCCTACCTCCCGAACGAAAACAGATTTACTGGTAAGAAGCGGGTCGGTGGCGCGCGAGGCGACTGAACACTACGTACATGTGCCGGCGCCAATGACGTCGTTTTGGGACGCTCAGCGAGGACGAACTTGCCCCCTACGATTCAAGAAACGGGCGCTAGACACGCCACTCATGGCGTTGCATGAGCTGAAGGCAAGTGTCCATTCAATCTATGAATTGAGGAATATTGGGAAGACACATCCCCCTAAAAGGGCATGACCCCTGCCGGCGCCGCCTCCGGTACTTTGAGCGCCTCTATGAGTAGAATCGTGGCAATACCAAACCCTGCACCCGAGACGAATTGGTTCCACTTCCCATGAGAGCCATTCAAGACCTTGGAATGCAGCCATAGTCCAGCCATAAAGAGGATCACGATGAAGATCTGACCGACTTCGATACCCAAATTAAACAGCAAGAGTGGCACGATGATATTATCTTCGAACAAAATGACTTTGAAATTACTCGCAAATGCGAGGCCATGAATGAGGCCAAAACCAAGCGCAACAGCATATTTCACTTTGGTATCTTTCCCATCGGAGTCATCGTCCGTCCGGGCGACATTCAAGATGGCCGTCAACATAATGGTGAAGGGTATGAGCACATCTACGACGTCGGGATTGGTCGGAATGATATCCAAAGCGCTCAGAATGAGCGTCCCGCTATGGCCGACGGTAAAGGCTGTAATGATAATGGCGATTTGTCGCCATTGCGCGATGCGATAGGCCGCACATAAGGTCATGACAAAAAGGAGATGGTCATAGGCATTGATATCAACGATGTGTTCCCATCCGACGATGAAAAAATTGCTACCATCGGTCATTTAACTCTGTCTCCTAAAACATGTGAAAATGTATAATTATCTGTTTTCGCAGCATGTACGACGTCAATATTAAACGCGGGAATACGAGCCACGATCCGGTTTGTTTGCTTCTCGCCAAAGTCTACAAAAAACATGGTGTTTGCTATATCCAAGGTATCCCCAGCCTTAAAAGTCGCGCGTACATTCTGGAATTTAATCCAAAGGATATTCTCCTGCTGTAGATATTCCACCGATTTGACAGCCCAGGCCATCGCTTTCCCATTGTGCTTAATGCTGTAAAATTTTTGAAAGTACGCTTCGATTAAGCGGGGCCTGTCTTCTTTTTTGACTTCCGACAGGTCGCGACCATTCAGTACGGAAAGAATGAGACTCTTTTGAAAATCATCCATGAAGACTTTGCACTGCATGCTAAATGCTTTTGCTGACGCATCGTATTCAATCAACGACACCGATAGTCTCAGTGGGTGGCTTACGGCTGTACGTGGTGTGAGGGCGCTGAACAAAAAAATCATCGAGGCGACCCACATCGACGACAGATCTTTATGACACAACAATGACAACTCCGATTTTGGACGCATGCGACGACCATCTATCCCTCGCCCAAGTATGTACACAACACTCTTTCATGGGTGCAAGAGCTTTCAGCCAGCACCGGGAGAAGGCTCCATCCGCCAGCGCCAGCCAAAATGGGTCCGATTCGGAATGAACATACCTATCGGTCCAAGAGACCGCATCATCGAATGGTCACCGATGGCTTGGCGTGATGGATGCGCGGTTTGAGGCCCAGGACCAGATAGACTGTCCGCATTGCCGTAGTGAGACCACGTCCATTCAAACTGCAATTTGATCCGATGGATAAAAATGCGACCCGCCGAGGGCCAAACTTGATTGCCTCTGGAATCGATGACAGCACCGTGTTGTGATAGCTGTATGACGTATAAATTCTGCCCTAAATGCGGCGCTCCGATGACCGAGTGTGAACGAGACGGTGTCTTACGACTCAGTTGCCAAATTGAGGCCTGTGGCTTCGTCCACTACGATAACCCCACGCCGGTGGTGGCGGCCATTGTTGAGCATAGCGATGATGTGATCCTTGTGCGAAGCCATGGCTGGCCCGATGAATGGTATGGTCTGGTCACGGGCTTCCTTGAACGCAAAGAAGCGCCTGAGGTCGGTGTCTTAAGAGAAGTGAAAGAAGAACTTGGCTTAGACGCGGAGTTGATTGGTCTCGTCGGCGTGTATCCTTTCGCGCAGATGAATCAAGTCATTATTGCCTACCATGTCCGAGCCCACGGTGAGATTAAACTGGGTGAAGAACTGGCTGGATTTAAGTCGGTGTCAATAGACGTGCTCAAGCCCTGGCCCCTGGCCACTGGCCTCGCGGTTCGCGACTGGTTGGCCGCCCGACCCGTCAAATAAGGAACGCGTACCGATACCAGACCGATTGGTTAGTTTACGCTTTTGGATGAGTCAGCCCTTTGGCGACAGATACGATTCCGTTCATTCGCGTTCTGCGCGCCGATTCACCAAAACGAGACAATTTGGGGCTGCATTGACGTGGACGAGAGCCCACGCGCCCAAAATAGGGCGTGGGCGTCTCCATCAAATCTGAGCTACTGCTCTACAGCTGCGGCCGCACAGGCCCCACAACTGCCGATCCCATCTGCGAAACAGACAGGTCCAACAGACACTGTATTGCCGCTGTTCACATCAGCTGCGGCCACGTCGAATTGGTAGTTATTATTCTCACCACCCGTTCCACATTCCACAGGTGCACTGGAGATGGTGACCCATGCACCGATGGATGGCTTCCACTCGTAGTTGTCTGGTGCCAAGTACTGCAGAAAGGTGTAAATGCCATCTGCGTCCAGGTCGGTTGCCGTATTTGAGCAATCACCGCACCACTCATTGAATTCACCCTGAATGTTGGGGGCTTGGTCTGCGCCATAGTCATTCATGTCGACGTTGATCTCAACGCGTGCCCAGCCGCAGACCGTCTGCTCTCCACAGGTCCACCATTCGTTGGTGGCCGTGCAAACAGCGCCGTCGAAACAACCCTGGCAATCGTTAGGACAGCCATTGGCTGCAGGCCCCGGATCCACTGGTTCCACTGGTTCAGCACCCGGGCGGACAGTGATGTTGTCGATGAGGAGGACACCCCCAGCGCCAACCACGGCGCCAGCGGCCAGATTGAAATCAATGCGGAAAAGACCCCCATTGGCGTCGATGTTATTGACCTGGAAAGTATAGGTCGTCCAATCGTTTTCATTAAGTCCATTTGCCTGAATGTCAAATTGGGTCATGGGATCAATGCCAGGAAAAGCCATGCCCACATGGACGGCTGTGGCAACCAGTGGAGCGCCCAGCTTTGCAGCAAAAGAGACCTCAACATTGGTGTTTCCGGCGTAGTTGATAGCGTCACTGCTGTACTGATGAATGTAGGCGCGACCCACGTCTTCAGCATTCTCTGCCGCGATCCGAAGCGCGCCGCCTTCAACACCCTGTGCATCGGCCCAAGTGGCCCCGTCGGCTGCGGCATCTCCGAGGGCTGTCCACCCATCCACGGACGCGGCATCATCAAATGTCAGGGACACGATATCAGCGGGCGGGTCAACGGGCTGGATGATGCACTGCCCAGCATCGCAAATTTGCCCTTCGGCACAATCTGCATCGGCCATGCAAGCCGGTGGTTCAACGGCCTCACAGGCACCACAGCTACCCACCCCATCGGCAAAGCAAACAGGCCCAACGGAGATGGTATTACCACTGTTTACGTCGGCTGCAGCCACATCGAACTGATAGTTATTATCCTCACCGCCAGTTCCACACTCGGCGGGCGCGCTTGCGATGGTGACCCAGGCACCTATGGATGGCTTCCACTCGTAATTGTCAGGGGCTAGGTATTGGAGGAAGGTGTAGATCCCATCTTCATCCGGGTCGCTGGCCGTATTGGAGCAATCGCCACACCAACCATTAAATTCACCCTGAATGTTCGGTGCTTGGTCAGCTCCATAGGCCGTCATATCAACATTGATCTCTACACGCGCCCAACCGCAGACCGTCTGCTCTCCACACGTCCACCACTCATTGGTTTGCGTGCATACACCGCCGTCAAAGCACCCCTGACAATCACTGGGACATCCGTTTGGCGCGACGACAACCGCCGCTGCGCACACTCCGTCTGTGCATGTCTGGCCTTCGCCACAATCGGCATCGGCCATACAGGCCATGGGCGGTTCAGGCGCACACTCACCACAGCTATTGTAGACGTCAACGCTCGACTCTTGCCCAATCAAAAATAGGCGATTGGCGTATGAATTATTGTCGCTGTTAAAAGCGCCGCAGTCCGTGAGCGTTGCATTGGCGGCTCGCAAGTCTTCCTGCACATCGTTTAGAACCCATAAGTACTCCATGGTCGAATCAGGGGCCGGTGCGAACGTGACCGTCCAAATGCCATCACCATCTTCATCGGTCCCCGCCGGACCTCCAGCAGGATCCCAGCCCCACCAAGGCCCAGTGATGCGAGCGCTGGTGACAGCATCTACGCCGGCGCACCGGGTGTCTAGGCTCACTGTGACCATGTCCTCTGGCGTAAACTCTTCGCCGCATGCAGTGCAACTGCCCCATGTATCAGTGCGGTCCCCGCTACCCGCAACGTGTAATCGATTCGCAAACCCTTCGGACGGATTTGCGATAGGCGTACAGGCGCCGATTGGTGCTGCGGGATCACCGACGAAAGTGGGTTCCCACTGGCCGTTGATGACCCACTTGTATTGCATGTCGTCCATGGGCACGTCGTTCAAGGTCATTGAATAAATTCCATCGCCGTCTTCGTCTGTACCCACGGGAAGGTCGTCGCCTTCTAAGGCCCAACTCCACCAGGGCCCAGTGAGGACCACCGTCTCGATATTTTCAATTCCAGAGCAGGTGGTATCCAGGTGAATGGTCAATCCCATTGGCATACTCCCACCAGCACCACCCATGCCACCGGCACCGCCTTCAGCTCCTGCACCACCGGCACCGCCTTCAGCCCCTGCACCACCAGCACCGCCTTCAGCTCCTGCACCACCGGCACCGCCTTCAGCCCCTGCACCACCCGCACCGCCACTGCCACCCATGCCTGCTTCACCACCGGTGCCCCCGGTATTGCTGCTGGATGAGTCACTGTCGCCACAAGCCACAAAGCCCAGTGCGAGTAAGGTTGCCAAAAATAGTCGAATGAACGTGTTAGTCATTAACTCTTCCCCGTGTTTTAGTCTGTCAAGATGTGTTGCCGGTCTCTGAGATGAGATCGCCAAAAAAACAGTTACCTGGAAAACCAGTGTTACCCCATGCATTTCCCCCTTTGTTCGTAAACCAAACAAAGTGTATAAAGCAAGCGCCAAACGCAATTTTATGCGGTCTTTGATGCAGACAGAGCACCGAAATCACAAACGATTTTGATTTATAGACCGAGTTGACGGTCCATGGTTGCAAACCTCAGAGACAAATCCGACCCATCTCGGCTTAAACGGCGAGGTCCTCAACATGGACAGCGTGCCGAAAACGACTCGATTCAGACGAAATCACCGACCGTAATTGGATGCAAATATAATGGGGTCTTAGATGACAAATCTCTCGCTGCTCATCGCGTCCAAAGCACGTTTTTGAGGAAGACTTGGCCGATGTCGTCACCTTCGGATGCGTCCAAGAGAATCTCGAAACCGGTTTTTACTTCGGTCGCCCTTTGATCGTTCAATTCAATCCGATAGGTCTGCGGCGTGTCAGACAGCTCGATCAGCCCACTCTCAGCCCGAAACGTTTCTCGATTAGACCCGACTGCAAAGGATGCTGTCGTACCGGCCTTATCAGACCATGCAACGAAGGTCACCTCGGTCGTACCCGCCTGAATAGTCAGACCGGGTTCATCGCCCCAATTACCCCCTGGATGCTGCCATCTGATCCCAAACCAGCCACCCGCCTCTGGGGGCTGCCAACGGATACCCATGCACACACCTCCGCAGAAATCCCCAGCCGTCGGACAGTCTTCGAGACTCAACTGGTCTGTATCACCCATCCAGCCCGTGGGGACAAATTGGTCTAGAGCCGATAAGGGCAGAGGGGCCTGTTGGGTTGCCTCGCCGAGAACGAGGAAAGGATGGGACCCATGGCTGATACGGCCTTGCGTGCCCTCGGCAAATCCAAATAATCGCCAGTGGCCTGGTTGTTGAGGCACGTTGATAGAAAGTGTGTCCGACCGATTGCCGACGGGCTCACAAAGGGCGCGTGTATGCCAATCTATCCCAAGACCCAACTCATCTCGAACAAGAACCCACCAGTAGGTCATGGGATCGCCTTCAGGATCGATTGCGTTGATTCGAGCCTCGAGACGGTCGCCTGGATTAAAGCGTGTTTGATCGATTGTCAGACCCATCACATCGGGCCCCCGATTATCTGGTGCGATGCCAGTCCATGCTTCCACAAGGGCGTCGATCATGGTGGTCGGCACCGTTCTCTGCTGGGTCTCGCCCGGTACAGGCGGGGCGAGACCATAGAGTGAAAACCAGGTGTCCGTTGGCCTGGCTGGTGGAGTCCAAATGAAAGCATAGCCACCGAGTGCCCTGCGGGCGTCCTGCTTGATGGCTCGATACGCATTTGCGTACGCGACTCTTTTCTCTAAGCCAGATGGTTCAATGGGTCGACCCCATTGTGTCAGAGGAGACGCCCAGGCACCTCGAGGGCCATATTCGGTGATCAGATATGGACCATCCCAGTTTGCTGCTGTCAGGCGCCGGCTAATGGACTCAATGCCTTCATAGACATTGAGTCCCCAAATATCGATACTGGGCGTCAGCGTCCGAATCTTGTTGGCATTGTCCTGACCTAATTCTGCTGTGACCGCCATGGTTGGTGTATCCGGATCGATTTCTTTAATCATGGCGGCAATGTCTTCAATGGCAGCCCAGACTTCCGGGATATCATTATTCAATTCAACCTCATTACCCACACCCCAAACTAAGAGCGCCGGATGGTCCTTGAACTGTAAAACCCATTGCCGCACGGCCTCTTTCTGAGCTGCGACAGCCGCTGAATCTCGATAATCAAAGCCATGCTCAGCGTGTCCAAGCCACAGGCCTAGACTCACTGTGAGACCGAGTTGGTGAGCCTCATCGAGAAGCGCTTGGGTATTCTGGTCGATCCCCCATGTCCGAATGCTATTTCCGCCGGCTGCTTTGAGCGCCGGCAGGTCATAACTGCCACCGGCACCACGCACATGGTAAGGGTGTCCATGCCGCCAGAGCTGCCACCCATCGGGGCTCCTGCGCAGTGCTCCATTGAGCGCCTCGGGCACAATACCCTGGTCACTCATTGACGCGTCTGTATCGTCCATTGCGTCGCCAGGCCCCATGGCCATGCCTCGAGGCCCTGTGCCCGACGTTGTGCTCTCTGGTTCAGTCACCAAAGCCGCATCTGGCGCCGACCTCAGTGTGACATCACACCCGCACATCCCAAACGTAACCAGTCCAAGCACGTTCACGACGATGCGGCGACCTAGATGGGTCATGGCGATGCACTAACCCACTGAATATTATCGATTGAGAAAACCACTTGCTCGCCCGCTTGGGTGCACGTCCAGACAAAACCACCCACGACGCGACCATAGTCTACATCTGTCAACTCCAAACGATACTCGGTGGGTGATGTTGTCAACTCAACATTGCTCAGTTCGACTGAGAAACCATCGACGTCTCCCATACCAGTGCCAAAAGTGACCACTTCATTTCCCGTCTCGCCCCATGCGGTGAACTGGACAGCAGTGGCGCCCGTCGGGATATTCAAACCAGTGGCGGTCCCCCAGTTTCCATCAGGGAATTGCCAGTAGACACCCGCCCATGCTTTCTCTCCTGGGGTCCAGACAAACCTGTGGCAATTACCGAATGCGTCGGGGGCGCGCGTCTCGCACGTTGTGTCTTCGATCAAGCCGTCTTCACCATCGCCCATATAGCCACTTGGACCAAACCAGTCATCTACGGTCAGCGGCAATTCAGGTGTTGGATCAGCCATCCCGTTTGCACCTGCGTCAAATTGAAAGGTTTCCTGGTCGTCGTAGAAGGACGTATCAGGCTCTGGCCTGCAGGCTGTCAGCATAAAGGCCATCAAAATCAGACTCACCATATTGTTCATCGAACGAGTACCTCCTCCCCATTTAAATCGACCACCAATGACCATGGGCTTGGATCGCCACCAAGACTCTCCAATGCTCGGAAGGCATCCGGTCGAATCGGGTAGGCAACAGTGCCCGTAATGTCATAGGTCACCGCATCCGGGAAATTGTCTAAAACAGAACGGAATGCGGCGATGGCCAATTGCCTTACGGTCTCGCCATCACTTTCAGGGACTAAGTTTCGCTGATAAATGGCCTTCAAATTAAGCCCGACGTAATACTGATGTTCACCCGTCGGTTCAGTGGCAAGCCATGTCGCCCAGCTGTAAAACGCGGCGATGGGTTGTCGAGCACTTTCAATGTCCCATTTTGTTTCTTCACCGGAGCGCTCAAAACGAAAGGGATTATTCGGATCATTGAGAACGGTCTGGCTTGGATGAATACCCAAGCTGGGATCATTCGTATTCAGAGACAGCGCCTCAAACTGGGCGCCGTAAAGAAACTCTCCTGTCTCGCCGCAGGCTACGATGCAGAGTAGACCCACCCACAGTGTGACGCGTGTTATTATGGTCTTCATAGGGCAATATCCATGTATGTTCCAATTTCATATTCAACTGCGTCGACGTAGCTGGAGCCTTCTATGAGGCCTTCCGAGAAACGGTCGAGACGACGATATTGGGCCCGGATACCGATTCGAGTGCCAGCATTCTCTAGACTCAACTTTCGCAGCCCCCATGACACGTCGCTATAGAGCTGGAAAGGGTATGTGAGATTGAAATCTCGATGAAAGTCATATGGACCCCAGTCATCGAATTTGAGGGCAGATGTAAAAGCCCAGCGATCCCACCACATATTGACATCGGTCCCGTAGCGAAACACACGCCTTGAATCGTCACCAAAGGCATCCTGATTGCCAACATAGGCGCTGCCGAATAAACGAGCACCGCCACCAGGGTTCGAGACCCATAGAAGGTTGGCATCCCACGTATCCCGAGCCGGTGGGGCTGCGCCAAAGGCAGCCATGCCCGTATCAAAGATGGCCACGTGTCCATCCTGGGTGGTTGGATGGTGGCGGTAGATGATGCTCAGTGCCGCCGCAAATCCAGCCGTTTCCGTTTCCGTTCGGTTCCAATTCCAAAACCAGTTTTCTGGCGTTGGATCAAACACAAAGAGCAGTTCGCCAGCGATGGTCTCTCTGTTATCGCGGACAGCAAACGGATCATCGAGTACATTTCGAGCGCCCACACCTGGATAATAAATACCCGTCGTTGGGCTCAAGTAGTCGCCGATGGGTTTATTGGGTCCAATGAGCGGTTGCTGATAGAGGACCTTTGGTTCGATACGAAAGGCTTGGCTGACCGCGAAATCAACACCCAATTCGCCGCCGTAATGGTTACCTCGCCCACTCTGATGCAGTCGCCAGCCGGTGGGGAAATTATTGGGGCCACCATCGGCGACCAGACCGTAATAGCCACCCTGTAGATGAATAATGGCGCGACCGACATTCCAATTGAAGCGCGCTTTAGCGCCGAGCGTATCGGCCCAATTGATCTGGTCGTCAATGACGTCGAGACCTTGGTCTAAGTAACCACGACCCGCCACGTCTCGTTGCCACCGAAAGGACCGACCGACTCTCTCTGAACCCGCAAAAATCCCACCCAGGGCCGCACGCCCCCCGAGAAAAGGAAACTCGAGATTCAGGGTGGATTTTCTCGTTTTTTGTTCGGGAACAGCAAAACTCGATGTCGTTTGCGCTCGCCTCGCGATGTCTTCCTGATGGACTAATGTTAAATTGAGGGCGCCCAATGACCTTTGATATTTGGCGATGACCATCGGGTTCGCACCCCAATAAATCTCAGGGCCAAACGCCAATTTAAGTCCGCCCAATGCCCCCTTGCCGGTGACCAGAGCACCGACGGGCGCCACACCGTTATAAATGTCGGTATTGGGGCCGTAATTGGCTTCTCTATACAGTCCGAATAAGTCCCCTTCATCGCCCCAATGATAATGACCCGTCCGGTAAAAACCATGGATGTCAGCCACAGAACTCTTCACTGTGAACTCAGCTTGATAGACGCGTATGGGTTGCAAATCCGTTTCCGTCACGGACTGACCCGCGTCATCGAGCCTCAGGTATTCGCGACCCCGATTTTCGTAAAAGGTCTTGTCCAGTCGGTTTTGAGCGACATTGCCGAGTATGTTGAGGACCAATCGACCGTTCAACTTGGATGATGGCCGGAGCGTCACTTCGGGGAAAAAGGATTCCGTATGGTCATAGACATCGGGGCCTGCATGCTCCGTCGCGCCGCGACCGCCCGAAAACGTGCCGCTCAAATACATCCGAAGACCGGTCACTTGAACGCGATTACTCTCCTGGACTTGAGCCTTTACTGATGCCACGTCGTATGGTGAACCGAGCCGATTGATATCGAGGGTATCGAAATGAGTCTTGATGACCTTTGGATCGGTGTTCTGGGCATATGGGTCTAAGGACCACGCATCGCGCAGAACATAGTAAGTGGCCCTCGGTTGTAGCGTGTAGTGGCCATCATCATCAGGCCTAGATTTGGCGGTAATCCCAAACCACTCCTCATTCATATTATTGCCGTTTTCAACGAAATCGGGATAGCCCCGGTTGGGCCATGACGCGTTGGTGTCATGGACATCCAGATTGGTGTGCTGTTTGTATTTCCACCAGCCATCACTCCACTGGAAAACAAACCCGCCAACCGCCGTTCCGGCCCCGCCATGTCCATAGCTTTGTAGGTAGATTTCTTCCCACTGTGCCTTGAGGACTTTGGCCTGCATGAGATGGTCTTCGCGGTCATCCCGCGCATTGTAGGCATCGGCTCCAAATTCGCTAAAGAGGACGGGCCTTTTGAGAATGGTCTTCACCTTATCGTACAGGTCGCGCATCGATGGCCCTCGGTAGACATTAGTGCCCATAATGTCGACATCGCCGCAGTGCTTTTCGATTAAATCAATGTACTGTAGGTCTCCATTGGTCATGGTGATAGGCCGCTTGGGATCGATGGCTTTGATGATGGTCGCAGCCTCACCTAGAAGGGTGTAGAGATGGACGGCTTTTGCATCATATGCTTTGCCTGGCAGCGCCTCAATCTCATGTGATGTCCAGTGCAATCCGTAATTATTTTCATTACCGAGCATGTAGAGCAGGACGCCTCGAACATTCTTAAATCGCTCCACCGTCGATTTCAAATCGTCTAAGATCGCCTTCCGATGGGCTGGGTTGTTGTAATCAATGTTGGGTACAAACGTGCCGTTGACATCGAACCCGTAGCGACCCATCAGATGATTGACAGCCGTGTAAATGCCGTACTTGTCTCGCATCCAGGTGATCCATTTTGGAGGAACGGTATTAAAAAGCCGAATGGAATTGACACCCATGGCCTTGAGCAACTTCATCTCTCGGTGAAGAACCGTCTCGATAAAGTCGGTGGGTTTAGACCATAGGTCGTAGCTGTAGTTCGTCCCAACGGGCACATACCCCCAGTTCATACCCCGAATTAAAAAGTCTTTACCCTCTACAGAGAGCTTGTAGCCCTTGGCATCTGAATGGACACGAACCGTCTCGACCTGTGCCCAGGCTGGTGTCGTCAAAAGACACAGCGTGATGAGGAATCCCTTCAACTAAATCCCTCCTTTCTGGATCAAATCCCGATACCAATGCGCGCTTTGCTTTGGTGTACGGTCTAAGGTGTCATAGTCCACATAGACGAGCCCAAAGCGTTTTTCATAGCCAAAAGCCCATTCGAAATTATCCAAGAGAGACCAGGCGTAATATGCGGTCAACGGAACCCCCTGCTCGATGGCTTTGGCGCAGGCTCTAATATGCCCATCAAAGTATGCGATGCGCTCAGTATCTTCGACGATGCCATCAGCGTTCGGAGCTGTTGCATAGGCACAGCCATTCTCGGTCACTTGAATGGCTTTGGGATTGTAATCATCTTTAAGTCGAACCAAGATTTGCTCTAGACCCAACGGCCAAACTTCCCAGCCCATGTCCGTTTCGTTTTTCGTCGAAACCACATCGGGCGGATCGTTATTCTCGGCTTTTTCATCGCGAATGACGGCGCGCGAATAGTAATTGATGCCGAGAAAATCGCTGTCCGCAGCAATGGTCTCTAAATCACCTTTGTGCAGAAAAGGAAGGTCCGATGATGGAATCTCTCCGGCTTTGACCAGGTCTGCAACCCGATCAGCTGGATAGCCTCGCCCAAAGACCGGATCGAGATACCAGCGATTGAAAAAACCGTCGAAATGACGACAGGCATCGCGATCCGCCCCACTCTGAGACGCGGGTTCATTAGGCACCAGATTGACCGTGATGCCCACCTCGCCGTCGGGAACATTATCTCGGATAATAGGCACAGCTAATCCATGGCCCAACATCACATGATGTGCCGCCGATAAAGCCTTGGGCCAGTCGTTCTTAATCCCCGGAGCATGTTCGCCGTTGATATAACCGAGAACGCTGATACACCACGGTTCATTGATGGTCACCCAGGTCTTGACTCGATCTCCAAGGGCACGGGAAATGGTCTCTGTGTAGTCTGCGAATGCATAGGCGGTGTCCCGATTCGTCCAACCGCCTTGATCTTCAAGAATCTGAGGTAAGTCCCAGTGATAAAGTGTCACGCAGGGATCGATACCGGCCTCGAGTAACCCATCCACGAGCCGCGAATAAAAATCGATACCTTTTTGGTTGGTCGCACCACGTCCAGTGGGAATAATCCGCGGCCATGCAACAGAAAACCGATAGGCGCCAACCCCCATATCAGACATAATCTTTACGTCTTCTGGCCATCGATTGTAATGGTCGCACGCCACATCACCATTGGTGTTGTCAGCGATGGCTCCAGGTCTCTTACATAGGCGATCCCAGATACTTTCTGAGCGCCCATCAACATCGACTGCACCTTCGATTTGAAACGAGGATGTCGCAACACCCCAAACAAAGTTATCTGGAAACTTAAACATTTGAGCCAGGCCTTTCATGGACTTGAGTCGTAAATAGAGACGGGAATAGAAACATGGGTGATTAGCCTTCCTCGCTGAGGGCATCACCATCGGATGGCCGAGAGTTTAAGAAAAGGCCATCTGGGTCTGGGACCGATGCACACAGTAAACGTGTATAGTCGTGGGTTGGCCGCTGCAAGACATCCGAGGTCGTGCCACTTTCAACACAGACCCCTTTTTTGAGTACAAAAACTCGGTCGGCGATTGCTTCAACGCTTTTCAGGTCGTGAGTGATCAACACGATTCCAAGGCCGTCGGCCTTCAGCGACTTCAAGAGCATCAAGACCTCATGTCGAATAGAGACATCCAGCATCGAGGTCGGCTCATCAGCAATGAGGAAGTCTGGTTTGGCGGCGAGCGCGCGAGCGATGGCCACACGTTGACGCTGTCCGCCGCTCATGGAATCCGGGTAGCGGTCAATATAGAGTGACGCCGGATTGAGCTCGACATGCTCGAGTAATCGCTCGCATTCGGCATCGACTGCTTGGCGACCGTTGATAGTCTCTCGAAGTTTCCGGATCGGCCTGGCCAGATGCGTCCGGACCGTATGGACTGGATTTAATGACGCAAAGGGGTCTTGGAAAACCATCTGCACGTCCTTTAGCGTGGGCGTTCGCATGCCGGCAGAATCGGTCAACCTCACGGAGCCAGACGTGGGTCTCTCTAAACCTACAATCATACGAGCCACTGTACTTTTACCCGACCCAGACTCACCGACAACAGCCACGATCTCGCCTTGCTCAATTTGAGCCGTAAAGCCATCAACGGCCTTTACAGACTGGCCATCAAACCGAAATGTTTTGCACAGTGTGTCCAGGGAGAGCGACTTCATCATGTTCGCTCCTCTGGAGAGCCATCTCCTCCATCTTCCAGGAGCTGCATTGATGCCAGTAATTGCTGTGTGTAGGGATGTTCAGGTCGTCGACGGAGAGCAGATGGTGTATCGGCCTCGCAGACGAGTCCATCTTTCATAATGATAATGCGGTCGCTCATCGCCAAAAGCACCGGCAAGTCATGGGTAATAAATAAGATCGAGAAGTTGAGCTCTTTTTGAAGACGCTGAAGACCCCTTAAAATATGGCGCTGAACGACAACATCCAATGCGGTTGTGGGCTCATCCAAAATCAGCAGCTTTGGTTTTAAGACCAGTGCCAATGCGATGCCAACCCGCTGCCGCATGCCTCCAGACAGCTGATGTGGATAAGAACTCAAAACTCGATTTTCGAGGTCCACAAATCTCAGGAATTCGCGTAATTGTGCTGGGGCCAGTCGCCGCCCAAGGCGTGCGATGGCTAGGTCTTGAAATTGAGCTTCGATGGGAAGGACGGGGTTGAGGCTATCTAAGGCGCTTTGGAAGACCATGGCCATTTCAGTCCATCGCATGTCACGCAAATCTGAACGAGACATGGTCAAAACATCCCGACCATTGAGCAGGACCGAACCACCAGAGATAAAGCCAGGTGGCTGGAGAATTCTCATAATGGCTTTTGCAACCGTTGATTTCCCCGAGCCACTCTCCCCAGCCAGACCGATCACTTCACCCTGGTTGACATGAAAGTCGATTCCGTGGACCGCACGCGCAGGACCATTGGGGGTCGCGTAGTCGACAGACAAACCACGAACGGTCAACAGGTTCATGTCTCCCCCTCAGCTGTGGCAAAATCAACGTCTTTTGGGGGCATCGAATGAACGACGGCGGTGTCCAAATCAGGCTGCTGACCAGTGGACGCCTTGAAATGTCGACGCGTGGCCAATGACGGATTGGTGATCTCATCGAGAGCGAAGGTCATCAGGACCAAACCAAAGGCAAAGAAGGCGATGCCTAAGCCCGTCGGAAGAAAGGTCCACCACGCGCCGGTGAGCAAGGCTTGATTTTGCGTCGCCCAGTACAGATTTGTCCCCCATGTCACATTTGAAGGGTCACCGAAACCCAGGAATTCAAGACCCACTTGAGCACCCACAGCAAAGGTGGTTGCCCCAATGAAGGACGTGCCAATGAGTGAGGCCATGTTGGGTACGAGATGATAGAAAATGACCGTCATCGATCCATCACCCGACAGGCGCGCTGCCTCAATGAATGGTCGTCGGCTCAAGGTCATTGCCTGACTTCGTAAGACACGAGCCCCCCATGCCCACCCCGTTCCGATCAAAACGATTGCGATGATCAAGGGACCCGAGATGGTGTCGCTGTGTTGCTGGAAGACAGCGGCCAAGACGATCAGCAAGGGCAGGCTCGGAATCAAAAGAAAGATGTTAATAAAGAGGTTCAAAAAGAGGTCTACTCTACCTCCAAAAAACCCGGCCGTGACACCAAAAAGAATACTGAGAAAGGTCACACCCGCCCCGATAAGCAGGGAATAGAAAATCGTGGGAGCAGCCCCATAGAGGGTTTGGATGAAGACGTCCTTACCCTGCATGTTTGTACCGAACCAAAAGGTACTGTCTGGGGCTGCGAGGATCGGTCCGGCCTCCGCATTGGCCATGTTGGCGTCGTACAAAACAACCCCAATGAGCGCCACTAGGATCAAACCGCCCACGAGGAGGCTGCCGAGGCGGGCTTTTCGATTGGACCAAAACGCTTTCATCGACCGCCCCTCGTTCTCGGATCGAGCACATAGTAGAGGGCATCGACCAGAATGTTCGCGAGCAAGACGGAGAGGGTAATCATCAGAAAGATGCCCTGCATGAGGGGGTAGTCCTGACTCAGGATTGCCTTAAGAAGCAGGTAGCCTAAGCCGGGGTAGGAGAAGACCACTTCTGTGAGCAATGCACCGCTCACGATAAAACCGAGTGCCATGCCGAAGCTGGTGAGGCTAGGCAGCAAGGCATTTCGCATTGCATAGGCGACAAAGATGCGCCGTCTCGACAGACCCTTTGCATGAGCGAGGCAAACATACTCATCACCCATAACGCCAATCATGGTGTTGCGCATCACGAACAGCCAACCACTCAAGGAGGCGAGTACAATGGTTAGACACGGTAAAAAACCGTGACTCACCAAATCGTAGATAAACCCGCCATTGAAGCCGGGGGCGCTGTACGGCCCGTAAGCCATCCCTAAGGGGAACAACCCCCATTCTAGACCAAGGAAGAAAAGTAAGATCATCGCCAAAAAGAAATAAGGAAACGCCGCTAAGAAAGCGACGGCTGGAGGTACGATGGCATCGAAACGACCGCCTTGCCGCCAGGCAGCATACGCACCCAGCCCAGTGCCGACGACCACGCTGATCAAAACCGCGACCCCTGAGAGACCAACGGTCCAAATAAAGCCGATTTTAATCACCCCGAGGACCGGTTCGGGATGAAAGGCGATGGACAAACCAAATTCGCCTTGGGCCAGTTGCGCTATGTAATCCCAGTATTGCTTCAATAAAGGGGCATCGTTTAAGCCTAATTGTTGCCGAAGTGCCTCCATTGCGTCCGGTTTCAATTTGCCTTTGAATCGAGCAAAGAGGGCGGATGCTGGGTCACCGGGCATGAGTCGGGGAATCAAGAAATTGAGAGTAATGACCGCCCAACCCGCAACGGCATACAACCCCATTTTGCTGAGAAGGAAGTTCATTTAAGGGCCCCCCGCGCCCGTACGGTCGGCGATCCCATCGGACGTGTTTTTGGTACGCGGGGCGATGGTCGTCATTAACAGTAAGCGTTCTGGGTCTGCATGGGGGCTCAGCTTCGCATAGGGCTTTTTAGCATTGGGGAAACCGACAAAGTGACGCGTCGAATAGGTACCCCAAGATGGATTTGGAAAGAGCGGGATGGCGGGTAGAGTCTCGATGAAGCGCGCTTGCATTTGGTCGACGAGCTGCTCTCGCTTTAGCCCAGGCGGTGTGCTCGCGAACGTATCTAACAGCATATCGAAGGTCTTGTCCGCGAAGCGGTGCCAATTGGTGGGACCGGCCTGTCCCACGGGTTTTACGGTTTTGCTCGACGCCAGCCCTCCATAGAATTCGTAGGGTGTACTGCCTTCATTTGACCATCCGATGGATAGGTCGAATCGACCCATCTGAACATGCTCGAACCACGCTCCAAAGTCGTATGATTTGACCTGGACATGGATCCCAATGGCACCCAAATCTTGCTTAATGACCTGGGCCGAACGAATCCAATCGGTCCATCCGTTTACGACTTCAAGACCAAACCTGAGTACTTTGCCCTGACACGTCCATTGGTTTTTTTCTTTGCGACAACCCGCGCTGCGGAGAAGAGCCTGTGATTCGTTCGGATTGTGACGAGTCAGAGCTTCCGCCTCCGTCTTGCAACATTTCCATCGATCGTACACAGGGCTGAGGCCCGTTCCATCTGCTGGCTGGGTGTAGCCACTCATCCCAATTTTGACCAAGCGGTTCCGGTCGATTGCCAAACTGATGGCTTTACGGACTCGAGCATCATCAAGGGGCGGTCGAGTCGTATTGGCAAAAAGAAAGACCATGCCACCCAAGGGCGGAAACCAATATTTAAAATGGACTGGGTCACGGGGAATATAGGTCCGCTCAATCAGTGGCACATTATGACCCGCCCAATCGATATCTCCACTGACGAGCGCGAGGCTGACCGTGTCGTTTCCTTGGTAGGCTGGCATACGCAATTTTTTGGCAAGTACAGCCTCTTTCTTCCAATAATTAGGATGCTTGTCGAGCTCAAATAATTGGGTTCTGAAACTGCCCACGATCGGGTATGGGCCCGTTCCAACAGGGGTTTCATTGCGAAAGGTTGAGGGCGCCTGAACTTTGACCCAAATGTGCTCGGGGACAATCATTTGATGGGCCAATACAGGCAAAGCTGGGTAGTCGGGATGGGCGAGACGAAAGCGAACACGATGGGGCGCCAATTTGTCGATGCCCAATATGCGTTGCCAAACAGATCCTGTATCGAGAGCGGGATGATTTTTCATGAGTTCAAACGTGAACACCACATCATCGGCATCGAACCCGTTCCCATCGCTCCATTGGACGTCTTTTCGCAACTCAAATTCCAGGGATAGACTGTCGTCGGACCACCGATGACTGGTGGCGAGCCAAGGGACATATCTGCCAGTCAGCGTATTGTAGATGAGCAAGGGCTCATAAACACCCGCTCGAGTCGGCCAAAGCGCGTTCGGCGAGAACGGATTGAAATTACGAATCCATGCACTTGTCAGCGTTGCAGACGCCACTAAAACCTGCTCCTCTGGCTGTCTGCTCTCGCGACGACACGCCGTCGCGCTGACCATGATACAGAGTCCGATGAGCCATCGATTCATAGGGTAGAGACCCTCTTTTGGTGCAAAGCACAGGCACCTGGAACACAGCAATCTAAGGCTCTCATGCGCTCTCTCGTAAAGCGTGTCCAATTCGCCGCACATTATTAAAAAGAGCGCGCATCACATAGCCACACGCCCCTTTCGGTACGGCAAGAAACCCATGATTGGTCCAGCTCACTTGGGTATCTGCGCCAACACCGAACAGTGTGCGCTCTTTCAACGTGTCTTGGAGACGCTTAAGAAAAGGATCGCCCAGTGCTGTGATGGCGCCTGAGAGATAGATCGTTTCCGGGGCGACAACGTTGACTAATGAGGTCAGGCCTGTTGCCAGGTTATCCACGAGTCCATTTTGGGTTTTCTGGGCGTCGGCATCGCCGTTTTTTGCTCTCTCGGCTAACTCGTCGAACGCGTCTGCCCCGCTGCTCCGAATGCCAATTCGACCAACCGCTTCTCTCAGTGCCTCGGCACCGACAAACTTAACGAGGCATCCACGTTGTCCGCAGACGCACTGAGGTCCGTCTGGGTCGATCGACATGTGTCCAATTTCGCCCGCAATTCCACGCATGCCATAATGGATTTGACCGGAATTAATCATCCCTGCCCCGACGCCGGCACTTAAGCGGACAAAGATCACGCTCTCAACGTGACCGGTCCACCAATACTCAGCAAAGGCGCCCATATTTGCATCATTATCCACGAAGACCGGCAGTCCGAGCCGTTGCTCGAGTCCAGTTTGAATATTGATATCAATCCACTGGGGCAAGATCGACGCGTCAAGGTAACCGGGGTTCGACGGGTCTATTGGGCTCGGCACCCCAAGGCCTAATCCAAGACAGGTCAGCTCGGGTCGCTCGGCGAGTAATGTGGAAATGGCCCCACTGAGTTCATCGAGGACGCAGTGAGCCGACCGACCGTCAATACCTGGACTCTGTAGGTTGCCAAGACTCGTACCTCCGAGATCCGTCAGAACGAGCTCGGTCCGCTGTCGACCGAGCTCTGCACCCACGAGAACAAAGCGTTCCGTTGCCAGTCTGAGCACGATCCCCGGCCGGCCACCGCCATGATTTACAGCACCCGTCTCTTCGATCAAGTCCAAGTCGATGAGATGGGTCACGATGGCTGAAATGGTTGAGCGGCTCAGGCGTGTTTCTCGCGAGATCTCGGCACGTGTGAGTGATTTTTTCCGCAAGCACTCCAGGACGAGGTAACAGTTCCGCGTCCTAATATCGGCAATTTCACCCAAGGCATTCATGGCACCCACCGGAGATTAGCAATGTAGAACGTCTTGGCCTCCACTGACTCAATGGTCCAGCGAAAGCCGCTCGCAACCGTGTCGTAGGTCAGCATGCTGAGGTCGAGTTCGTACTCCGTGGGCATATCAGTTAATTGGAGGGCGTCCATGGCGACCTCGAAGCCGTCGGTCGAATCAGCTCCATAACCAGCACCGATATCGATGGTGGTCTCGTCAGAGTCTGTCCAGGCTGTGAACTGGATGGCACGCGCGCCGGGCGCGACTGTAAGCCCCGGCTCCATACCCCAATTGCCATCCGGACTCTGCCAGATAACGCCACCCCAGTTCGGAGGGCTGCCATTGGGTGACCAGGTAAATTGATGGCATTGGTCAAGCATGACGATGTCAGCGCATGGCGTATCTGTAATCGCCATCGAATTGCCGATATAGCCAGACGGAACGAAATGATCATCTATAGAAAATGGCAGGCCTAATTCCATGGGTTGCATCGGCTCGACCTCCGCCTGTTCCGTTGACCAATGGATGCCGTCGACAAAAAAGGTCACCGGCGTATCCGAGTTCGATGCAGTCCAGACAAACCCACCCACGACTTGCGTGTATTCGGTTGTCGATAGATCTAGAACATATTCGGTCGGCTCGGTCGTCAGCGAAAGATTTCGAGTGAGTCCGAATCCGTCGACATCACTCATACCAGTGCCAAATTCAATGGCTTCACCACCGGCAAGGCCCCACGCTGTAAAGCGCACGCTGAGGGCGCCTTCAGGAATAGACAATCCATCCTGACTCCCCCAATTTCCATCGGGATACTGCCAAAACACGCCAGCCCAACCGGCGGCACCCGGTGTCCAAGTAAATCGATGGCAATTGCCGACCTCAACCGGCCCCCTCATCTCGCAGGGCTCATCGACAATGCCATTGCTCGACCCATCACCCATATAGCCACTTGGAGCATACCAGTCGTCAACAGCCAAGGGGAGTGCGAGTTCAGGTTCTGGCGGCGTTGGTTCGGGCGGCATGCCCATAGGGGCTAAATCCGACCAGTGAATGTGACTGATATAGATGGTTTGAGGGCCGTCGCCAGACGCCATCGACCAAGAAAACGCGCCCACCACAACACCATAATTTGCGGATCTCAAATCAATGACATAGTCGGTCGGCGTCTCGTTTAGGGTCACCGCACCCGTGTCTACGCTAAATCCGTCTACGTCTCCCATCCCGGCCCCAAAAGTCACAACCTCGCTGCCTGACGCACCCCAAGCTGTAAAACGGACACTTTGCGCCCCCATGGGCATGATAAGGCCCGCTTCGTCACCCCAGTTCATGTCTGGATGCTGCCAGAAAACACCACCCCAACCCACGTCTCCAGGTGTCCAGGTGAACTCATGGCACGGACCCAGAGTGTCTTCGAGTACGGTCTCGCACGACCCTGCGGAAATCCCACCTGATTCGCCGTCTCCCATGTATCCGCTGGGGTAAAACCAATCATCAACGGTCACTGGCAACGCGTCGGGACTCAGGTCATCTGCCAGCCCGCCATCGATCATGCCGTTACCGCTGGAACTGGGCATAGACCCGTCTGTCTGTGGCCGGGCAGGGTCGGGAATACACATTGCACCAGACCGAATCTCATTGTCACCACAGGCCATGGCCGTAGAGGTGTTCTCAGATGCACAGCCAGCCAGAAAGAGCGTACCCAGAAGGAACAGGATTTGGGATTGGTTCATACTCTACCTACCGTAATGGTCAATCATTTGTTCGAGACTCGAACAAAGTAACATAGAGTGTGTTTAAAAATAATCAAAAGTGATGCTGACAAACCTCATTTAAACTCAACTTAAACGGGCTGTAGGCAGTCGTCGTTGGCTACCGCATCTGAATCAATCATGTGTTGTTCAGAGTATGACCGGACCAAAATGTAATGTGAGAGCCCTATGCCGAGGCCATACAGACAAGAAATAAAGCGCCGTCGGTGATCGCAACTCGTTAAATGAACGCATAGAAGACGATTGACTTTACCACAATCGCCGGCTCTGCATCGCTCTCGAATTCGGTGACCGATAACGACGAATAAAGCCAAGCAAAAGAAGAAACATCATCAGGGGCGCTGTCGTGGATCCAACGCTCTCACAACCGCCGCTGGATGAACTCGATGTCTCACCAGGACCATCATTTTGCTCCATCAGCGTCCCAGCATCTGTCTCAATCGGGTCTACACCGGACCCCATACCACCATCAGCACCCACCGGCGCCACACCCATGTCTGTGCCAGGACTCGGTGCCGACGCAGTGAAGACCAATGCTCTGACCTCACCTGGATAGAGCGTCAATGAAAAGGTCGCCTGGCCGTCAGACAGTTCGTCCTGAGAGACTGCGTCTCGGACCTGACCTAACTCAGGCAGGGTAATGGTCATATCGGTCACTGCATTCAATCCCGTGTTCACAACCGCGAGATAGGTCCCATGGGCCTCGGTTTCGTACGCGCGAACGACCACGTTGTCGTCATCGGATGCCTGCGGCCAAATCACACTTGGAACAGCCGGAAGAGCCAGAAAGGCCCTGTTGAATCGTCTCACATATTCAGGAAATCCACGGGTGTAATTCTGAGATGATAAATAACCGATATATCTGGGGTCACCATGAGCCAGTGCCCGCGCCTCCGCGAGCATCGAATAAGGGCCATTGCGGTCCATATCGGAGACAAAATAACCCAATGGTGACTGCCGCTCACCCATCACCCGCACCTCCGTCGTATGTTCGTTTAATGGATAATGCTTGATTATCGCCAGGCCTGCTGGCCCACGAAACGCGTCAAACCCTGTGGTGCTGCTGGTGCTGTAGAGTCGATTAAAGGGATAGGTGAAAAGAAATCCATCCATGGCCTTGGCATTTTGGGGGTCAGGTACAGGGTTCGCGTTCTCCCATTCAAAGAGCGTCTTCTCCGGATCCATACAGCCATTGTCATGCCAGTTCCCAGCCTCAGCGAGAAGCGCATCCAAATAGCCACCGTCTAAGGCAACCTCGTCCCAACTCCTCGCGTCTAGACCCCTTGACTGCAATCCCTCGAGATCGTCGCTGATGATGCCACCTGTGACGCCCGGGCCGGGTTCCTCATGATAGGCTGTAAACAACAGAACCGACTCATCGCCCAACGCCTCATGGAGGGTGTCTCGTACGCCGGCCATAAATTCCCTGCGTTGGTCGAGCCACCACGCCTTATAGGTTGCGAGCAGTGTGTCATCATCCCTGAGCATAGGTCGAGTCACAGGCGCCGCTTGTGCTGTCTCAGTGCTAAATGCGTTTAAGCTGTAATCGGAGAAACTGATGGGAATATCGGCCACTCGAGTCCGCATCCAAGCGCCAACGAAAGGAACCTTATCTCTATGCCGAGTAATGGTGGCGTCGATCATTTTCCGAAAGTCATCGAGGGCCGCCGGGTTGGCGATGTCCACATTGCAGCGCTCAGACCACCAAATGTGAGTATAGCCTCGACAGGATCCTTCTTCTCCAAAGACATAGCGGTCACGCCTGAGGGGTTGAGCTTGAGTTTGATACCCAAGCCCGTTATCGCCTTTACTGCCGCAGTATTCGTACATGGGCAAGACGTAGAATCCGTAGTCGCCCAGCATCTCCAGAATGTCTGACCAAAGCTGAGGATACTCAGATTGATGGACCCAGCTGTTCCCACCATGCAGATTGCTGTCCCAACCCTGATTTGCCCCAAACTCAAGGAGGTCCTTGGAAAAGGTGTTCATGCCCAGGAACTTCATCATCTGGGCTTTGTATTGGAAGTAATCAACAATGTTGTCGACGGCAGATTGACTGTTATTGCGCTTTGACACAGCGCCATCGGACATTTCTTCACGCCAGAACAAATGGCGGCGTGGCAAGCCATCGGGTGGGTAGATGATGGGTGCAGCAAGAGTGTCTAGGTCGGGGACTTCGAAGAGTCTAATCCGAGATACAGCCGCCCCAAGAGAAAGCGGTGCCTGGCGTACATCCGCACTGCCATTGAACCATGCGCCCTGCTGCATAACGTAGACCATAAATCCGTCGGCGGGTGTCTCAGGCCTCGCCATCGGACCCTGAAGATTAAGAACTTGTGACGCAAAATTCTCATGGAGAAAGAACAGAGTCTTCGAAGATTCGACGCCACCAGACAGCGGATAATCGAGAGATTCTGGATTATTCTGAGTGTAGTTTTGGAGTGAGTCGCCCACCGCGATACCTGTGCTAAATCCCCGTGCGTATTCTCCGCCGCGATTAATAATGTAATTGGTGCGTGGCCCATCCTCTGGATAGTCGACGACGAGCACATAGGCTTTTCCGGACTGTAAGCCCATACCAGCCCCCATTCGGTAACCAATGAAGCGGGCGCCCCCCACGTTGGGTATCACCCGAGTCGACGCACCCAAGATGTCTTGGACTTCGCTGATGCCTGGCTCACTTTCGACAAAACCGTGGGCATCCTCGTTTTGGCCGACGACCACTTCATCGACCAGTGGCAGCATACCGAAAGGCTCGCCAGCATCCATCAGTGGACGATCTTGAGCGTGTGATGCTGTAGACAAAACACACACGATAACCGAGACAAAATAAATCCGCATAAGAGACCCCACTCATCAATTTTTCAGACAGCAGCCCCGCCAAGTATTCCAACCGAGACCGAAAAGTGCAAAGACTCATTCATCAGCCGATTGACGGATACGTCAGGGGTGCAAGACGATTTTTTAGGCTCGGAGGACTGAGACTGTTCTGGACCTGCGTGTCACATCTCATTCGGGTCCAACTTTTGCTCAAGTTCGGCGGCCCTGACACAGTCAAAAATCAATCAACGGACGGTTTCAAAGAGATGTTTAGAGTCAAGAGATCCCACGTTCGAACCACTTTTCAAAATCCTTAAACCATTAATATCAATAAGAAATCAACTTTATACAAAAACAATTCTTGATGTATTCCACCGATCTCGATAAGTCAGTAGGCATGATTTTAAACCGTGCACATCGCCATCATTGCCATCACCACCATGGAGTGGACCGGCAGTGATCTGAGCGATAACGCGCTGAGAACAAACGCCGGTCCTTAGGGGTCGGCGTTTTGCGTTTGTGCGTCGCATTGTCCCCTTTGGCCCGGCTTCAAAGTGGAGAAATGTGACATGAACACTCAATCCCTCGTACAACTCGCTCTGCCAAAGGGCAGAATGTTTGAAAAATTAAAGCAACTCTTAGGCGATGCGGGCTGCCCCATTTTGAATCGCGACCGCGACTATCGGGTGCAATTGGCTCTCGACGGTGTTTCAGCCAAATTACTCAAACCACAGGGCATTGTAGAAATGCTCGCTGCAGGTCGCCGAGATATCGGCTTCGCAGGGGCAGACTGGGTTGCGGAGCTCAATGCCGACCTGGTCCCTCTCTTGGATACGGAGCTCGATACAGTCGAGATTGTCGCTGCAGCCCCCGAATCATTGCTGGTGGACGGCCAACTGCCCACCCGACCACTGGTGGTCGCGTCTGAATATGCTCAAATCACTCAGCGCTGGATGCGCGATGTCAATCTAGAAGGGCGCTTTGTGCGCAGTTGGGGCGCCACAGAGGTGCTCCCGCCAGAGGATGCAGACTGTATCGTCGACAATACGGCGACGGGCTCTACACTTCGGGCGAACCGATTGCAAATCGTCGATACCATCATGACATCCTCTACACGCCTCTATGCCAACCCAAAGGTGTTAGATGACCCACCTAAACGACGCTTGATAGACGATTTTGTCATGGTCTTAAAGGCGGTTTTGGATGCCCGAAAGAGGGTGATGTTGGAGTTCAATCTCGACGCACAGCGGCTGGAGACCGTACTGCCGCTCCTGCCTGCGATGCGCGAACCCACGATCGCAAGACTGCAGTCTGACGAGGGTGTGGCCGTGCGCGCAGCGGTCCCCAAAGCTCAACTGACCACCATTCTGCCCGCGATAAAGTCTGTGGGTGGCACGGACATCGTGGTCAGCCGCATCGACCAAATTGTCGCGTAGGGGTCCATCATGAAGTCGATCATGACAGACGAGAGTCGCGAAGAAATCCAAACGCCGTACCGTGTGCCCAGGCATCCCGCCCCAGTCGATATGCGACTGGACGGCAATGAAGGACAAGTTGTCTGTACAGACGTCCTCGACGTGGTGTCTGATTTAGCGGTCGACGACCTGAGGCACTACCCGTCCACAGCGAACTTAGAAGCGCTGATTGCACAGCTATTCGGTGTCAAATCTGAACAAGTTTTAGTCACAGCTGGCGCCGATGATGGCCTATTGAGGATGTGCCGGTCGTATTTGTCACCGGATCGAGACCTCATTCTCCCGGTCCCGACCTTCGAAATGATCGAACGTTTTGCGGATTGGTGTTTCGCGACCGTCAAGACCGTGCCCTGGACAAGCGGGGTTTATCCCGTCGACGCCGTGTTGGCGCGTTTAAGCGAGCGAACTGGATTGATCGCGGTGGTCAGTCCGAACAATCCAACCGGCGGTGTGATCACCAGCGATGAGTTGGTGAGACTGAGTGCGTCCTGTCCAGACTGTATGCTGATGGTCGATGGGGCCTATGCTGAATTCGCGGATGAGGACCTCACGAAAACGGCACTGACGCTGCCCAATGCAGTGGTCTTTCGAACCCTGTCCAAAGCCCTAGGTCTGGCGGGACTGAGAGTCGGCTTTGCCATTGGGGCCGCCCAGGTCATTGAGCGTTTACGGGCCATGGGCATGCCCTATCCTGTCTCAGCTCCGTCTCTTCGACTCGCTCAGGCTGGTCTGGAACGTCGAGACCAGAGCCGTGGGTACATCGAGACCGTCCGAAAAGAGCGAGCTGTTCTCGCCGACCTGTTGACTGAGCTCGGTTTGGAGCCGTCATCATCTCAAGGCAATTTTATCTTCGCTCGGACCGACAATGCCCAATGGTGGCGTGACGGGCTTGCAGGCTTGGGAATCGGCGTTCGGGCATGGCCTGAAAAACCGACCCTCCGCAATGCGCTTCGATTGACTTGCCCGGGCGATGCGGATGACTTTGAGCGATTAGAAAAAGCACTTAGGACAATCGCAAAACCAGAGGCCATCTTGTTCGATATCGATGGTGTTCTGATCGACGTCGACGCGTCCTATAGAGCGGCCATTATTGAGACAGCGGCGCACTTTGGGGTGTCCATAACGCCCAAAGACATCGAAGACTGTAAACGAGCCGGCGAGGCCAATAATGACTGGCTGGTTACCCAAAAAATACTTGCTCAAAAAGGGGTCTACCCCGCGTTTGAGGAGATCAAGGACCGTTTCGAAGACCTCTACTGGGGCACCGAATCAACCCCTGGCCTGTGTCGCAATGAGAGATTGATTGGAGACCGGTCGGCCCTGCTGCGATTGGCTGACCGATTCCCCATTGCGGCTGTGACAGGGCGACCCAAGCGAGATGCTCTGTATGTTCTGGAGCGATTCGGCATTCTGAACGCATTTTCAGCCGTGATCACCATGGAGGATGGACCGGCGAAGCCCGATCCAGCCCCCGTTCGAAAGGCCTTGGACACCCTGGGCGTTGAACGGGCGTGGATGTTAGGCGACACACGGGACGATATTGTCGCTGCGCGCACAGCTGAGGTGCTGCCGCTGGGGGTCGTATCACGAGCAAGAGCAGGTACGGACACAGCGCGCACCCAGCTGCTCACCCAAGGCGCGGCACGGGTTTTTCAAAACTGGATGGAGATGGAGGCGTTATTACCATGAGCGCATCAGAAAGAACGGCCCGTATCGAGCGAAAAACATACGAAACTGACATCCATGTCATCGTCGATCTTGATGGCAACGGCGAGTCTGGTATCGCAACTGGAATTGGGTTTCTCGACCACATGTTAACAGCCTTGTCAAAACACTCGGGTATCTCCATTCGCCTCGACTGTAAGGGCGACTTAGATGTCGATGGCCACCACACCAGCGAAGATTGCGCCCTGGCCCTAGGGGCAGCCATCGATGAGTGCCTCAATGATCGCAGAGGCATACGGCGGTTTGGATCGGCTTATGTCCCGATGGATGAGGCGTTAGCACGGGCGGTCGTAGACCTGTCCGGCAGACCTTATTCAGTGATCAATTTGGGCTTAAAACGCGAACGGATTGGACAGATGGCCACAGAAAACATTACCCACGTCTTCCAATCTTTGGCCATGAGTCTTCGAGCGAGCATTCACGTTGATTGCCTTCGCGGAGACAACGATCACCACAGATCCGAAGCCGCCTTCAAGGCACTCGCACTGGCCCTCAAAGAGGCTGTCGCTCGGACGGGTGACAACGGCTTACCGAGTACGAAAGGAGTGTTGTAATGGAGGTCAATATTCTCAGTACGGGCGTGGCCAACGTCGCGTCGGTGGTCGCGGCTTTCAAACGTTTGAACTGCAAAACCAAGCTCATTTCAGACGCTCACGCCGTGACTGAATCACCCTTTTTAGTGCTGCCGGGTGTGGGCAGCTTCCAGTCAGGGATGGCGAGTTTGGTCGACAAAGGACTGGTGGATGCGCTCAGAGTGCGGATCAGTGATGGACGTCCAACTCTGGCCATATGTCTCGGTCTCCAACTCTTAGCCGAGGCCAGTGAAGAATCTCCGGGTGTCCGAGGGTTGAGCTGTATCGCCAGCACGCTGACCGCTTTTCCAAACACCGTGGCCAGCCCGCAATTTGGCTGGAATTGGCTGTCCAATGAAAACGCACCAGTCCTGGGAGATGGCGGGTATGTCTACTACGCCAATTCCTATCGGATGACCGAGTGTCCAGACGGTTGGGGCTCGGGATGGACAGAGTACGGTGGTCCCTTTGTGGGCTGTCTCCAAAAGGGCGCTGTGGTGGCCTGCCAGTTTCACCCAGAACTCAGCGGTGAATACGGCAGCACAATCTTGGCTAACTGGCTGAACGACGAGAGGAGAGCGACATGTTGACCTCGAGAGTGATTCCCTGCCTGGATGTGAGAAATGGACGGGTGGTCAAAGGCGTTCAATTCCAAGGGCTGAGAGATGCGGGCTGCCCTGTCGAGGCGGCGGCCCGATACGCCAGTGAAGGCGCAGATGAATTGGTGATGTTAGATGTCTCAGCCACATTAGAAGAGCGAGGCGCAACGGAAGACACCATTGAACGAATTCGAGCCGTGCTCGATATTCCATTGACCGTCGGTGGCGGTGTCAAATCGGTGTCTGACGCGCGGCGTCTGCTCAATGCTGGTGCCGATAAAGTCGCTGTCAACAGTGCAGCCGTACTCAACCCAAAACTTGTGACAGAACTGCAATGCGCCTTCGGTCGACAGTGTACGGTCGTGGCGGTAGATGCCGTCGGCCGCGATGGCTGGTGGGAGGTGGTCACTCGGTCCGGTACCACCGCAACCGGTCTTGATGTCATACGCTGGTTAAGTGAGGTCGAATCCCTCGGAGCCGGGGAGATCTTGCTGACGAGCTGGGACCGAGATGGAACCCGAGATGGCTACGACGGACCACTGCTCGCAGCGGCTTCAGAGGCAACCTTGTTGCCCATTATTGCGTCTGGAGGCGCAGATTCAGCAACTCACATGGCCGATGCCCTTTTAGCGGGGGCCAGTGCTGTGCTGGCCGCATCCATCTTCCACGATGGAGATGCCACCGTCCGGCAGGTGAAAACAGATTTGTCAGAGAAAGGAATCACTGTGCGCCTATGTTAGTCCCATCCATTGACCTGGCCCTGGGCCAAGCCGTTCAACTCATCGGGGGTGAGACCCCGGCCATAGACGCCGGTGACCCGCGCCCCATCGCTGCACGATTTAGCCGCGTCGGCACCATGGCAGTCATCGACCTGGACGCCGCCTTATCGCGGGGCGATAACGGTGATTTAATTCGTGAACTGTGCGCTCAATATCCCTGCCGCGTCGGCGGAGGCATCCGCGATCTTAGCACGGCTCGACGCTGGCTCGATGCAGGGGCCGAGACAATTATCATCGGCACCGCTGCACAACCTGACTTCCTTAAACAACTGCCAAAAGATCGACTTATCGCCGCACTGGATGCCCGAGATGGCGAAGTGGTGGTCAAAGGATGGACCGAGGGAACGGGACAGAGCGTTCTTGGGCAAATGGAGGCTCTGCGAGACTATGTGAGCGGTTTTTTGGTCACCTTCGTTGAGTGTGAAGGCCGTATGGGCGGCACCCGCATGGATCTGGTGGCCGAAATGGTCAAAGTGGCCGGTGACGCCCGGGTGACCATCGCCGGAGGCATTACAACAGCTCAAGAGGTGGCCGAATTGGATCGGCTGGGTGCAGATGCTCAGGTTGGCATGGCGCTCTACTCTGGACGTCTGTCCTTGGCCGACGCATTTGCTGCCCCCTTTCGCAGCGACCGCCCGGATCAACTCTGGCCGACGGTGGTTGTCGACCAACATGACCGCGCCTTGGGCCTGTGCTACTCGAATCTGGAGTCTTTGGGTGCAGCCTTAGACGAAGGACGTGGCATTTATTGGTCTCGTTCAAGGGGACTCTGGCGCAAAGGCGAGACAAGTGGGGCCACCCAATCTCTCATCTCGGTGTCCACCGATTGCGACAGAGACACCCTGCGCTTTAAAGTCAGACAAGCAGGCCTTGGTTTCTGCCATCTGGCCGCCACCAGCTGCTGGGGGCAATTGTCGGGTATACCCGATCTTTTTGAACTCATCCAAGGTCGCTTGAATCAGGCACCTGAAGGCTCTTATACCCGTCGACTCTTGACAGACCCATCCCTGCTCAAATCAAAGTTGATGGAAGAAGCTGACGAGTTGGTCCGCGCACAAACCCGTTCAGAAGCCATATGGGAGGCGGCAGACCTGCTTTATTTCGCGCTGGTTAAGTTGGCCAAGGATGGCGGCACATGGACCGAGGTCGAGGCCCTACTCAAACGCCGTGCCTTGGCTGTCAGTCGTCGCGCTGGCGATGCTAAGGAGGAGGTAATCTATGACCGCCCAATGGCTTAAAACAGTAGGCCCTTGTTCAATCAGCCGACTCTCACAGCAACCGGTCGATGCTGAGACCATAGAAGCTGCGAGGGGCATCATCGATCGCGTCCGCCAGGGTGGTGATGGGGCATTGAGAGCCTGTATCAAACAATACGAGTGCCGCGATCCCGAGTCGTTATTTCGCTCTAAGCGGGACTTAGCTGAAGCATTCAAAAGACTGCCCGCAGCAGTCCAAGGCGTCTTAGAGCGAACCGCGACGCGTATAGACGCGTTTGCCTCGGCTCAGCGTGCGTGTATCGGTGCGCTGACAGTCCCCATCGACGGGGGCGAAGCAGGCCATGATGTCGCACCGGTCGACAGTGCTGCATGCTACGCTCCGGGCGGGCGCTTTCCGCTGCCATCCAGCGTACTTATGACGGCCATTACAGCTCGGGTTGCCGGTGTTTCGCGGGTGGTGGTGGTCACCCCGTCTAGCGCCGACATCATGTTAGGAGCCGCCTATATTGCCGGGGCAGACGCCGTATTGCACGCGGGCGGGGCTCATGCCGTGGCGGCTGTCGCGTATGGGACAGAGTCGGTGACACCCGTCGATATGATCGTAGGGCCCGGCAATCGATGGGTGACCGCTGCGAAATCCATCGTCAATGGTGTGGTGGGCATCGACATGCTCGCCGGGCCCAGTGAACTCTTGGTGGTCGCCGATGATACGGTCTGTCCAAAACTCATTGCAGCGGACCTATTGGCTCAAGCAGAGCACGACCCCGACGCAAGACCGATCCTTGTCACGCAGTCGCCAAATTTGGTCCGCGCTGTGAACACAGCCATCGGTGATCAACTGGCCAACTTGGCGACAGCCACCATCGCGAGAGAGGCCCTCAAAAATGGGCTGGCTGTAGTCTGTCAGGCCGATGATGAAATTGTTGACGTGGTCAACACTATCGCACCGGAACATCTAGAGATCATTGGCCCAAGCATGGAGCGTCTGGCGCCAAGAATAAGACATTATGGAGGTCTTTTCCTGGGACGCGATGCAGCTGAGGTCTTAGGCGATTATGGCGCTGGACCGAATCATACGCTGCCCACGGGGGGCACGGCGCGGTTCAGTGGTGGATTGAGTGTATTTAACTTCCTTCGTATACGCACATGGATGCGCATCGACGCCCTAGATGACGCCCAGCCATTGGTCGACGATGCCAATACGCTCGCCCAATTAGAAGGTCTGGCCGGTCATGCCAGATCAGCACAATGCCGCAGCCTGAATTAAAGCCAACCACGGCGATTCGAGGGCGTCGGTAGAGGTGAGTTCAATTGGGGTATCGACCATAAAACTTGGCAAGCGCGAGCATGATTATTCAGACATGGACTGGGTCCCGATAGACCCAAAGCAGACTTGCTCCAGCTGCTCGGGCTCCATCTCGGGGCAGAAATCCATACCCGCAGCCTGATACTGCATGACCGCATCGAGATTCGAAGCACAGGTCTCTGGCGATTGACTGACCATTAGACGGCCAGTGCCGCAGGCGTTGGTCAGATCTTGCTTACATTGGTCAACGAGGTCTTGAGTGCCATTTTCAATCAAGTCGGTATTGGAGCAGCAGTCGCATTGAATCAGCAAGTAGGCCTCACAAGCACCACCCACTTCGCAGGTGGAGCTTTCTTCGGCACAGCCCAAGCCCATCAATAAGAGTACGAATAGAGACAATCGTCGGTTCATCACTTGCCCTCCTTGGACACATTTAAAAAAAGTGTACCACTGAGACGCCTGACGAGGGTCTAAAAATGGAATTCAATTGCAGGCCTTCAATGTGAGGCACAGGGATGGCGAGCGGCGCTGTTCTCTGAGTCCAGTGACCTTGGTCTGCGAGGTCGTCTGTGCCCGACCTAGTCGGTCCTGCGTCTCGGCGTGTTTAAAAAGAAGTATAGCGCATCGGATGTAAACTCTGTTCTCAACAGAGGCCGGTGGACAACCTGCTGCATGCTCCACAATTCGACCCGAGTGTCTCGGTCGCATGATGGCCAAATGGTCACCTCCGTATCAACACCCGCGCGCCCACGAACGAGATCTTTTGGAATCCCGGGTTCACCCTCGGGTTGGCACCCATTGAGCAATACCCAACGTCGAACCGCCTCATCGACGCTTGGGTAGCCTTCGTATAAGTCCGTCGGTGAATCGAAACACCCGGCATTGACAGTGCAAACGAAGTCGTCATACCACATGCCCCTGACATCTCTCGGTGCTTGCAACCAACAAATCTGACGGCACTCGATGGGATCGGGTTCCCACTCCCACCCACAGGCATGTGCACACTGCGCGAGGGCGAGACAATCTGGGTTTTCATCACACGCAGTCGCGGTCTCCGCGCACGCTTGAACTCGACACATATCGTAATCGACAGGCTCAGTCGGAATGTCCAAGACCGCGTCACGACCGTCATAGCGCACCAGGGTATCCCAGGTCCCGTGAACCGCCAGAACTGACACCGGCTCAGGTTGACCACAGCGATTGGGGTTAGACCAAGTAAAGCCAGATAGGACGATGATGGAGCTGACTAAATCAGAGGCCTCACAGGCCAATCTATAGGCCATAGATCCCCCATTGGACAGGCCCAAAACACCGACTCGTGAGCGGTCGATGCTAAAGTAACGCTCGGCCTCTTCGATAAGCCCCCTGATGTAACGGGCATCGACCTGACCCAAGACGCCCTGAGTCGATGCATCCCAGTACCTCTGCCCATAATCATTCACGCGTCCATTGGGCATGATGAGCAAAACCCCTAAGGCGCTGGCCATCTCGCTGAGCCCCATGTACGCATCCAGCACAGCCGCATTTTCCGTATATCCGTGAAGTGCCACCAAAAGCGGCATGGGCTCACTTGGATCATAATCGATGGGCAAGTAGTAGGCCGCCGGCCGGTCCCGCCCCAACCGAACTGGCGGTCTGGGACGGTCTGATGAGCCGACAGCGTCATCGCCAGGTGCCATGTCGACAGGGGGACTGGCTGCATCGGCTGGATTCAGGTCATCTCGGTCCGATTGACTCGTGGCTAAATCAGGGCTCACCCCGCCGTCGAAAGCAACGAGGTCCGAGTCCATCGCTGCTGATGGTCCGTCATTGAACTGCCTGTCCGATTCTGCAGTTTCATCAGCGACGCAGCCAACCATAAATAGGAGACAGAAAACCAGACTGGCACGTGACAAAAGGAACATGCAGACCCCCAGCTGTATCAAGGCACATCTCAGGCGCCCCCAGCGCACAGAAAGGATAGGTATTTAGGGACCGACTGACAAGTCATGGTCCCGTTGAATACCGCAGGTGTCAGATCATCGGGTGCCAAAAGCACGAAGGCTCTTTTGGCACAGCGACGCGGGCGCACCTCATCGAAAGTCGACGTGGTCGGAGGGGTTTAATTACTCGCAGTCGCCCGGCACATCGGATGTCTCACAATCACAGGCCTCCGTGGTGGCATCACATTCACAAATCGGCGTCTCGAAGACCGTCAGCATCGCCCTGGTTGCAGCACATCCGCGCACGCATTGCGCAGAGTTGTCTGCCAAGCAGCGGCCGTAGTGCCTGGACGCAATGTCCCGATGTCGTGGGTCAGATAGGGTAAACGAGTTGCCCTCCGGATCCTGAAAGTTCGCTTTAAATGCGTCCATACACCCGACGATTTGACCCGAGCATTCCTCGGTGCATGGATCATTGAGACCAAGACAATGGGTGATCCATGCCCACTCGTTCGCGGGTGCTGAGTGTCCACCAATGCGATTTGCTCGGTCAGCTCCAAAAATCGCCAATGTGGGGTCATGCCCTTGCTCTTTTAGGATTTTATAGCCGGGCACAGCAGTGGAGTGAGCCGCATTGTCATCTTCATAGATCATGATACAGCTTCGAATGGCCTGTCCCGTCTTGACTGGGAAAACCGGGAAGTATTTACACGTGTCACAGGGCTGTACATCGACACATGCCTGCTCGTGTTCGTCAAAGGCCTCTGCGGTACAGGCACCTTCGCAATTGGGAAGCGCTATTGAGCCGTCTGCCTCACTGTAGAGGCCTGAGCCACCCTGCCATATACCGGCGATTCGATCAGGGAAACAGGTGGCCATAAAAATAGAGAACATGGAGTTTTGGCTAAATCCTTGGACAAAGACCTTATCTGCGTCCACGTGCCCATCGGCGATCATTTGGTCTACGACTGTAAAAACGCTCTTTAGATAGCCAATGTCTTTGCTGGCCGCGTCATCGCATTGAGTATCAAAATTGGTCTCGTTGATTTCATTGTTATTGGGAAACGTCCAGTCGCCATCTGGGCTGGTTAAATCCATATAGTGGAACCCATAAACACGGGCCGAGTCCGCCCCCCTCGACCCGGCAAATTCATTGGCGGTGTAGCAGTCTGGTTGAATGATCAAGGGCAGCGGGCTGTCGCCTGCGTCTGGATTCGCATAGACCGTCAAACAGCGTTGGTCGCCTTGGTGTTCGAATGTGTAGGTCGTGAAGTTGTCTTCCGTAGCGCACTGGCACCCTAAAGGCGGCTCCGCACTCTCCGCACAGACTGTTGGCGTCGCAGCCTGCGTCACTGACCCATCAGGTGTGTCAACCATGCTATCGGGGGCATCAGCCATGCTATCGGGCGTATCGACCATGCTATCAGGGGCGTCGACCACACTATCGGGCGTATCGACCACGCTATCGGGCGTATCGACCATGTCACCGGACGATGAATCGTCGCACCCGGTGATGCCGAAGGCGATGACAAACATGGATAGGGTTACAAGATAAAGTGGCTGCTTATTCATCAATGACTCCGCGGCTCTGTTCAGGATTAATTCGGATCGAAAGGTCAACATTAGAATGCCGAAAGGTCAACATTAGAATGCCGAAAGGTCAACATATTTAGTGACTTGCTTGATTCAAAAATTGGTTTGGGCGCTTCATAGGCAAGCCTATCTTCATGGATTCGAGCGCTTTTATAATGCGGTGATTGGTGTCATCCAAGCCGTTCAGATATGCATTTATCTTGGTCATCTGATCAGTAAAAATCGCCAACATCAGTCGACTGCAACCGCGTTTATCGATCGGCTCTCACAGGGAACTTCGCGGCCAGATCAACGGTCCAAATTCGACGGTTTTCGGTGACGGTCACGCCGCCACATAAACTGAACAAAAAAACCACCCCACATCCCCTAAAGCGGCCACCCAGGTCAGATGCACTGTCACCTAACAAGCTGATGGCACTGACATCAACGCCAACAAATTCAAGTCCCAGCTCGTAACCTAAAGACACGCTATGAGGCACGCGGTCTTCACCGATGGTATATCGATAGTCCATGATCAGACCCTGCCAAATACCATCATCGTAGCCGACCTGAGTCAGCTCTAAACCAATGGGTACACCATTGCTGGCAAGACCGATGGTGGCACCCGCTAAAGACCAGTCACCATTGAGTTTAAATCCCTTGGCATGTCCTAGACCTGCGTGAGCGCTCACCAGGAAAGAGAACGCCAGTAAGCTGAGTCGACGTATTACGAGCTGTGATTGTCTCACCATTTAAATACCCCCTCGCCTCCGTAGACCCCGACGACATCGCACCCGTGCCTAGTCTGGTCTCGCACCCAAGCCCATGGGGAAATCAATGCGCACATTGAGCATGTCGCCATCATCATCTTCGACGCTGACTGGCCCGTCGTAACGCATCAGACCACCAGTGCGGGTATCGAACCAGAAGTACATGGTACTGACAAAGAGCCTCAGAACCGCCGCATCTGTGTCCACAGCCACCAGAAACTGGCCTGGCTGAGCAGGATGCGCGCGGCTCTTCCGAGCACGAAAGCGATACCAGTCCAGCCGAGACGGCGCGAGCATAACAAAGCGCAGGGTCTCCCCTTTCATCAAAGCGTCTCGCTTACTCGATAAATAGGGCGACAAGCCTGCCCCCGTGAGATACGGCCGCGGCGGAGAGACCACCACGGAGCGCGTGGCGACACCGGCTTTCTTGCGATAACTCAGACGGACCCCGGTCTTGATACGCGTGGTCTGAGTTAGCTTACCGGTCAGGGGATGTTCGACGCGCTCATCGGGAATTAAAGGGTCTGTGTGATGGACGACCTGTCGGGTCATTCTGACTCGGCCCTGGGGATCGATGTACTGAGCTGAAAATCGAGCCTGACGCGGCCCCATCCAGGTTTCTTGGGCTTTGACCTGATAGGCCGGCTGGCCAGTCTTCAGGCCTTTCGCTTCGCCTAATATCTCACGGACCGTCTTGGCCAAAACAGGGGTGTGTAAAAGCAATACAATGATGCCAATTAGAAATCGCTGAAGACTCATTTCACCAAACCATCCGACCGCGTGATCTCGATTGAAGATAGGCCCAAAAAAGACCGCTTAGCAAGCAGGAAAGCCCGGATGAGCAGATACATCAGACATTCGGTAGAGCCCTACGCGTGTGGCTTAAAATGACACAGTTGAGCAGATGCAAGCTTGCTTAAATGGGCGGTACTCCACAGACCATTTAGTCCCCACCCGTCTGATACATCGGCTCAAACACCCTGCTCAGACAACGCGGACCGATCTATGGCATACTCGACTGTAACAACAACGGGGCCGGGTCTACCCAATGGGTCAAACACTGAGATGTATATTTCATCAAGCATCCCGTGACTGTCTTGATGAGGCAAAATCAGATCTCATGGTTCATGAGTCAGAGAATTCCCTGTTGCTGGGTCTTTTAAGTGGGCTGGTCGAGGGTCGATTTGTACCAAATGCTCCGCTCTACATGAGCGTAACAGACGGCGTCAATTACCGTGGTCATGCCCTGCGTACTGATTTGAACACCCCGCTGGATCTCAGCCCCATGAGCACGAAGGCTGTAGACTGTATCGCGGACGCGCTGCACCGGCGCGCGGAGCCTGTGGCCAAAGTTGTCGGACCGAGAGAGGCCTGTCATCACTTTGCTGCGCGTTGGACTCAACTCTCTGGCCTGGGTATCAGCAAGACCATGGAGCAAGGGATCTACGAGCTTCGGCATGTCCAAATGCCGCACCTTGATGGAGGTCAGCTCCGGTTAGCCACTGAGTCTGATGACGAGACCCTTATCTCCTTTCTACGCCGTTTTTTCGAAGAGACCGGTGCGCCCGAGACCGTCGCGTCGGACCGGGCGAAGCACATCTTGACCCGCGATCGACCAAAGCAGAATGTGTTCGTGTGGGAGGACCGATGGAATCGACCTGTATCCATGGCAGCTCGGGTCCGAGACACAGACAATGGTGCCTCCATCTCCTATGTGTACACGCCGCCTTTATACAGACGCCAAGGTCATGGCGGGCGGGTCGTTGCTTGCCTGAGTAAACGGCTTTTGGATGGTGGCAAACGGATGTGTAATCTGTATACAGACCTGGCGAATCCAACATCCAATGGCATCTATCAAAAGGTCGGGTATTCTTTGATTGCTCGGTCGGCCGAAATCACCTTCGCTGAGGTTTAAGTCGGTTTTCAAGGGCAGCTAAGTAAAAAAGAAAGGTCTCAGACCGCGACGTCATTTATCGACGTATCGGATGTATGTCAGGACGTTTGGCAGCTGCTTTTTGTAATCCCGAAAGCTAATCTTGACTCGTTTTTTAGACATAGACGCAGTCAAACACATTTGGAAAACACCTGCCGATGCGGCCTCCAATTTAAGTTCCCCCGGCGCATTCTTACAGCCCTTGACCCAACAACGACGAAAAACATCTGATGCTTCAACCCGGTATACCCGACAGTCCGTGCGCTCCAATTTGTTCTGCTTCGTTGCTTTCGCGTCGAGTTGGAGACTACCTATATTTGCCCGAGCCACGATGTCGACGTGGGCACTCAGAGGATCCTTCGACTTTTTACGATACCAAATATCGACTGGTTTTTTGTTCGTGTAGGCATTTAATAGCAATTCATAAATCGGGTCATATGTGGTGACGCCTTGCCGTTTTTTTTGATATCTCGGACAGTCATAAACAAAGTGATGATAGGTGTTTTTTCCAAGCTTCAGTAATCGAGCAGTCACCGAGTGAACAAGGCAGTTTCTGAGGCGTTTGAGGTTCTTAATTTCTTTCTTAGCCGCCTTGATTTGAGACTTCTTTGCAATTCTATTAATCCAGCCGAACAGATCCACTTTTAGAATCGGTGTCATCACTTGCGCACTGGCAGGCAGATGAAGGGTTGCCACCAAAAGCAGAGATAATGTGGTCAATTTCATTATGCATCCTCCTAACTGGATTGGCTCGAACCTCAAGGGGCTCACTAAGTCTATTTGGAATTTACACTCATGCCAACATCTCTCATGAGACACGTGTACAAAAAAATCCCAGGAATCATTACGTGACAAGATAATTGAAATGAATCCGTATGAGAGACCACGACTGCGCGTGCCCCCATTGTAAACGCCCAGAAACCAAAGTAAATCGGCCACAACAGAGTTTTTTAAACACATCAAAAATGGAACATAAACCCGCTCTTTTAGCGGCCCTTAGCTATTGACGAAATGGCAGTGCGAGCGTCATGGTGTCTGCCATGATCAGTAAAGTTCTCGTCTTTCTACGAAAAGAGTGTGGCCGCTTTTGGCGTGCCAGCCTCGAAACAATACCAGGGGAAATTGGCTGTTGGCTGCGAAA
>PCCS01000049.1 GCA_002731825.1 Myxococcales bacterium
CCCGACCTGGCCATGCCGGCTGAAGAATGATTGGTCAAGACCGACTCGACGTTGAGCTTGTTCGGCGCTACGGCCAGTTCCGATTCTGATGATGTGCTGGCCGGTTGCCTGGTCTTCGACCACAAGGACCGACGCGAGAAGTCGAAGCTCAGGGACAGTATCGTAGACGGCCTCTCGCTCACATGTGCCGTCACAATACATCGAGCCGATGCAGCGGGTTAAATCACGAGTACCATGACTCGCCGAGAGGCCACTGATGGACACGACAGGAGGCCTGACATCTTCGACCACATCGCTGACAGTGAATGTGAAGGCGAAAGGTTCTGAAATGCCGTAACCGGGGAAAACGTTTGGATCATCGAACACGCCTAAGACCCCATAGCTACGACCCGGTATAAATGGCTCCATTGGCTGCCAAATGATCCGCCCGCTGGCTCTTTGATCGCGCGTAATGCGGAGATGGTCTTCCTGGCCAAACTCACCTGGAATTTCCTCACCGGTTTCCTGGTCGGTCACCGTGACTGTTAGGTTATCCCGAAGGGGTGACTGAGTGATCCCATAATCGTCCCGGAAGAAGAGTCGAATTGGTGACTCTGTGGCTACATCCTGTGCGCCATCCTGAGGCCAACTACCAGCAAAGACCCACGCATCGGGTGGCGGTTGGCAGGCGCTCGAGACCGCCGGTGCAAAACACATAAATAAAGTAATTATGCTGGTGATGTAGTGCTTGATGTTCATGTGTGAGACCCCCCCTTTGGTTATTCAGGCGACCAGACGGCAAACTCCAGGTTCCTTACATTTGACTAAGAAAACGTTCATATAAGGCAGAAAAGGGAGAAAAGCTGCCACACAAATTTTTATCGCGGAAAAAGTTGGAAAAGCAGCCCGGAAAAGGTGCGTTAAAGAGCGTCTGGCGCCCCTTATCGGCACCTCTTATCGCACCTCTTATCTATCCACCCCTCACCGCCGGCATCACGTACCGTCAGATTATCGAACACGCGAATACATCTCCGAGGAAGACAACGTTGTTGAGGACTCTTGGCAGAGCGGGCTCTGACGTGACACCATGGGTATCTGCAACAACGGGTGGGGCTCTGATGAGCGAAGCGAAGAGTCCAGTTGGACGAATGATTTTTATGGCGAGCCTAATTATTTCCGGCGAAGCCATCTTCTCACTCCCATTCCATGTCACGCGCTACTTTCGACCCACTTTTCTGGATGTGTTTGGATTTACGAATCTCCAACTTGGGCAGGCGATGGCCGCCTACGGTGTTTTGAGCATGATCGCCTACTTTTTCGGCGGCCCATTAGCCGACCGGTTCTCCGCACGCGCCCTGATGGCTCTTTCATTACTGGGCACAGCAGTCGGCGGACTCTACATGGCGACGATACCCAGCGTCAGTGGGATGTCACTGCTCTGGGGTGTCTGGGGTGTGACCACAATACTGCTCTTTTGGGCGGCACTGATCAAAGCGACGCGGACGTGGGGTGGCGCCGATGGCCAAGGCCGTGCATTCGGTATTCTAGACGGGGGCCGCGGCCTCCTCTCCGCGCTCATGGCTGTCATAGTGGTTTTACTTTTCAAATCGTTCATGCCTGAAGATGCGAGTACTGCAACACCCGAGCAGCGCACAGTTGCCCTGCAGAATGTCATCTATGCTTACGTCGCCCTGACCGGGGGGGCCTCAATTCTGGTATGGTTCGGTGTCTCTGATGAGGCCCAGGCCGTCCCCACCGAAAAGGCCCCCAAACCGTCATGGCTCAACGTATGGCAAGTACTCAAACGGCCAACCATCTGGATGCATGCATTCATCGTGATCGCGGCATATGTCGCGTACAAAGGCACGGACTTCTTTACCCTCTTCGCTGTTAATGGCTACGGATTGAATGAAGTCGAGGCCGCCGAAATCGGCGCCATCAGTGCGTGGGTTCGTCCCATCGCCGCGTTAGCAGCCGGTCTTTTGGCAGACCGGTTCCTATCTTCAAAAGTCGTGTCTGGCTGTTTTCTCATTTTGGTCGCAACCTATGGATTTATGGGTCTAACACCGCCACAAGCTAGCGCACACTGGCTCCTCATCCTGGAGATCATCATTACGTGCATCGCAGTCTATGGCTTACGCGGTGTTTACTTCGCACTTTTTGAGGAGGCGGCCCTCCCCATTGGCATCACCGGGACCGCTGTCGGCCTCGTCTCAGTGATCGGGTATACGCCTGATATTTTTGTGGGTCTCGTGGGTGGCTGGCTTGTGGACACGTACCCGGGGGTCCAAGGACACCAATATTTCTTCATATTCCTGGGTGGGACAGCTTTCCTCGGATTGATCGCAAGTCTCGCATTTACGAGCTACGCACGTCGGAGCCGCTCACAAGCGACTTCGTAAAGCGGCTACGGTGGCGCGAATCGCACGACTTTAAGATGCACACTCCAGATGAGGTGCTGCACGCTCCAGATGAGATGCCAGACACATTTTATGGAACGCTACCGGTCCGGTTCCACTGCATCATTCTGCACTGGCTGTAAAAACATCGGGGTCAGACCACAGAAGAAGAATTCCTCAATCGTTCTCGACACCCGGAGTGGGCTCAGTGGTCACAATCCAGTCATCGGTGGTACCGACTCGGGCATAGCTTTCGTCGGTTTCCATAACGGGCACATCCACTGCGTCCACGACCGCGCCCTCTGGGTTCAAAAGCGTCAGGATTTCCCCATCTCCGCGGGACAGTTTGAAGTCTGCGTGAAGCGGCCCTTGCTCCTCATCTTTGTCAGCCCAGATGATGATATACTCTCCAGCCTCCAGGAGGACGGTCTCAGGCACAATGTAGGGTGCTTCTCCTGTATCGTGACCAATGGTCAATCCCCAACCCACTAAATCCACGACCTCTTCGCTCAAATTGACAATTTCAAACCAGTCGTCGGCTTCACCGGCCTCATCGAGGAGAGATACCTCATTGCTAGTCATCACTTCGGAGATCAAAATATCGGGTGATTCAGATGGACCACCGGAATTCGACTCTCCTGCCATGCCTCCGTCGCCACCGGCGGCACCTGCGGCATCCACCATGGCCATTTCACCACCCATGGACATATCCACCTGTGATTGTGGGGAAGACATGGAGCCATCTTCGGCCCCACTACAGGCTGCGACCATAAAAACGAGAGTACATGCATAGACTGTCTCGATATTCATACTAGTGTTCCTTTGCTAATGAAAATTGAACTGTTAATTGGAGAAAAATAGTTCGGGCCGTCGCTTGGACATCCGCACCGGCCACCTCCCTGGCTTGAGACTGAAAATGAGACCGACTATAGATGGTGTCAATGGATGCCTTCTGAGCGCCCCTCATCAAGGTCCAACTCACCCCAAGGTCTACGGTATGCGTTAGATCGTTCTCAGTGTTCCGATCAGAGTCCCGTCGGTCCAGACGAGCGATCACAGCCAACTGATTTAGGGGATAAACAATGAGCCAAGTGCTCATGGCAACCGGTTCGGGCTGAGGATCTCCCGCATACCCAATCGATTGATTCCATTCGGCACCGGTTCGAAACCATCGATGGTGTCCATCCAGTCGAAGACCATAGGCGTGAGACCGACTATTCTGAACGCCTTTCGACCCCTCTTGTCCATAGATGGCGACCGACAAATGATCCGCATACTCCGGGCTGAATTGAACAAGTGGGCGCCAACGCACAACGCCGAGAAGGTTCTTTCCACTGTTTCGCTCGCGAAAGCGACTGCCTTCACCAGACGCGATTTGCCCCCAGGCCTCGACACCGATACGCTGGCTATTCCAACGGAGTTCGAAGGCGAGATCGCTTCGATCTAACAAAGGAGAGAGACCCTCCGACATGATCGTTGGTCGAATGAATCGACGAGACCACGCACGATTACCCAAAGCAATCCAAGGATGCTCCAAAAGACCGCTGCCTAGAGATAGGCCCAGGTTTGACCAATGAATTCTACCTTCTGCCACATCCAATGCATAGACCATGCGTTCGCCATCGATACCGATGTATCCCGTCTCCGGAGCACTCCGAATTCCAAAGACCACACACCGAGCAGAAAGACCGGCAGGGTCGTGTGCGGACACTCCCAATTCGCTCCTCGGCAGACTAAAGGCATTGTCGATGCCATCATTCGGATCGAAATGTGACCAGCGGCCAGCCGTCTCTATATCAAGTCGGATTCGTGTTTTTCCCTTAGACGTCGCGGGTATGACCAAGAATAGAAGGAGTACACACCATGATTTAGGACAGATATCACACGTCATACTTCACCTAGTCAGGAGCGACCTGATCCAATCCGGCAAGTGTACCTTTGCTCGACAATAAACACTGAAAAGACCTGTGATCGGATAAGAGTTGCCTGCGATCCTGACGATTCATTTCCACCAATTCGAAAACCAATCGATCACGTCGACCTTGGAGATCTTCTGCAATCACCCCTATGCTCTCACCACCAGAGGCAATGCCTCCTCGTGCATGGGCATCTGCCAACTGCAATCCAATCCATTGCGCTAAGAATTCGAGGTCTTCACGATCAGCCGGGTTAGGTGCCAGACACATTTTATGGCGACACATTTTATGGCGGCATCATTCTTATGATTTGTGTGGCCCCTGTTCTAGCCAAACTGAGCAGCCAATGTCGCATAAGCGGCTTTATGTAAGCTTGGTTATACTTGCCAAAGGTGCTTTGAACTTCCTATCCTCTTGATGACCAGGGGGTTGTGTTGACATTGCCTAAATTCTCTTTTGCCGCGCCCGAGCATGGATGGATGGAGATTGCGGTCTCCTTTAATGAGGACAAACATTGGTTTGATGTGTCCGATGGTGGCGTCGACTCCCTGGATTTATTGGTAACCGCTCTGCTCAAGCTGCTTCGAGGATCAAAACGAGAAGAAGTCGAATGGTACCTGGAACCCAACGTGTTGTCGTGGCACTTCGAGGTTCAAGGTAACCACCTCGAGCTTCAGATTTGCCAGATGGAAGATCGACATAGTCTCTTCATTGTCAGTGCAGAGAAGAGAGAGCTGATTAATCAAGTGGCAAGGGGACTAGAAGTCCTTGAGGAACATCCTTGTTGGACACAGCCTCGAGCCGATGAAGTAATCTGGTCGTGGATGTTTCCGGGTGACAAACCTCATGAGTTACTGCGCGAAATCAGAAACCGAAATAGGTGCGAAATAGTTTCGAAATAGGTGCGAAATAGGTTCGAAATAGGTGCGAAATAGGTTCCACACGAATCTGAGTGTCTCGCGGTAGTTTGGAACGAGCCAGTCACAGTGCGTACTGAAGTGTTGCTGGTTATACAAAGGTGCTTTGAACTTCCTATCCTCTGTGAGCCATTCTTTCGTTAATTAGACCACCGCCCGTCATCGGCAACGACTCTGAAAGTGAAGCCGAACTCAAGTTATGTTAAAAATACAACCGAATGAGGGAATTGTTCATGGTGAAATATCTGATGATCACGGCCATCGCTTGCGTCCTGCTGAGCTGTGTCGAGGACCAAGCTAGCCGGGCTATTGGGGCAGAACCCAACGCGGACATTAGTGATGCTTCAGAGAGTCACAGGGCTGGGGATACGGGATCAATACTCGACATAGATCAACAGCCGGGAGGCAGTGACGGGGAGGGACTCGCTGACCAAGAGTCAGCGGATCTGTCGATAGATGCGTCACCAACGTTCGAAGAGGCTGGGGTCGATGACAGCGGCAGCAGCGTGCCACCGCCGCATGACGCAGAGATTGTGAGTGATACGTCCGTAGTTCAGGCCAACCTGACTCCTGGACTATTTGCGGAATACTTCGCTCAGTACCGAACACCCGTGCTCCAGCGAATTGAGCTCGCCATCGATCATCAGTGGGGCGAAGGTCAACCGCACCCTAGCGTACCCGCCGACTTCTTTGCCGCCCGATGGACCGGATTCATACAGGTGCCTGAAGATGGCGAATACACCTTCTGGGTGATTTCGGATGACGGTGTTCGCGTTTGGGTTGGCGGTCAGCAAATAATAGATGCTTGGCGCTTTCAAGCACCGCAAAGATATCAAAGTAGTCAACGTCTCGCCCGCGGTCTCAGCGAAGTGCGAGTGGAATACATGGAGCGCAATCGCGGTGCCGTCCTACGCTTCGGTTGGTCCAGTGCTGGCGTAGAGGCCAGACTGCTCGGTGCGGACGACTTGCTCACCAACGGCGAATCAGCAGGCCTTCCCTCCCCTCGAGTACCGTACATAAACCCAATACTTGGGCAAAATTGTCCGGATCCCGGCGTGACTCATGACGCTGAGACGGGTGAGTTCTATGCGATCTGCACGGGTGGGCCGTTTATCATTTGGCGCTCTGCCGACCTGGTTTTTTGGCAAAACTCTGGCCGGGTCGTCTTCCCCGAGGGTAAGCCCGACTGGGCTGAAAACGGCCGTCGAAATTGGGCGCCTGAGATTCATCGAGTCAGTAACCGCTGGGTCATCTATTACACGACGGTAAACGGTGACGATATACTGTCCATCGGTGCCGCCTTCTCAGACTCGCCCATTGGACCATACCAAGACCTTGGCCAACCGCTGGTGGAACACCCGATGGGTGTCATAGACGCTCATTACTTTCTCGATGATGATGGTCGCCACTATCTGACCTATAAGATCGATGGCAACGCGACCGGTCAGCCCACACCGATCTTGATGAGGGAGCTTGAGCCCGATGGCCTCTCGTTCGTCGAGGGTTCCGAGGCGGTAGAGTTGCTCCGAAATGATCCGAATACTTGGGAAGGCGGCGTGGTCGAGGCCCAGTGGCTCGTCAAGAGGAATGGGCAGTACTATCTATTCTACAGCGGCAACGTATATGACCATCGATACCGAACTGGTGTCGCTAAAGCAGGCCGGGTGACTGGGCCGTATGTCAAGCATGGGGCGCCGATCCTAGGGAACAATCAGCGCTGGGTGGGTCCGGGCCATGGGAGCATTGTGAGGGTGAGGGACCAGGATATCTTCGTCTATCATGCTTGGCCGGCGAATCAGCGAGGGACCCACGAACAAGAAGCAGGTCGCCACATACTTGCGGACCGCATTCGATGGGACGGCGACTGGCCCAGCATGTCGGATGGCACCCCATCGATCACGCAGCAGCCTCCTTTTCCATAATCGAGTTCGCATGGACGCGAAGTAGGTGCCC
>PCCS01000050.1 GCA_002731825.1 Myxococcales bacterium
AATAGATATTCGGGGATTTAAGAGCGGAGTCGACGGGACTTGAACCCGCGGCCTCCGGCTTGACAGGCCGGCGTTCTAACCAACTGAACTACGACTCCACACCGTAGCAGGATGAGGGTTGTATCAAGACAACCCACTTCGGTCAAAGATAAAATGAACGAAAGACCACCCCGTTCATGATTCACTCAGAGAGTGAAAAGTGGGCAGGACAGGGATCGAACCTGCGACATACGGTTTGTAAGACCGTCGCTCTACCAACTGAGCTACCCGCCCACAAAAGCGGTTCGCCGGCGTACCAGCGAAGCGCAATTTACCACTCTCTGCCTATACTTGCCAATTAACTAATCGGCGAATTTCGATAAAATTAGACAGTCGGTTGAGTTTTTTCTGGATCAAGCGGAGGTCGAGCGGCTTCATCCATTTTTTTCGCTACGCGGCCCTTCCAGACAGACGCACCGGCCTCCAATGCGATTTCTAGCACTTCATCAGCGTGGGAGACCGGGATAATGGTCATCCCCTTGCGCACACGGTCCGGAATGTCCTTTATATCTTTCTCATTTTCCTCCGGAATAATCACCGTTGTGATCCCACCGCGCTTTGCAGCGATGGTTTTTTCTCTCAAGCCTCCAATGGGTAGAACCCGACCACGGAGGGTAATTTCACCCGTCATTGCCACGTCATGTTTCACTTTAATGGAACACAAAGCACTCACCAACGCTGTCGCCATGGTAATGCCGGCCGAAGGGCCATCTTTTGGTATAGCGCCTTCTGGAAAGTGCATATGGATGTCTTGGTTTTGGTAGAACTCTGCGTCGAGTCCGAGGTCAGCTGCGCGACTGCGAACATAACTCAAAGCAGCCCGCGCGCTCTCCTGCATGACATCTCCCAGCTGACCGGTGATGATCAACTTTCCCTTGCCAGGGACTGTTGTGCATTCAGTCTGAAGTAAATTACCGCCCCAAGAGGTATATGCAAGTCCGTTGACGAGACCGATCTCTGGCTCGCCATCGTTTACACCGTACTTATAGCGTGGTGGTCCAAGATATTTTTGGACTCGACTTGGTGTGACCCGCAGCTTGAAGTCTTCCACCGGCGTTTTTTTAATACCGTCAATTACTTCTTTGGCGATTTTTCTACAGACCGACGCAACTTCTCTATCCAAACTTCGGACACCACTCTCCCGCGTGTATCGATTTACCAGGAGAGAAAGCGCTGAGTCCGACCACTTGATTTGGGCGTCGGCGATGCCGTTCCTCTTGGTTTGCTTGGGCACCAGATGCTGCTTTGCTATCCGGACCTTCTCGTACTCCGTATACCCTGACAAGTCGATGATCTCGAGTCTGTCTTGGAGCGGTAGCGGGATTTGGTGACGGTTATTGGCCGTTGTAATAAACATTACCTCGGACAGGTCATAGTCTAGGTCGAGGTAATGATCGTTGAATGTTGCATTTTGTTCCGGATCCAGAACTTCGAGCAATGCGGACGACGGGTCACCCCGGAAGTCCGTACTCATTTTATCGATTTCGTCTAGCAGCATAATGGGGTTATTCGTACCAGCTTTCTTCAAACTCTGGATGATTTTACCCGGCATGGCGCCGATATATGTTCTTCGATGACCACGAATTTCGGCCTCGTCTCGTACGCCACCTAGGCTGAGCCGAACAAACTTACGCCCCGTCGCCCGAGCGATGGACTGGGCCAGCGAAGTTTTACCGACGCCGGGCGGACCAACCATACAGAGAATTGGGCCTTCCAGTTTCTCGACGAGACCATGAACAGCCAGGTACTCTAAAATTCTCTCCTTCGGCTTTTTCAGGCCATAGTGGTCTGAATTAAGGACCGACTCGGCATCGCCAAGATCTTTATTGTCTTCGCTTTTTTCATACCAAGGGATTGATAATATCCAGTCGATATAGTTGCGAACGACGGTTGCCTCTGCACTCATTGGACTCATCATTTTGAGTTTCTTAAGCTCTTTTGCAACCTTCGTTTTTGCCTCTTTGGAGATCTCTTTCTTCTTGATGCGGTCTTCGAGTTCCTCAAGTTCATTTTTGAACTCGTCTCGCTCACCCAATTCTTTCTGAATCGCCTGCATTTGCTCGTTGAGATAGTACTCTTTTTGATTCTTCTCCATTTGCTTTTTGACTCGGGAGCGAATCTTTTTCTCAACTTGGAGTATTTCCAGCTCTGACCGCATAAGTTCGAATAGCTTTTCTAGTCGAACGACAGGGTCTTCTGTCTCAAGAATCGTTTGCTTGTCATTGAGCTTCAAATTGAGGTGAGCGACGATTGTATCCGTGAGTTTTGCAGGGTCATCGATTTTCTCGACGGTCATCTGCATCTCGGGCGGGATTCGTTTGTTGAGCTTGACGTACGCTTCGAATGTTTCTCTGACTTGACGGAGAAGCGCATCGGCCTCTGGGTTCTCTCCGTCGTTGGCGTCCAAGACGTCACACTTAACGCGGAAAATTTCATCAGTCTCGAGGTACTCTGTAATGCGCGCACGCATCTTGCCCTCGATCAAGACTTTAACGGTTCCGTCGGGGAGCCTGAGCAGTTGAATAATGGTTCCAACCGTACCTACAGAGAAGATGTCGTCTGGCTTCGGGTCATTTGTCTTCGCGAGCTTCTGCGCTGCTAGCAGAACGTCTTTTCCTCCCGCCATGGCCTCTTCAAGACTTTTAATAGATTTTTCGCGACCTACGAAAAGCGGCACGACCATGTGTGGAAAAACAATAATATCGCGGAGGGGAAGAAGTGGAATTGTACGCGTGTTTGACATCTTTGCCCATTACCTCTTGGACTCTTTGCGAGTCGTTATTGGCCCTGAATCAAGTCTCAGGCCGTATCCGTATCCATGTCCGGTTCTTATAGACTGTTGGCAGTGTAAGGAGAGTGTCACATTCAGAGCGTAGCCCCAAATCGTTCACGCTAGCTTCGCATCATCTTCGTACAGTACGAGGGGCTTCTCCTTATTTAAGATAACCTCTTCGTTGATAATGACCTCTGTTACACTGTCTTCGCTGGGGATTTCGTACATAATCTCGAGCATAGCGGTCTCAATAATCGACCGAAGACCACGAGCGCCCGCCTTGTGTCTCAAGGCTTGCTGCGCGATTGCTGTCAGAGCTTCAGGCGTGAATTTAAGCTGCACATCGTCCATATCAAATAGCCGCTTATATTGCTTGACCAGCGCGTTCTTCGGTTCGGTCAAAATCCGAACTAGAGCGTCTGCTGTCAACTCGTCAAGCGTTGCCACAACCGGTAGACGACCAATAAATTCCGGGATGAGCCCGTATTGGATTAAATCTTCAGGTTGAGTCTCTGCCAGTAGCTCTCCAATCTGTTTCTTTTCTTTGCTCTGTATTTGAGCACCAAATCCCATACTGGATTTGCCGAGCCTCTTATCGATCACTTCAGCCAATCCAGAGAACGCTCCTCCACAGATAAACAAGATATTGGTTGTGTCAACCTGTAGGAACTCCTGTTGGGGATGTTTTCTACCCCCCTTGGGTGGCACACTGGCTGTTGTCCCCTCGACAATCTTCAGTAAAGCTTGTTGAACGCCCTCGCCGCTGACATCGCGAGTGATAGATGCGTTGTCACTCTTTCGACTGATCTTATCGATTTCGTCTATGTAAATAATCCCGCGTTGAGCCTTATCGACATCATGGTCCGCAGCTTGAAGCAAGTTGACGATAATATTTTCGACATCTTCTCCAACATAGCCGGCTTCCGTAAGATTGGTCGCGTCCGCAATACAAAACGGTACGTTGAGAATTTTAGCGAGGGTTTGAGCAAGGAGCGTCTTTCCGCTGCCTGTCGGCCCAATCAACAGAATATTGCTTTTTTGTAGTTCTACATCTTCTCGGCCTAGCCGAGTCTCGATTCGCTTGTAATGATTATGCACGGCAACGGCCAAAACTTTTTTGGCCTTCTCTTGCCCGATTACATATTCATCAAGGACATTCGTAATCTCACTCGGCTTTGGCACATTGAGGCCCGACGAGCCTCCCTCGCCCGATTCCAACTCATCGGCAATGATATCATTACACAGCCCGATGCACTCGTCGCAGATGTAGACACTTGGACCGGCGATCAACTTTCGAACTTCTCGCTGAGACTTACCGCAGAAAGAACAACTTAAATTGCTTTTGGCGTCGCCCGAATTTTGACTCATTGAAGCTCCCTAGACACTACAGTTCGCTTTTCTCGCGGCTCATGACCTTATCAACGAGGCCATATTCCATAGCCTCCATTGCCGTCATGTAGCGGTCGCGGTCTGTGTCCAGCGAGATTTGCTCTAACGGCTGGCCAGTATTAGAGGCCAGTATATTGTTCAGCAAATCTCTGAGTCTCAGAATTTCTTTTGCTTGAATCTCGATATCACTGGCCTGGCCTTGAGCTCCTCCAAGGGGCTGGTGAACCATGATGCGTGCGTGAGGCAGAGCAAACCGCCGTCCTTTGTCGCCGCTTGATAGCAAAAATGCGCCCATACTGGCCGCCTGTCCGATACAAATCGTACTGACCGGACATTTGACGTGATGCATCGTGTCGTAAATGGCCATGCCACTCGTGATGACGCCGCCTGGTGAATTGATATAAATGGAGATTTCCTTGTCAGGGTCCTCGCTCTCCAGATACAGCAACTGGGCTATGACGATGTTCGCTACACGGTCATCGATCGGCGTTCCGAGAAAGATAATTCTATCCTTCAGTAACCGACTAAAAATATCCCAACCACGCTCACCACGATGTGTTTGCTCAACAACGGTGGGGATGAGGTTTGTGGGAACAAATTCGAACCAATCAGGAGAGGCCATCTTGTGCACCTTTTTTTACTTTTAACGTTTCAGAGGCCGTAACACGGTCTCAGGTTTCAGATTCGCGACCCGGTATGTCACGATCCGCAGTTGTCACGTTAGCTTGGGTCAGCAGAAAATCAAGGACCTTGTCATGTCTTATTCGTCGCGTGAGCTCAGCGCGATGTTCAGGATTGCGATACATCTGCATGATTTGCTGCGCATATGGACCCATTGTCGTCATCATTTTTTGAAACTCTTCGCGCATATCTTCTTCGGATACGTCGATATTTTCTGCCCGTGCAACGGCGTCAACGACGAGATAAGCCCGAATGTCTTTGCGGACCTTGTCTTCTTCATCAGAAATTCGAGCATTCACATCTGCTTGGGCCTCTTCCGACGACTGACCGTTTCGCATGGCGTCTTGGATCATTGATTTTCTGTGATCCTCAAGACTTGATTTAAATAATGATGGCGGTACATCGAATTGATAGTCCTCGCCGAGCCGATCACGGAGCGTATCTCTCGCATCGCTCGTTGCCTTGGAATTATATCGTTCTTCGATTTCTGCTTTGAGTTTTAACTTGAGGGCATCTAGGTCTGTTTCACCCATTTTTTCAGCGAGTTCAGGCCCGATGGCCACAGGTACTTTGGCCTTAAGTTCCTTCAAAGTACACGCGAAGACTGCCGCTTGGCCTTTCAGGTTTTCGGCGTGATAGTCGTCAGGAAACGCAACATTTACATCGAAAGACTCACCGATGGTCTTGCCTACGATTTGTTCTTCGAACCCTGGAATAAACTGCCCGGAACCAAGAACCAGCGGTGCGTCGTTGGCTGTTCCGCCCGCAAACGCCTCACCATCGATGCTGCCCGCGTAGTCGATAATCGCTTGGTCGCCTTCTTCAGCCACTGTACGGTCTTCTATGGCCGTGAATCCACTTACATGCTCAGCGAGTTGGCCGAGTTCGCTTTCTATGACCACATCCGATGCTATCCAGTTTTCGCGCTCGATATCGATTTTGTCGAAAGCATTAAGTTCGATGGTTGGTGCCACGTCGAAGGACATTGAAAAGGTGTATGATTGGCCAGATGTAACAGGTTCAATAGCATCCAGTTCTGGTTCACTGAGTGGGATGATGTCGTGTTCATTCAACAGCTCACGCCATCCAGCGTCTACGAGTTTCTCGGTGACTGTGAACTTCGCCTGATTGCCGTAGAGCTTTCGGACGTGGCTCAAAGGTACTTTTCCTTTTCGAAATCCTGGCAATGAAGCCTTTTGTGCGAGCTGGTTGTAGACAGCAGCGAAAGTGGAATCAACTCGTTTTGCGGGCACTTCGATGTTTACCTGCTTGCGAACTGAACTTTTGTCTAGAATTTCGAATTGCATGATGCTCCCTCCCACACGCCATACCAGGCGGGGAAACAACTAGGCCTTTTGTTAAATGTACTCTTGATAGTGTCTGTACCAGAAAATGTGGACTTCGATGAAAGTACCGTTCGGTTTTTGTGTCGTTTTTGAGAAGAAAAGTACGAGGAGGGGGAGTCGAACCCCCACGGGTTTCCCCGCTGGAACCTAAATCCAGTGCGTCTGCCAATTCCGCCATCCTCGCTTATCTAATTCTGGTTCTGAGTTTGTCATCGTGCCTCTTTTGGACTCTTGCAATCACTACAGGACATCCGCTGAGACACCATAAGACGATTCAGAAAGCGACTGTTCTTTGTGAGCCGAGATACAAATCCGAGGGCACTTGGGCCCTCGGATTTGTTTCTTTTCAACCTCGAGTGTTGACAGTGGGCCATGAAGGAATCGAACCTTCAACCTGCGGATTAAGAGTCCGTTGCTCTGCCAATTGAGCTAATGGCCCAAGTTGCGCGCCCGGCAGGATTCGAACCTGCGACCTGCGGATTCGAAGTCCGACGCTCTATCCAGCTGAGCTACGGGCGCAAATCCACTCGGGAAAAAAAGAAAGATGGGGAGGATGACGGGGCTTGAACCCGCGACATTCGGTACCACAAACCGACGCTCTACCGACTGAGCTACATCCTCCGTTTGCACGCCTGAGTGGACTCGAACCACTGACCAACGGCTTAGAAGGCCGTTGCTCTATCCAACTGAGCTACAGGCGCTCAGATTATCCACTCCGGAAAGTGGCATCATCATACTCACTATACCGTTCGGCTTTCAAAGAACCACTTCGCATTCCAAAAATGGTCGGGGCGAGAGGATTTGAACCTCCGACCACCAGTACCCAAAACTGGTGCGCTACCAGACTGCGCTACACCCCGCCATGGATGATCCGAAGACGCAGGAACCTAACGGTGAGTTGTCCAACCGTCAATGAAAAAGTGCGTTTAAGTTACAGAAGCTCATCACTTCCCCTCAGATCGACCCTGAGTATACCCCCATAAGCGACCTGAGTACATTAATAATCGGTTTGGTTGCTTGACCACGATGACTGATGGCATGTTTTTCAGCCGCAGTTAATTGAGCCATCGTTCGTCCATCATTAACGGAAAAAATTGGATCATAACCGAACCCGTTTGTTCCATTTGGCTCTTCAGTGATCTGTCCGTAGCAATAGCCCACCGAGACCCAGCAACCATCTCGATAAATGATGGAATCATCAGAGTTTTTTTCAGGCAAACCTGCAATCGCAATGGCACATGCAAACCGAGCGAGTCTATTGGGTTGATTTTCCATTTCACCGAGCAGCTTTAAATACCGATCGCGGTCTGTTCCAGCTGCATATCGAGCGCTGAATACACCGGGTCTTTGGTTCAGAGCCTCAACCTCTAGGCCACTGTCGTCCGCAAGAGCCGCTAGACCCGTGTGGCTATGAACAGCCAGGGCTTTCAATATTGCATTTCCAATGAAGTCAGGTGCGTCCTCTTCGACCGGTTCCATTGGGGGGAATTCTGACATTGAAGCCAATTGTATCCCCGGCAGTAGCGCCCGATATTCGTCTAGCTTGTGCGCATTCCCGGTCGCGACAACAAGCTTTTTCATAGACAGTCCAGCTCAGTCAGAGCCTGCTCTTGGAGATGGATTAGGCGACTGGCGGCCTGATCGGCATGGCGCAACATCTCGCTCAGTTGACTGTGTGTAAATGGTTCGCGTTCCGCCGTACCCTGAATTTCGATCATCCCCGCCGTACTTGCGATGAAGTTCAAGTCTACGTCAGCACCGCTATCTTCTAGATAACACAGGTCCGTTCTGACCGTTCCGTCCACGACACCTACGCTCACGCCAACAACGGAGGGCGGTCTAATGAATTGTGTTCTGTCTTTTTTACTGATGGTTTTGAGAGCTTGGCAGGCCGCGATATACGCACCCGTCACGGATGCACAACGCGTCCCTCCATCTGCGTTCAAAACGTCGCAATCGATTCGAATGGTTCTCGCCCCGAATGAGTCGAGATTAAACACGGCTCGCAGGCTCCGCCCAATTAACCTCTGAATCTCTGCGGTCCGTCCACCTACGCCCTTTCGATCGCGACGAATTCTAGAATCCCCCGATGCGGGTAACATCGCGTACTCTGCCGTGAGCCAGCCCCCCCCCGAGTCGTGTCGATGTGGAGGCACACGATCCTCGACAGATGCTGCGCAAATCACATGGGTATTTCCCCAACGTATTAAGACGCTCCCTGAGGCCTGAGGCTGAATATTACCCTCGAAGGAAACCTCTCTTAATTGGTCCATAGTTCGACCATCTGGACGTGTCATTTTCGTCTATCCTTTCCCTGATTTCGGCTAAAATGGATGAGATCCCCATAATCGAGAATCGCCAACGAGATTGCCTTAGCAATGTCTTTAAGACCGTCATCACTTGTGATGTACAGACCTTCCTTTACGTGGTTAAGAAACCCAATTTCGCAAACTACCGCGGGCATGGACGTCCCCTTCAAAACACCAAATGGAGCTTGTTTGACACCTCGATCCGGAAACGGGGAGGTTGTACGCATGCGAGCTTGAATGATTTCAGCTAAACGCCTTGAATCTTGCTGGGCACGATGGCGAGTTAAGTCCAGCAGAATATGACCCACCTGCTCATCTTTTGGCACGTCCACCAACCTGGGTTTGAGAGTTTTCGATTCGCGATTTTCAAATTCGACCAGTTTTCGGGTGGCTTCATCTGCCGCCTCTTGCGCCAAGAAAAATGTTGCATGTCCCTTTGGGCCTGGTTTTTCCGTAGAGTTCAAATGAAGGCTGATAAAGAGGTCAGCATTCGTACGGTTCGCCATCAATACCCGCTCTTTAAGTCCAAGCTCAACATCTCCATCTCGAGTGAGCAGGACGGAAACATTCTTGGATCGGAGTTCATTTCTTATCAAATAAGCGAGGTTTAAGGCGTACTTTTTCTCAAAAGTACCGGGTCTCATCAATGCGGGTGCTCCCTTGTTCTCTTCACCACCATGGCCCGGGTCGAGCATGACTGTGAGCGGACGTGCGGACGCATGTCCAAGTGTGAGACCGAGGCTAAGTCCGATTATAAACAGATAGGGTCGCATCATGCTCGTACCCGAAGTTAGGGCTTCGACAAGCTGACCTGGAGCCGACAATCGGACTTGAACCGATGACCTGCTCGTTACGAATGAGCTGCTCTACCAACTGAGCTATGCCGGCACAATCAGCTTGTCGAAGACAGGCAAACTATCGAAGGATTAAAGCGCTGTCAAACACCAACACTGAGCTGTCTTAGTCCGACTGATTGATCTCATATTTCTTCATCAATCTGTAGACGTGGCGTCGATCGATACCGGCCTCTCGAGCAACCCGGCTGATATTCATGTTGTGACGCTCCAACAAACTGAATAGGTAGTCTTTTTCAAAATGAGCGATCATTTTCTCTTTTGCTTCTTTTAAGCCAGTCCCGTGCGGTAGCGGGGTGCCAACAGGGGCGCTCGAACCAACCGGCGAGCGCCCGAGTCTTGTTTGTAAATCATTTGGTAAGTCGGCGACATGCACATACGCCCCTTCACAGAATGTAATTGAACGCTCGACGACATTTCGCAGCTCTCTGATATTTCCAGGCCAATCATACTGGCCCATCAAACTCAGAGCGTCCCCGGAGAAGCCCTTAACATCAGCTAAATGAGGTTGACCCGATTTAATCTGGTCAAGAAAATGCTGCGCTAGACGGCTCAAATCGTCGAGCCGGTCTCGTAGCGGGGGTAGAGTCATTGTAACTTTAGCCATCCGGTAAAAAAGATCCTGCCGAAACGATCCATCATCAACCATGCTCAGCAAATTCCGGTTGGTTGCAGCGACGATCCGAACGTCTATTTTGATGGTTCGCTCCCCTCCGACTCGCCTAATCTCACCGCTTTCGAGTGCTCTCAAAAACTTCGGTTGTAGATTTGTAGACATCTCGCCAAGTTCATCGAAAAAGACCGTCCCACCCTCGGCTCGCTCAAAAACACCACGGTGTGTTTTGATTGCCCCCGAAAAAGCGCCCTTCTCGTGGCCAAATAATTCCGATTCGAGCAAGTTTTCCGGAAAGGCTGAACAATCAAAAATAACCAGTGGGCCTTTGTTTCGTCGCGAATGGGTGTGTATGGCTCTCGCCGCAAGTTCTTTACCCGTGCCGGTTTCGCCTTCAATGACGACGGACAGTTCGCTTGGGGCAATTTTGTCGATCAGGCCGTAAACATCATGCATGCGAGCGGAAGAGCCAACCATGTCTCCGTATCTGGGGTCATTGATGGGATAAATCTTTACTTCTTCGACAATCGGCATGAATCGGACCAGCGAATTACCGATCAGGATCTCACAATTTGCATAGAGAATGGCCTCACGTACTTTTAGCTTGCCGACAAAAGAACCGTTCGTAGATTGCTTATCAACCAGCAGATATTCGCCATTTACCTGTCTAATTTCGCAGTGAAATCGGCTCACCGTGTCATCATTTAGGACGAAATCATTGCGTTCATTTGCTCCGATTCGAATGATTGATTTGTGGACAGCAAGTTCTTTCCCTTTGTCTTGTCCGTCGACCACCACAAGTTTGCAGGTCTCTATCGTCAATAAATCGGTCATGACGCCCAGACTCACCTCTAGGGTTTCTGGCTCAGCCTCTGGACAATTTTGTTTTGGACTCTTTTGGTTAAGCGTGGCAGCAAATCCTTGATTGTCATCCATTGAATTAGATGCCATTTTGGAACTCCGTACCTGTGTGACATTTGTGACACTCTATCTGAGCTGGGCGAGTGTGTCAATCATGACACGGTTCGGTTTTTTTGGGTCTACGTGAATGTGAAGACCTGGTTTGCGTCGGCAAAATAGACTAGCTCCCTTAGGAAACGCTCATGAATCAGACCATTCGGAACTCTGTATATTGCTTGATACTCGTACTTTCTTTCAGCATGGCATGGGCTCAACCAAGCGATGGAGATCCAGGAATAAAGGCAAATTTAAAACCATCCTCAAAAGACTCGGATGAACAAAGCGGGACAGGACAGGCCGGTCGGGGCTTGGAGACGGTGGTAAAATCTAATCCTAAACCGGTAAACTCCGTCGATGACGTAGTCGATGGGATACAGAGTTTTTATCGCGATGCGCGTGATTTAAAGGCCGAGTTTGAACAGACTTATGTCTATACTCAAATGGGTAGAAAACAGTCCAAATCGGGAAAGGTGTTTTTTAAAAAACCAAGTCGAATGCGCTGGGACTACAAAAAGCCCGTGCCACAGGTATTTGTATCAGATGGCTCAGTTCTATGGGTTTACCAACCCACAGATGCACAAGTCTTTAAACAGGACCTGAATCATTCGCAGCTGCCCGTCGCTCTGACTTTCATGAGTGGTCGGGGTGAACTCAGAACGGAATTTAATGCGCGACTTATCGAGCAACCTAAGCAGGCTGAGTCTTACACCGTGCAGCTCGTCCCTAAAAAAAGCGAGGTCAACTACAAATCCGTAATGCTCACCGTACGCAAGAGTGATTTTTCTGTCGTAGAAAGTGTCGTGATCGACCCCGTGGGTAATGAAAACAGGTTGGTCTTCAAAAAAGTGATACAAAACACGAATATTCCGGACAGGGCCTTTGAATTTATAGTTCCAAAAGGAGTGCGTGTTATCGACGGCGCGGCTAACTGAATTTGCTTTTCGCGAAATTAGACAGGTTCAGCGACCAGATCGTAGTCTGTAGACTGGGTTACAATCGCCCGAACAATTTGGCCAGGCTTCACATCATCTGATGAGCCGAGATATGTGATTCCATCAATTTCTGGTGCCTGGAACTGGGTTCGACCAATCCAAACAAGCTCCGATTCTTCGCTGCGCTTTTCAACTAAGACCTCAACCTCACGTCCGACCATATTTTGATTATGATTTCGTGCGATTGACCGCTGTTCGAACATGAGACGATCAAGGCGAGCTGCTTTTGTATTTTCGTCGAGTTGTTGGTCGAGTTCGTAGGAAGGCGTCCCTTCTTCTCGGCTATAGGCGAAGGCGCCTAGTCGCTCAAACTTTGACTCTTTGACAAACTCTAAAAGCTCTTCGAAATCGTCATCAGTCTCACCTGGATAGCCCACGAGCATTGTCGTTCGCATACAAATGTCCGGAATAGCATCCCTTAGCTCGCTGACCCTTTTTCGGATAGCTTCGCCCCGTGTGCCGCGTTTCATCCCCTTCAAAACCGAGTCAGAAATATGCTGAAGAGGCATATCCAAATACGGCACGATCTTATCTTCTGTCGCCATCAATTCGACCAAACCTTTTGGAAAAGAGCGGGGATACGCATACATCAGTCTGATCCAGCGTATTCCATCGACTTCGACGAGAGCGCGCAGTAAATGAGTTAGGTTTTGACGCGGCTTCAAATCGTAACCCCATGCTGTCAGGTCTTGAGCGATGAGATTGAACTCGACAACACCTTGTTCAGCGAGTTGGGTTGCTTCGCGCACGACCGACTCGACGCCTCGGCTTCTCTGTGGTCCACGTAGGGTTGGGATAATGCAGAATGCACATGTATTTGAGCATCCTTCGGCTACCTTGAGGTAGGCTGTGTGTCCACCCATGGAGTTATAGCGTGGCGCATCCCAATTGAAATCTCGGCGATCGGGATTACCCACAGAGATCCGTCCACCTGTCCGTCCATCGAGAATTTCCGTCACCAGAGTCAGGTCGTTGGTCCCAACGAAATGGTCGACCTCAGGCATCTCCGACGCCAGTTCTTCCGGATAGCGCTGCGCCAAACAACCAGTGACAACCAGCTTTTCGATCTGGCCGTCATCTTTTCGTTGAGCCATCTCTAGTATTGTCTCAATACTCTCGACTTTAGCGTCTTCGACGAAAGCGCAGGTATTTACCACGACGATATCCGCATCATCCGCGCTGGGCGTCATCGAGCAACCCTCATCGGAAAGCCCGGCCAACATGGTTTCCGTATCGACGCGGTTTTTAGGACATCCTAGTGAGACAAAATGCACTCGTTTACCTGACACGGTAGAACTCCTAGATTCTTTTTTTGTTCTTCAGCACGAATCCAGCAGGACCCGGTTAAGGGAACGCCGCATTTTGTTTGGTAGGTTTGATCTTGCGTATGTGGCTATGTTCAGCGAGTTGGTTGCTCGTGACCACACTTGTCGCAGAGCCAAAAAATACCGCTTGGTTGAGTTTGTCTAACAAACTTAACAGCGGTCATCGCTACGCTGTTGCAACCCGCCTGAGGGCATATCTTTGTTTTACCGGCATCCCGGCCACGGCCGGCAATTTTCGCGGGTCTAGTCCCCATTGTCGTCTCCTGTTATCACTATCCATCGTCAGCCGCGCAAGCCCACGCCGCTACGGGCGAAGTAAACTATCCGAATAAAGCTCAATTGTCAACTCTCGTGAGCGAAGCGCATAGAGACTCAATAGTCTTCTAATTCACCGATCATTGACGGATCATCGAATAATGCATCGAGCATGGGTTCACATGGCGTGCCTGTCAGCATTTCTCTCAATCGCCATCGGACCGCGGTTTCAATACTCTCTGCTGTATTTAATTCCAAGATCTCATTAACTAAATTTTCGCATTCTGACACAGATATGTGTCGGACCATGGCCTTGATCAATGGAATACTTGTCGCGTTCATAGAGAGGTTTTTTAGTCCTAATCCAATGACGATAGGCAAGCACAGCGGATCTCCAGCCATTTCTCCACACATGGACACGTCGATGCAAGCACCGCGTGCAGCACCGACAATGATACTGATCAGGCTCAACATGGCGGGATGCATTGGCGCATAAAGCCTGGCGACGTGCGGATTGCCGCGATCGACCGCCAACGTGTACTGAACGAGGTCATTGGTTCCAATTGAAAAGAAGTCAACTTCACGTGCGAGATGTTGTGCGATCAAGGCCGCCGATGGGACCTCGATCATAATTCCAAATGGAATATCATTGGCTATGGGTACCCCTTCGCCTTCAAGTTCGCGTCGACATTGTCGAAAAACCGATTTGATTGCGCGGACCTCGTCCAACCGGGATATGAGCGGGACCATGACCCTCAATTCGCCATGTATACTGGCCCGTAGTAAGGCGCGAGCTTGCACCCTAAAGATGTCGGGATGCATGAGGCAGAAACGAACGGCTCTCAACCCCATCACCGGATTATCTTCCGATTCAACGCGGATGAAATCGGCTAGCTTATCACCACCAAGGTCGAGCGTTCGAATGGTTGCATGGCCGGGCAATGCCTTCTCCACGACGTCTCGGTAGCTTTCATATTGCTCGTCTTCGCTCGGCAGACTCGACCGATTCATGTACAGGAATTCGGTTCGGTACAGGCCAACACCTTCAGCTCCGTGCTCGATGACGATGTTTGTTTCTGCTGGGAGTTCGATATTTCCGTTGATCAGAATTCGATGACCGTCTTTGGTCTGGGCAAAACCCTGCTTAACGGCATTTAACTTAGCCTTTTCAGCTTCGTATGTTGCTTGACGGTCTTGATATCGTTTGAGCTCTTTTTGGGAGGGATTGATGTGAACGCGTCCATTGGAGCCATCGACAACCAATAGATCGCCTGTGCCGACATACTCAGTTAGCTCGTCGATTGCGATGACGGCCGGCAATTCCAGAGAACGAGCCATGATCGCCGTATGACTGGTGCGTCCACCGACTTCGGTGACAAAGCCCAGAACCGATGAATTAAGCATTTGAGCGGTATCTGCTGGTGATAAGTCGTGTGCGACAACAATGCTATCGGGTTTGATGTTGGCCAAGGTTGGCTCGTCCTTACCCAGAAGGTTTCGGAGAAGCCGATCAGCAACAAATCCGATGTCGGCCCGCCTCTCTTTGAAATACTCGTCATCAATGTTGTCGAAAATTTTCTTGATCCCCCTCACAACTTTCTGGAGGGCCCACTCGGCGTTCAAAGCCTGTTCTCTGATGAGTTGTTCCGTTCCCTTGATGAGCATATCGTCTCGGAGCATCATCGTATGGGCTTCTAGGATCAGGTCATGCTCTTGACCCTGACTTTGGAATCGATTTTTGAGAGACTTGAGTTGTTGCTCGGATCGAGAAATTGCGTCCTGAAAGCGCTGAACTTCTGACTCGATATCTGATTGTTCAAGATGTCGATGGGGTACCTTTATCTTCTTTCGATCGACAAAATGGGCACGTCCAATTGCGTAGCCAGGAGAGACGCCTAGGCCCACCAAGCGTGTTGGTGTTTGCTCAATGAGGTGGCCGTCCGTCACTCTTCTTCCCCAAAACGGTTGTTGATGCACTGTTCTATTGCTTCGGCAGCAGCGGACGCGTCTTCACCGCTGCAGCTGACTCTGACCGTTGATCCCATGCCTGCTGCGAGGGTCATCATGCCCAAAATAGATTTTGCATCGACTGTGAAGTTACCCTTCTCGATCTTGATATCGCAGGTGAATTGACTCGTGACTCGAACGAGTGTCGCGGCCGCACGTGCATGCAGCCCCAATCGATTCACAATTCGTAACTCTTTAATGACCTCTGTCATACATCTACCACTTTCACATTATGGGGAACGCTGAATTTAAGAACATGACCAATGATGCTGTACCGAAAGCGGCGATATAGAGGAGTGAGACCATTGATAGGCTTCTTTTGAGGCCCAGTAGGAAGATCAGCATCATCGAAAAGAGCAGGAATGGCTCAACGCCATCGGCCAATTTAAATTGCGAATGCATGGCACGATCTGCAAAAATCGCTGCCGTCGCTCCTAGAAACAGAGCCGCTAAATAGTGGGTACGATCTGCAATTCTGACCAGTCCAAGTCGGTGTATCCGTTCGCAAATTTGCTCGCCATCGCGATAACCATAAAAAAGTCCGAAGGTGCGCAAACCGAGATGACACAAATTAAATAAAACCAGAAAGCCAATGGGGGCCCACAGGATGCCGCTCAGCACACCCATGACCGCCCACGCCGCCGCGAAAGGCCTCAGGCTTGCCCAGAAAAAACTGTCTCCAATAGCGGCCATTGGACCCATCATATAGCGCTTAAAGTTACACACATCGTCTGGGTGGCGAATGCCATTGGCGATGTCTTCTTCGATTCTAATCGAGGCTCCAATGAGAGCGCCGGACATATACGGATGCGTATTAAAAAATTGGAGATGTCGTTTCAAAGCGTTGTTGAGATCATCCCCAGAATAGAGCGCTCTCAACGCAGGGGTCATACAGAAACAGACTCCAACATTCTGCATGCGTTCAAAATTCGAAGCCGCCTGGATGAAAAAGCTTCGCCACAGGACTCGAAATAAGATCCATGAGCTGATGGCGTTTGCTTTATTCTGAGACCCCGTCATCACGCTGAATAGCCTTGAGTCAAAATGGCTGCGACGACGGCAAACGTAATGGACGCGAGTACAATTCCTCGTCGGTGCCTCAACATTGACAGCGCAACAGCAATTCCAAGGGACGGAATTAAATAGAGTCCAATCACACCAAGAACATCGGTCCAATTGGCCGTCAATACCCCTTGAAGCCCTGTCAAAAGGTAGAGCATAGACGCGGTGAAAACCGCTGTTGCGGAAGAATTTGCAAAGAAAGTTCGAATCAGCGCGAGGAAGATCAGGAAAGCAATTTTTCTCGTATCTCCGGTTTGGGCCGCCTCATCTGCTTGCGTCGCGAGTCCAAGATTCAGATGGTCGAGTTTGATATCCAGCCATTGGCCAGCAATGCAGATTGGCGCGCCAATTAATATCGCCAGACACCAAATTGCAGGATCGATCTCGCCGACATGGCGTCCGTATAAGAACACAGCACCCGCGATGGTGACCGATGCGAGCGTATCGTTTCGGGGCACATTTGAACCAAACAGAACGCAGGACATCCATAAAAGCTGCAGGTACGCGCCTAACATCAAGCCCAGGGCAGTTTCGTTAAAGATAAAGCCAAGCAGAGACACTGCGACTAAGGGTTGTGACGCCATGAATTGAAAAGCGGCCCTTCGGTCGAGACTGAGTAGTCCGCTCACGCCTGCGACAAGGGCCAGGTCGAGCGAAAAGTCGACCACCTACTGGACCCCCAAAACGCGTCTGAGGTCGGTTGGAGTCTCATTTGGGAGCGTTTGGATGTTTATACTCACGCCACGGTCTAGCAGCGAACGCAGCTTTGTTTGTTCATTATGGTTTAAAAAGACGGCGTTGGTAATTTGATCTTTGCCCGAGGCATGGTGAATATTGCCAATATTGAGGCTTGGGAACGGATGTCCGGCGTCGAACAGGGCTTCTGCGTCTGATATGGATTCAAGTAATACCAGCATAGACTCAGTTGAATTTCGATGCGCATTGAGAAAGGGTGCAGCGTTTTTTATGGATAAAGCGGTGAAGTCGTGTTCGGTAGGAATCGCCATCCTAAACATGGTCATTCGCAATGAATTTTCCGGGACCGCATCATTCGCAATTACAAAGTGTCGAATTCTCAAATGAGGCATCCAGGTCGAGATAATTTGACCGTGGACGAGTCGATTGTCTATCCGATAGAAAATACTCATCAAGTGTTTCCGGATGCTCGCATCATCGCGCCTGCGACCAGGATATTATCGCGTCCATGTGATTGAATGAGTTTAGCCACATCACTCAGCGCCTTATCCCGACATGTAAACAATTTGAGTAGCATGGGTAAATTGACCCCTGTTACGACCTCGATGTCTTGACTGAGCAAGGAGAGGCTGACGTTGGATGGCGTGCCGCCAAACATATCGCAGAGAACGATGGTGCCCGAGCCTCGCTCTACGGATTTGATTGCAGTTGTCAAGTCGTCGACAATTTTCTCGCCGCTGTCACCCGGTTGAACCATGACAGATGCGCTGTTCTCAAACGGCCCTAAAATCATGGTTGCCGCATCCATTAGGGCGGGTGCCAAATTCGAATGTGTGCAGACTACGACGCCAATCATGATGACTCCTTTGCTACATCGCGATGCCGAATCTTCGGATCACGTCCACCAAATCGCAAGTGTGCAGTGATTCGCTCGGTCAGAGCGACCGAACGGTGTTTGCCACCCGTACATCCGATTGCGATCGTCAGATGACTCTTTCCCTCGTTTTCATAAGCAGGAAGAGTCACGTCAACCAATCTGAGGAAATGTTCTAAAAACTGTTCGGTTTCCGGTTGCCCATACACGTACTCTTGTACAGGCTTATCGAGTCCCGTCTGTGGTCTCAACTCATCGATAAAGTGCGGATTCGGTAAAAAGCGTACATCCCAGACGACGTCAGCCTCGCTTGGTACCCCATAGCGAAAGCCGAAGCTCATTAACGAAACAAAGAGATCTCTGGGCTGACCACCTGTTGCGAACGACTGGATTAATCTTTTGCATTCATGAACGTTCAGATCCGACGAATCTAGAATCCTCGACGCACGCTCCCTGATGGGATGCATGATTAAACGTTCTGTTTGAATTGCTTCCGCAATTGGGAGCCCATAACGCCCTAATGGATGAGGCCGTCGGGACACACTAAAACGTCGGAGTAAGACGTCATCGCTTGCCTCCAGATAGACGATTTCGATATCTACGTCTTCTTTTCGGAGGTTGTTCAAAATTTGCAGAGAGCCTTCAACATCTTCCACATTTCGGGCGTCTAAACCGATGGCCAGCCGGTCGAACTTATCGCTGCCGCGTGCCAGATCGATCAACTTTGGTAGCAATGGCGGTGGTAGGTTGTCGACACAGAAAAAACCAAGGTCCTCGAGGGCATGACTCGCAGTGGAAATGCCCGAACCACTCAATCCTGTGATCACCATTAGGCGTAGATTGGGTTGTGTTATTTCGTCACTCATCGGGTTCCTCCGATGCCATGGACGGTGGGTCGGTCCAATTTTCTTCAGCCTGTTCGATATGTTCACTTAACTGCATCGCAAAGGCACGAGCAGAATGTGTTCCTTGTTCCTGTAAAAGTCGATTTCTCGCAGCAACCTCAATGATCAGACTGAGTGAGCGTCCTGGCCTCACTGGAAGGCTGATAAACGGTACGCTGACTTCTGAAAATTCGACTCGTTTCTGTTCTAATCCCAAACGGTCAATTTCGTTCAAGTCGTCCCATTCCACGAGTTCGACAGCCAATTCAATCCGCTTTCTGGCCCTGACCGCAGCCACACCATACAGATCCTTGATATTAATGATACCAAGTCCCCTGATTTCCATGTGGTGCCGCGTGAGCTTGGGACTGTGACCGACAACTGTGTTACCGCCTGTTTTCTCACAGATGACAACGTCATCTGCAACGAGGCGGTGGCCACGAGAAATCAGTTCGAGTGCAATTTCACTTTTCCCGATGCCACTTTTCCCAAGTAAGAGAACACCGACGCCATGAACGTCGACCAAGGCCGCATGTCGAACCTCTCTAGGTGCATACCAAGAGGATAAGATTTGATTCAGTTCGTCAGTCGCAACCGTGGACTCCTGATCCGTTGCGAGCAGTGCGACCCCAAATTTATCGCAGACATCGATAATCTCGTGTGGAATGTCTTCGCCCGCTGTGATCACAATCGCCGGAATGTCTGCTTCACATAGCGTTTGAAACAATTGTGTTCGTTGAGCGGGGTCTTGCTTGGCCAGATAGCTCATCTCCGTACGACCAAGCAGTTGAATTCGGGTTCTAACCAAGTTGTCGAGATGCCCTATGAGCGAGAGGCCGACACGCTGCACTTTCGGCGTTCCGATGGTTCTTGAAAATCCCCTTGGACCGCCCGCAATCACTCGAAAATTTGGAAGCGTTGCTAGCTCACTTATACTGATCTCGGTCGTTGCCCGTAATTGATTCATCGGGGCCCTTCAAAGTTTGGCATCTTCGGCCACAACGATCTGATAGATGGCATCGGCGTCTGCAGCGGCCAGAAGCTGCTCTCTAAAGCCAGGACTTTTGAGCAGTCGTGACAGACGGGCAAGGGCTTTTAGATGCAGCCCTTCTGCCGCTTCTGGGATGAAGAGCGTAAAGAAAAGGTGGGTGGGTTGCCCATCCAAACTATGAAAGTCGACGCCCGCTTTGCTGCGCCCAATGCATCCAATTATTTTCTCTACGATTTCTGTTCGGCCATGGGGCATGGCCACCCCATTGCCGATCCCTGTGCTTTGAAGCTTTTCACGTCGAGTGAGGGTTTCAACGAGCAGGTTCGGGTCGAGATCTGGATTAATTTTGAGCGCCAAGCCAACCAATTCCCGAATCACGCCCGGTTTGCTCGAGGCGCTTAAGTCATCTTCGATGGCGCGGATATCAAGAAAATCGGTGATCTGCATGTTCAGGTTGGTCCTTCGCCAGGCGTCTGAATTCGATTGGTTAAAACAAGCGCTTTCGTTTAGAGCTAGGAAGAATATTCATTGCTTCTCGATATTTCGCAACGGTTCTCCGCGCAATTGTGACGCCTTCTTCTTTCAAGAGATTAACGAGCTTTTGGTCAGATAAAGGTTTCTTTGGGGGTTCGGCCGCCACAAGTTGCCGAATCTTACTTTTAACCGCTTCGCTTGCAAGGTCTCCTTGCTCGCCCTGAATAGAGGAGTTGAAGAAGTACTTGAGTTCGAACATACCTTGCGGCGTATGAACATATTTATTCGTCGTCACTCGGCTCACTGTGGATTCATGCATGCCGATGTCATCGGCGACATCTTTAAGAATGAGCGGTTTGAGACGCTCGACACCCAAATCCAAGAAGTCTCGCTGGAATTTAATAATGCTCTCGGTCACTTTAACGATTGTTTTCTGTCTCTGGTCGATACTTCTGATTAACCAAGCGGCCGAGTTGAGTTTTTCAGTGACGTATTTCTTTGTCTCAGAGGAGTCGGCGCCACGCAAAGCATTGCGATAAAACTTAGAAATTCTCAGCCGAGGCATTCCGTCATCGTTAAGCACGGTTTTGTAACCGCCGTTTTCTTCATCTTTCCGGATGTAGATATCGGGCGTAATATACCGAGTTGTCTCCACGGAAAACGGTCGGCCGGGCCTGGGTTCAAGTTGGCAAATCAATTTGGCCGCTTCGATGACCTCATCGAGTTCGATGCCCATCGTTCGGGCAATGACTTGGTAGTTTTTCCGCTCCAAGCTGTCCATATGGTCGTTGATGACGTCTTCAACGATGGCGCCGAGCTCTAAAAGCCTCGCCTGAATGAGAAGACATTCTCCCAAGTCGCGGGCACCGACGCCGGGTGGATCAAAGCCCTGTAGAAGCTCCAAAACTTCCTCTACGTATTCGAAATCATTCCCTGTCTCTTGGCATACCATCGCCATAATGGCTTCGCTGGCTATGGCCCCGCCATCTTCATCGCGACCTTTGAGGTAGCCCTCGTCACTAATATTTCCGATGAGGATGATGCCCACACGTTCTTCTTGTTCGGTGAAATCTGAGACCTGAAGTTGCCACATTAAATGATCAAAAAGCGTCTCGGTGCGCGTGAGCGTTGCTTCATAGCCGGGCAGATCATCATCTCGTAATCGCTGCTGCCCCGTGCTTGGCGTTGGTGACGAGTAATTTTCGAAATACGACTCCCAATCGATGTCTGTGCGTTGCTCCGTCAGATTCTCTTCAACTTGGACATCGGCCGTTTGCTCTTTTTTTTCACGTTTTTCGACATCCTGTGCCGATTCGACACGCGCTTCCGACGCTGATATCTCGGAGTTTTCCTCAAGCATGGGGTTTTCCATCAACTCGTCGCGTACGGCATCGATGAGATCCGTGCGTGACAGTTGCAATAGCTTGATCGCTTGTTGCAGCTGCGGTGTCATCACCAGTTGCTGCTGCATTTTTAGATCAAGTCTTAGGTCGAGTCCCATTTAGAATCCATTGTTAATACGTTCGGAGAGCGCGTCACCTCAAGTCTACGCTACCTCATTTTTTCGCAGTGCCATAGTGTGTACCTAAATAGGTATCCCGGACTCGGGTATTTTGTGCAACTTCATCAGGGTCTCCACGGCAGATGACATGGCCTTCATGCAGTATGTAGACCCGAGTGCACAGGGCCATTGCTTGAGAGACATCATGATCGGTTAGAATGACAGCCGTACCGCTCTCGGCGATCTGTCTCAAATGCATGGACACATCTTGAACGGCGATAGGATCAAGAGCGGCAAAAGGTTCGTCGGCCAAAAGAACGGTCGGCGTCATGCCTAATCCTCGCGCCAATTCAACGCGCCTCTTTTCTCCGCCGCTGAGACTCGACCCCCTGGATTTGGCCAACTTTTCAAGACCAAACATTTGCATCAATTCGAATCGTCGTTTTTTTCGGTCGGCTTTTGAAAAACTTAATAATCCAAAATCTAAATTTTCTTCTACGGTGAAGTCGAGCAGCACTGATGACTCTTGCGGTACATAGGCGAGACCCAGCTTACACCGACCCCAAAGTGGCCGTTTTTCGACCCGATGACCTGATAGGCAAATGGCTGAGTCTTCTGCCTTTAACTGTCCCGCGAGTAATTTAAACAGGGTTGTCTTACCAGCTCCATTTGGCCCTAAGATGCCCAGGATTTCACCCCGAGCGACGTTTATATCGACGTCATTTAAGACCGAACGTTGACCATATTTATAGTTCAGGTTGTTTGCTGACAGTGCGTTCATTTCTGACGCTGTTGCATTTGCTCGAGTTGTTTAAGGTCAAACAGGCCCTTTGGTTTTTCGACAACGATTCGTTCGCTATTCAGCCAGATTAAAATCCGACGTCCAACCAGACGGCTACCATGCCGGCTCATGGTTGGTTTTCCTGTGAGGATCAGCGTTTGCTTTTGTTGATCGTAGACGGCCTGTTGTGCCGTTGCACCGATGTTGTCTTTTTCGACTTTGACATCGCCATTTGCCGTTAGCTGAGTCAATTTCTTGTCTTTATAGCGCCCGGTCAGTTGTGTACATGACAGTTTAAGAGACCCACGAATGACCACCACGTTACCAGTGAATTCAACCTGTCCACTTCGGTGTATGATTTCGACTCGGTCGGCGCTTATCTGCACTTTTTGCGGGGAATGAGTCTTTGGGCTGACAGGCGAAGCCATGGTGATGAGTAAGAGAATCAGCATAGCTAGATTGTTATCGTTTTTTGGTTTGGTTCGCGAGACCTATCGACATGATTATCCCAACGCTTATGGATCCAAATCCACTGTTCGGGGTGCGCGCGGATGAGCGCCTCTGCTTGCTCAGTTGCACATTTGAGTGGGTCTGTGTCGTCAAGACGCGCGAGCTCGACCACATACGAGCCCATCCCATCCCGGTAATTCCATACCATTAATGGAACTGCCTGACTCACCTGTCGGAGTCTGTCGAAAGTCAATGGCGTCGGAGCTGGATGCCCTAGAAAATCGATGGTTCTACTTCGTTCACCGGTGTTCTGGTCGATAAAAACCGATACCGCACCACCCCCTTTCAGCTCTCTCAACGCATTGCGGGCGCCGCGCCCGGGATGAATGATTTGGACACCGAGTCGATGTCTCATCGCCGCTAATCGTCTGTGTATGGGGTTAGATTTCGGTTGAGCTGCTATGGATTTGAAATGGTAACCAGACTGAGCTAACGCAGCGGCCATCAGCTCCCAATGGCCCAAATGAATCGTGGCCAACAGAACCCCGCGTCCTTCCGCTTGGGCGTCTTCGAAGATACGTTTACCATTACTAGAAATACGAACTTTAGACATCTGGCGTTTGGCATCCATGAGTTCGAACAGACGTCGCCCTAGGTCGCCCCAGATCTGTCTCGTCGCTGGAGGTACGTTTAGGCGAGCCGACAGTTGAGTTTTAACAAGGCGATTTTGTCGGCGCGCAATGCAGCCGACAAATAGGCCGAAAAAATGCCCTGCGTCGCCGACCCAAGCTCGCGGCATCATCCTGAGAAGACCTGAGACCAGATCCAGCAGGACTGCCGCCAACGCGTGCCTGAATGGTCGAGTTAGTCGTCGCACGAACCATGGGCGAGAGACGCCTTCACAAAGGCTGAGAAAAGCGGGTGCGGTGCATAGGGTCGCGATTTGAATTCTGGATGAAATTGGCATCCGAGAAACCACGGATGATCACCGATTTCTACGATCTCAACCAAAAGTTCATCAGGAGACAAACCAGAGAATGCCAGGCCCTTCTCTGTCATTACACTCCGATAGTCATTGTTGACTTCATAGCGGTGGCGATGACGTTCTTGGATTCGCTTTTTGCCATACACGGTTGCGGCCAATGTGCCTTTCTTTAAGTCGCAATCGTAACTTCCCAAGCGCATGGAGCCCCCCTTTCGTTCTACCCCATGTTGATGAGCCATTAGGTGAATAATTGGATTTTTTGCCGATTCCTTAAATTCGACTGAGTGGGCGTCTTCGAGTTCACAGACATGCCGCGCAAATTCGATTACGGCAACTTGCAGGCCTAGGCAGATCCCAAAGAAGGGAACCTTCTGTTCGCGCGCATAGCGGACAGCAGCGATCTTACCTTCGCTGCCGCGATTTCCGAATCCACCTGGTACTAATACGCCATCAACACCCTTAAGCAGTGTTTCGGCGCCACGTTTCTCGATGTCTTCGCTGTCGATATATCTCAAATCGACCTTTGCCTTATTGTCTAATCCCCCATGGATCAGTGCCTCATGGAGGCTTTTGTAAGCATCGGTGTGGTCGACGTACTTGCCGACGATCCCGATGGTGACTCGACGATTTGCGTCGCGGACAGCCTGTACGATTTTTTCCCAGCGATCGAGTACAGGTTCTCGAGTCCAGATGTTTAAGCCGTCAATTACGAGTCGATCGAGACCCTCCCGGTGAAACGCTAACGGCACAGCATAGAGTGTATCGACATCAACTCCGCTCACGACAGCGTTGGGTGGGACATTACAGAACAAGCTGATCTTCCGCTTTAAATCATCCGCCAATTCTCGGTCACAGCGCGCGACGATTATGTCCGGTTGGATTCCGATTTCCCGGAGTTTTTGTACCGAATGCTGCGTTGGCTTCGTCTTGAGTTCGCCGGCGGCCGCGATGTACGGAACCAAGGTCACATGAATATTAATTGCATTGGCCGGACCGAGACCCAACTTGAGCTGTCTAAGGGCTTCAAGAAACGGCAGAGATTCAATATCGCCAACGGTTCCGCCAACCTCGCAAATGCAGACGTCAACACCCCGAGCACCATCCATGACGAACTGTTTGATTTCGTCTGTCACGTGGGGAATGACCTGCACGGTGCCACCGAGAAAATCGCCCCGCCGCTCTTTTTCGATCACCGACCCATAAATACGGCCTGTGGTTGCGTTGCTTGCTCTCGACATTGTTGCGTTCGTGAAACGTTCATAATGCCCTAAATCTAGATCCGTCTCAGCGCCATCGTCGGTCACGTAGACTTCTCCATGCTGGAAAGGGCTCATGGTGCCAGGGTCGACGTTGACGTATGGGTCAAGTTTGATGTGTGTAACGGTCAGACCCCGTGCTTCAAGCAGGGCTCCAACCGATGCGGCAACAATGCCTTTACCGATGGATGATGATACACCGCCGGTGACGAAAATATACTTGGTTACGCGAGGCTTCATGATGTTCGGGGGGCTCCGTCTATGTAACATACTGCGACGGGATTTGACGCTACATCCCCAGGGCCTCGGCTGTCAATCGAGAAGTCTAATATCGACATAATAGGGCGGAAAATCACCGAGACATAAATCTAAATTCATAGACACTGGTTTTTGCTCATCGTCTGGTTTGACCCACAGCCCGCGTGATAGCATCGTCGGACATGGCTGATGGCCTCATTTATCCACAATAACACTTCGTATCGATTCGGAGTGGTCTTCAGCTCAAGACCAGCATCTCTGAATATCTCTCTGATTGGAGAGATGCTCACTGGAGCCGGGATTTGGACTTGACCTAACTCATTTAAATTCGCGGATTACCCCGGTGTTCTGAGTCCTCAAGGTCGTTTGCGATCCTCGTGTCTATGGGCATTACAATCCCTTAATTGACGGCTCAAATCATAGACATCTTTGATCTGACTCTAATCATGGAGTTGCCACATCCACGTACCCTCGATTAGGATTGGTTCAAGCACGACAGCAATGATGAAAATAGTGTACGGTCATATCGTTTTTGTCTGCTCAGCATTTGTGGGAGAACGCTGTGAAAAAGAGTTTCGTGAATCGTCATGGTTCAAATCGTGGAGCGCCAGGGTTTCAATGGATTCGTTGCTTGGTCCTCATGACATGGATCTTGAGTTTGATGGCGACTGATGTCGCCCTTGCTCAAGCGAGTGATTACGAAGACGCTAAGCGCCAGGCGGCTAAGGCCTTCAAGGGTGGGGATTTCGCTAGAGCGGCTGGTCTTTTTCGGCAAGCGTTCGATTTTAGTCCACGAGGTAATTTGCTCTTCAATATTGGGTTTTGCTACGAGAAGTCAGGGAATCGGCTTGAGGCCATCAAGTATTATAAGCGTTTTCTAGACGCTGTTCCGAATTCCAATCGACGGTCTACTGTGCAGGATAAAATCACCGAACTCTCTAAGGGTCTTGATTCCCGTTACACGCAGGTCATTGTGACAACTGAGCCGCCAGGCGCCTACATTTACTTGAATGAACGGTCGAGTGGCTCACTGGGAAAATCACCGGTTCAGATCCCGTTAATGCCAGGTAAGCACAAGGTTATCGCCCAGCACAAAGACTTTGAACCTGAGGAACGGGAGATTACGGTTGGATCTGATGGAGAGACTAAAGTCGAGATTGTACTGCTTCCGAGTGAAGAGTTTGCAGATGTTAAATTTATGGTTTCGGAACGGGGGGTTGATGTCATGGTCGATCGCCGTCGGATCGGAAAGAGCCCTATCGTCGGAGTGAAACGTATCCGGCAAGGCAAACACCAGATTATTGCTATGAAGCAGGGTTTCGAAAATTGGAATCGCGCCATCACAGTGAAGGGTGGACAAGGTCAGACAATCGACATCCAGATGCTGGTAGAGGGCGTTGTAGAATCGGAGGTCGAGGATGAGTCGACATCATCCAAGGTATGGCCATGGGTGACCATGGGGGTTGGTACAGCGATCTTGGCTGGTGGCACCGTGACCGGTTTAATGGCCAGTGGGCTGTACGACAAACTTGACGAGAAAAAACAGCGTTCTGAACCCATAGCAAAGTCAGATATAGACTCAGGTAATCGGCTGGTTTTAATGACCAACCTGATGCTCGGGTTGGGGACGGCGGTCGTCGCCGGTGGGTTGACTTGGTATTTTCTTGAACCAGGCAATGTTGAAGCTAAAGGGGACATTACCACTGTCTTTGTTCCCATCGAACAGGGTGGGGCGATTCAAATTGGGGGGCGTTTCTAATGCTTAATCTCCTGTGTAGATATGCAGCACGCTTTGCATTCATCTTTTTGATTTCGGGTTGTTCACTCGATTTTGAAGACTTCACCGCCCCAGGCGAGTCCGACTCCGGCCTGGACATGATCCCTGACGGTGAGGTGGCTGATTTGGGGGGCGATCAGGGCCCAATAGTCATGATCGATATGGCTGTTGATTCAGGTGTTGACGATGAAGATGGCGATGGCGTGCCAGATGGAGATGACAACTGCCCCAGCGAGTCCAACCCAGACCAATTAGATCTCGATGACGACGGCCTTGGCGACGTTTGTGATGATGATGCCGATGGTGATGCTGTCGCCGATGAGAATGACAACTGTCCGATGGTGGCTAATCCAGATCAACTGGACCTCAATGGTGACGCCGAGGGCGATGCCTGTGATGGAGATGTCGATGGAGATGACATCAGCAATGAAGATGAGGAGACCAATGGGACAGATCCATACAATCCCGATAGTGATTATGATGGAGTGCCAGACGGCCCCTCAGGCAACCCAGATACACTCGCCGATCTCTGTCCACTGGCCATCGACCCATTTAATTTGGATCGGGATAATGATGGGATTGGTGATGTCTGCGACGATGATGATGATGGTGATGGAATCAAAGATTGGTGGGATGAGTGTCATCTAGGAGATAATGTCGAACCAGACGATCCCGCGGTTGGTGCGGCGCGATGTCAGCAAGACTATGACCAAGACGGTGTTCAGAATGTCGACGACCCGTGTCCATATCGACCGGGCCTGCCCCAGACCCCGGAGGTCCAACCGTGCGAGACCAATGTCGATGTATTTACCTATGCCCGAGACACACGTGACTTATTTGTTCTCCGCCTGAACCAACAAGATAATTTATCACGCCTGATCGCGGCAACAGCGGGTGGTCTTGTTGTGGGTTCGCAACCTCCATCCATCGAAGGAATACACTCGGGTCTTGATGATTACAGTATCCGCACGCTGCATGCATCGCAGGATGATTGGTTTATTCTTACGGACAGCGGTCTGTCCATCTACGACCCAAACACGGTCCGCGTTTTCAATGTTCATCGTCGCGATTTACCCTCAGGTAGTGATTCGCAATTAACGGCCGTTGTTGGGGGGGCTGACACCATCTGGGTCGCCTCTGATCAGGGTCTGAATGTCCTGAGGGATGGAGCCTGGTCGCTACTGGGAGAGGAGACCTTGCCTTCGACTTATGTGGCGGACTTACACTGGGATTCACTCGACCGAGTCTGGGCGATTACACCCAATGGAATCGTTCGATTTGTGGGTGGTCAATTGGATCTGACACTCGATGCGTTACCTATGGAGGTGGGGTCTCTTGTGGCTGCATCTGAGTCTCCAAACGCGGATATGTGGATCTTTGGTGACCAAGGCGCTTTTATTATCGGGGTTGATGACACCATTACGACTGTCTTGCCTGACCTAATCGGCACAGGGGCGGCTCAAAATGGGGCTGAGACTTATGTTGCTAACCCATCCGGACTCATCCGCGTCGATGAGTCTCTGAGGGCTTATCCAGCGTCAAGAGACCCGCTTCTAGATAGCCAAGTCACGACCGTTGCCTCCGATCCGAGCCTGAATATCGAGTCGGATCGATTTTGGGCCGGCACCTCGAAGGGCACGTTTAACTTCGGCGGACTTTTCTCTACATACGATGCCAACCAGACCACAGCCTGCGTACGCTTCACCGACAGGGTCAATGAGGTAGACGGTCTATGGATAGGAACAGATTCGGGTCTCCTGCGACAGTCGGAAAGCGGTGCGATTGAGGCGCTGGATGGCTCGCTTTTGCCCGGATATGATGCCAATACAGGCACGTCTCCCAGGGTCAATTTTGTAGTCCGAGTTCAGGGTCAAATTTGGGTTGGCACATCCCATGGGGTGGGGCGATACGAGCTGAATGGTGAACCCGCTGGAGCACTCCAGGGCGTTTTCGATGAGCCTGTCGACGTCTTAAGTCTTGAGAAAAATGGAGAAGAGATCTGGCTGGGCACGGCAAATCATGGCCTTTGGCGCCGCAATGATTTGGGCCAGTGGCAACCGCCATATACGACGGCAAACGCCGCTGATTTCTTAGTCAGCAATCAGATTACGGGTCTGGCGACTCGAGGCGATATTTTGTGGATTTCAACTCCATCGGGCATTTCGAAATTCGATTTGACTGGCGGCGTATTCTTGGACCCAGTTCTCTTACGTGGTGGCCGATTATTGACCAATGACATTACGGGTGTTTCGGCTGGGGGGTCTTTCCTATTTTTCGAATCGTCGGAAGGTGTGGCCGTTCAATCTGGACAAGACGATTGGTTTCATCTTCGTCGAGACAGAGACTCGATTCCCGACGAAGCGGGGACCAATCGCGTCCTGGCGACAACCTACGACGGAGAGCATTTATGGGTCCTCTTGGGCAAATCAGCACGTCAGCCTACCGGGTCACTGTTAAGGCGCTCACCGGACCCGAATCAAAACGCGCCGGATTCAATGGCCTTATTTCCGCTCAGCGATATTGGTTTGCCAGCAGTAGGTGACTCAACGACAGCACAAATGTCTGCCAAGACGACGCGCGGTGGAGAGATCAGAATTGGTTTTTGTGGTGATGCTGAAAGGCCCGGTGGTGCCTCTATTCTCGGCGCTCGTGAACTGCTACTCGGCAATCTGTCAGACCGGTTTAATCAGCAAACGCGTTATGCCCTTAAGGGACGAGGCGTCGATTCAGCACTGATGATGGGACCCAATGGCGAACCGATGTTAGTGGGTCGTGAAGATCAGGAATCCATCGCGACTGAATTGGCTCCATTTGACGCAATGGCCCTGGCTAATAGATGGCCCGTAGACATTCTAATGCCGAATTCATTTAACCAGCCGCCGACAGATTGCGGTTTAACGCCAGACGAGACAACACTGTGGTGCCTCTTTGGAACCGAGGGGTTTGCTAAGCGTGAAAACGACGGCCAGGCTGCCGTTCAGTGGCAAGCCATTGATGCCAATACCATCGGACTTTTGTCCAATGCCGACTTACGTAAGATCGCCGTTTTGGGGCCGAGTAGCTGGTGGATGGCCACCAATAAGGGGATTTTCCGTTATCAAGGCGGTGGCTTCCTCGATTACAATGTGGTTCGAACAGGTGGGGAGCTTCCCAGCGATGATGTTCGGACAATTCTCGTTCACGAGGGCAAGGTCTATGCAGGCACAGCGCTTGGCATTGGCATCTTGGACTTGGGCGAAAACAGTTGGACGACTCTCGGTCGTTCAGAATTGGGCCGGCATTATTCGGTGCGAAGTCTAGCCCTGTCAGTGGACCAGACCTTGTGGATCGGCTCAGATCAGGGGCTTCTGAAATATTCCCTTGCCGATGGCGGTCCGGGTATCGCCTTCTCCACAGCACAAAATCTACCTGATCTCCGGATCAACGATATTGTTCTACCTGCATCCGGTCGGGTCGTCGTCGCTACGCCGGGTGGTCTCGCACACAGCGATGGCCTTGGTGATTTTGAGCATGTCGGCTTCGCGCAAGGTCTTCCCGGTCGGTCGGCCAGACAATTGTTTCTCGATGGCGCTCAGCACGTTTGGATTCTGAGTGATTATGGTGTGGGCCGGTTAAACGTCCAGTGATCGATGGACCACAGGGGCGCAGGATCGGACCTCCATCACAGCGGCAGAGACCACGGCGCGGATACCTGGACGGACGTCTCCTAATCATGACATCGGACTTCAGTCCACCGACTTGAAAAAAAAATGCATTCAATTGCAAAAAATATCCGGTGTCTAAGTGCCCTAAATAAAAGGGCCGTTTGGGACTGGCACGGATAAGTTTAAAGCTGTCTGCCGTCTATCTTTTAGAAACGGCGTCATGTGGACGATGTCTTGATTGGCTTCGGAACTCGTAAAGATTCGAGTTTTGGACGCTCCGCGAATCGAGACCCATCGACAAGTGGATTTTAAGCTCGGCAAATACCCCGGCCGGGCCTGACTTGAGCCCGACTGCCCCCAGTCGGGCTCATCCTTTTTTGGCCTGTTTATTTTTGGATAATCGCGTTGATTACGGTCTGATTTTTCAGACTATGAGCAACGATGGGCTGACTAAATTTAATGAGATGAAGACTTCACTCAGAAGTATTTGCTATGCTCCGCATAGGCCTGCTCCTTGGCTACAGCCTTGAGGGCGTAATCAATCACAATCGTCTATCGCAGCCGTAGGATACAATGCGCTTTTTTATCTTGGCTTTGTGTATTTCTTTTTCCGGTTCCGTCTATGGCCAGCAGCAGATTACTGGGCCCAATGGACAGGTTCATAGAATCGACGGAAGTGGACACGGTGGACTCCTTGGTCCAAGTCCCTATGAAGGCTGGCCACAGCTCTGTGTTCGCGTTTGCAACAACGACTGCGATCTCAGCTGCCCCGCGGGTTCGGTTTATTCAGCTGCTGGGATCGTCCCAACGCCGACTGATGGCCTCCAGGGGTTGCAAATGGCCACTGCGCAGTTGGCTGGGTTAGAGGTTGCACGTCACATCTGGATTCCGGCTGCAGGCCCGCAAAATGCAGACGGTTTCGTCGTGTATTTCGATGAACTCTTTAATCCGACCAATGAACCGATCACCGTTAATATTCGACTGGGTTCGGTGGCCCAAGGGGCGGGTCAGATCACTGAGGACAATGCGCGGGTCTGGCGGACCCAATCAGATGATTCCACGCTTGAGACGCGTGACCGCTGGTTTTTAGTGGATGACGACCAGGCGTTTGGTGGGACACCCTCTTTGGCGGTACTCACCCATGGTGCCGGCGCTCGACAGGCGTTGGGCAGTCTTGAACAGTCTGCCTACGACAATCAGCGAAATGGTCAATTAAGCTGGTCTTTTGATCAACATACCATCCCAGCAGGCTCTCGCTCGGCTTTCCTTTCAGTTCTCTCGCTGAATGCGACAAGGACCGATGCCCTTGATGAAATCGAAAGCCTGATTAGGATGCGAGATGTGGACGTCCTATTCGCAACCTCGGCAGAGCGACGACGGACCGTACAGAATTTTGATATCGATCCGGACAATGCCTCCCCCGTTGCGAATGCTGGAGGACCGTATACAACCGATGAAGGGCTTCCAATCGATTTGTCGGGTGTTTTCTCCTACGACGCCGAGAATGCCCCGCTTCAGTACACTTGGGATTTAACCGATGATGGTGTCGATAATTTCGGTGACGTGCTGACCGCCAATGCTCGTGCTCAGTTTTCCGACGATGGAATCTACACAGTCCGACTCAGAGTCGCTGACGGAACTGGAAAATTTGATATCGATAATGCTCGAATACAGGTTCGAAACGTAAACCCACGCATCGATGCGATTTCGTCTTCCAGCCCAGTGCAAGAAGGTGAACTGATCGACATTGAAGTCGACGCAAGCGATCCTGGCACCGATCAATTGACCTACGAGTTTGATTGGGATGGCGATGGTCAATTTGATACAGATCCCAGTCCCAATAATCGGGCTCAATTTAGATATCAGGATGATGGTCAGCTCAACGGCATTGTGCGCGTTCGAGATGACGATGGTGGCTTTGTCGATGGTCCTTTTTCGATTTCCATACTCAACGCACCGCCCCGGATTAACCAGATCGTGGCCCCGCCTGGAATCGCTGAAGGCGCTACCTTTGAGATTAGAGTCATTGCAGAAGACGGTGGAAACGATCCTCTCACGTTCTCGTACGATATTGACGAAGATGGGCGAGATGACTTCGTTGGTATCGATTTAGATCGCATCGAGGTGACGTATCAAGACGACGGACTCTATGTCGTTCGGGTTCAAGTTTGCGATGACCAAGATGCATGTTCAACGGGCGAAGTCCCAGTCAACGTTGGAAATATTCGTCCTCGAATTATCGATGTGACTGCCACAACGCCTATCGTCGAAGGTCAGAGTTCACGGATCATCGTCAACGCAGTCGATGTTGTCGGTGACCCACTCTTGTATGCGTTTGATATCGACAATGATGGGGATTACGCAGACGACGTTGACAATCAGCTGCAATCGGAACTTATGGTCCCATTTGCCGATGATGGCATCTATTTTGTTGGTGTCCGGGTCGATGATGGCGACGGGGGGATTGCGACGGATGTCGTTCGCATTGAAGTCATGAATGCAGCACCCATAGCCGACATTCGTGGTCCCATATCTACGCGGCAAGGGCTTCAAGAACAATTTATTTGCCAAGGAACCGATGTCGGCGATGACCGGTTGCGTTATGACTGGGATTTGGACGGTGACGATCTGTTTGAGGTCAGTCGTGGGCAAGCTCAGATCACCCATAGTTTTCGAGCTGTTGGGCCTTTGACAATTCGGTGTCGGGTCAGTGATGGCGATGGTGGGTTTGCTTTTGCAGAACACCAAGTCTTTGTGTCTAACGAGCGTCCACAGCTCGATATTGAAGTTGCATCACCACAAAATGAGGGCACCGAGGTGGTTATACGCGCCTTCGGGACTGATGCGGGTGGTGACACCCTTGCCTATTCGTACGATGTAGATGGAGACGGTGTTGTTGACTACGGACCAATGGACGACGCTATAATCCGTCACATTTATCCAAATCAGGGTTTTTTCACAGTTCGCGTCTGGGCAGACGATGGAATCGATCAGATCGATGCAACTGCGCAGGTTCGAATCGTCAATGTTGAGCCGACAGTTCGCCTATCAATTCAATCTCCAGTCAACGAAGGAGATGAAGTTCTCGTAACCGCAGAGGTCTCCGATCCAGGTGCTGACTCGATTACACTTCTTTGGGACTTGGATGGGGATGGGGCGCCTGACCCAGGTCGAGTTGATACAGTCGAAAACGGCCTCATTGAGCGGCGGTTTTTGACCAGCGATGACGGTCGTTATGACATCACCGTCTGGGCTGATGATGGTGATGGTGGCGAGACCCTCGTTGCACAAGCTCTTGTGATTGAAAATGTAGCGCCCCAATTTCCTGACGGGTATCAGCCTCCAGCGGCCGTTGAAGGGCAACCATATAACCGAGCGATTCCAGCGTCTGATGTAGCGGGCCAAAACGATCCGATTCGCTACTCACTGCTGGAGCCACCAGAGGGCATTGAAATTGAAGAGAACACGGGTCTGCTCTTTTGGACCCCTACGTATTCGGATTTCTTGAATCGACCCGTTGTCCTCCGTGTGCGCATCGATGATGGGGATGGTGGAAGCACCCAGCGTGCAATTCCGTTCGATATTCGACCGATCGACGAAGACGGCGATGGCCTTCCTGATAGCTACGAAGTTAATGCCTGCTCTGTAGATGGCGTCTGCCTCGATCCGACTAATCCTGATGATGCAGATGCTGACCCCGACATGGATGGCCGCACCAATCGACAAGAATGGACCGACGAGACAGACCCTTTCGCGTACGAAGGGCCGGAACCAACGGAGTTATTGTTTCCCGAAGATGAAGAACGGGTCGATACGCTGAGCCCCCAATTGGTGGCGAGGCGCGTTCAGGACAACCAAGGCAATGCAATTTTCATTGAATTTGAGGTCTACGGGTCTGACGAAACCGAGGAACCCATCGTGGTCAGCGACCGTGTGCTTCAACCGATCGATGGGAATACTCGATGGATGATACCCGAGGGCTTGCTCGATGAAGACGTTCGCTATTGGTGGCGGGCGAGGGCTGTCACAGCCCGACTCAACACACCGTGGACAGAGCTGTTTGTTTTTCGCACCAACTCGGAAAATTCAGTTCCAACCACGCCACAGCTCCTTGGTCCTCCGGATGGCTCCAGTCTTGATGATCTCAGACCGGTCTTGAGAGCGACAGTGGCTCTCGATGCTGATGAGGATTACTTGCGCTATGTGTTTCGAATCTATGGACCCAACGGCGAAATTTTTACCACCGGAGCCGGAGAGCCAGTTGATGGAGAAATTCACTTTCGCACACCCGCTTTGATCGAAAACACCACAATGACTTGGGATGTTGTCGCCATCGATGAGGCCAGTGCCGAGTCGGCTCCATCAGATGCATGGTCCATTTATGTTGATACAGAAAATAGCGCGCCAGATACGCCGCGTTTTATTCGGCCCATCGACTCCGATTTCGTCAGTACACTCAGTCCTGAATTCGCTGTTTCACCCAGTGAAGATGAAGACGGTGACACGGTCACCTATTTGTTTACAGTTCATTCCCAAGACGGTGAATTGGTCGTGGCAAGTGACGCGATCGCCGATTCCGGTGAAGAGGAGATCATCTGGCAACCCGAGCTCGTATTAGATGAAGACCGTGAATACATCGCATCCGTTTACGCACAGGATGAACGGGGGGCCGTCTCGTCCTCTGATTCGGTTACATTTTTTGTATCAACCGAGAATGGTGTCCCGACCATCCCAATGCCATTGTCTCCCAGAAACGGGTCTGAAGTCTTTGGGGATGATGCCATTTTGATATGGACAGAATCAATCGATCCAGAAGGTGGAGCGGTGGCCTACGTGGTTGAATTATGTGCTGGTGAGATGTGTGTACGGAGTGAGCCACAGACTGAAGTCTCTATCTCTATGGTCAATGTCGTTCAAGATGGTGAGACATACTCTTGGCGTGTTGAGGCCCTCGATTCCGACGGACTTTCATCTGGTCTGAGCGAACCCTGGCAATTCACGATTTCGGGGACATCGGCGTCTGCACAGGGAGGCGAATCAGGCTGCACGTGTCGTGCTGGAGATGGATCACAGAGGCCCAACGGCTTGACGCTTCTACTTCTCTTGATGGGGTTGATCGGTCTGCGTTTCCGTAAGGTTTGACGCTTGAACGACCTCCAAGTAACGTATCCATCATAACTTGCACGAGGGTCTTTAGGAGTTCGCTTTGGCAAACAATAAGATACTGATCTTAGACGTCATTGAAGATGATCTGAACCGACTTGCCGAAATCGTTGAGTCGATCGGGATATCCATAGTGAAAGCTGACTCACAGCAATCAGCCTTAGTGCAGTGTGAACAAGGCGTGTCGTGCGTGTTTTTTGATCCGACGGGCGAGTCCATTAATCCGACAGAGCTTTATGGTCAGTTGGATAAACTTGGACTGCCTTTTGTTTGCGTGAGTAAGGACAGTAGCCGCGAAGACGTACTCAACGCGCTTCGGTCTGGTTGTTTGGACTGGTTGGACAAGCCGGTTGAAGCTGAGGCTGTCCGATCGGCGTTCCGACGCGTCGAAAAACGCGCCAAGATTTCATTGGTCGAGGATAAACAGAAAAGTTCATCGGCGACTGGACGGGGTCTAATTGCAGAAATCGCGAAACGCATTCGGGATGGAAATGTCGACTTACCTGAAGTGCCGGATATCGTAAAAGAGCTCAACCAGCTTTTGGTCAACTTGGACGTTGAGGCGGATGCTGTACAAGCTGTTGTTGAACGTGACCCATCCCTCGCTGCTCGATTGGTGGCGACTGTAAATACCGCCACCTACGGCGGGGCCTATTGGAAAGGGCAAATTACAGACGTCAAAGCCTGTGTGACGAGACTGGGTAATCAGGCTATCCGAAATCTTGTTCAAACCGATGCCGTCAAAGGAATGTTCCAATTCAGGTCACCCGCTTTTAAAGCCGTCTTTGACAAAATGTGGCGGTGTCACTTTATGAGCGCATGCCTTGCTCGAGATGTCGCGGAAGCAGCAGAACTTGGAGAGGTAGAAGAAGTGTACTTAGTCGGTTTAATACACAACATCGGCGAGCTGTTTCTTCTTCGCGTATTCGGTGAACTTTTCCAACGACAGAATAACCAAGTTCTGTCCATGGACGAAGTACTCGATATGGTCCGTGATTATCACTGCGTATTTGGGGAAGCGTTGGTTAAAAAATGGGATTTGGGCGACCAGTTTGCCTTTGTGACCCGTCATCATCACGATTTGAAAATGTACCGCGACACCGAAGATGAGAGTGGTCATGTCAAACTCATGCACTGCATCAATTTGGCTGATCAACTCGTGAACTATACGGGCGCGACTTACTATACGAAGGCGCTTCCGGCACCGAGCTTACAAGAAAGCTATCAGGTGATCGAAGTGGATGCCGATGCCAAAGAGAAGCTGCGCCATCGGGCAGAAGAAATGTATGGTGAGCTGTTCGGCTAAAGCCTGGGCTACTTTTTATTTTGGCTGGATTTTAATAGGGGCCATTTACTGTATTTAGCAGCCGCCTCTGGCCCCGAGAAAACCTGAATTGCAACCAGAGGGTCAGCTCCATTGATGAAAGATACCTCCGCACCAGCCGGCATGTAAATCGTCATTCCAGCCGAGATCGATGCTTTTTGACCATCGATTGTGATTTGGCCCGAGCCACTGACGATGAACAAATATTCCTCAGTTGGGTCTTTGTGTGGGGGAATCCGAGCACCTGCCGCAAGCCAAAGGCGTCCAATAAAAGCATTTTTCCCTTGGGCGAGCCGTTGAATCTTGGCCTTACCATTCGATGGACCCCGAGTCTCTAGAGCATCCGAATCTGTGATTGTATGTTGGCTGACTTTGGCCGTGGGTGATGCCAGCGCACTCGTGCAAAAACTCGCCACCAATAAAACTCGCATAAAACTCATTGTGCACACCTTCATCTCTGTCCCTTCATTGTCGTTCGACCCGATAAACATAGTCGTTCTGGCCCTGCCCGAAGAGGATGACCTGCACTTTGTACACACCGGCAGTAAATCTGTTTGGCAACTGGACACTGTGGCCATTGGCCCCGTTTAAGTCGAAGCCAACCAGATTGAGGTCAGCATCATAGACCAAGAGGTCGATATCCCCTCGAGCACTGTCAAATTCGATGCTGAAAGTGACTGACTCCGTCTCGGTCTTTGGGAGGTTAAACCAATCCTCACTTTGCGCACAAACCACCCGTTCTTGACCCATCAAGTTGCCTTGGGCGGGAAGTTCGAATGCTTGGTCTGCACTGTCATCCGGTTCAAATTGGTCATCGGCGCAACTCTGTCCTGCCGCTGAACGTGTGGCAATCCAATACTGGCCGCCATCGCGAGTGTCTTCACTCAAGTTGAGTTGTACAAAGAGATTGTCATCGACGTCCGGGTAGTCGAAGACAACCCAAGGGGAGCCTGTATCTCGACCGAATGAGATGAATTCAAGTGGCCCTCTATTAAGTTGGCTGATTTCGGCTTCGATGCCTGGGAGCGACGTTTTCAACAAGATGCTGCCCTCTCTGTCTCCGCGTCTTTGGCGTATCTCGTACCAATCTCCATTGCCCGGACAGAGCTGCGCTGCGATTCGAGCCCCAGATGCCCCAATGGTCGTTGCTAAATCCGGTCCATCATCTGGTTCTAAAACGTCCTCTTCACACATGATTGTTCGGTCTGTGATACTAAACGTGTACTCTATGTTTTCAGCTGTCGTTCCGAGAAAGAATCGTCGGCTGCCGAGGACGAGCTCTGCTCCTGGTTGAAGGGTGATCGTCCGACCCTGTTCAGCATCCAGCTCAGTGAGCTCTACGGGGCCGTTGGCGTCATCTAGAGCGAAAATAGGTTCATTGATGTTGTCGCCGATGGAGAAATAATCAATATCTACGAGACACAGAGAGCCAAGGACGGGTCCAACGCGATCAATACGTGTCACCTCTGACAGTCCATTATTTGGTTCATTGGCGTCATCACCGCACATGTCAGGCTGACATGCGGTGTCTATACAGGACTCGTTCGGTGCGCAGTCATCATCGTTGGTACAGCCCACGCATAGATTCTCGCTTGTCTGGCAGACACGTCCATCACCGCAATCTAGGTCCGATAAACATGCGACACATTGACCTGTGTCGGGTCGACACCGTTGTGCGGCTTCACAGGGGCCGCAAATGTCCTCAGCAACGCATCGACCATCGACACAACGCTCATCAGATGCGCAGACAGGATCGCACATTTCAATCTGGGTACATTGACCATTTCTGCATTCGAGTCCAGGGGCACACTCATCGGCCGACGTGCAGGCATCGCTCGCTTGACAGCGCATGTCGACACAGACGAACCCCGAGTCACAGGCCGGGTCACAGGCACCGGCTAATGATCCAACCACAAATCGATGATAGCCGGTGTTTGGAAACGTACCGGTCCCGCCTGGACCTTTGACCACGACCCGCAGCAAAATCGCCTTATCAAGTACGCTGCCGGGCAGCTGCCCTTCCCAATAATCGGCACGGACTTTGACCATTTTAACTTTTGATGATGAGGGTGGATCTGCCGCTTCATCTCGCCATTCAGCGTATGCCCTATCAATAGCTCCCCAAGTTTGCACACTGATGAGGTAGGGGCCTGTCCGGTCAGATGTGTCCGAGGGCACATTGACTTCAACAATATCGGGTGGCGCAAGAGTACAGCCCGTAGTCCAGATGACCTGAGCCAACAAGACTGAAATATTTAAGGTCCAGGCGCGCAAATGCTGGTCGCGTCTTCGAGTGCATTGTCGTTTTCGGTTTTCCATAGGGGTAAGAGTACGCTCTGACAGACTGTCCCCTCAAGACAGTTTTCATCAAGATTCATTAAATCGCAGGGCTCAACGCAAAAACCCTGGTCAGAGCACCACCTAGACCGACATTCGATATCTTGCTCACAATTGGCTCCTGGACCGCGGTCTCCCACAGCCCTCCGGCAGCGCGCTGTCCAACCGGCTCTCTGTGAATCAGGTCTTAAAACGCAGACTTCGTCATCTACACATGGCCGACTTTCGCATTCGCTGTCGCTACCAAAATTAGGGAGACATCCAGAAAAACCGACATATGGACCAATGGCATCGTTTGCCTGTGATACCCGATAATGGACGTTCTCATAACAGACCTGTCCAAGACCACAGTGACCGTTTGCATCGGGTACACACGGACCCCAGCAGGTCGTCTCCAAACAGACTTGGCTTTGGCAATCAGCATCATCCTGGCAGAGACTGCCAGGGCTTCGGCCAGGCGGGGTTTGTTGACATGTCAGGCGTGTCATTTGCTGAGCGATATTCGGGAGACAGCTACGCCCAACTGGACACTCGATGTCGTTCTGGCAGAGACCATCTTGCCCTATGCAGGAGCGTACGGTGTAGGTGACTTGTTCGACCGTCCAATCGTCAAGTGCGCATAGACCGCTTGGGCAGTCTGAGTCAGCTAGGCAAGGCCAAAAACAAAAACCGGACTCCAGGCATGCCCCAGACGAACACGCCTGGTCTTCGTTACATGGCTGATAGTCCTGCGGCCGCTCGCCCATCCTACATTGTCGCTTAGGTTGCTCTTGAACGCTAAGCTCACAATACCCGTCGTCACAGTCAGTATGCCGTGAGCAGTCGATACTGCGACATTCACGGCTGTCTGGGTCACATACACCGGGCTGGCAATTGGGTGTGTCCAACCGACAGCCATCTCGGCATCGACCGTCATCGCAGTATTCGTTGATTTGACAATCCGCATGGGCATCGCAGTCTCGATGGATACAGTATCCAGCTTGGACATCACACACCATCGACATGGGGCAATCGTCGGATGGCCCGCAGGCTATGATGCAATCTGTTCCATCGCAAGACGCATCGGGTACAGCACCCATATCGCCACAAAGAGTGGAATCACAGGGGGGGGTGAGCAAACAAAGACCACGCCTTTGGTCACATGGACCAAGCGGGCAATCATTATCTGTTTGGCACTCGCCAGCGGGTATCGATTGGCACCAACCTAAAATGCAGGTGCGGTCTTGGCCACAGATGGAATTGGCATCACATTGATAGGGTGAGCAAATAGACTGATGACAGATTTCGGTTGAAATGCAGTCAATATTTCGTTCGCACCGCTGCGGGGTGAGGCATCGGTCAAACCGACAAACCTCGCCAGGCCGGCAATCATCCTCTGTTCGGCACGCCTGATCAGATGCTGGGTCTGAGCAGTTGATGAGGGCCAACATCAGCCACATCCAATGTGTGCATCGGACGCGTATCCACCTTTTTATTGGGCGATTAGGGTGATGCCTTTTTTTCACGCCCATCGACGAAGTCCGCTTGCCGCCAGACCTGTCCATCGGGTCTCCACCAAGTCCAACGTCCAGCGCGTTTGCCCTTTTCAAATTGGCCCTCACCTTTTTTCTGACCACCCAGATAGTAGCGTGTCCAACGTCCCGTCGCTGCTCCTGAAGCGTATGATCCAGTCTCAATTAGGCTACCATCGTCGGCCCACCAAACCCAATCACCCATTCGTACACCGGCTTTATATTGGCCCTTCGAGGCCTTTTTGCCGTTTGGATGGAAGTTGGTCCATTCACCGATTTCTTCTCCTGACTGGTATTGCCCGCGATAGCGCACTTCCCCTGTGGTAAAGTAGCCGACCCACGCATCAGTAGGCATTCCAGCTTCATAGGAACCCCGTTGCATCGGGGTCCCATTTTCGAAAAACTCCGCCCAACGCCCGTTTTTCTGACCGTTCTCATACGAGCCTCGTCGTTCCACTCGTCCATTTGGATGCCACCAGGTCCATTGCCCGACCTCGAGGACTTTCTGGTCGCCCTTTTCTTTAGGCCGACAGATGAGGCAGCCGACCCGTCGTTGCTCCGATTCCACTGTCCATTCACCTTGCCGCTGGTCGCATTCAGCTCGGGCTTGTGACCGTTCGACTCCATTGACGTATTCGACCGAACGCCACAATTCGCCCGAGGACCACCATTCCGTCCAGACGCCGGTTTTTTGTCCGTTAAGAAACGCACCTTCGCCCATTTTTTTGCCGTTTTCATACCAGAGAGTCCAGTCGCCATCTCGCTTGTTTTTCAAGAAATGACCAGATGCCTCTGGGTGACCTTCCCAATGGTTTCGCTTCCAAAGGCCATGGCGACCTGTCGGGTCATACTGTCCCTCCCATGCGATTCGCCCATTTCGATAATAGGCTTTCCAATGGCCACTTCGGCGGCCATTTAGATAGCCACCATCGGCCTTGATTTCTCCGGTGTCATAATAGCTTTTCGCGGGTCCTGTTTTGACCCCCTCAATCCACGTCTCCTGAATGTCCACAAGGCTCGTTTTGAAATAACGAGTCCATAGACCCGTCTTTCGGGCCCCGCTGTATCGGCCCTCTTCTTTCTTTACTCCGCCGGGGTACCAACTTGACCACAGTCCGTCTCCATCGATGACTGTCGACTCTCCGATGGATCGACCATCCACCGCTAAAAATGTATGTGTTCCCTCGGGTACGTGGTTGAAGTATGTGCCCCGTCGCAATCGCTCGCCCGTCGGATGGTACTCCTCGAAGGGACCATGTAGAAGGCCAGCCCGATAGGTCGCACTCCACTGTTTAGATCCGTCTGCATAAACCGCTGTCCAATCCCCGACTCGGGAGGCATTGACCAGGCAGCCTTGACTTCGGTCAACATAGTCCAAGTCCCATCGGCCCCCTTTATCTCGGCATTGTTCATAGGCCGTGCCCTGCCGGACTCCTTTGTCATAAGTGACACGATTCCACTCGATTCCGTTGAGCAGATATTCGACCCATTCACCCTGCTCTGCATCAGAAACAAACAGCCCTTCTTCCAGCTTTGGACCCTCCCTATGGAACTCTGACCAATGCCCTTCCTTCTTGCCCTTTAAGTAGCTGCCCTTCCATTCCATGTTTCCGTTGGAATACCATTTGGTCCACTCACCGTCCCGCTCGCCATCGACAAATTGACCGGTCAGTGATTGTTGGCAGTTCTGATACCATTCTTTCACAGGCCCATCGCGTTTGCCCTGATTCCAAGTCATTTCAAAACCCAGTTGGCCGCCGTCGTAGAAGCCGCTGAAGACCCCATGTTCGACACCATTCTGCATGTATCCACTGAGTCGAATGCGGCCGGATGGGTAATACTCCTTGTGCGGGCCATGATGCTCATCGCCAATCAAGTCAGCGACGATTTTCAGATACCGAACACCCTCTTCGGTGCTCTCATAGAAACGCCATGTTCCCTCAGCGATTCCCTTGATTCGACAGCCTTCCATCCGCCTATCTTGATGCCATATGCCCTTTGCTTGGTCGCATTCGATGGGTCCTTCGATTTGTCTCGCCACCGGTTCTTTAGCCGTTTGCTTACCCGGCTTCGCAAGACTGGGGGGTGTGAGAGCAAGACCGATGAGACTCACTGTAATGTATGAATTGAGTCTCACGGTTTTGTCTTCGCCTTTCGGGCGCGTCTTGGCCGTCCAATCAGGCTGTCGATCGCCTGTTTTGCATCTGAGCGAATGGCGCGTCCATCAAGGCTACTGATATCACTTTGGGTCATTTCTATTTTTGGTGAGAAGGCATCGTCATGAAATGCATCTATGGCTGCACTGATTGGATTGTCATCGTCTTCCAGTGTGGTGAGATCGAGCTTTCCACAGCCATACTTTTTTGTTCCTTCAATGCAAATTTCGATGTTTTGATCACGGTCCTCGACTCGAATTCGGAACACGGCATCGTCATCAATTCGAAGCCGTGGTGAATCGCGCAGACGGTCAGCAATATCCTCTCCCCTTGGGCCAGAGAAACTTAATTTGACTGGGAGGCGCACTCTCAGATGGCGAAGCGCTGTTGGGTATGTTTCAAGGATACGGTGAAAATGTTTGTTTGCGGCGTCAGTTTGACCCGTTTTGACCAAGGCGTCCGCCAGCCATGTGCGAATTCTAAGTCTGAGTAACTTGGTCGTCCTAGGGAGCCTCTTGAGCAGGCTTTGGCCAGCCTTGATGGCATCGATGAGACGGTCGTCGCGCCAAGCCATCTCTCCAATATAGACGTCAAGAAAAGCACCTGCCGTATCTGTGAAGTCGGTCTCTTTCGCACGCGCTTCATCGACGATTCGACTCATTACACCATGGCCTAAGACCTGTATGATATCGGCACCGAACCAAGGCATTAGATCGGTCATGTAGGGCCGAATCACTTTTTCCAAATTATCGGGTATTGAGGCCAGTCGGATTGCTTGTCTCGCCACGGAACGCTTTGTCCGAACCAGTTTGAGTTGTTCTTTTCGTTCCGATAGAGCGTCGAGAAACGGTCGCGCTGATGCACGTTCTCGATGCTGTTCTTGTCTCGCATTGAGGACAGACCAAGCGAGGATCTGATTGGTCAGCTCAATGGTCTCTGCAGCTGTGCTCACCATACCGGCGCGGTCCGGTTCATCGATGATTTCCTGGGCGCGTACGGCCGCTTGTTCGAAAGCCCCTAAAGCGTGCAAAAGTTCCACAAACCGAGCCCGAATGACCATTTCATTCTGCACCTTCATATCGGCTGTTCGCGGGGCCATTCTCAGCGCTTTTAGCGCGCTCAGCGATTGCTGAAATTCCCCGAACACCAAATACATGGCGGCCAATTGTGAATTGGGCGAGGTCGGGCAGCTTTTGTCTTTAGCTCGTAGAGCTGTTTGATCATGTTCGATGGTTTTTGCAAAGCGAAACGTACGTCGCGCTCCCAGTGCCAGATTGGTTGCAATGATGCAGGATTGACTGCGCGTATCTTTAAGACCACGAAGCCCCCAGGTATAGCTTGCCTCTCTGTTACCAGCCTCTTCTTCTATGGCCATGAGGCCGTTGAATGCGCGTTCGCGGATATAGGCTTTATCGCTGGTTCGATTTTCATGGGCGATGCGCCTCGCTTCTTCGAATCGGCCTAATTTGAGAAGGGGCCAAATTCTGTAGTAGGATTTCTCTCCTTTATACTCGTCGTCATACTCCTGCAGGATGGCCAGTTGTTCATCGCGGCGGTCTAGGTAAGCCAGAACAAACTGTTCCCGCATTAGAATTCTCCGATGCCATCTCCGCACCACGTCTTGTACTGGTGACCGACCAAATTTATCGATCAATTGTGCCTTTGCGCGGCGGACCAAAAAGAGCCCACGGGCCAAATTGCCCTCACCTTCGCTATGGCAAACGCCAAGAACATAGTTGGCCCAAATGCTTTCGTTTGATTTTCGTTTTAACTCCTGTTCTGCAATTCGCCGCGCGCTGGAATATTCACCCATGTCCAAATGACGCATCGCAGCGCTCTCACCCTCTTTTGAATCAGAGGATTGTCCATAGGCACTCATCGAGCTGAGCAACCAGACTGCAAGACAGAGGATAAACTTCATCGACTTCAGACCCTCATCCTAAATGGTAGACCGATTGAGTGCGTCGATGGGTGCCTTGATGGCGTCCGCGAGAATATCATCCACTTGACCGGCACCGGGTACCACACTGATTCGGTGATGAAACAGATGGGGCGATAATCGCTCAATATCGCTGGGTGCAATGTAGTCCCGGCCGCGAATCACGGCGAGGGTTTGGAGAGCCGGAATCGCTTGCACGAGGGAGCGCGTCGATACGCCTTGTGCAGTTCTGGTATCGTCGCGGATGGTTCTTGCCAGGTCGACTAAGCATTCTTTGACCTCTTTGGCGACGTGAACCGATTGATGGATTGCCTGCCGAGCGCTGAGAATTGATTGTTTTGAGACGGGGTCCAGGTGGCTTTTCTGGTTTGGCGTACCCCAGGTATCCAAAACATCTAACTCAGCATCTCGCGACACATGTTTCATACTAATTTTAAAAAGGAATCGATCCAGCTGGGCAACCGGTAGGGGATACGTGCCCACAGAATCAAGGGGGTTCTGGGTTGCGATAACGAAGAAAAGATCATCGAGTTGATAGCTGACATTATCGATGGTGACTTGACCCTCCCCCATGGATTCTAGAAGAGCCGATTGGACTTTAGGCGACGTCCGATTGATTTCATCGACCAAGACGATTTGAGCAAAGATGGGTCCGCGTCTGAAATGAAAATCATTGGTCTGGGGGTCAAAGACCATGACCCCGGTGACATCGGACGGTAATAGATCGGGTGTAAACTGAATGCGTCGAAATGCCGCGAGGTCCGCGTCCGGGAGATCGGGTTTAAGCGCGGAGCCCAGAGCTTTTGCCAACGTTGTTTTTCCCGACCCTGGATAATCCTCAAGGAGGACATGCCCACCGCCAAAGAGAGCCACTAAAATCAGTTCAATGACGTCATCACGGCCCATCACATCACGGGTCATAAACGCGCGAACTCGATCGACAACGTGTCCCACTTGCGCCAAGTCCATTCTGCTCATCTCGTCCTTTGGCTGCTCGCCAAGATTTAGATTATTCATCGTGTAAAATACCATCCGATCGGGTTCATTGTTCCCAAAGCACGTCTCCACCTAGGTAGGTTCATTTTCAATTCTGTGCCGACTTTTTTGCATTGTTCCATCATGCCCTGGCTTGTTCCAGACTCGCTTAGGCTTAAACTCAGGTGTTGTTGTGTGAGCGTCTCGAAGCTGGGTGCAAACGCTTTGACTCGGGTCGCATGGCTCTCTCTTGTCTCACCATAGCCGCGACCGAGCCCCAGATCAGACAGTTGATCCAAGACCGCAGCAAAAGCCCATCTTTGGCGCAAACGACCGGTCATCGATGGCCTGATACGACGCGTGATCTTGATGAGATAACTGACGGTAAAAAGGCCGAGCAGGATTAGAAACAGACCATATCTGATTTCTGTCCAAGGGATTCGAAAAGGCGTTGCTTTAGCCTCCAAGGCTCGCCCGCCCGATTTGTCGTTTCGCGCAAGCTCACCGAGCAAGCTTTCCAAATCTTGCGAGACCAGTTGTGGTGGAGGTTGGTCAGATTGCTCTGGGTAGATGTCAAAGGGGATCCAGCCCACGCCTTCGATGTGGATTTCCGGCCATGCATGTGCGCGATCACCCATGATTAAGATCGCTGACCCGTTGCCCCTCATCCGGTTGTCGACCGCATAGCCGACTGCAACTCGTGACGCGACACCGACGGTTCTAAATAGGAGTGCTGCAGCATGAGCGAAATGAACACAGTAGCCTCGTAAGTTTCCAAACAAGAATGAGGCTGCAGGATCCGGTTGATTGTCGTGCCGCTCTTCTCGGGTGTAGAAGCCATTTTTCTCCAGATATCGTTTGACGGCCAGAGCTTTCACTAAGGTGTCGTTGCTGTATCTGGGGTCGACTTCTCTGACAATTTCGTTGGCCAGCGAGTCGTATCTGGGATCATCGGGTCCGGTCAGATAATGGTCTTTTTGCTGCTGGCTCCATTCGGCTGGTACTGAACGCCGCCCCAGATAGCGCATATCGTGCAGCTTTGCTGTGGGAGCGAGTGAGACCACATCATAGGCAGCGACGAACTTGGCCGGTGATGGGTTGGGTCTTGGACTGATTTCGATGGACGCCGTCAAGCCCAAGGGTTGCGGATGGTCTACCATCAAGAACATGGAGGTTGGAACTCGTTTATGAAACGACGGTTTTTGGGTCTCGCCGATGACACGGATGGGATCAGTGCCTGGAAACTGCGTGATGACATCAGCTGCGAATTCACCAGACGGTGACGACACCAGGCGCTTTCCATTGAAGTGGCCTTGGACTTGTTGTCGGAAATACAGCAGGTCGGCCTCTGGTTCATAATCAGAATGCAAGAGGGCAACGGCAACTGGGTATGGTTTGTCTTGGTTACTTTGGCCCTGACCCGAGACCGTTTGTTCTTTCAAAAAGTCTTCGATGGGCGGTTCGAGTTTCATCGTAGACTGTTGTTGGTATGCAACCAGGCCGAGCACCAAAAGCAAGCCCATGCTGATGACCAATTTTTGGCGGGATTGTTTCCAAAGCATCATCACGATGGCCACGAGGGCTGCAATGACGCCGACGCCCTGCAAAAGGACTTGGGGATCGAGACCGTTTACCAGTGCCCAATCCGCTAGGAATCGGGGTCTGTGATAGGCAAGGTGCTGGTGCCGGGAGAAGAGCAGAACCACCGATGCAATGACGATAAAGGTCTCCACGATAGACCAGATTCGCCGGCGTGTTGACATGAACCGCACTGAAAATGAGAGACCGAACGCGGCCAAGCTAAATCCCATGATGTCTGATAAGACGAGGAGTTTTTCTGCCTTTAGGCCCAGTGGATTAAATGCCGACTCTCTAAACCAATCTGCGCCAAACCAACTCAAAGTCAGGGTGCTCATACCCAGTGCGAGTGCCACGGATGTTTTTAAATGACGCTTCGACATGGACCGGCCCAATTGGCTGCCGAGAATCGCAAAGGCGACAGCAAAGAGCGTGGCGGTAAAGTTGGTTTGCGACCACAGCGTGACCAGAGTGGCTACGGCAAAAAGGCCGCTCTTTAGCCATCCGACGGCTCTTGATTCGAATCGAACGGAACTCATATTGACCTCAGGGCAGTCAGATCGGTCCCGGTCATGATGCGTTGCTCGCTTTTGTGGATGATCTGCACACGAGAGCCCGTGTTGGCCACATGATCATAGAGAGACGGCAGTCGACGAAGCCGCTCTGTGGCCACCACGTCATCAAATAAGCGTGTTCGTTTCGATGACTGCGCCTGCACGGCCGGGCCGTCGACGGCGATGAGGACCAATGGCGGTCTTGGTAATTGGACAATGGCTGCTGTCACATGGTCTCGCCACGCACCATCTTGGGAGGGCAGGAAGAGCACGCAGTGATTTCGTCTTGCCGGATCGATGGTTGCTAGAAATTGGGCCAGGTCACGGCCATCTCGGTGGCGGTGGTGTGCCGATTCGACGATGGCATCGAGTGCCTTTGCACGCTGCCTAATGGGACCGACTGTACCCGTGGCACCAAAGATGAGGTCTTCGCCTAAAAGGCCTTGCTCAAGCACTGTTCTGGCCAGCGATGCTGTCTCTTCGTCGTTGGGCCCACTGACAAAGAATGCGGCGGCATTGGGCCTTGGAGCGATGGCTCTTTCCGGTGTTCTGACCAAGAGCTTCCGAGACCGAGCAAAGGCTTTCCACAAGATAAAACGTTGTGGGTCGCCCGGTGCGTAGCGCCTCATCTCGATATAATCGCCAACCGGCTCACCCAGAGGGTGACTCGACCCATCACCCTCGGCTTGTCGCAATTCTGGTACCAGAGACAAAATGGCTTTGGACGGGGAGATGACAATGGATGCGACCTGTCGATGTTTTAAGGTCATCGCCGAAAAGCCAAAGATGTCTTTCACGGTGATCCGACGAACGATTTGGGTCATCCGACCACGTCCGACCGTTTGGGCATGTTCTTGCCAATATCGACCATCTTTCACCAATCTCGGTTGCGCCTGGCTTAAATCGGACCATGAGACATCGATTTGGATGAGGGGCCAATAGGGTAGGCGCCGGGCCCGAAACCCTGTTTTGTGGCTCTGGTTTGTCTCCCATTGACCCGCAAGCGCCTGTGTCTCGAATCGAACTGACTGCCGGATGAATAGGGTCCCGATGACAGTCGTTAAAATGCAGACACACATGACTGTGACGATCGCGATGATAGACGAACGAACCACAAAATCATGGCTTCCATCAACCCAGACAAGCCAACCACATACACTGAATGCAGTTAAAATAAGCCCGATTCCCGTCAGCGGGAAAAGATCTGCTAAGGGTCGCCAATATTGCTTTAAACGGCTTGTCACACGCTCTTCTCGGTTCTGTACCCAAACGCTTTTCGAACGGCTCTTGCCCCAAGGCCTGTCCAGCGTCACCACCACCTATAACCTTGATGCTCCCCGAAGACTTCCGGAGGCGCAATATTTTAAATTAATCGCGAATCGACGATGACCAATGGGTGGACAACAAACCAAAGTTCAGTGTTCGTATTTAAGGCCCACGCTAAAGCTTCGTCCGACAATCCCTCGCGCTTGAATCAGGTCGCCAGCACGCCGCTCCATGGCTTGATTGATTAAATTCTTGGCTTTGAATTTCAGGGCTAAGCCACCACCGAGACGCATACCGAATACGAAGTCGAGCAGGTTCTGGGGCTGTTCGTAGACATCGGGAAGACTGCTTGTACCGACTTCGACAATGCGCCGTCCGGAGACATTATAGAGGAGGTTCCATTGCCAGAGACTGCGCGGGGCCTCATAGCCCAGTTGGAGATTAATCACATAAGCAGACTGCCCTTCTAGGGGTCTCTTGCTCGATGTCTCACACCCATCGCTCTGTCCCAGATCGACATTTGAGTCGATGACAGCCACATTGCCCGAGAAAAAAGTCCTGTCCAGTCCGATAAAATCAAAGGCTTTACGCCACGCGAGTTCTGCGCCGAGGTTGGTGGCCGACGGCGAATTTCGGAACGTCAGGGTTTTGTCTGCACCGCAGCTGATTTTAGTCTCAATGGGGTCGGTGAAATACTTAAAGAAACCGGCGAGAGAAATGCTGTCTCGCGCGTTGAAATAATATTCCCAACGCAGGTCATAATGGTCGATCAAGGCCCGTTTTAAATCAGGATTACCGACCACAGATTGGCGATTGGTTACATCATCGAATCGTGCCGGCGAGAGCTCGCGAAATTCTGGACGACTGACCGTCCGGCCATATCCAGCGCGCAGTTGCATTGCGTCCGTCATCACCCAGGTGGTGCTGGTCGACGGCAAGAGGTCTAGGTTTTTCAGGTTTGCGCTGACAGGCTCATCGCCTGTGAACGGCGAAAAGGTCGATACATTTTGTTCGGCACTTTCCAGCCGCATGCCGCCCATCAGTCGTAAGCGATTCAACAAGCCGACTTCAGAGGCTAAATAACCTGCGTAGACTTTTTGGTTCGCCTTATAGTCATCGGTGGTCTGTGTGGTATTGAGGAGTCGATACTGACCTTGCTCATTGCCGATCCTGTCTCTAGCAAAAAGAACATCAAGGCTTTCAACTTGACCCGCAGGCCCTTGGAATTTGTATCTGCGAGTCTCGACAATTCGCTCTCGATTCAGTGTAGCGCCACCGACCTCGACATAGGATTTGGCGCGACCTGCTTTGGCCTCGCTCAGCAGATAACGTGCCGATGCCCTGACCTCGTGAGCCGTATCGTCGAGATCGCTGAAAAAACGACGATTGCCTTCGGGCTTTGCAGACAGACCGAATGGGTTATCTGTGCCGATGCTGCGGTCGTACTGGGAAATACGTCGATTGGGCTCCAAACGGTCGGCTAGAGACAGTCCGTAGTTCCATTTTAATTCCATATTAGGCAGGTCATGTTCGCCTCGAACTTGTTGAGTAAAAAGCTCTCGTTCTACCCACCGTAGCCGTCGGACGATGACATCTGAGCGTTCGTCGGCGTTTGTGCCAACGAATTGGCTGGCCTCGTCATCTGTGTTCCTCAGCAGAAGACTTGTGGTCGCGATTTTGTGGTCCCGGCCAATATCGAGACCCAGTTCAAGGATGCCGCTCGCTTGGATTGTCCGAGTGAGGCTATCGATTCGACCGCCATCGCTGACCTCCAATTGTCCAGCGCTGATTCTAAATGTGTTTCGGGTCATTTGCTGTCGGTTCCAGCCCTGGTCGTATTGGATACTTGCGACACCACCGACTTTGATGCGGCCTTGGTCGTTGAGATACCCACCGGAAACCGACCCACCAAAGTCCAAAGGCACCTGGGTACGATGGCTGTTGTAGGTATCAGGAAACGCACGACCTAACTCGGCTAACTCATCTGGCGAAAGGCAGTTCTCTCTGGTGGCGATACTGCATAGCTTGAGCGCTGTTCGGTCGGTTTCAGCTGCGACATTGGCTGGGAGCGCTCGAGCACCCGAATCGATGCCAAAGTAATCATAGTCGCCGCCTTCATAGGTCAATCCATCAGTAAACGTGCTTCCTGTGCGACCCCCCATTGAGATGGACGCCTCTAAGAATGATGACTCTGGGAGGCGTTTCGTCCTCAGTTGGACAACCCCACCTCCAAACTCACCTGTTTGGTCCGAAGAATAGGTTTTTTGGACGACGACGCTGCTCAGGATCCCCGTTGGAAACATGTCTAGGGGGACAACGCGCCGCTCCGGCTCCGGACTTGGCAAGAACATGCCGTTCAAGGTCGTACTCGAATAGCGTTCTCCCATTCCTCTGACGTAGATGTACTTGCCGCCCACAATGGTCAGACCGGTCACCCGCTTGAGTGCACTGGCCGCACTGCTGTCTCCCGTTTGTGCCATTTGCTCTGCACCGATGACATCCACCACATTACTGGTCTCGCGTCGCTCTGAGACCAATGCGGCGACGCCCCCTTCGATATAGGGGGCCGTGACGACAAATTCTTCCAACTCGGGGTTGGCGATTTCCATGACGATGTCATCGAGTTTTTGGGACTGGTCTTTCAAAACGTCTAATTCATCAGCCCGGGCGTTACGATATCCAGACCGAATAAAGGACAGTGCAGTCTTTCCCACGCCGACGCGCAGTTTATATTCGCCCTGACGATTGGTTGTTGCAGTCGCACTCTGGCCCAGTACGAAGACCTGAACACCACGCAGGGGCTTGCCTGATTTTGTCACACAGCGACCCTCGATGGTGCCGAATGCGCTGATGGTCTCTTTGGCCTTGGTTTGTTGTACGACCTTCCTCTGTTCGATGCTGACGAGCGCGTCTAGGTCGATATGTAATGTGACGATGACTTCTGTGACCTCGCCTTCCATTGTCACCACATCTGAAATCGATGTCGAACGAGCTTGCGTGTATAACCTTAGGCTTAAATTTCCTGGTTTTTGCTCAAGAAAAATTCGGCCATCTTGGTTTGTTTGTCCCTTTTTTTGACCATCGATCTCTAGGGTCACACCGGGCAAGGGTGCATGGCCGCCGTCTCCATCGAAAACGTAGATTCGCAGGCCTGCAGCGTGTCCTAGATTACTGAGAAGTAAAGCAGCAGTAATGAACCAAACTAATCGCATAGTGTCTTGTCTCGACGGCAATCGGCCATGGCCTTGCGAAGCTTTGCCGCGCGATTGAAGAGACTCGGGTTGGTCAAGCGCTTGAGGTGACGTTCCGTCTTTTTAAAATCCCGCGTCCTGAAATAGGCGTAGGCCAGCGCATAGCGCAGCTCCTCGTCTTGCCCCAAAATCTCCAGGCGAGATAGACGAGGCGCGAGCGCTGTGACCGCTTCGAAGCGTTCTAAATCAAGGAGGATTGCGAGCCTTTGTTTCAACTTTGTTTTCTGTTCCAGGATGCGACCATTGGCCGCCAATGCTTTGTGATCTGACCCAAGCTCTCGATAAATCTCGGCTGCATCCCGCGCGTATTTCTCTTCTTTCTCAGACGCATTTAGAAACTGTCTCGCTGCGGTCACCGGATAACCAGCAGACAGCCATGCATGGGCTGCTTGAGCTTTGATTCGATTGTCATCTGGATAGGTGAGCCTCGCTTTTTCAAGGACTCGGATCGCTGATTTGGATTCTTTGGCTTTGAGCAGTGCCTCCGCTAGAAACAAGACATCATCCGCTGTTGAATCTGCTGATTTGACAAAATTCAATCCAACATCAGCTGCCGATTGATAAAGGCCAAGTTCGATTAAGCGTTGGATATTTTTACGACCAAAATCTCGCTGTTCGGGAAACAGAGTCTGCGCGCGTGTCAGGACATGTAGAGCGCGGTCGTAGTCTTTCAGCGTCCATGCGCATTCACTCCGGATAATCAGGAAATCAGCGTCAGTCCATGCTTTATCACCAGCCGCATCCAAAGCCTCTTCGACTGTCTCACATTGGTTTAGCGCATAGGCGCATCGGGCGCGTGACAAGTGAATATCGTCACTTGCCTTGCCTAACTCGATAATCTTATCGAAGTCTTTCAGTGCCATTTCAAAACGCTTAAGCCGCATATTTAAAACAGCTGACACGGTGTAGTAGCGGACCTGATCTAAAGTCTCATCGGTTAGATCGACCTGTTCCAGTGCAGCTGCGGCTCGTTTGAGATACCCGTCTTGGAGCATCACCGTCGCCAATGCCATATGATCGACCTCAGCCTGGTCATTGGCATAGGCGGGCAGACAGCAGAGAAGGCTGCATAGGAGCAGGACAAGACGCATCGTTAGGCTCCGCGGCTCAATTTAAAGCGAATGGTTTGCTCGACCATGACGGTCTGAGCTTTACCTTTGTACATCCCGGGTCGGAACGTCCAACGCTCGATGGCTTGCCGCGCAGCATCCTCAAATATACCAGCTGGCTTTGAACGGATCACTTTAGCACTCTGAATCTCGCCATGTGAGCCGATGATCAGAGAGAATGAAACGAACCCAGTCACACCGTCTTTTCTTGCCTGCATTGGATACTTTGGGCTCACCTTTCGGGTGGCCTTAGGTGCCTCATCGACGGTCGCACTGGTCATCAATAGGTTTTTGCCACCTGTCTTTTGTAGAAGCGTATCTCCGCTGTCATCGCTGGTTCGACCAAATCGAGTCTCATTGCCCAAATCAACGCCCGACAAAGCACTTGAGAGTTTAGGTTGTGGGGCCAAACGCCTTGCTGTACGCGGCTTAGCCCGTCGAGGCTTTGGTCTAGCCGCCTTCTTTTTCGGCTTTGGCTTTATTTTTTTAATCTCGACATTGGCGGTCACCCGTCTCTCTTCTTTCTTGGGTGGTTGCGTGTATCGATTCATCACGATCATTAAGGTGAGGACCAGTCCAACACCGAAGACCATGATGACCAAAGAGCCAAGAATTTGCGTGATCCGATTCATCAGGTCGCCTCACGTTCTGTGGCGACAGCGACGTCTTTGGCTCCAGCCAGTCTGCATTGGTCGATGACGGTCAGCAGCTGCTGTGCTTTGACGCCTGCATCGGTAATCACCAGAACGGGTCGATCTTTGGCACCCCGGAGCAACTCTCTGACGGTGCCTTGCAAGAGCCAAGGGCGTACTGCTCGACCTGAAACATAGGTGTCTCCTCGTCGGTCGATGGTCACCCGAATCGCCTTTGTCGATGCAGGTTTTGCGCTGGACGCAGAGGGTCGGTCCAGCTCCACTTGAGCATCCTTGACGAAGGTGGTGGTGACCATAAAGAAAATGAGAAGGATGAAGACCATATCGATGAGTGGCGATATGTCAACGCCGGCTTCCTCAGCTTGTCTTCGTCGTCGATTCATCATGTCAATGTCCTCCTCTATTAAGACATGCCACAGACACCAGTTGGTCTAGGTCGTTTTCAAGTTGAAATTGCTTCCGGTCCAACAAGCGACCGACAATGACGCCTGGAATGGCCACAACCAAGCCCATCTGCGTTGTCAAAAGGGCTTGTGAAATGCCGCCCGCAACACCACCCGACGCGGCGAATAGGGCTTGGTTACCCAGGGAGTCGAAGGTCTCGATCATCCCCGAAACGGTCCCTAAGAGACCAGCTAATGGGGCGATGATGACAATGCTTTTGACCAGCACTCGATTGCGGTTAAGAGATCGTTTGAGCGGATACAGGGCCTCGTAGAAGGCAGCCGATTGATCCCCTTCATCTAAGGTCTTGTCCTCGACCTTTTTCACTGATGCCCAAGCTTGGCCCAGTACACCCCTTTTGGGAACGGCACCCTGGCTGATGCTGAGTCCGAAGTCGCCTCGGAACCCACGGCGCAGGAAGAGCGCTCGATCGCCTAAGCCGTACCAAAGAACAAAGGTACATATGATGAGGGGCGGCATAACGAAGCCGCCTTCAGCCATATACGCGCTCAGTTCGATTAAGAGTAAGTCCACCGACATGACTTATGCAGGCTTTCCTGTCGCTGTCAGCGCACCGTCCCAATTGGCGTTTGTCTCAGCCGACTGAGATGTGCGCTTTCGGCAGCGAACCGCATTGATTAAGCGCAGTGCACCAAATTCCAGGTTCCCCTTCATCTTGGTCGCCCAGCCGTTGAGAATATTGCCGAAAAGCAATGTCGGAATCGCGACACACAACCCAAGTTCAGTGGTCACAAGTGCTTCGGAAATACCGCCGCTTAAAAGCTTTGGGTTACCTGTGCCGAATTCAGTGATGACATCGAAGGTCGAGATCATGCCGGTCACCGTTCCGAGGAGACCCAGCAGTGGGGCGACGGCGGCGATCACGAGAATGATTGAGCCAAAGCGGTCAAGGTAGCCTTCTTCGACGACCATTCGCTCACTAAACACGCGCTCCAAGTCGTCCCTGTCTTCTTTTAGAACAGGCGTCAATGCGGCTAAAATTCGCGCGCCCGCGCCTCGTTTGGTCTCGCAAAACTTGGAGGCTTCCATCAGGTCACCTCGGTAGACAACATCCTCAATTCGATCCCAGAGACGCTCTGTGTTTGTCCCCGCGAAGACGAGTAGAAGCGCACGAATGACGAGCAGCAACATGGCCAAAATACCCAGGCCGACGATCACCCAGGCTATCACACCACCGCTGTTGATGATTTCGAGTACTGTCTTTTCCTTTGGGGGCTCAAAGTTCTTTGTCGTGTTCTCAAATAAGAACAACTTGATTTGGGCTTCTTGTCGACCTTCGATGAGCGCCCTGGCTGTATCAGCGCCTTGGGGCGGGTCGAGTTTGAAATGGCCATTACCTGCTGGCGTCAGCGCACCCGCCTGGCCACCGGCAACGCCGTAGACGGCCACTTTACCGACTTTCAACAGTGTGCCGTTGACTTGCTTGCCATCGGATAGGAAAAACTCGCCGGGCTCGCGTCTGACCTGGCCGCCTTGTTCGAGAGACTTAAACGATAAGTCAAAACCGGTGAGGATCTGACCGGCCTCTCGCTTGAGTCTATCTTCGGCATTCTCCCCGTCGACCGCCCCCATCTTGGGCTTCCAGACAACGCCTTCAGACTCAAGTCCGCGACTGATTTGGTCTCCTAAACCAGTCAGGGCTTCTTCACTTTCACCCAGTGCATCCACTTGTCTTTCTAAATCCACCATGGCATCGGCCATGGCGTCGGACTCGGTGGTTTGCTGAACGATTTGGCGCTGAAGTCCGGCTAAAACAACCTTGCTTCGGCCGGCTTCTTGTCTCAGAGCACGTTTTGCTTTTTGAAGCCTTTTCTCCAAGACGGCCTGTTCGGATTCAAGAAATGCAAACTCTTTTTTAAATGCGTCACGAAGTGTCCCACTCTCTGGCTTTGCCATGAGGAGAGTCGGCGTCAATAGACACGCCAATAAGATTGATAAACGCATTTAACGTCCCTCCGGCATGGGCAGCATATTGGGTAGGTCGAATAGACCCACTCGAATTTGTTTTTTAAAGGCGTCGAAGAGGTGGTTGATTTGAAGACGACCGCGCTCTTCATCGACAAAGGTTGTCGTCCAGCCTGAATCGGACCGTGTTACCAAACCCACTCGGCCTGTACCTGTTCGAAAGTAAAGACCGATGGTTCCGATTCGCACCACATCGACCATGAGCTTTTGGCCATATACGGTGACGGTGTCTCTGTACAACCCCGTCTCTTTCGCCATTTGACGTTCATCTTCTATCAATGACCAAAGCCGAGTGAGTGCCGATCTTGGGCTGAGAAGTCCACCACTGAGTTTCTGGGTAATCAAGTCGACTTCGGCCAATCGTTCGCCTTGTCTAAATGGAAGGCTTGTCTCGACATATCTTTTGAGTGCAGCAGCATTTTTCTCAAATATGGGCAAAAGGGCCGCATCGCGTTCTTTAGACGCTTCGATGAGTACTTTCTTTCTCTGCATGGCCTCTGTGAGCTGTGCGTGACGCACGGATTCACGTTGTAATTCGGCGTCTAATTGCGCTTTTTGGTTCTCAAATGCGCGCTGTTTGGCACGTCGTTCACGCTTCTTGTTTTCTAACTCTTCTGTGAGTTCTTCGACCTTTGAGCGCTTCTCGACCAAGGACTTGATGAGGGCATCCGCATCGTGAACAGTGGCCTTAGAATAGGCGGCCATTGGGCTCATACACAGCAGGGCTGCGCTTATGAAAATTTGTGTATGACTCGTCATCATAGTCTCCATCGATTCGCTCTAAACTTTCTTGTTTTCAGATCGTTTCTTTGACCGATCTGAAAACAAGAAAGCCCTCGCGAAAGATAAACATCGCGAGGGTCATTCTTTAACCGACTTTGTCGCCGGCTTGTGGGGTCTAAGACTTACTCGAGACCGATGGTCCAGCCAGCAGTCCAATCCTCGTCACCGACGGCACCGATGAATGCTGTGTTGTCGAACCAAGCAGCGAGCTCGATGGCGTCTGCAGGACTCAGCAGCATTGAGTCGCTTGCAGGCATATAGTTCTCGAGGACGGTCTCGTCGGTTGTCACGTTGCTACCAGCGCGGCTGAAGATGCTCTCAGCTGTGCATGCGGCTGTGAATTCTGCAGGATCAGGCTCTTCAATCTGAGTCTCACAATTGAGGACTAAGTTGCTCAATGTGATGAGACTTGCGTCTGCATCACAGCTGTTGGCAAATGTGGCCTCATTGTCGAGAACGAGGCATGCATCGCCGAATCCGCTGACGACCGAGTTAGCGATTGTGACGCCTGTGCCTTCGCGGATGAGCATACCGATGTCGGTGTTCTCGTTTCCGATAAAAGTCAGGTTAGCCAGTGTTGGGTTCGAACGAGGCAAGAAATCATTGTTCGCCTTGTTGTTGTCAGCTTCAATGCCATTGTCGCCGTCATCCTCGTACTGTTTAACGATGGCGTATTGGATATTGCCGACCCAACCGTCCGTCCAATCGATGCTGTCATCACCAGCACCTGTTATAACGACATGCTTGGCTGAGACAGTGCCACCGAAGAATTCGATGCCGTCATCCTTGTTCATGTGGACTTGGATGTAATCAACGACAGTCCCGCTACCAACACCTTGGAATGCGATGCCATTGAGTTCGTTGTCTTCGCTGAACAACGTACCGGCATACTCGACGCGGACGTACTTGAGGGTGCCGCTGTTGTCTTCTGGATTATCGCCGCCGTACGTGCCGGCGCTGCCTTCACCCTCTGCAGAGCAAGGGGCCGCGTCACAGCCGTTGATGGGTGCATACCCATTGATGATAATGCCGCCCCAATCTCCGCGGTCTTTCTGGCCTTCCAATTGGTCAGATGTAAATACGATGGGTGCGTCTGCTGTCCCAACAGCTTCGATTTTTGAGCCGCGGTCGATGATTAATGTACCAGGGGACCCAGGGTCTTTGATGCCGTAGATGGTTGTGCCAGGCTCGATTGTAAGAACAGTCTCGGCTGTGCCATCACCAATGAAAACAGGGCCGCTGAGAATGTATTGATTGTTTGCTGTCAATGTCAGGTCTGTTGTAATGCGTCCTTCTAGAGCGCAGAACTCGGCGACCTCGGCAGTCCCCGCTGGGCATCCAGCGGTGGGCTCGGTTGGCTCAGTTGGCTCAGTTGGAGCCATGTTTCCTGAATTGGCGTCGTTTGTACTCTCCTCTGCACCACCGCAAGCAACCATGCTGGCCACAGCGATTAAACAAAGAAGCAGTCTCGCGTTTAATTGATTTTTCATGATTCGAAACTCCTTTTCGTCAGAATTGATTTTGTTCCGAGCGTATCCACTCAAGCTCAGACCGGTCGGGACCCGAGCGACAGGGAGCGTTTCCGATCTGATTGTGACAAATTGATGGCACTTTGGTGCCCTGATGGAAAAAACAGCAATGTGTCACTCAACTGACACAGAATGGATGCATTGGTGTTTCTAGACGGTGATTTTCAGGGCTGCACTGCTCTGGGTCATAGGTGGTTTTGACCGAGTGTTTTTATCTGACTTGGACCCTGATGCCTAATGACCGAAGGGATCACCTTGGGTCAGTCTTGGCTGTGCGCAGCGACAAATCTGATCGAGTTCGCGGGTGTGGCAGGTCTGTCGTTCCTGATGTTCGCATGTATCTCGCGCATCATCCCATGCGCCTAGACACCAGGAGCCGTTGGCCGCACAAATTTCGTCGCAGGTCCGGAAGTTAGGTGTTTCAACTCTGAATTCACAAAATGGGACCGTATTATCGCCATGCTCGTCACTCTCACCACAAAATGGGGTTGCCGGAAACATGCCACAATTGAGGCTTGGCTCTAGACTGGGTGTATTGAAGACGGGTTCGTTCGAAATGCATTGACCGGATATACATTGTCCGGTGTCACAGGGTGTGCCATCGGATGCGTATTCAATACTTGGCGTCAGGCCGTCTGCGCAGCCCACAATGGTGCTGCACGGTCCCACGGTCTTCAGCACGACGTCTCTTGACGTGATTGGGCAAAAGTCCACGCTTGCATGGTCGGCGCATCGGCCATTTGTGTGACACGCGGTCAGTTGAGTCTCGTAATTTAAGTTCAAACAGCTTTGTTCCTGTCCATCCTCTATCAGGATGAACTGGTCGAGTGCCGAACAATTCACCTGTGGACAACTCCGATCCAATAGGGGGATGCGAAACAGGCCCTTTTCATCGCAGACCGAACACGTCCCGAGCTTTTCCCCGGGGGTACATAGGGCATCGAAAGGCTGGTCTTGGACTGGATATAACTCCCCATGAGTCGCTATTTTAGGGTGCTGGTTTTCGGTGGGTGTGCTCAGGTTGTCGCTGCACCCCGACACCGCGAAGACGATGACGAGATGTGAAATAGACAACTTCATACTCTAAAGAGTACCTCAGCGACTTCAATCTGTCATACTTTTGTTTCAATTCTGTCACAATTGAAAAGATCGCCAACTGGTTCGTTGGCGATCCACTGTCATGGTCGGGTGCCATTGGAGCTGTGTCTCATACGCCACAGGAATCCCCATTTAGCCATGACGGCGTGACTCATCCGCCGCTGCTCTTGCCCTGTAATTTTGATTTCTTTAGAGCCTTCGGGCCTTGACCCGCTGGTCCGACCAGTGCAGGTTGCATAGGGTGAATGCAGACAGAAACCATTCGAACGAAAGTACCCACTGGACCCATGCGGTGATCGTCAGTGGGTCTTTTAAATCAGGGTATTCCTACCAGGAGAATATCTGGGCTGAGTCTCTGTCACGGATGGGCTGGACAGTGACAGTTCTTTGCCCAAAAGGGCGGTCTCAATCTAGTGATCAGTCGGCAATTGAATTCATTGAGGTGGCGAGTTACGGACTCGAACGTCGGCAACTGCTTTTAGAGACGGATGTCGCGCGGCATATTGTCTCTCTTAGACCAGATTGTATTCTCTGGTTTGGTCCACCCCAGTTATTCGGTTTATCGATGGCACGAGAGTTGGCTGTCAAGGCCATCCCCATAGCCATCTTCATGGGCCAAAACAGTCGTATGCAGACATTTGACTGGCGAACAAAAGGACTTGGGCTTAAAGGTTGGCTCAAAGCGAGTGCCTACCGGTATATTCGTGGCCCGGCCATTCGAAAGGCCATCGACATTGCAGACTTAGTTGTCGCCAATACAGCCGAGACACCTCGCCTCATTGGTCTCTATGACGCGCCCACAAATTTCAGTCATAAATTAATGATGAAACCCCTCGGATTTGACCCTGATACATTCAAATATAATCCGCGCATCCGAACCAGGTCCCGGACAGACATGGGCCTTGCCGAAGACAGCCTGACCTTCTTACTCTCATCTCGATTTGCGGCAGAAAAAGAACTGTCGATTCAGCTGATATGGCAGGCCTTTGAACGATTGGCTCAGACAAATGAGCACGTGCAGCTGATCGTGACGGGTCTCGACGACCAAGCCATCTCCAAGCGGTTTATCGCCCAGGTGGAGACAAGCTCAGTGTGCAATCAGGTCCATCTGCATTCATTCTTAGAGCGCTCTGCGCTGGCGGGTGTCTTTCACGCGGCCGATGTTGCTGTATTTGCAAGGCCTAGCATCTCCTGCCAAGAGACGCTCGGCGCCGGTGCTTTTGGTCTGTTTTCCGATGATGGGTCCATGGATTGGTTGCTCACCGATGATGAATGCGGTCAGACTTTCCCGCAGGCAGACGCAGACGCACTTCTGGGCCAGATGCTGGACCTTCAGGCCAACGCGGCCCGACTCTTGGACGAACGCCAGCGTATCAAACGTGCGGCCAAGGCATCTTTCTTAAGTTACGACCGAATCATTAATGATGTTTTGACACGCCTGCACCAGCAGTCATCGACTGATCATTAACCGTCTTGCTCGTCGCTGTGTTGTAGAGCGTCGTATTGTTTTTTCCAACGCGTTTGCTCTTTGCCGGACATGGGTTTGATGACGTTGATGGCATTGCGCAGCCTTGCTCTTGTCAAATCACGACCCAAAATGGCGAGCGTGTTGAACAGTGGCGTCGAATTCTTCTTGCCAGAAATGGCGATGAACAGCGGGCTTAGAAAGACACGCAGCTTCAAGTCCATTAATTCAGCTGTTTTTCTGAGTGCGCCGTTAATTGCCTCGCCCGTCCAATCTGTCAGGCCATCGAGTGCCCACAAGCTGTAGCATAGGACTCGGCGCACATCGTCTTGTTCGAGACCCTTGCTCTCCAATGAGTCTGCTGTGATATCCACGAGGCCTTCTAAGAAAAGGGCTGCATGGCCAGGGAGGTCTGACCATTTATTGATCCGTGGGCGCACTAAAGGAATGACGGCCTTGAGGTAATCCCGATTGACAGCCCATTTGACCACTCGGTCCATAAATTCATCGTCTGATAATTCATCGCGAATCCATGTGCCGTTGAGCCAATCCAGTTTTGTGACATCGAAGATAGGCCCGCCCAAAGAAATCCGCTCCAAACTGAAATGTTCGATCATCGTCGACAGATCGAACTGCTCACTTTCATCTGGCATGGACCACGCCATACGACCCAAATAATTGAGTAAGGCCTCGGGCAAATAGCCCATCCGTTGGTAGTATAGAATGCTGGTTGGGTTCTTTCGCTTGCTCAGTTTTGAGCGGTCCGGATTACGGAGTAATGGCAGGTGGCAGAGTGTCGGTGCCTCCCAGCCGAAGTATTGATAGAGCAACAAGTGCTTTGGTGCTGACGATATCCACTCTTCGCCCCGTAAGACGTGAGTAATGCCCATATGATGGTCATCCACGACGTTTGCCAAATGATAGGTTGGCATACCATCAGACTTGAGCAGCACTTGCATGTCGACTTGGTCCCAGGCGATTTCAATGTCGCCGCGAAGTAAGTCATGGACGGTGCAGATGCCGTCGGTCGGGACTCTCATTCTCACGACAAAAGGTTTACCCGACGCAGCCAGGGCATCGGATTCATCCCGAGTGATTTCGGAATAGGGATTCGGCATGGCCGTCTTCGCGCCCGATGCTTGGTGTTGTGCACGGACCTCAGCCAGCTCGGCTGGTGTGAGAAAACATCTGAAAGCGTGATCTGCGTCGAGAAGCTGCTGTGCGTACTTTTGATACAGCTCACTGCGCTCACTTTGGCGGTACGGACCACAGGGACCGCCAACATCAGGGCCCTCGTCCCAGTTTAAGCCGACCCAGCGGAGGGCATCCATAATCATTTTTTCTGATGCCTGAGTGCTCCGGACTTGGTCTGTGTCCTCGATGCGCAGAATAAATTCGCCGCCGTTGGCTTTTGCAAAACAATAGTTAAACAAGGCCACATAGGCCGTGCCCACATGGGGATCACCCGTCGGCGAAGGCGCAACTCGTGTTCTCACCGTCATTTTAACACTCTCCATTGTCTAGAATCGCCGGCGATATTGCCTATCTCGGCGTCCGGGTGCAACTACAGAGTCGGGTCAGGCGTTAAACTATTTGAAATTTTTGCCGATGAGCTATGTATAAAGCCGTCGACCAGCAATTTAGCGGTTGGGTAAGTAATATGGCAGTATGAGAGCATGAACCGTTTAATCCACATTACATTGATTCTGCAGACGGTTGGCATATGCGGTTTTCTCATCTGGATGGTCATGCGTCCAACAGGGGCTGACCCCTCCCAGCCATTTGTTGAACTGCAGGCTTTCACAGACCGCTTTGGGCCAGACAAAGCCGTCAACGCCCTTGGCCCCACCATTTTTCAGAAAGCAGCGGCACTCTGCCGTAGAGAAGCGTGTATTCAGGCGCGTTATGGTGGGAATCGCGGTCGTTGGTTGACCGTTACTGCCGCCAAACAGCGAGATCCTTGTACAAGTTTTTCCCACGCACCGTGTGGTCGGACAGCCATTACGCGGGAACTGAAGAAAGTCATCGGGCGGATTAATCGTTGCGTTGTTGTCGGCAGCTTGAAGCGCAGTTCCGATGTACGGCTCCGTGTGGAATGTGATGGCGTTCAAGACTTTGTCACGGTCGAGAGACGTGGACCGAACGGATGGGCGATTATCGGCGATGAGCGCTATCCAGGCTTTCTGCCACGCATTCATTCATCGACTTTTAATCGGCCAAATTAGCCTCTGCACCGGACCGGCATTACCCCCTCTTTTTAGCATTTTTTAAAAAGTCGTTTGGCAAGCACTTTGGCCGCCCCAAAGCCTCTTAAAGCTCACAAAAACCACAATCTTTACGTGCACTGATGGTCAGATATTTGTCTAGAAAACACCATCATCACGAGACCTACATCAATCATGTCTGCAATTTGAAGACCAATTTATATGGGTGTATCTAACTGGCTGTTTTTAATACCAATAGCTCATTTGATTCAGTCATTTTTATGAAAATTTAGATAAGAAACAGTCACATTGAAAAATATAACTACATGTAAAAAAACATATTCTAATGAACGTTTCTTCTTTACATGCACCTACACAATATCTACTGTATTCACATGAGGTTGGATACCACATATTGGGGCAGACGTAGGAAGAACAGAAAAATTGAGTATTCTCAAAGACTTCTGATTTTTTTTGTAAAAGCCCTTGTATGGCCGGGTCCAAGCGGTTAAACACGACAAATGTCAGACTTTTGGCGCCACCGTTTTTCGTTGGTTCCGGAAGCCCTGAACTACCATTCATTGTCGGTTTGTAACTAAAGAGACGTCCCGGGGCGAACGGGATAGGTGTATATAGGTGTGTCCATGAGACTCAAAAGGCGATTTACGAAGGAATTATCTTCTCCTTACGAGAACTTAGAGTTCGAAGTACGAAAGAGCGAAATTAGAAATCCTGATGGCTCTGTCGTATTTTTAAACGAACGGGTCGAAGTCCCTTCGAGTTGGAGCCAAGTTGCGACTGACATCATCGCCCAGAAGTACTTCCGAAAGGCCGGCGTTCCGGTGTATACGCGCACGGTCGTCGAAGAGGGTGTTCCTGCTTGGTTGTGGCGGCATGAGCCAGACCAGGGCAAACTCAATGACGTACCGGCGGAAGAGCGCTTCGGCGGCGAACATGACTCACGTCAGGTCTTTGACCGACTGGCTGGCTGCTGGACCTATTGGGGATGGCAACATGGCTATTTCTCAGATGAGGAAAGCGCCCAGGTCTATTACGACGAGATGCGCTTCATGTTGGCCACACAAATGGCGGCTCCCAACAGCCCTCAATGGTTCAATACAGGCTTACATTGGGCCTATGGTATTGCGGGCCCCGCTCAGGGACACGCGTACTGTGATCACGAAACCGGCGAGACGCGTTTGAGCGAAAACGCGTACGAGCGTCCCCAGCCGCACGCCTGCTTTATCCAGTCTGTTGGCGATGACCTGGTCAATGAAGGCGGTATCATGGACCTTTGGGTTCGTGAAGCTCGCTTATTTAAGTTCGGGAGCGGTACGGGCACAAACTTCAGCTCTCTGCGTGGAGAAAACGAGCCTTTGACCGGTGGTGGAAAATCCAGCGGCTTGATGAGTTTTCTTCGGATTGGTGACCGTGCTGCTGGCGCAATCAAGAGTGGTGGAACGACTCGACGGGCCGCCAAAATGGTCACACTGGACGTTGATCATCCTGATATCGAACAGTATATCGATTGGAAACAGCGTGAAGAGCACAAGGTCGCAGCCCTCGTCGCAGGCTCTAAAGCAACGCGCCATCATTTGACGCGACTCTTGGAAGCGACCCGCGTAGAGGTCGATGGGGATAACCTGAACCCCAAGGAAAACTTGGCGCTTCGAAAAGCCATTGGTGAAGCCAAAAAGGCCAACATCGTCCCAGCCTACATCCAACGAATTCTACAGTTGGCCAAACAGGGTATTACAGAGATTGAGTTCGATGAATATGATGTTGATTGGCAGTCGGAGGCCTACAGCACTGTTGGTGGTCAAAACAGCAATAACTCGGTTCGCTTGAGCGATGATTTCATGAATGCGGTCTGTGAGGATGACGATTGGAATCTGATTCGACGAACCGACGGTGAAATTGCCAAAACCGTTTCGGCAACTGGCCTATGGGACCAGATTGCAAATGCGGCTTGGTCATGTGCCGATCCAGGTCTTCAGTTCGACACGACAATTAACGATTGGCATACGTGTCCAAGCGCTGGGCGAATCAACGCCAGTAATCCATGCTCTGAATACATGTTCTTGGACAATACGGCGTGTAATCTCGCATCCAGCAATCTCATGAAGTTCATGACCGATAACTACACGAAGTTTGATGTTGATGCCTTCCAGCATGCGTGTCGATTGTGGACCATCACTCTGGAAATTTCTGTTGCCATGGCTCAGTTCCCGAGTGAAGAGATTGCGAAATTAAGCTGGACGTACCGAACGCTTGGGCTCGGTTATGCAAATCTCGGGACCATTCTCATGGTTATGGGGATTCCTTACGATTCAGTTAAAGCCACGAATATTGCAGGCGCAATCACGGCGATTATGACAGCCACCAGTTACGAAACGAGTGCTGAGTTGGCCGCGCACTTAGGGCCATTTTCGGGCTATGAAGAGAACAAGGCCGACATGCTCCGCGTCATTCGGAACCATCGCCGAGCAGCCTACGATGTCCCCTCAACGGACTATGAGGGCCTCAATACAATTCCCGTGGGCATTGACCCAGAGCATTGTCCAGAATATTTGCTCAATGCCGCACGCAAGACCTGGGACCTCGCCTTAGAAAAGGGCGAGCGTTGTGGATTCAGAAATGCGCAGGTCTCAGTCATTGCACCCACGGGTACCATCGGTTTGGTCATGGATTGTGATACGACAGGTGTCGAACCCGATTTCGCATTGGTCAAATTCAAAAAGCTTGCGGGTGGTGGATACTTCAAGATTATCAACCAGTCTGTGCCTTTGGCCCTTGACCGACTCGGATACTCGGACGAGCAGATTACGGCCATTGTTAACCATTGCAAAGGGGCCGGTACACTGGACGGGTGCCCACATCTCAATCCTGAAAAGCTTAAAGAGCACGGTTTTGATGCCGAGATGCTCCAGCGAATCGAGGGATTGGCTGGCAGTGCATTCGACTTGAATATGATCTTTAATCGGTTCACCTTTGGCGACCAGTACATTATCGACCGTCTTGGTATCCCAGAGCCAACAATCAATCGACCTGATTTTGACTTGCTGTCATCCCTTGGTCTCACAAAGAAGCAAATCGCTGAAGCCAATGATTATGTTTGCGGCACCATGACGGTTGAAGGTGCGCCAGCCTTGAAAGACAAGGATTTGGCCGTCTTTGATTGCGCTAATAAGTGTGGAAAGAACGGTAAGCGATTTATTCGTGCCGAGGCTCATATTGAAATGATGGCGTCGACCCAACCGTTTATCAGTGGTGCGATCAGTAAGACGATTAATATGCCTAACGAGGCGAGTATTGAGGATGTCCAATCCGCATACATGTTGAGCTGGACGCGTGGACTCAAGGCCAATGCCATTTATCGTGATGGCAGTAAATTAAGTCAGCCATTGTCAGCGACAGTCTTTGATTTCGATGATGAGGACGATGCATTAGAGAACGGCACTCAGTTGGAACTGCCCGTCGCAGTCGACCAGCCCGCCGCCGCGGCTGCTCAAATTGCAGAAAAGGTTATCGTTCGCTATCTCGCCAGACGCCGGAAGCTTCCGGGTCGGCGAAGTGGATACACACAGAAAGCATCTGTCGGTGGCCACAAAGTGTACTTGCGTACGGGTGAATATGATGATGGTACCCTTGGTGAAGTCTTTATTGACATGCACAAAGAGGGCGCAGCTTTCCGAAGCTTGATGAACTCTTTCGCAATTGCCGTTTCCCTTGGTTTGCAGTATGGCGTGCCTTTGGAAGAATTTGTTGATGCCTTTATTTTCACGCGATTCGAACCCAATGGCATGGTCATGGGTAATGATCGAATCAAGATGTCGACATCGGTCATCGACTACATCTTTAGAGATTTGGCTGTCAATTACTTGGGCCGCAATGAATTGGCTCAGGTCAGCGAAGAAGACTTGAGAGCTGATGCGGTCAATCAACCAGATCCAGAGCCTGAGTACACTGAAGAGGTGGTTGTACAAGAGCGTCGAGTTGCCAATAGTTCACATGTCTACGATTTCTCTAACAGCCCCAATGGGACTGATGAGTCGATGGGCAATGAACCGCAAGCATCTGCCGCCTTAATCGAGGCGCCATCTGGGTATGCGCCCATCCCTCCACGAACGGACAACATCACCTTGGTTGAATCCCTTGGGGCTGGTTCTGTCAACATTATGACAAGCGTCAATGGCAATACCACCGCAAGAGCTGTGCAAGTCGCAAAGCAGCAAGGTTTCGAAGGTGACCCATGTATGTCATGTGGAGCGATGATGTTGGTTCGCAACGGTACATGCTTGAAGTGTATGAACTGTGGAAGCACATCTGGCTGTAGCTGATCGCCCGGCGCTGATCGCTTATGTTAGTCTCGCCCGATTTAAAAACGGGCGGGACCCATTTCCATATACTAATCTAAGAAATGGATGTGTTCGCCAATAGACGGGCGCTCTATGGTCGGAATGTTCTTAGGCTCACCAAACCAAATAAAACCCACGACCTTTTCTTCTTCTGAGTCAATCTTGAGCAGCTGACAGATATCAGCGTGTTGGGTCAGGCTCCCTGTCGACCACTTGGAACCAAGTCCCTCGCCTTTAGCAGCCAAAAGCATATTCTGAATTGCGCAGCAGGTTGCCGCATAGTCTTCTTGCTCTTGAAACGCACTCTCAGACCGTGCCTGGGTCACGACGACTAGAGCGGCCGGGTTAATCAGCTTAGCCCGGACTCGTTTCTTCATGTTTTCTTCGGTGACATTCTTCAGTTTGTACGCAATCGGAAGGAGCGCCTGGCGCGTTTGTGGCCCTACTACGGTAAACCGCCATGGCCAGGTAAACTTATGATTTGGGGCCATGTGTCCCGCGGCCAAAATTCGATTGAGGACCTTTGGGTTGATGGTGGACGGATTGTAATTATGGACAGTTCGCCTTTGATTAATCGCATCATAGATATTCATCGAGACCTCCTTAAATGCTCAGACGGGTAGAATGGCCTTTTCAATCTTTATCTTCAAGGTGGGCATTATCTGCGGCCTTGTTTGTCATCGTCCACAGCTCTCAATCGGATCCTTGTCCCTACTCACGACCTGTTCTACTTCACCTAGGGCAAAGAGATACTCGAACTCGGCTTTAGAATTCTATAGGGAAGATTACCTGTTCAATGGCGTTGGCTTGACCCAAATTAAAAAGGGGGGTGTTGGCCAAGTCTAAAGCCACCCCCCTTAGACTGCGTCATCACACTCCAAAAAGAACAGTCCAGTGCTCTTTATATGAAATACGCCTGTATGATTTGTTCGTCAGGTTATTTGAATTTTTCTCACCTTGGCTTCCACCCTTTTTGGCAGAGTGACCGACAGTAATCCGTGTTCTAGCGATGCGTTGATTTGATCCAAGTCGACCGTTTCAGGCACTCGCAGGACACGTGTGAAACTGGTCCTTCTGCGACCAATTACCTTTGAGTTTTGTGACGTCTCTGGTTGTGTCGATTCATTGGCCGATATCTTTAAGCTCTGGCCCTCTAAGGTGATATCTACAAGGCTCGAGTCAAACCCTGGCAGGTCCGCTTGGACAAGGTAGTGGTCATCGTTTTCGTAGAAATCAATGCCATCGCGTCTGACAGTCTGCGAATAATTTCGCCCCAAGTCGGCGACGAGCTCTTCCAGTTGGTTTTGCATAGCACGGCTGATGTTCATTGGTGGTCTGATCGCTGCAAATCGAGTAAACATACACGTCTCCTATACGCTCATCTATGTGTGATAAACGTAAGTTATCATTGAACTTTATTTTTATTTTGTCGGCGCGTCCGCTGACACATCAACGGATGTGCACGCAATCCATGACTGTCAAGTCATCCATTAGAAATTTCTTCAATTATTCGACTTAAAGGGTGAAAAAACCTCTGTATAATACGCCATTACTATAAAAAAACAGCCGCCTTTAAATAATCGTAAGAATCAAGCCTTATCCTTTTAAATGGGGAATGGGTGTCTCCGTCTGACGGATGTCATCCTTATCATAAAAGGTAAAGAGTGACTTAAGCTCGATTGAGATGGGGTTTGTTTGCGTATAGTCCAAACAGCATTGCTATTTGCTCTGACGACAGCCTTTGGCTGTTCGTCGGACCTCGACGAGGGCGACATACCCGATTACCGAGATCCTAAGTCTGAATTTGGCCCACCGACAGCAACGCCTCGAAACACACCGAAAGCGGACGATGCCGCCGCTCCACCCAAGATTGTAAGAGTTCGCTGGCAGTCAGCAGACGATTGCCGGACTGACACCATATCGCCGGTGCAGTTTGCCATTGAGCTAGACGATGCCAATGAACAATCCACCGAGTTAATTTTTGATGGTGCAGTGAGTGGGTGTGATTCAGCTGCTAACCGGTTTGGTTCGATGATTAATGGACCGCGCGTTCAACTCAGCTGCCATCATGTGTCCACCCATCGGGTGTTTTTGACCGTCGTTGACCACCAGGGTCGTGGCGACAGTCTGGCTTTTCAATTTGGCCCATGTAGCCGCGGCGTCATCGATACCCCCTAGGGTAACTCAGGCCGTCTCTACATCCACGGGCACCGTGCCTTATCCTTGATTGTGATTCGCGTCGGCAGTAGGGGTAGAACACACGATCCAACTTGATTAATACGCCCGGACTTATTGCCGCTTAATCGCATTCTTCGGGTTGTAATGGAGACATCGACTTCCGCGTTTGACCCAAGACCATCGAGGCAATTTCGAATCTCTACTAGGGCGGCCGGCGCTTTGTCATCCAGGTCCATTTTACCGACATGAATCGATTCGATGGTGCCTGGGCATTCACTGTATTTTAAGGCAAAGTATGTCTCACCAGGGTCGTCTTTAATCGGCGAGTCAACAACGGTCGCCTTCTTACTTAAGCGATTGAATTCGTATAGTAACGAGCTGCCGGAGAACCAGCTGAAAAAATAGGTCGTCACCACGATTAACAGTGTGACGCAAAAGAGGAATTTGAAGACTGGGAATGGTCTCTCACCTGATTGACTGTCGGTCATCGAAACACCTGCTATTCATTCATTTTGGGCTAATGGGTTTAAGTCAGACAATTGTTCAAGCGTCCGTGGACTGTGACTGAAATTCCCCAAGAAGTCACCTCCCAATCAATGCAACTGATCTCTCATCTGGTCAATGCTTTCTATTGGCAGACCCTAATCCTCGCGTTCTGGACGAGGCTTCCATTTGAATGACGAGAGCGTTAATTTTTTTCATTCGTGTCTTAGGCGTGTCATTCTGTCTATCCACGAGTTAGAGGCCACCATGCGTCCAATAGAGGGTCAGTCGTATAGCGAAGAGACACGGTATGCGCTCAGCACGAGTGCGTTGTTTCACGGGCTTTCAGACGAGCAATTGGCTGATGTAGCCAAGCATGGTTCGCTCTTCCGATATACGGTTGGACAACACCTTGCTAGGCAGGGCGAGGCATCTGATGCCTTTGATATTTTTGTTAAAGGCGCAGCTGTTGTTCAACTCGATGACCCGAAAAACGGGAGCACCGTGGAATTGGCTCGTCTTTCACCACCGGATTCAGTCGGCGAAATGGGGGTTTTGCTTGAGACACCCCGATCGGCCAGCGTTTTGGCTATCGATGATGACGTGATTGTCATCCGCTTCACGAAAACCCAGTTTTCCAGAATGATGCAGACACTTCCGTTCTTTGGCTTGGTGCTTTCCCGAACCTTAGCCGCGCGGCTTCACGCTGTAAATCGCCAGGTCTCGCTGCCTGATTATGTCTTCAAGTCAGATGAACTCGCAGATGATGTATTTAGACTCTTGCCCGCGGACTTTATAAGTCGTCATCGGGTATTGCCTGTGTCCTTAGACCACCATCATGTGACCATCGGTTTCGTCGACCAACCAACAGATACTTTGCTCCAAAGAATCCAACGCTTATTGACAGGTATGGTCGTGCGACCCGTTAGCCTGACAGCCGAACAATTTGATGAAACTGTAATTAGGCTTGGTATTCCATCGCAGACGTCTTTGATGGCCTCTCAGTCCATGAACTCATTGTCTGTTTTTCCCCTTGATGTGATCTTACGACAAGTCATTGCTGAAGGGGCGTCCGACCTGCATATTTCCGCTAATCAGACCCCTCGTTGGCGAATCGATGGTGCGCTCATTCCGATCCCTGGTCATGCCCTACTCAGTTCCCAGTCAATCGCCGTAGCGATGGATGAAATTATGCCGGCGTCTCGGCAAAAAGAATTTGGTCAGACCAATGACACGGATTTCGCTTACCAGCTCGGTGACCAAGCCCGATTTCGCGTCAATGTGTTTAGAGATATTCACGGGGTGAGCGCAGTACTCAGGCATATTCCGAGTATCATCCGAACTCCTGCGCAGCTTGGGCTTCCCGAGATCATTTCGAGTTTTTGCAACATGCCCCATGGTTTAATTCTTGTCACGGGTCCGACAGGGAGCGGTAAATCCACAACATTGGCTGCCATGGTCGATTCCATAAATCGTGAGCGAGCAGAGCACATTATCACTCTAGAGGACCCGGTTGAGTTTGTTCATAAGTCAAATCAATCCATGGTCAATCAGCGGGAAGTCGGGTCCCATACTGACTCCTTTGCGCGTGCCCTTCGAGCCGCCCTTCGTGAAGACCCTGATGTTGTCCTCGTGGGTGAGCTGAGAGATCTAGAGACCATTGCGCTGGCCATTGAGACAGCCCAGACGGGCCATCTTGTTTTTGCGACCTTGCATACGTCGACAGCCATTGGAACCATTGAACGAATCGTCGGTATGTTTCCTCCCGAGCAACAAGGTCAAGTACGGCTAAGTTTGGCTGAGGTACTCAAAGGCGTGGTTGCCCAGACCTTGTTACCGAGACGCACCGGTGGACGTGTGGCTGCATTTGAAATTCTCGTGAGCAGCCATGCTGTCGCAAATCTCATTCGAGAAGCGAAGACCGCCCAATTAGTCAGCACCATGGAAGTCGGTCGAAAAGCCGGTAACTCGTTACTCAACGATGAATTGGTCAAACTGGTCAATTCGGGCTTGGTCGAGACCGACATCGCCCACCGATACGCCATCAATAAAGACGATTTTATCAAACGATTAAAACGAGGCAAATAAGTCCACTATACAGCGCGTCTAACGAGTGTGATTATTCGCTGCGGAGGAGTGTTTCAATCTCGGTGACTGCATCATCGATGGGGATTCGTCTCTGCTCCATCGTATCTCGGTCTCGGATTGTAATGGTCCCATCCTCTAGGGTTTCTCCGTCGATAGTCAGGCACCATGGGGTTCCGATTTCGTCGTGGCGTCGGTATCGCTTTCCGATGGCATTCTGTGCGTCATAGGACGCATTTATACCACGACGGAAAAGGGCATCGACCAGGGCGCGTGCCTTCTCTGGCATCCCGTTTTTCTTGACCAAGGGCATGACAGCGACTTTGACTGGAGCCAATTGTGGGTGGAGTTTTAGAACAACTCGAGTATCGGTACCTTTAGGGCCCTCAACCTGTTCTTCGTGATATGCATCACAGAGGTAAGTAAGAACTCCGCGAGTTGCGCCAGCAGCAGGTTCGATGACGTACGGCGTGTATCGCTTGCGTTCAACAGGATCAAAATATTCGATCTTAGACCCACTGTGTTCCGCATGTTTCTTGAGGTCGTAATCGGTTCGGTTGGCAATCCCTTCCAACTCATCCCAACCCCAGGGAAAGCGATATTCAACGTCGTAGCAGCCCTTGGCATAATGAGCTAATTCACTTGCTTCATGGGTTCTGACTCGAAAGTTTTCAGGGTTATTGGCAAACTTTTTCCACCAGCCCATTCGTGTTTCTTTCCAATATTCAAACCATTCATCCTCTGTGCCTGGTTCACAGAAGAACTCCATCTCCATTTGTTCAAATTCACAGGAGCGGAAGATGAAGTGCTCCACGGTGATTTCATTTCGAAATGATTTACCGGCTTGAGCAATTCCAAATGGAATTTTCAGCGACATTGATTGCTGAATATTGGCGTATTGAACGAACATGGCTTGAGCCGTTTCTGGTCGCAGATAGACGGTGCTGTCTTTGGTAAAGCCATCTAATTTTTGTCTCAAGTCGGCACCGCTCAACCCATTGAACTCACCCGACTCTATGGCAGAGGCAAGAGCCCCCATGGGGTCAACAGGTCCATAGAAACTTCTAAACATGAGGTTGAAATTGCGCTCATCGCTCATAAACGGCGAGCCACAATTGGGACAGACGTAGGGTCTGTCTCCTGCTTTCGCTCCGTTGAGTTGCCGACCCGAGCGTTTCAGTGTGACTCCAAATTGCTCCTCGATATAGGTCAGAGCTGCTTTTGCACGACCTTTGTCTGCGAGTTCGATGGTGACCTCTTGGCCTGGTTCGACGGCGGGCGCTTTATCAGCGCGAAAACGTTCTTTACAGACTTTGCAGTCGACCAGTGGATCGCTAAACCCCGACAAGTGCCCTGAGGCCTGCCACACTTTAGGATGCATGATGATAGACGCATCCAGACCGACGACGTCCTCACGACTATGAACCGTATCGCGCCACCAGGCGTTCATCAGATTGCGTTTCATTTCGACGCCGAGCGGGCCGTAATCGTAGGCGCTTTTCAGGCCTCCGTAAATTTCAGAAGATTGAAAGACAAACCCGCGTCTTTTGCAAAGCGAGATGATTTTCTGCATTAGGTCGTCGGCCACCAGATGATCCTCCAATGAGAGATTTGGGGGGCATCCTACAGACCAAGATCACGTACGGCAAGCGGACCAGAAATTTTATGGCTTTGGGTCACCATTTGTTTCGTTTAGCCAGTGGATTGCCCGCCGAACGATTTGGAATTCATTAAGGGCGTGGCCGCCTGGCGTCGGTCGGGCATCATCGGCGTAAATAGTCCAATTGATGCAGGCGCCATTTAACACTTGAGCGAGATTATTTTTATGCAAACAAACTCAGATACTCAGGCCGTATACTTCTTGGCTCGGAAACAGGGGGTATTGGGTGGTGTCTGGAATACGTCAGTGATCCAGAGTTTTGAGTGTAATGGGTCTCGCCGAGGGCCTTCAATCGACGGTTTGGCGACTTGAGTCGATTTATTGTCCGAGGTTTGCTGCTCGTCTCCTTTGTTTGTATGATCTGCCAAACGGTATTCCTCAGCTTGAGTTGTCCCTATTAGGTCTCCTTGATCGTGACGGCATCTATGCGAGTTGGCAAAGGTAAATGAACGGGCGCATTGCTCATTTAGGATCCATGAATGACAGAACTGACACTCAAGGCGATGTTCGACAGAGATGGTTATGTCGTCATACCAACGGCCATTGATCCTCATTTATGTCAAGACGCCATGGCCAGGGCGTGGACACTTGCTGATGACTTTGCCCCAGCTGACCTTTCAGCACCTTTTACGACGGACCCAAACAAACGCTACGTCGACCGGTATTTTCTGAATTCAGCGCGATCGATTTCAGTGTTCTATGAGGACCCAGATGTTGTCGGAGGTGAAACGCGGCGACCCAATAAAATCGGACATGCGCTCCATGAACGAGACGTTTTCTTTTCCCGCTTTGCGCGTCTACCAATCATCCAAGATGCAGTGGCCCGTCTTGGCATACAGAATCCAAAGTTGATTCAATCGATGGTGGTTTTTAAGACAGCGCACGGTGGAGGCTCAGTCAATTGGCATCGTGACAGCACGTTTTTGTTTGCAGACCCCTATCCCATACTCGGTATATGGATCGCCTTGGAGCCAGCCCGTCTTGACAATGGCTGCCTTCAAGTCTCTCCGGGCTCCCATAGCAGTCGATTGCCGACCCGTTACATTAGAACATCTGATGACTCATGCGTTTTTGACCAGATGTCTGAATCGAGGAGGTCTTGGCACCAGACCGCAGCGATCGAAGTCGACACCGGCTCGATGGTTTTAATGCATGGTCATCTTGCTCATGCCAGTATGCCTAATCGGTCGTCTCGTTCGAGATTAGCCTTTACGCTTCATGTACTTGATGGGCGCAGTCACTATGCCTCAGACAATTGGCTGCGCACGTCGTCCGATGACCCATTTCGTAGCTTCTAGGGCTAGTGGTCCTGTTCGTTGAACCAAGTTCAATTGGGATTCAGTGGCATCGCCAGATTTAAGGCGTATTATTTTTGGGACTTTGATAGCGTTTAAACAGGCTAATATTATCCCGCAACGACGATTCATAAGGCCTCACATTTGCCCGTGGAGTCGAATATTCCAAGAGGTGATTATTGTCGCTTGAGATCAAATCCAATGCATTGATCCCAAGGGCACTCATGCCCATAAGAAACCGGTCGAGTTCTCGCGGGTTGAGCAATAGGTATTGACTGAGATCGGGCAACGTACCCCCAAACAGGTCCAGGAGCGGCTTTAGATTTGGTACGCGAGTTAGGCTCCCGGCAATCTTTGGATTGGGTGGGCAGGACTTTGGGCAGGCGACCATCATGCCTTGTCCTCCAACCATGTAAAGCCAGACATCATCAAATTCATTTCTCATTGTTGCAATAATGGAAACGAGATCAGTTGAACTGAGTCGATGAAGTTGAATCCATTGCTGGAATACACCCTGAGGACGAAGCCTACTTTTTGCCAGCTTATAGAACTCTGAATTGTATAGCGATGCTGCACCGGCAAACCAGATGCTGCTGACTTCGATGCTGATCAGGTCATATTCCTTTTCTGTGAGCATCAAATAGTTTCGGCCATCGGTGACGTAGGTATTGATGCCTTCACGGGATAAGACTTTGCCATTTTTTCGACCAAAATAAGTTTTGGCTAGACGCAGTAAATCGTCACTGAGTTCGACGATATCGACGGTTTGATAGCCTCCGTCATGTAAGGTTCGGGCGGTCACTCCCGTGCCAAAACCCACAACTAAACTGCTCTGCCTCTTATCCGTATGCATCATTGGGACTAATCCGAAGCCCACTTGCGCACGCATTTCTCGTTTGTTTGATGAATCGCCCTGGAATTTACCGTTGGTTAGAAGCGTGTGGATGACCTCGCCATGCTCATCTTCAGACCGTTGAACTGTTGTCAGCCCACCATCCAAACTTTCTGCATAATCAATCACATCTCCATAGCCTTGTGCATGGAAGTACACATTGGCGCCAGAGGCCAATTGGTTCATTTTGAAACCGTCTGGCAAACATGGAAAAAGTGCCATGCAGACAAGCAGAGGGAGAAGCAGACGTCGCCGCTCCTCGCTCGGTAGGCTCCATGCAACGAGAACGCTCAGTCCGAGCGCTGTTCCAGCGATCAGTTCGAGAGTTGAGAATGAACCCAAACTGGGGATGAGAACGAAGCCGCCAATTAAAGCGCCGATAATATTGCCTAGGGTATTACTCGCGGATGCGCGCCCCAGTGCTAAAAGCCGACTCTGAGGCCAAGCGTGCCCGACAAGTTCCATTGAGAACGGATACGCAAGACCGATCAAGGTGCTGACAGGGAGCATGGTCAATGCGCAGGTGACGAAGCGCACGAATTCTCTTTTCTCGAAGGTTCTTGTCTCCGTGTATTGGGAGAAGCTTTCAAAATAGGCTGGAATTTGATCCCACCAAAACAAGCCCATCACGATGACAAAGGCCATACCAAGATAGCTGTATGCCAAGCCAATGCCCGCAGAGACATCTCTATCGAGAAGGCGTCGGCTGACGCTCGCACCCCCACCGAGACCGACGAGGAAACAGAAGAGCATCAGGGCAAATGCGTAGACACTATTACCGGCGACAACGGCCAGCAGATGAATGTATGTTGACTCCAGCGCGAGCGTAAGCACGCCGCCGATTGTGAGCACAAAAACAGCCACTTTACCGCGGCTCAATTGGGCCGAGGTTGCTGCAGGCTGGGGGAGCTGCGCCTCGTCTGTGTCCGTCGATAGCGTTTGGATGGCGTTGTTTGTCTGATCACTGTGCTGTCGCAGTAAGATCTTACCGATCCAAAGGGCCGCCAGAGCGGCGATGAGGTTCATGCCGACAGCAATGCCCGTGGTTCCCTGACTTCCGAAGGCCGGTAGCAGAAGATATCCCGTTGCTAACGCTCCGGCAGCTGCACCCAAGGTGTTGGCGCTGTAGAGTCGGCCAACAGAACTGCCGAAATGCTCATTTTTTTCTTCGAAATAAGCCGTTAAAACCGGCAGGGTCATTCCCATTAATACCGTCGGTGGTGTGAGAATCAGTAATCCAAAAAAGAGTTGGATAGCGACAAGTTTCGGGTCTGCAGGATCACCGCCAGACGCCACAGCAATGTACATGTCTCTAATCAGGCTAAAGAGCCACGGTGTGAGAATACACCAAATCGCAATACCGACCTCGCAGAGCATATAGACTCTGATTGGGTCATGCTTCGCATTCGCGACACGACCGCCGATCCAAGATCCAATTGCAATCCCCGCCATAAAGGCTGTGAGAACCGTGGCGGATGCGGTCCCCATGCTGCCGAATGTTAATGCCAATGCTTTTGCAAATACGACTTGATACACTAAGGCAGCGAATCCAGATGCGAAAAACATGGCAATGAGCCATGGCGCAAATCGGTCTGGTTTTGACGGTGTCATCGGGGTCGCCGTCATCTTAATGTCTAAGGCATTTATGTACGGGCGCAGCTCGTTTAACGACACGATGAAATGCACGATTGTGATGCCGGCAAAAAGCAGGGTCAACCAACTCTGGTCTCTCAACATCACAGGGGCGTAGAGAACGGCTGCGCACCAGGCCATAAATAAGACCGCCGCATATGGAGCTTTGGCGATTCGTCTTGGTCCCGGATGAATTAAACTCAAAATCCCTATGACCAAGGGCCCCGCAGCTAAGAGGTCGACAATATAATGAAGACCTAAGCCGATTGTTGCGAGCAGGGTGAGCACGAGGAAGAGAGTCGCTATAGAAAATACGATTCGGCCCAATGGTCTCGCATAGGCCACGACTACTAAGGCCCATGCGGTGTGAAGGGATGGAAAACAGTTTCGATATTCTGGTATTGCCAAATAGCGAATTGACTTCATCTTCTCCGGGTCCGGCGGGTCACCCGGAAACCCTGATCTGAAAAAGTAGGTTGGTCCGACAACCGGGATGATGTGGTAGAGGGCAAAGCCGGCGACCCCCACCCAAAGAAATGCCGATAAAATCCCACTTTCATTCTGCCCTTTTAGTCGTTTAGACAGGACGAAAACAGCCGCTGCAGCCGCAGGGAGATGCATATAAATAAGAACAAGTAGGCCTCGTAATAGGGGCATTGACGCCACACCTGCGGCGATCTGGAAAGATGGCGATTGGAAAAATGCGGAGTCGATCATATAGACCGATGCATCGAAAACCCGGGGATGGAGTAGTCGCGTCAGTCCTATAAAACTAATGCTGGCCGCAATAAAGCCGGGAAGAAGGTACATTTTTTGGAGGATGCCTGATGACCGATTTGAGCGGAACGATTGCAGGCCGATTTGAGTCGCGATGGCCGTCAAACCGAGACCGGTTCCTAAGTTTAAAAGCACTTGGTACGGCGTGTGAGGGCCGCCAGGTCGATAGCGGCTGAGAGCGATGTCGATCATGACACCCACAAGACCGACCAGTAGGCTCGTCCGAAGTCCGGGTCTTTGGCTTAGAAAAATTAAAAATGAGCCGAGTAAAGCCGAACTCAGAAAGGGAGAGCCATTGCCAAAAAGACCGAGAACATGTTTATGCGGCGGGTCGACGACGGTTGCAAGACCAAGGCATTCACCAACCAGGATCAACGCGATCAATGCTTGGGTCCAACCGCTGGCAGACTGAGCGTATAGATTCGAATTTGAGTCAGATGGACTCTCGGATGATTCTGCGACAGACGGACTAGACATTGCTCTCGATTGGCCCTGGTCTTTCAGATTACAGATGCAAACTCTTATTGCACCTTTGGGACCTCATGTCGATCGGCAGACATGCTGCCTTATCTCGTCGGTTGTCCTCGACCAACTAATTCAGCCAGGAGGCGTTGAAAACGGTCTTTTGGAATGGCTATTTTTTCGCAGACTCGTCCATAGAGCATTAAGGTCGGAACTGAGCGTCCAGGTCTCTCTTTTTGAGCTTGATGCAACGTGTATAAGATCACCCTTTGCTCTCGGGTCAGACCATCTCTCACATCGGGCAGTTGGTCAGGGGACAGATAGGGGTGATCGTCATCCACGAGGGTGTCCTTTTAAAAACAGAGATTGACTTTGTCGAGATCTTTGGGTGTTTGATGATGGTGAGTGTACACGCTTCTGTAGCGGGAGTATTCTGTATTCGAAACCGGGATTATTCTGCATTCAGAATCTGATCTGAGACTGGACTTGTCGATTTGCTGTGGTTCTTGATTGCCATCACGATTGCCTTAGGCGCCTTTTACGGAGGGTGGAGGTTATCGATCTTGCTCGCGTGTGCGGTTGCCGCACTGGCGCTGAGTCGACAAACAGAGCCTACGGTTCCATTGGACTCGGTGGTCCAGATCAAATCTGAAGAAGACGGTACGGGTCAGAAGACATGCAGGCGATGTCATCCGGGGGAATGGGAAACGTGGAATGCCAGTTACCACAAGACGATGACTCAGCTGCCATCCGCCGACACGGTCCTTGCTCCATTCAACCAAGAATTGACAGGTCTGGTCGGACGCTGGCGACTTTTTCAGGACGCGGGTCTCTATAAGGCCGAGCATACCCAACCCGATGGCGGGAGAAAGACGGCGACGGTGGCGATGCTGACCGGGTCGCATCATATGCAGAACTATTGGTTGTCTGTTGGAGACGGCTGGCTGATTCAGCTCCCTTGGGTTTGGTGGATTAAGGGTCAGAGATGGATTCCTGTCGAGATGTCCTTCCTAAGACCTGCGCCCACGGGTCCCGAACCGCCCGCCGTTTGGAATGACGAATGCGTCTATTGTCATACGACCAGTGGATTTCGCGGTGCCGATCGCGCTGCGACCTCAACACAAAGCCAAGTGGCCGAGTTAGGGATTTCCTGTGAGTCTTGCCATGGGTCTGCAACGACTCATGTGGCTCATTATCAAAGTCCAATCAATCGGTACCTAGGCTGGCTCAAGCGACCATTAGAACAGATCTCAGCCCCCCTCAAACCCACCGATGATAGCATCAATGTGTGCGGCCAATGTCATGGTTTGTTTGCTCATTTAAAGGGCAGAGAACGAGACCTCTTGGGCGATGCCCATAAGCCTGGAGACGACCTGGCTAAAACCCGCACGTTTCTGCGTTTAGAACCGTCCCCACTGATTGGAAAACGTCCTGTTTTAAAACCCATTAAGAGTCGGGGCTTCCCGGAGATTCGGGGGCGGACAGGTCCGCTTCATTTAGCCGGTTTGAGCACAGATGGGTTACACATTCTCGGCGGACCCAAAGCCAGAACAAACCTCTCGGTTTTCATTGATGAGATCGCATTGAATGGTGACTTTGAACCGTATCCAGGAGGTGGTTTTCTGGCTGTGGCCAAATGGTCCGACCAACAGTGGTACGCCATTCTTGATACCCTCGGCTACACAGGCGTTGCGTTCAAACCATATGATTGGAACGCGTTTTGGGATGATGGAACCATGCGCACAGCCGGTCGAGCCCTTAACGGCATGCTCGATTCGGCCTGTACGTCTGCTGGTGAGATGACCTGTGCGAGCTGCCACACGATGCATGGACATGAGCCCGATGACCAACTCAAAGCTGGGCATCGGGGAAATGCGGCTTGTGCAGACTGTCATAAAGGCTACGTGGACGATCCGACGAGTCATAGCCACCATCCATTAAGTGGCGGTGGAAGCGACTGCCAGAACTGCCATATGCCCCATACAACCTACGGACTTTTAGGGGCATCTCGTACACACCGAGTTGAGAATCCAAAGCCATTTTTGATGCATCAGCGTGGTCGGCCGAACGCATGCAATTTGTGTCACATGGACAAGTCCGTTCGTTGGGCTCAATCTTGGACCGAAAAATGGTATCAACAAGAAACGCAGGACATGCCCGTCCAAGACTTTTCCCAATTGGATCAACCCGCCGGTTTGGTTTGGCTGCTCTCTGGTGATGCCGCTCAAAGAGCGATTGCTGCTTGGCATTTAGGTTGGGCAAGCACGCGCGCGGCGAGTGGCACTGACCGTTGGTTGGACGGCTTAAAGCCCATCCTCAAATCAGATCCCTATGCTGCTGTAAGAGCGATTTTTGAACAGGTGCTCAAGACCGTTCAGCCAAACGAAGAATACGATTTTACGCAGTGGCCTCCCGACAAGACTCAGCAGGTGCCTCAGGTCGAGAACGGTGCAGGCACTCCCAACGGTCACACTCAATCGTTATACGAAAGCCTGCTACAAAAGCGGTCCGATAGACGCATAATTATTGCTGAATAGGGCCTGATTTAAAAAAGGCCGAGTGCGGCCCATTTATTTGACGATATACTGACTCTTATCGCTCTTGGGTTCCACAGTGGGTGTTGTTTTCTTTGGGCAGCCGTCTGAATCTGGATGGTCTTTACAAAAATAGGCCACCGTGATTCCGAGATTGCATGCAACACACTGCGCCTTAGGCTCTCGGCAGCATGGGTGATTAATTGCCCCACTGCAGCCAGGGAGTTTAGGTTTATCTCTGCAAACTTCATTGATGGTCTTGCCCGTCTGACAGGCTATGCAGGTTGCGAATGCGTCCTCGCAACACTCAGGCTTTTCCGCCTTGGGTGGCGCACAGCCATTGGTTTCAGGGCGCTGCGCACAATAGTCAGCGATGGATACTTTTGCTTGGCATGCCAGACAGCGCACTGCAGGCATCTTGCAACAGTCTTTGGATTTAATTTTGGTTAGCAGTCGTTTTTGGCAGCGCTCTTTACACTGACGCCTATCGGCCATGTGTCTGCATTTAGAGATGCACTTCTTGACAACTCTCAGTGTGTGACCGCTTTTCGTTGTACCCGCTGTTTCCGGTGAGCGCACACGGACTTCAGACTGAGCCAAAGAAGTCAGACAAAAGAAAATAAATAGAGTGTTTAATGCTAATGGCAACGGTCTTAATCTACAGGAGGTCATACGCTTTGAAATCCTAGCAAGTCGGTGGCAGCTCCACTTGTAAAACGAGTCTTTGGTTTTCATATTCATCGTCGAGCCCACTCAAGGTCAAGACAAACTGCTGTGTATACTTGAGGAGACCTATCCGAGGGCACAGGAGACTGCGAACTGTTTCTTAAAGCGCGTAGAAAATATTGAGGTGAACGCGCAGGTTCTGATCGCTGAATTGAGTGCGATTGAGGGGATAGGCTAAATCAAGCCTCAGCGGGATCTGTCCACTCAACAGCCATCTCAACCCGCCACCAACACTCGATCGGATCCGATCCTTAGACATCTCAGACCATGACGGAGCCACAGCCCCAATGTCTGTGAATGCGGCAAACCACATATCGTCGATGACAAAAGTGGGAAAACGAAGCTCCAGACCGCCCAAGAACATTGAGCGTCCGCCGATGGTTGACGCAACCGCAAATGAATCCTCCGCTGACAGCCCCGGTGGAAAAACGTCTTCGCAATAATTGCCACGACCGTTGTTCTCCGAGCCATTACACGCATCCACCGCAGCGTCTTCATACCCCCTGATTGGCAGAGCAACACCATCGCCACCCGCCTTAAAGAAGAAATCGGATTGTAATTCACTCTCTTTCAAGTCGGTCCAGACCGCCCCGACTCTTAGATTGGGAACAATGATGAATTGCCGTTTGAAGAACGACTTGATGTATTGACCTGTCAGGGTGGCTTTGATGGGCAGCTCGTTTATGTTCATCAACTCGGGAAATACAAATTCTGCTTGTGCTGAGATCAACCAACCAAGAGTTGGGTGCAATGGGCTATCTCGTCGATCCCAAGAGAGTGAAGGTGATACGGTTACTTGTTTGGTCGGCTCCTCGAATAGGGGTCGTTCGCCTGCCCGAGTCAGGGGTCTGAGCCGTTCTTGTACAAACTCGGTTTTCAACGTCGCTCTCAGGCCACGACCCCATCTTGCAGGATAGGATAGGTTGTAGAAGTCAAAACCGATTGTCGCCTTTGCGTTGAGTTCTTCTTGGTAGGCGTCACGCTGGCTTGTTCGACCTCGTTCGAACAAGGTCTCAATGGCCAAGTCAAGCCGAGTTCCGAACAGTCGTCTATTCTTAAAAAATGGACCCGTTCGCCACACAGAATCGTCGTTTTGTATATCTGTGACCGCATCGACGCGATTGCTGTGGGAAAAACCAAGACCCACTTCGAGCGCTCGTCCTAAAAAGTTTCGATGTCGGATGGTGGTGCCAACTGCGTATAGAACTGGCAATTCTTCTTCCAGGGGGGTCGAATCAATTTGTAGACCCAAATAGGCTTCGAGTAATTTTGATTTTGACTCTTCGACCGTCACCACGACGGTCGCATCACGATCTTTAATGAGCCCTTCGTCAGTGGCCACCCAATCTTCCGATTGTCGACCAATATATTCGATGTTTACGGCTGAGAAAACGCCCAGCGAACGGAGGTTTGCTTGACTTAGGAATAGGCCATCACTGCCGAGAGGCTGACCTGGCTTGAGAAGTAATTCATCTCTCAGGATAGAGTCCTTAGTCGAGAGGTTACCCCTCAATAAAATCCCTGATACGAGGGTTTGAGGACCCGGGTCAATTTCGAAGAATACCCGGTTTAAACGCAGGCCATAAAGTCTGTCCTCTGAGCATGAGTCGCCTTTTAGAATCAGTCCGGATGAAAGCTCGCACGCCGAGTCAACTCGAGCGGAGAGATATCCATTTTGATGGTAGTATCGCAGGATAAACCCTCGAAGGGCTTTAAGTCTGGCTTGGGTAAAGCCCAGTTTTCGAGTCCAGCGCCCAAACTCATCCATGACCCCTTGTTCTTGGAGTAGCGCTCTGGCTTCAGTCTGCATTTGAGCATCCATTTGGCCGACAATTTTTGAGAGTTCTATTTTATCGATCACGGTTCTTAAGCCTTCATCAACATCGATTTGGATGTTGACGAAGCGGGGATCGTCATCGGAGATGATTTGGAAGCAATGGTGGGTCAATGGGTTGTCACTCCAAACATCAAATTGACCACTGAACATGGACTCGTCGATGGCTGGACCGGTGTCCGCTTGTTCCTGTTCTCGTAATTGCCTGAGAACGCTCCACTCCTGTGCGCCCAATTTCGGATTCGCGCACCTAAACTTAAGTCCGGGCATTCCATTGCGTTTATATAAGTCGCGGATACGATTGAGATCATTGATGAGTTTTTCATCCTGAACGATGCCAGCCGACTTCGTGAGTGCATTGACGACGCCGTCAGGTGCGATCCCTTTTGTTTCCATTTCACCTAAGATATCTCGTTCGTCCAGGGCCCGATTGCCACGAATTCTGATGCGTCTGGCATAGACTGAAGGGCCTTCATCAATTTTAAATGTGATGCTGAAACGACCCTCTCCGAGCGCTTTCCGGACGCTTGTGATCGAGACAAAATAACGTGCAGCGGCTTGGTACAAGCCCCTCATTTTCCGAATACTTTCTAAAACCTCTGTTTCATCAAAGGTTCCCGATTCGCTAAAGGTTAAAACTTGCCGAAGTTCACCGTCGGACAGAGTTTCGTTACCGTCAAAACGAGTGATTAGATGTTTGCCCTCAACGATGCGGACCTTTGGATATACGCGACCATTTCTCTCGGCTAAATCAGGCTCTAAACGGACCCTCGCTGAGACCCAGCCAGCCCGTCGATACAGGTCTTCAACAGTTGTGAGTTCTTCTTTTAGTGTCCGTCTAGCATATCGTCCGACGCCGAAAAGACCGAAGAACCCTCGCCAAAAATCTGTGCGTTCGCCGGTCGAAACTTGGGTGATGATTTTCCAGTACGGCATTCCTTCGGCACCTTTGATCAAAATCTGACCAATCTTTGGTTGTTCACCCTCCTTGATACGAACGGCGACCTTTACTTTCTTCCCATTGGGTCCGAAGTAAGAGGGGGTGATTTTGACTTCAGTCCCCAAGTATCCCTGCCGCCTATAGAGGTCTAGCACACGGGTCTCATATTGCTCGATCAAATCTCGATCTCGTTTTGCAAATGTTCCGTCTGATTTGATGGGTGGAAAGCTGCCACCACGTCGCAAAGGCAGCCTTTTCCGAATCTCTGCAACAAATTGCTTGGGATAGAACCAGCTCGCCCAGCTCGCATAGACGACATCTAAGTCTTGGATAATGACATGCCCGACACAATTAAAAACCATGCGCGTGTGACGGCCACCCTTAACGGGCTTCCATCGGACCGTGATGCGTCTAAAGTAGCCGGTTCTCATCAAGCGGCTCCATGATTCAGCCACGCCTTTGCTCGTGATTTTATCGCCTTGTTTCAAATTGATTAAACCGATGAGCTTTTGTCGATTTTGATCGGCATCACAAATTGGGATGTCGCATTGCACATCAACATTCGTGGCGAGTGTCCAATTTTCCCACCGTGCTGTTTGTGACTGCACATCACCTATGGTCAGCGCATCGTCTGGACCGGCACCCAGGGTGGGTGCTGCGTGAGCCAACACTAGGCTTATGGTCAACCAGTATCTCAATTCAGATTGACCCTTAATTTGAGTCGACCAGTCGTCGAGATATTACTGCCCAGTCTTTCATTAGATAGTTCGCCGAAGGCCACATTATTGATTTGATATCTCAATCCAAACTGCTGTGGATTGCCATCCTGTTCTTCACCAACGAGCACTCGGGAGTACAGATATAGGCGCCGTGAAAGAACTTTGTTTGCATCGATATACAGGGTTCCAGTGGACAGTGGTGTGAGGGTTAAATCGACTTTAAACGTATCTTCCAAAGGTCGCTCGACTAGACTGAGTAGCGGAGCGAGAACCACTTCGGTTGCTGGCTGAGCACCGGCCGCGCCGCTGAGATTCTCAGGATAACTGCCCGTCAGCACCAGCATGACCACTTCGAACTTACTCGCGCCGCTATTGCTCGATAGGTCAAAGGCAAAGCTGGGTGGAGATTCGCGGGTAGGAAAGGCCAGCCGAGCAGACAAAACCACTTCTTCTAATCGGATATCCTCTGACCCTGAGTCAAAGCTTGTCGACGCGGTTGAGACACTCTGACCGGTTCTCAGAGTAAACGTTCGATTGGCTTCAATTTGAGCATCAAGGAAATTACGGCCGCCAAAATTGACGACCCCATTTGATACATCGAATTCTCGCCTCGCATAGGTGATGGTTGAATCCGGTAAAACGGTCACTGTGCCCGAGATGGCCAGTCGTTCATCGGCTGTATCGTGAGGCATGTTGTACAAAAAACCCTTAATTCCTTCTAAATCCAGACCGATTTCGAGATTGTTCGTGAGGGTCAAAACTCGATTTCTTATGTAAAATCCACCTTCACCTACGACACTCAGGTCAAGCATCAGTCTTTTTAGGGACGGGATCCGTTCAAAGACGCTGATGGTTCGAGTTTGAGTACGCCCACTGAGCCGATTCCGGAATCCTTGATTGAGTTCTGCTACGCCCGTTAAATCAGCCAAATATTCGCCCTGAATTACCTCGATTATTCCGAAGATCTTCATTCGCCGTTCGTCTCGTCTGTCATCGAAGTTTTTGATCCAAGATTCGTAGACCAGGTTGGGCGTATCAAATGTTCCCCTGACCACCCGAGGTACATTCAGTCCGATTTCACTTCCAGACAGGCCGACGCGTATGCGGTCCAGCGTATAGCCCTTCGTTGTCACCAGTACATCATTTACTCGAATGACAGAGTCGTCTCGCATCAGGCGCATCTCACCCTTAGATTCTGCTGCTTTCGACCCTCTGACTAGGCTTACGGTAAAGGCTCCCGCATCTTTTTTTGCCTGGTCGAGGGTTGTGTTTTTCTGTTTACCTTCGACGGTAAATACTGCTGGATGCAGCAGGTCGAGTTGCGAGCCGATGATGGCTGCTCTCGGTACAAATTCACCTTTGGTCAGACCCAACTTTAGATCTGGGTTTGGCGCTTGAACGAACCCACCAAAGGTGCCATCCACGGTCAGTTCACCGCTCGCCTCACTGAATACGCTCTTCAAGAATGGCATAGCCAGCCCCAGGTTGATTTTACCCCGGGTACTCATGTCCAATCGTCCGTCGGCATGAATATCGCCATCTAGCCGAAGCGATGATTCATACTGTTGGTTTTTTTGGCCAAACTCTTCGAGATTAAATGCTCGCAGACGCAGTGCAAGTTGCTTGGTCTTGAGCCTTTTGCCATCCCATTTGAATTCGACAGGGTTGCTCAAATCGGCGGCATAGCTGACCTCGTCTTCAAAAGAATATTTTGTCTGAAGTTGTTCGAGCTTGGCAGTTGCGCCAATAAGTGCTGGTTTGAACGGATCAAAAGTGAATTCGATGCGACCGGTCATCTTTGATTTCAAGGCGATGTCTGCAAGCTGGGGAAGGTGGTCTTCGATGCTAAACCCATCAAATTCGATGAGACCGCTGCCCGGATTTAAATGTCTGACCAATGGCGTAGATACACTGATGCGAAGGTCATCAAAGAGTTGACCCGTCAATTGCATCCGTTTCTTGTCAGCCCGAATCTCAAATTCGGACCGTCCCAGTTTGTATTCTCCGTATGCACCATCGATAATACTCACTTGCCCTTCGCCCGCAGGCGCCTTCAAATTACCTGAAAGCGCGATGTCGGCTGTCAAGCGGCCGGCGATAGGTACGGAGTCTTTGACGAAATGGTTGACCCAATCTAAAGGCACTCCATTGATTTTCAACTGACCAGAAAAATTTAACCGTTTGATATGTCCGCTTCCCTTTATGTCGAGGAGCGTTTTTCGACGGTCGTCGATTTTCAAGGTGTCGATTTTCACTTTTTGACCGGACCAATCGCCTATGACCTCTACGCGTCGAAAGCAGAGAGGCTTGTCCCCATATGGTGTTTTCCAGCATGGGCGCGCGATTCGACCTCGCCCGGTGATACGCGGTTGTTTGAGGGGGCCGCGGAGTCGTACGTCGACGGCGGAGCGGCCTGAGAATCCGTCGATGAAGGGCAGAGATGCCAATTCAAATTGTCGAGCATTTAGACGAAAGTCCATGGGCTTTCCCGGCTTCAATAAGGATAGACGACCTTTAAAGCCAATGGATCCATTGTCGGATTTTAACGCCACTTGGTCGAAATCTAATAAGCCACCTTGGTAGGCCACCTTCCCCTTGATCGCTGACTTTGGGAGGTCGCTATAACTGACATTCTTTGCATTGATATTCGCGTGAAACCTCGGGTTTAAGGCAAAACCCTTAATCCCAAAGTCGACACGGCCCCGCCCCTTTGTCGGATAGCCAAAAGACGCCGTTACTGGACGGAGCTGGCCGATGACGCCTTGGCCCCGAACATTGATCAAAAAGGTATCTAGATCAAATTGCCCTCTCAGATTGAGTCTATGGGTTTTGTCCGAAAGGGTGAAAGATTGGATGTCGAATGTGTTGTCTTGCAACTCCAGATATCCATCGATATCTACGTCTCGGCCCAGACCAAATGGGCGGTTTCGGGCTGCCTGTGTCTCCAAATTCGTCTTGAATGCGAAAAAGGGAACATCACGATTGAGATTTTTTGCGACCGCAAATATGTGACCCGTTAATTGACCGCCTAGACTTGAACTGACGGGTGTTGGAATCGCCACGGGGAGCCGCTTCAATGGAACGTCATCCACGAACAAACTCAGGTTCGCATAGCCGTCTTCAAAACGCCACAGACCATGGCCAACGATTCGGCCTTCCTCGAGCTCTGCCTCGAGTCGATTTATGCTTAATGCGCCGTCTTGCTCTTGTTGTATATCCGCCTGTAGGGTCTGAATTTTCATACCCTGATAGTCCAGGTCACTGCCGATGATTTGCGCGATTCCATTCAAGTCATCAGCCTCCCCTGAGACCGTGGCATCAAGAGTCGCTGGTCCCGAGACCGGAGATTTAACAAATGTATTTATGTGTTTTTCGATTTTGTCCGTATCGAGTCTGAGTCGAGTGCTGAGATAGGGCACACCCGGCCGATCTAGTTCCATTTTAAAGGCCTCAAGGAAGAATGGGTCTCCCCTCAGCAAGCCCCTTAATTTGGTGAAATTAAAGTCCTCATCATTCCAGTTGAAATCGTCGATTTTTATGTGTCGAAGCGACCAAGACCAGACATCTTCAGCATCCGCATTGAGCGCTTTTTTCAGGGCTGTATCTTTTGCGACTCGAACCTCAATACTGCCAAATTTTAGGTCATCAATTTCGATGGCCATCAAACTATCTGTCGGGGTGGAATAGCTCCGAAATCGGGCTGCCGGGATTTGAATGCCATGGGCAACGATCGACGTACTTGGGTGGTCCAGAATGAAGACAGCGTTCCGAATTTTGATTCGGGTCAGATCGAGGTCGAGTGGTTTTGAATCACCGGTATCGATTTGTGTACCAATGGACCAAAACATTTCGGCGATGTTCATCACCCGGTCATCCGCTGGGTCTGGACCGGGTTCTGATCGGACCAGACTGACCAACCGTGTAATCGGTGCGTCGATGTGGATACCGCGGGCAGATAAGCGGTTTTCGAATAGGCCAAGAATATCCAAATCCCGAATTGTCAGGCTTTTGGCTTCGATAACCGTACGTCCCGTCGAATCAACCAGCACGGGCTCTAAGAGTTTCAAGTCCGATGGCCAGGGTCCCCAAGCCAATCGTGTCCATGCAACCTGACCCCTGATATTGGAATTGACCAGCACATCGAACGCTTGATTTGTAAACCGTGAGTTGAGAGCGAAATAGCCGAGAAAATACAATAAACAGACCAATGCTCCTGTGAGAATCACAAAAGCGCTCACCCGCTGATACATATTTGCGCTCTTGCGAACGAGTGTCTGAACGGTATCCATCCGGGCAGCTTAACAGGGAATCCTGGTTTACGCGAAAAGGCCTATCACTATGTGATAGGGGGTCTGGAGAGGAGGGTTGACAGGTTTCTTCCCATCGCGCTTAGGCCTCGTCAACCAAGGGCGACACACCAGATCCGGCGACCAAATTTTGCATGCCGTACAGGCCAGGTGCCTTGTCTTTTATCCAAATGGCAGCTCGAATTGCACCCAATGCGAAAATGTCGCGATCAGCGGCCCGATGTGTCAGCTCTAATCGCTCTGACTGACCGAACAGGAATACTGTATGTTCACCCGGTACAGCGCCGCCTCTTAAAGCGGCAGTACCGACCTCGTTTTCGGTTCTAGGTCCGGTGATTCCGTCTCGATTCCGTCGTGCATCCGGCCAATTTAACCCGCGACTTTCAGCCGCTGTTTTAGCGAGTAATAGGGCTGTTCCACTTGGCGCATCAGCTTTCATTCGGTGATGTATTTCGAAGACCTCAGCATCGAATTCTCGGCCAAGACCTCGCACAGCCGTCTCAACGAGCTGATTCAAGACGGCGACACCTATACTGAAATTAGCAGCAGAGAAAACCGGATACCGTTTTGATACGTCATCTATGTCTCTGAGCTGCTCGCTGGACCGCCCGGTCACGCCTGTCACGAGGGGCACTGCACTTTTTTCTATCATGTCCAAGAGTCTGTTGGTGGCTTTTGCCACGCTGAAGTCTATGACGACATCACAGGCGCTTAAGTGCCCGGTTGTCGCAGATTCATCGATTGTGCAGGCAACGGTCACATCACTGCGCTCTGCTGCGCACTTGATGATGCGCTGCCCCATGCGGCCACCGGCACCGAAAACCCCAATTTTGCAAATTGTCATGTGGATTCAGGTCCGATCTCGAGTCGTCGGCAAATCACATCCAAAACGGCTTCCGCCTCAACTGAAAGGGGGGTCATCGGAAGGCGTAATTCCCGCCCACAGCAGCCTGTGTATTTTGCAACGAGTGTTTTGATGGGGATCGGGTTTGCTTCGATGAAGAGGCCATCGAAGAGCGGGACCAAGGCATGGTGATTGCGTCGGGCTGCCAGACTCTCTGTCCGCCGAAACTGTCGCCACATTTCAACCATTCGGTCAGGAATGAGATTGCTCGTGACCGAGACGACGCCGACACCGCCAATGGACCAGAGTGGTAGGGCTGTGATGTCATCGCCGGAGAGAATTGCCAAATCATCGCCGCACGCAGAGATAATTCGTGCAGCAAATGCCATGTCACCCGTGGCCTCTTTGAGCGCAACAATCGTGTCTATTTTAGCCAGTTCTTTTATTGATTCGACACTTAAGCTAATACCCGTGCGACCCGGCACGTTGTAGAGCATGATGGGCGCCGTTGGGAGCGCGTCACTGACCGCTTTAAAATGAGTAATCAAACCCAATTGAGTCGGTTTGTTGTAGTAGGGGGTGATGACCAAAAGACCATCGGCTCCGAGTTCATGAGCGCGTTTTCCCATTCGGATTGTCTTTGCCGTGTCGTTGGAGCCGACTCCAGCGATCACTTTCACCCGACCCTTTGTAAACTCGATGGTCTTTTCGATCACAGCGGCGGTTTCATCCTCGCTGAGCGTTGCTGATTCGCCCGTTGTACCACAGGGGATAATTCCATCGACGCCCGCGGATATTTGACGGTCGATGAGCTCTTTGAGTCCGCCGAAATCAACTCCACCATTTCGAAAAGGCGTGATGATGGCCGTGTAGACACCTTGGAACATATGGAGACCCCCTCAATCAGACTAGAAATCACATGCATCTGTGGTGCATTGAACGGCGGATAATGCGTTCTATGCCGTCACATCAAGCAGATCTTTCTATTTTGAGACCGCGGAATACCCGAAAACCGGCATCATATGCAATGAACACAACACCAAAAACAAAAAAAGCTATGTCGACTGATGTTTGTAAGCTGTTTGAATTGTTAACTGAACTGGTCTCTCGGCAGGCGCAGGGGGGGCTGTCTGAAAGCCCATGATTGACAAACATGGATCGAGACTGTAGTTTCCGCCCGCTCGACTCTTCACTCGACGGAGGTCCCATGTCGATCTTGATGACATTAAGCCTGACGGCAATCGCTGGTGTAGTCACCACCGCCGCCATGTGCATGCTGGTCCTCGAAATTATGCCAAAGAGCGACGCCTAAAGGCCTCTGCTCTCCCACTGACATTTCTGACTCTGCTCGGTGACCCAAGGGCTGGTCATGGCGTCCACGTATGCAACCGGGCTCGATTTATCTGGGCTGGACGCCAAACGTGTCTCTGCTGTAAGCTAAAGGGTAACGATTTATCCTGGATAAGCTTTACGCCGCGTCAGCCTGGTGTACCTTTGAAAAAAGCACTGTGTTTACCTCGGATTGGGCCAAAATTGAGCAACAAGGAGCCGTTGTGGGCGAAAAAATAATCTCCAAAGAGTTCATCAAGGCTCTGCCAAAGACCGACCTCCATGTTCATTTGGATGGATCAATTAGGCCGTCAACACTCATTTCGCTCGCCCGCGAGTACGGTGTCGAACTCCCAAGCTACACAGAGGACGGTTTGCGGGAAACCGTCTTTAAGGATCGCTATGACAATCTAGGCGAATACCTATCGGGCTTTGGTTACACCGTCGCTGTCCTTCAGAGTGAATTGGCGCTTGAGCGCGTCGCGTATGAACTGGCGGTGGATAACCAGGAGGAGGGTGTCCGCTACCTCGAAGTGCGATTTGCACCTCAGCTTCATGTGCATTCACATCTTCATTCGTTGATGGTTCTGAAAGCCGTCAACCGAGGGCTTGAAAGGGCACAGGTGGAGTTTAACTCAAGTGCTGCCGTCACAGAAAATGGAGAACCCCCTTTTCATTACGGAATTATCGTATGTGCAATGCGGATGTTCAGACGAAACTTCAGTGAATATTTCAAGTCGCTGATCAATGCGCATCGGCATGCGCCTCAGAAAGAAATTTACGGCATGGCATCACTGGAACTCGCACGAGCGGCCGTCATTGCGCGGGACGTCCATGGATTACCGGTGGTTGGCTTTGACCTGGCAGGTGAAGAGGCAGGCTATCCAGCCGGTGATCACGCCGCAGCTTTCGAATACGCACACAAACATTTCATGAAAAAGACGGTTCATGCGGGTGAGGCGTATGGACCCGAGAGTATTTTTCAGGCGATCACCGACCTCTACGCCGACCGAATTGGTCACGGAACATACCTTCTTGAGTCAGATATGATCACGGATCCGGAAATTGAAGATCGACAACACTATGTTCGGCAACTCAGCCAATATATTGCTGACCGCCGGATCACGTTAGAGGTCTGTTTGACGAGCAATTTACAAACAAATCCCAACATGAAGTCTCTATCGGAGCACTCATTTAGAAATCTGAGAGAAGCCCGACTTTCAACGACGATTTGTACAGATAATCGAACGGTTAGTAATACCACGGTTACAAATGAGATCATGCTCGCTGTCGAGCATTTAAACCTCGATTTCTACGATTTGAAGTCCATTATCATCTACGGGTTTAAACGCAGCTTCATGCCCATTTCATATCTCGATAAACGCGCCTATGTCAGACAAATTATCGATTTTTACGAGTCTGTTGAGCGCCAGTTTTTTCATACGGATATAGACGACTCCAAACGAGAGTAGAGTTTTGCTTCGCCTTCTTTGTATCGGGTTATGCATCTCGACATCTTTTTCATGTTCGCCCGCGCCGACTGTTCAGTCTGGTGATGGAGGCGACCGACAACGCGTCTACTTTTCCGATGCGGGTCCGGCGCGCTTGGGTATTGAAGTCTATCGAGATGCGACAGCGGATTTACCAGATGTTGTTCCGCTCTCAGAGACTGGCGCATGCCGAACCGGGCGGACAGCCGGCACGGTTTGCGCCCCGAATGGACGATACATCGCGGGTGCTCGGATCAGTGCCGAGACAAGAACCTGTCGAGGTGAACCCAAAATTGTTGAGACGACGGCCGATTTAAGGGGCTACTTTGTTTTGGCTGACCTCGCTCCTGGTCCAGTGAATATCACCATAACCAGCGGCAACTTTGTGGGGCGATTTTCGGTCGATATCATCGCTGGTCGGGAAGTCCCGGTTTCAAATGAGGGCTCCGCTAAGGTGTGTCTTCCCGCGGACAATGCTCGGCTTGCCGTTCTCACGGGTGACTACGATGATATCGGTGCAGTCATAGATGATCTGGGTTTTGACCACGATGTTCTGTGTGGCAGTTGGATAAATGCCCGACCTGCGCTCGGGTTATTGGCAGACTTAGACCGACTGACTCAATATGCGATTCTTTTCATCAATTGTGCCAGTGGAGTCGATTTCCGCGCAACCAATCCAGAAATGGATGCCATCGAGGATAACATCCGGGAGTATGTCCGACGAGGGGGCTCCCTCTATGTCTCTGACCTCGCCGTTGACTGGGTCCAGCGTTTGTGGCCTGGAAAGATTGAATTCCTGACCAGCAATCCACAAGATCGTGAGGTTGACCAATGCTGCGTTTGTACGACTGACTGCGACCTCAGCTGTTATGTAGAACCCCCTGATGAGCCCTCCTACAGTTGCTACCTGCCCAATGACCTGCCACAGACCTGCCGTGAGCCATCTGGTCCGACGGGTTTTGGTCAGCTGGGAGAATTAACGGGTGACATTGTATCGCCATTTTTGCGCCAGTTTGTGTCCGATGGACAAATTCCGGTTGCCTTTGATGCAGGAGGCTGGGTTGAGATCGAGTCGGTTTCAGCAGATGTCGAGGTTTTGGTCAGAACGGAGGCTCGTCCGCTGATGGTCTTATTTGAACCATATCCTGGCGGTGGTCGTGTCGCCTATACGAGTTTTCACAATCATGGTCAGGCGACTGAAGCGATGCTTGAGATCCTTCGCGCGCTGATTTTCAGACTCTAGTGGGATTTGACCTGTCATGACAGAACGCACAAACCTACTCCTTCCAAATGCTGCGAGATGGTCCAGTACAGATCCCATCATCGAACTGAGAAATGTGTCCAAAGTATATGATGGCGTTCCGGTCATCAACGGACTTTCCTTGGCTATAGAACCAGGCAAGACCACGGTGATCTCGGGGCAGTCGGGGAGTGGTAAAAGCGTTCTACTAAGAATGATGAATGGGCTCACTCTGCCAGATGAGGGGCAGGTATTTCTCTTTGGTCAAGAGCTCGGTACAGCAACCGAGCAGACGCGTACTGAGCTGCGAAAGCGTTGCACGATGGTCTTCCAGAACTACGCGTTAATCGATTCCATGACAGTGGCACAAAATATTGGTTTCCCCCTCGCTGAGAATACAAAAATGTCGAAGAAAGACATTAGAGGCCTTGTCCAATCTTTACTTGAGATGCTCGAGTTAAGTCATGCCATCGACCTGTTACCGGCGAGTTTATCGGGCGGCATGAAAAAGCGTGTTGCTCTTGCCAGAGCCGTCATTACCAATCCTGAGGTCGTTCTTTTCGATGAGCCCACCACAGGTCTTGATCCGGTCATGATCGAGTTTGTCGATCAATTGATTCTAAAAACGCAGCAGGAATATGGAATTACGTCCGTCATCATCTCCCATGATATGGCCTCGAACCGTCGCTTGGCAGACCGTATGGCTATGCTGTCTGAGGGACAGATCATTGCATCCGGTACATTTGGTCACATCATGTCCAGCCCGATACCCGCTGTACGCGACTTCATGCAGGATGTGTCTGAAACGCGCTCGATTCAGTCGCTCGAGCCAGATCAGCTCGAAGCTGCAACCGAGGATTTCGATTTTGTGGTTGAAGTGGACAATTTGCACAAGTCATTCGGTGAGAACCATGTTCTCAGGGGCATTTCTTGTCGGATTCCAAAGCGGAAAATTACTGTTGTCATTGGCGGGTCTGGATCAGGAAAATCGGTCTTGATCAAGCACATGATCGGCTTGTTTAAGCCATCATCCGGGCACGTCCGGGTTTTTGGCAACGACCTATCCGAGTTGAACGGGCGCGCTATGCAGGGTGTCCAAGCAAAGATTGGGATGCTTTTTCAGGGCGCGGCCTTGTTTGATTCCATGAGTGTTCGCGAGAACATTGCATTTCCGCTTATTGAAGAGCGGAAGAAAAGCAGAAGAGACATTCAGAAACTGGTGCTCGATGTTGCAGAACGCCTTTCGGTGGAGTCGATTCTGGACCAAATGCCCAGCGAGATTAGCAATGGTCAAAGAAAGAGAGTTGCGCTCGCAAGAGCCCTAATCACTGAACCCGAAATCATGATTTATGACGAACCAACAACCGGTCAAGACCCCATCATGATGAAGCGAGTCGACGATATGATCGTCGAGGCCGCCCAGAAATTTGATATCACGAGCATCGTCATCAGCCATGATATGAAATCGACGTTTCGAATCGCTGATCAGGTGATTATGATCAAGAACGGAGACCTGGTCATCGCGGACACACCGCACGCGTTGCGGGCCTCCTCAGACAGCCGCGTAAAAGAGTTTATTTTTGCTGGTTCATAACGCCGGTCGATTCCGGTTTTTGTCTATTTGTTCTCTTGTGACTGGCTTCATCTTCAAAGGTGAGCGCCAATGAATTTACACAATGCCTCAAGCCAGTGGGTCTCGGACCGTCCCGAAAAACATGCCCTAAATGACCATTACATCGAGCGCAGACAATTTCCACACGGAGCATGCCGTGGCTCCGGTCAGAAATGCGCTTCACTCGACGCCTTAGGCTTCGATAAAAGCTCGGCCAACCCGTTCCCGATTTAAATTTTGTCTTCGACGAAAAAAGGGGCGCGCCGCAACCAGCGCAGCGGTAGATCCCCGAGCGGGTGTTATGCAAGAGTGTACCGCTATGTGCCCGCTCAGTGCCTTTCTGCCGCAAAATATAGAACTGTTTCTCCGATAATCTGCGCTTCCATTCTGCTTCGCTCAAAATTAAAGGTTCATGTGAATTTGGGTCAATGAGAGGCTGCTCAATGCTGTGCTTATCATCGAGGCTATGTCCGTCTTGTGTGGGCGCGGAGGTGGGTGCAGTGGTGGGTTGAGAGCTTGGCCTTGAGGAGGCGTCTCCTCCATTATTTGCGCCAGGCGCTTGTCCGAAAGCCCAATTGAAGGGGCAGAATAAACCCGAGATAACCAAGAGGGTTTGAGCATATCGTTGGAGCATATCAGCGTCTCCCTAGGACGGTCTGTCCATTAATCTAACCGAGTATCTAGCCTCAGAATTTCTCCATAATCTCTTTTACGACGATCACGACCATGAGAATCATCAGCAGCAGCATGCCAATGCCATGAATCACACTTTCGACCAAGGGCGGAACAGCCTTGCGTGAAACAGCCTCAATCCCCACAAACAGGAGTCGGCCACCATCTAATGCAGGCAATGGAAAGAGATTAATGACGCCTAAATTGATGCTGAGGATGGCCATAAAACTGATAAACCATTCCAGACCCATTTTGAGGGTATCAGCGCCCGTATCCGCCATTTTTACGACGCTTGCGAGCTGCACAGCTTCCGTTCCTTCAAACCATCGACCGACGATCCTCATCATTCCGCGCACCACAGCCCAGGTCTCGATGCATCCCAGACGGATGGCATCGGACCATGATTGTGCGCCGAATCTGACCACATCAGGTGAAATACCAAGGACATAGCCTTTGGGGGTTTTCTCGGCTTTCATTTCGATGACGTGACTGGGCCATTCATTGGGAATTCTTGGAAATGACAGGGTGAGACCCGTCTCAGCATCGACCTTTGTTTGCATAGGCGGTGGTGTGCCATCAGGAGACCGTCTAATGGTCACCCGCAAAGTCTGGCCAGCCGTTTTCCCTACCACTTTTTTTAACTCGGAAAAACTGCGGACGGGAAAGCCGTTAATAGACTCGATTGAATCATAGGGTTTCAGTCCAGCGGCCAAAGCAGCGCCGCTCACATCACGGATAACTTGAGTCCCCTCATGTCGCCAATCGTAGGTCACAGCTGTTGATGAACCAAATAAGAAACTGTAGGTGACGATGGCGAGCAAGAAGTTCGCCATGGGGCCCGCCAGCATCACAATTGCACGCTGCCAAGGCGGGTATTCGCGAAGAGCATGGGTACTGCGATCTGAAATGTGTCCGTCACGTGGTCGATGATCGGTGCGCGTGAGGCCCTCCAATTGAACGTATCCACCAAATGGGATCAGCGCGAATTGATAAATGGTTTCTTTGCCGTGAATCCGGATCAATGCGGGCCCAAATCCAATGGAAAACCGAGTCGCCTTCATGCCAAAAAAACGGGCAGCCAAAAAATGCCCTAACTCATGGACGAGGATGAGTATATTAAACCCAATGATGAAGAGAATTAGCGACACACCGTAAACCAATTGAAACTAAAGGCCTGATTGGACGAGGATAACGCGGACGGTTGAGTACGTCATGGTAATTTGTCTTTAAAACGAACCAAGCAGGAGATCGCGTCTGGTCACTTTGTCACCTATCTTGATGTTGGTTGCCTTGAACCTAGGCGGCGCAGGCATTGAACTCGGCGGCGGCTTGTTGAACGAGCGGATCGTCTTGTCCGCGCAACCATGGGTCTCCATTCGTCATTCAGTTGCGGAGATTTCCATCGGGCCGAAACTGAACTTTGATCTTCGCGATGGTCAATTGCGCCAACAAGATTGGGATGAGCCAGGGGACTATGGACTCATCGTCCACAAGTTCAGCTGGGGCAAATGGTTACGTGGCGGGGCCATTGCACATAAGAGTTTTGGTCATGGCACGCTCGTCAATCGATATCATAATCGGGTTGACCGAGATCACGGTCGGTTGGGCATCGAACTGAAAATTCTCGCCGAAACACACATCTCCTGGCGGCCCAATCGGTATGAATTGATGGTTGACCAAGTGCTCGACAGACCGGTGATGGCTGGTGGTTTCGGTTGGTGGTCAACCCATGGCGAGCTTAACTTGATCTATGCGGCCGATCACGGAGCGCCCACTCAGATTGAGTCAGATGTTCAATCCGATGGGTGGCTCAAGCATTCACCTCATTCACGCTGGGCCTTAAGTTTGTCCAGCCGGTGGCAATTGATCCCCAGGGGCGGTCAAACCGAACTGGCCCTCATCGGCGATATCAATACCATTCGGACCAAAGGGTGGGGGATTCACTCCGGTCTGGAACTCGCCTTCCAAGATCGGGATGATTGGCGTGTTCAGATCCGCTTTCTCGGTATGCGATCCGGCCGCGACTATACGTGGAGTCTTTTCGACACAAGCTATCTAATCGATCGGTGGCGAGGCATTGAATCTGAACTCGAAAATGCCGAAGCGGTTTGGGGTCTCCAGGGCCTGTTTCAATTAACCGTGCAAAACGCGTTGATCATCGGTCTTGAGTATACGGATGTTGAGCAGGCCGACAGAACGGATTTCGGTGCCTGGATGAGAGTCCCGCTCGATCGGTTTACTCTGGGGGCGTTTTGGAAAGTCAGACGGGTCAATGGGTTTGTGGAGATTTTTGATTGGAATGACCTGTTGGCAGCCGTGTCGGGTCGATATCGCGTCAACGACTGGTTCACAGTGACCAGTGTCTTAAGCCGGGATTGGTTCATCGACCGGGACTTCGCAACCTATGCACCGAACACAACCCTACTGCTCATGGCTGGTTTTGATTGGGCTAACCAGCGCTAGCCGCCAATATAATTCCTGCTGCAACGGACACATTTAATGACTCAACGCGTCCAGGACCGGCGATTTTAATCGTCCGATTACACTCTTTGCGTACAGCTGCTGAAATGCCGTGATTTTCGTTACCAAGGACAAAACAAACGGGTTTCGGAAACGACGCTTGAGCTAGTTTTTCTTTTGCCCGATGATCAGCGGCAATAATGTCAAAACCCTGTTCGCGCAGTTCACGTAGGGCAACGGAAAGTCGTGAACATCGGATGATCGGTATGTGTTCGGCCCCGCCCTGTGAGACCCGCAGTGCAGCCGGATTAACCGCAGTTCGACTCTCGTCTGTCAGGTAGGCGTCAGCGCCAAACCAAGCCATACTTCTGAGAATTGCTCCCATGTTGTGAGGGTTTGTGATGCCGTCGGCCGCAATGATACATTTGGCTCTCTCAAGGTTTTTCTTTGCCGTACCAAACGCTTGAGTCAGGCGTGGTTGTGCGATGGCAACAACGCCTTCATGATGTGGGGTTCCCGCGACGCGTGTGAGGTCATCCACCTCGACTTCTCGATAGGGTTTTCGGTTGTTTGCAGTGGCTTTTAGAACCGGACCAATTTCTTTTCGAATATCTTTTAAATAGAGCACTCGGCGGAGGTCCTGCGGACGGTGTTTAGCGAGGGCACACACGGCTCTGAGACCATAGATGACACTTTCTTTTTGGCTCACGACTTCATCTCCCTTTTCCGTCAGGTCTTATCAACCAAGTAGACAAGACTCTATCACAGAGTCAGAATAGGGGCGTGTTTGTGGTGAATTGAATCATATGGATGCCTTTCGAGACCATTATGGGCCCGCGATCATAAGCGCATTTGGCTTGCTGATCGTGTCTAGCTCCGCTTTATTATTCGGCTCTCTATTGATCGGGTGGGCCGAATTACCAGGAAACTGGCCGAAAGTATCCATCATGATTTGGACGCCTTTCTGCTTACTTACGCTTGCCTTTATCATCCGGCGCTGCAGTGACATCCAGGTCCGTTCCTGGGCTGCCAGACAGATGAGCATGAAATTACTTGCAGGCGGTCTCATCATGGGCATTTTGGCGGCCCCTATTCTTGCTTTGATGACCAACGCCATCCGTATCCTTGTTCATGGCAATGAACTCAATCACCAAGTCGATTTGGTGACCTTGACGGATCCGACCGTATTGGAATCGAGCCTTGTTGCAGCCATGATCGTGATTTTAATTCCTATCGCGGAGGAAATTTTGTATCGAGGCGTTCTCTTTGATGCCTTGCGCGCCCTCGTCAGCGACCAGACCGTGATTGTTTTGACAGCAATCACCTTCGGAATTGCACATTTCGACGTCGCTAACTCTATTGGTACCGGTGTTCTTGGCCTCGGATTAGGCTGGCTTAGGCTAAGAAGCAATACCATTTGGCCTTGCATTTTGCTGCACGCAGGCTTCAATCTGTTTGGCTATTCTGTCATCCTGATGGCGAGCAGCTAATTCGTGCTTTGGTTCAACTTGACGAAACCCAATAAGTGTTTAAATGCTCTTGGTGGTAGGCGCCGGACCGGGTCCTATCAGTTAACTGCGGCCAATCTAACGTGATGAGAGGTGGAAGTTGAGTAATCAACGCGACGATGAGCGGCGACCCGATCGCCAGGGTCAAACTGAGACACTGACCCGTCGGCGATTGAAACGGCCTCCGCTGTATCGGGTCATTTTTCATAATGACGACTACACAACGCGAGATTTTGTGGTGATGGCGCTGATGCGATATTTCCACAAGTCACATGCTGAATCGACAACACTCATGCTGCAAATACACACGCAGGGGAAGGGCATCGCTGGCCTCTACCCTTTAGACATCGCACGCTCGAAGCAACTGCAGGTGGAATCTCTTGCGAGAGACTATGAAATGCCACTCAAGCTTACCATTGAAGCCGATGACGATGGCCAGGAGGAAGATGAGTAATGGCTGAGTTAACACCCGAACTTCAAATCGCCATTCGCACGGCACTGGACGAAGCTCAACACAGACATCATGAGTTTGCTGGTACGGAGCATCTCTTACTCGCTCTCTTGTGCGACACCGTATCGGCACGCGCTGTTCGCCGCTGTGGCGGTCGTGTTGATACGCTGAAAAACGAGCTGGAGCAATTCCTTGCGGAGAGCATTCCAAGACTACCGGCTCACATGGATGTCGAAGCTGCAGCCTCTGTGGGCTTTCATGCCGCCATCCAACGCGCCGTAATCAACGCACAGACGTCCGAGCGAGACTTGGTCGGAGGACCTCACGTGCTGATCGCGATGTACGCACTGGAAGACTGCCATGCGGTCTACCTGCTCAAGTCACAAGGCATTACGCGGATTGCGCTCATGGAATACGTGTCCCATGGAGGCGGTGATGGCGATTATGAAGCCCAAGATTCATCTATTGGTGGGGGTATGTTTGCTGTCGACGGCGAAGAGAATTCCGACACCCTGGAGCCTGAGCAAGCCCTGGAAAAATTCACCGTTAACTTAAACGAAGAAGCATCCGAAGGTCGGATCGATCCAATGATCGGCCGGGGCGATGAGTTGGAGCGGTGTATCCATGTTCTCAGTCGAAGGCGAAAGAATAACCCGATTTTTGTCGGTGAGGCTGGCGTCGGTAAAACGGCGATTGTGGAAGGTCTAGCCCGTTCGATTGATAATGGCTCGGTCCCTGATGCACTTAAGGATGCCACCGTCTATTCCCTTGATGTCGGCGCCTTAATCGCGGGCACTCGATATCGTGGAGACTTTGAAAATCGAATGAAAGCAGTTGTCAGGCAGCTCGAATCTTTGCCCGACGCTGTCTTGTTTGTCGATGAGATTCACACGTTGATTGGAGCGGGTGCTGCCAGCGGGGGTGCCATGGATGCATCCAGCATTCTCAAGCCGTTGCTGGCCCGAGGGAAGATCCGATGTGTGGGTGCAACGACCTGGCGCGAGTATCGCAATATTTTTGAACGAGACCAAGCGCTGGCACGGCGTTTCCAAAAAATAGAAGTCGGTGAACCATCGGTCGAGGAAACCGAGGCCATTCTCAAGGGGTTGAAGCCCGAGTATGAATCCTACCATGGCGTCAAATTTGTCGATGACGCCCTCAGAGAGGCAGCGGTGCTTGCTGGTCGTTACTTAAACGACCGTTTCCTCCCCGACAAAGCCATCGATATCATCGATGAAGCTGCGGCCGCTGTGAAGCTGGATGACCGTAAGACTGTCACCGTCGAAGACGTCGAAAATACCATTGCGCGCATGGCCAGTATTCCCGCTAAATCTGTCGCCGGTGATGATCGGCAGCGACTCGCGGAGCTCGAGAGTTCGCTGGCCGGCTGTATTTATGGCCAGGACGAGGCGGTCAAACAGCTGGCATCCGCGGTCAAAATGGGTCGTTCAGGGCTCGCTCATCCCGACAAACCGATCGGGTCATTTTTATTCACCGGGCCCACCGGCGTCGGTAAGACCGAAGTCTGTCGACAATTGGCTCGGATTCTCAATCTTGAACTCATACGGTTCGACATGAGCGAGTACATGGAGCGTCATACGGTCAGTCGCCTGATCGGTGCGCCTCCAGGTTATGTCGGCTACGATCAGGGCGGTCAACTCACTGATGCTGTCGCAAAGACGCCGCATGCGGTGCTCTTACTCGACGAGATCGAGAAGGCTCACCCCGATGTCTTCAATTTGCTTCTCCAAGTCATGGATCACGGCTCCCTGACCGATAACAATGGCAAGAAAACTGACTTCAGGAATGTCATTGTCATCATGACCAGTAATATCGGCGCTCGCGACCTACAGCGCAACCGGCCTGGCTTTTCTGCTGACGTCGATGAGTTAAAAGGAGATGACGATCCAGCCTATAAACGTCTCTTCAGTCCAGAGTTTAGAAATCGGCTCGATGCTCGAATTCGCTTCGAGCCCCTCAAATCCGACGTGATGCGTTTGATCGCGAAGAAGTTCATTGACGAATTGGCTGAGCAGCTTGCAGATCGGCAGGTCACGTTAACCTGTAGCGATGCGGCGATAGAACAGCTCATGGTGTTGGGTTTTGATGCCAAAAATGGTGCGCGGCCAATGACGCGCGCGATTCGAGATCATATCCGCCAACCCCTCGCAGACGAACTTCTCTTCGGACAGCTCGCTGATGGCGGAACTCTTGTGATCGACGTCAAAGACGGTGAATTTGTCTTTGAGTTTCCAGACAAATAAACGGCGTCTTGACTGTAGAATTGCGGGGCTAGCCTGGCGCCTGAGACTCTTGGGTTAGTTGAAGAAAGACTTCTTCCAGGCGCTGACCTTGTGTGCCGGTTTCGTGGCGCAGTTCATCGGTCGTTCCACTGGCAACGAGTTGTCCATGATTGATGACAGCCACTCGGTCGCAAACTTCATCGGCCACGTCGAGGGTATGGGTACTCAGCAAGACCGTCATGCCATTTTCATGAGCCTGGGTCTGTAAGACGTCTTTGAGCAGTCTTGCCCCTTGCGGGTCCAGGCCAACCATTGGTTCGTCGACAACCATGAGCCGAGGTTCATGAAGCAGTACCGATGCCATCACAAGCCGTTGCTTCATTCCATGGCTAAAACTCTCAACCAGTTTGTGGCTGACATGTCCCAGACCGAACAGTTCGATCAACTCCTTGGCCTTTCGTTTTCCGTGACCTGAATCGATCCCGTAGAGACCAGCAATGAAGTACATGTATTCTTGAGCTGTGAGTTTCTCATAGAGATGGGGTCGGTCAGGGACATAGCCGATTCGCTTTTTTACATCAATTGGCGATTTAACAACGTCGAAACCATCCACTGTAATGGCTCCCTCCGTTGGCCGAATCAAACCACAGATCATTTTCATCGTTGTTGTTTTACCGGCCCCATTGGGTCCGAGGAAACCAAAAATAGTGCCTTCGTCGACGTCTAGATTGAGCTCGCGAACAGCGATGAAATCACCATATCGTCGACTGACATTACGTATACTCAGCATGGCAAAACTTTCCCAATGGCGTCTGATAGCACTATGTAATCATCTGAATCATTGTGTAAAGCCGCAGAGATTCTAAGAAGACGATCAGACGGCCCAGGCCACGGGATGACAGGGACCTCAATGCCAAATTGGTCTAGCAGTATTTGCTGATATTCAGTTCCGAAAAGCGGTGATATAGGTCGATTAGAACTGGGGAGCTTTACTGCGGCTAAATGGCCGATCATTGCGTCCGGAACAGGTTTATCTCGCTCCAGAGCCATGGACAATCGGTGTTGGGCCTCTAAAGCCAGCGTACGGTTTCTCTGCCTAATCACATCCCAGCCGCCGTCGACCATTTTGTCCAAAACATCAATTGCTTTCGGGACGGATAGCCAGGCTGTTGGATCCTGCGTACCAACCCAATCGAACTCAAGATGGTGCCAAGGACGATCCAACTCATTCGCGTCAAGTCCAAAGCCATGACTGATTACGGCTGGGCGAGTTTTTGATTGAACGTCCTCTCGCATCCACATAAACGCGGCGCCTTTTGGCGCACAGACCCATTTATGTAAGTTGCCAACATACCAAGAGGCAGATAGATCGGGCATTGATAGGTCGAGCATGCCCGGCCCGTGGGCCCCATCGATCAACACTCGGACACCCGACCGTTCCAACTTTTCAGCCATTTTTTTGACGGGTAATACAAGACCTGTCGGGCTGGTTACATGGTCGATGATAGCCAAACGCGTTTTTGGACTTACAGACGTCCAAATCGCTTCAATGACGTGCTCTGAGTTGATTCCTTCAAAGCCAAATTCGGCGACCACGACTCGAGCCCCTGTTTTTTGTGCCACGAAATCGACGATGTTTTTGCAGGCATTGTAACCGTGATTGGTCACCAGTATTTCATCGCCCGGAGTAAAACCGAAACTTCTGATGATGGAATTGACGCCTTCAGTCGTATTCCGAATGAACACTAAATCCTGTGCGCGCGCTTTGACAAACTGGGCAAGGGTTTTACGAGCGTCGTCTATATGACCGTAAATATCGCGCATGAAGAATTGGACGGGTTGTTCTTCGATTGTTTGTCTGAGCTCTTGTTGATAGGCCAGTACCTCTTTTGGACATGCGCCGTATGAACCATGATTTAAAAATGTGACTTTAGGGTTCAGAGTCCAGTGGCGCGCGTAGCGAGATGGCATATGGTTCAGCTTTCAGCGGTGAAAAAAGATTTAGGTCGCCAGGATTCTATTTCTCATCCTCATCAAGGTTGTTGGCCTGAAGCAAGAGTAATTTCAATTTGTTCATTATGCAGCCATTGTTTGGATCGATGACATGAAGGACAGGACGAGTCTAGACTTAGACTAGGATACGAAAGGGCCTTTTCATTGAATTGACTGCTCTATGAAGACCATTGGTCTCTGGAGTGATGGCCCCGGTGGTCACATCAAATCATGGCGTTACGTCAATTGATAAAGACCATACCCAATGCCTAGACATGCAATGGTCAATATAAAATGACTGGCGCGATCCCGCCGAAAGATATCAAAATCACCGATGACCGCACCGCTGACCAGTCCGGCCACATGTGCAACAGCATCCCCCTTACTGAGCAGCGACACGCAGATTGCAACCACGCTCACCAAAAGGAGCCGGCCATTCGAGAGCGCGCGTCGATGGGACGCGATGATGGCCCCTAAAAGACCAAACATAGCGCCGGATGCGCCCAGAAACCATCCAGGTTGGGTCAGCACGCCAACGACTGTCGCAAACCATCCAGATATGAAAAAGAGACTGACTGTAGAGCGCATCGAACGGTTTAGGCTGCATCCAATACTCAGTAGCCCACAAAACAGCAGATTGGTTGCTAAATGAACAGCATGGAGGTGAAGGAGTGGCGCGGAGATAATTCGCCACGGCTCAGCAGTTAGATACTCTCGACTCAAAGCACCGCCAGCAATCGCTCTGTTTAAGATGTTCTGATCACCCGTGATGCCAAAGATACCCCACCAACCGACCAACAACATGGCGATGACGAGACTGGCACCTGATAGTCGTATGATGTCTATTGGTTTCAAATCTGCCACCGTCACTCTAGGAAGACCTTGAACTCTCAGCATAAAACTATCGACCTTCGGACGGGAATGGAATACTCGACGTGTAAACAGGGAAAAGGCATGCTCAGCGCATGGACGATAGCAGCAATAAATCAGATTCAAAGCTGACTGAACTGACCCAGAGAGGCTTTAAATCTATCTTGACGGTGGGTCCTCGGGGTATTCGGGGCCTCTTTGGATGGACATTTTTTGATCCAGCTAATTTGGTCACCATCACCTTCATGGGAACGGCAGCGCTCCTTGCCATCTTATCCATGCGCGAACGCGGTGCTGCCGACTGGTATATGCCCTTTGGCCTCTACGTTGCTTTGGCTGCCTTTTTGAGGGGGTATTTCTTCAGTTATTATCATGGGTCATCTATTTCCCGCGTGACCACCTTATTGGTTTTCATCTTAGGAACCCTGGCGACGGCTGCACTTTGGGAAGAACGTGTGTCGGCTCGAGAAGTCCTCCGCGCAGGCGGCGTATTTACGGTGTCAGAAGCGCCTGGGTTTCATTTTGCTGCACTCTTACACATCGCAGCATCCAGTGCGGTGTTCATTCATTTTCTGTTACCGCGTCACTGGTTGATCAAAATGACCGACCAAGTGGTTGAGACCACAGGCCTCGATCGATCGCTGGAAAAAGAGTCCGCCAAAATTCTTGAAACGCGATCACCGAAAGCCGTGCGACCTGACACGCAAGATGACGCTCAATCTTGACTCAAAAACCCCTGCATTGTAGTTCCACAGCGCCCACTTCAAATTCGGTACCGGCTTCGTTTACACGCACAATTTGAACCAAGGGTCTCATATAATCGCTCTTCATTGATCTCCAGGCTACAACGTCACCCATCTCGACATGGATTGGTTCCGTTGCCCATAAATTAAATGCACCCGAATCGCCCGCTGTGTCGATGGCCCAAAATCCTCGCGCGGGCGCTTCCGATTCTGCGTCGATGATGGGCGCGCTTGTAAATAGCTGGTGAGACAACCCGGATAATGATGTGCCATCGACTTGTTCTGAGGTCAGAATGTTACGCCATGCTAAAATGCGTTCTCCCTCGTTATCGCGCTCACTGAACAAGGCCTGAATTCTGCCGTTGTCTGAGCGAAGTGAAGGGCCACCCAATTGAGCACTTAGATAGAGTGGGTCTGTCAGGTCATCATCTTCAGCGAAATTTAAGATATCGGGATATTCGATGCTGAGCGGTGCGGCCAGAGACCCGGCTACAAAATCGTATAGTCTCAGTCTCATGTTGCCGAGGCTTGAACGAAATCCTACGAGAACATCAAATGCCGTGTCGTGTCGTTCGGCCACGAGCCTTCGTCGAATCGTCGCCCATTCAATGGGTTGAATCCGACCAAGGGCGGCGCTAGTAAAAAGCCACTCCAGATTCTCTTGCTGATTGGGACCAAACAGTCTCAAAATCCTGTCCCGACAGACGATGACAACGGATTCACCATCTTGTAAGCGCAGCGCATCAACGGCCAATATGTCGTCACAGGCTTCCGGCAAAAGCGTAGGCGCTGCATCTGTACCCTGCAAATCTCTTTGTCTATGTATCCAGTGTACGCCCCAACGTCCCGGTTGACCGTTTATATCCAGATGTCTTGCGATCAAAACCCGAGCGCCACCGACACCATTGAAGTAGCGTCCTTCGCCAGCACGTCGATTAAATGGACTGGACCCGTCATTGGGAAATGTTAAACAGGACGAATCGATTTGGTTGCAGTCACCCACGGCTTCAATGTCTAAATCGATGGCCGTTCGGGTGGGTGATAAAGGGTTATCGTATTCGTATCGGGCCCTGATTGCGGCCCACCTCGACCGGTCTTCGGCATCGCGATACCGATAGGCGATCAAGTAGGCATCACGCCATTCATTATCGCCGATCAAAAACTGTTCGACTGGACCTAAGGTTTGGAATCGTCTTCTCAAAATCCTGGTCTCGTCAGCTGTACTACAGCAGAGGCCATCATCGATTAAGCCGTCACAGTCTTGATCCTGGCGATCGCAGGATTCTGGCTTAGGCGAACAGGCAATATCCTCATCAAAAATCGTGGCTGTGGAGCGGAGCTGTCGCTCGATGATCGGGACATATTCAATGATCGGTGTGGGTGTTTGTGTAAACCGTACGACAAGAGCGTGCCGCGTCTGGGCTGCGTCACTGCACACCGCATTTTCTCCGCAATCAGTGTCGCTGGTACAGGCCATTTCACCATCCTCGCATAGCCCATCACGACGTCGATCTGGTAAATCTGCAAAGCCGACGGCTCGAGCATCTGCCCAAGGCCAGCCGCCATCCCATGTAACCATGGATTCCCAAAGGCTTTGGGTGCCAACGAAATAGAGCTGCATATCACCCTGACGCGGCTGAGGTGAGGTCATCGTTCTGCGCCCGATGAGTGGTTTTTGCCCACGGTAGACTTGAGATGAGATCAACTCCGTAATGTCAAACTTGCCGACTCTTAGGATCCCGTCGCGATCGTACAGAGATCGAAGACTGATAAACTGCTCAGCACCCAATTGTTCCAGGTGCCACAGGAGTGCTTGGCCTCCGTCCGAAATGAGCTCTCCCCGTTCGGTTCGACAGGGCAAATTACCCTGTGCTTGCCAAGTGCTTGAGTTGATAAAGACACATTGTCCGGAATCTCCAAATCGAAGCAACACGCCGCCCGTCGTTGTGGCGACGCTATCAGGCTTCGGTAATCCAGACCGGTCCACAATGGTTGGACCCAGAACACTCAGGTCTGAAGGCAGTACGTGCCAGGAGACAGCACCGTCCTCAGTTTCCCCGACAACGACAAGTTGGCCATCGGCCTCGGCGAGCATGGGTTGGCCTACTAAAGTTGTGCCGGGATTACTCAGACTCATTAGACTCTCAACTGGTCTATGTGCCTGATAGATACGGATTGGAATGTCTGATCCGCCATAGGCAATCCACGTCGTCCCCCCAGCTCTCAGGCTCGTTACCCATTGGATTCCCGTCAAAGATTCAACCAGAAACCGAGGTGAATCGAAGACAGCATCATGATCCATCCGACATTGGTTTAGACCGCTTTCATCTGCCCAAACCAGATAAGACATCTGGCCTCCATAGGCCATGGCAACCTGCTCAAAGGCGGGGACCTCATAGCCGCCCGACTCAGTTTCACCTCTCAGGCAGTTGGCTGCTGCCACACCCATGTCTGAATTCATATCGACGGCGATCCCATCAGCCGAGTCCATATCAAACGGATTCGATACGTCACCTGCATCCAGGATTTGACTCGCATCCGCATCCGCATCCGCAGCCGCATCTGGAGCCGCATCATTGACCCGACTGTCCATCATGCCTGAATCAACGATGCCCGTTTGTGCATCCTCGACGGCGAGGGGCAGAGTTTCGGGCGTATCACACGCTCCAATTAAGAGAAGTAGTACCGTTAGCAGACCGCGCATAAGTCAGAAAAAACTCTGTAGCCAAGTTAATCACGTCTACAGAGTATTACAGACAACGTCATCATTGCATCTTCGTTTTGTCTCTTTGGTTGATTATCTTTCAATAATTTTGCGAAGAACACTTACTTGACAGGCGGATGTGCAGGTCGTACCTGACCACTATGATTTTTAGGAATCGACACCAGTCCCAAACATATATCGTCCTGTTGGGACTCGTCGCATTGGCTGTTTGGTTGCGCTGGCCGGCACTTGGTACGGCCGGCTTTCACAACGAAGATGTCGCTGGCATAACCTTAAATGCAGACCTCATATTGAGCGGCAAGCTGCCCTTAATCGACAACCTCGAGTACAAAGCGCCAGGCACCTTCTATTTGACGGCCCTGATTTGGACTTTGTCTGAGCGGTCGATGATCACACTTCAGTGTTTTGGTGTTGGCATGGCCTGCTTTGCCTTGCTGGGCGTGTTCTGTCTTGGCCGCATTCTCTATGGACGCTCGTGTGGACTTGTCGCCGCTACGCTCTATGCGGCTTTATCTCCAATTACAGACAGCATCGATGTGAATTATGGTTCATGGATGATCGGCCCCTATATCTGGGCAACGGTTTGCTGTCTCTTAGCTATTAAAAGCGGGCGCTTGCGCTGGTTTTTTTGGACGGGATTAATTCTTGCCATGGCGGGTGTATTAAAGCGTCAAGCGGCGGTTTTATTTCCGCTATTTGCTTTGGCACCGCTGGTGAGTCAACGGCTGAGTTGGCCAGATGATTGGGTCGGTGTTCTAGAGCCCAAGAAAGCTGTTTCCCTGTTCATGGTCGGTCTTGGAGTTGGTTTCGCACCCATTCTTTTGTGGTATGCATTGCACGGGGAATTCTTAAATTTCGTCGGCAGCTATTTTTTCTCGGAAAGTGGCTGGAAATATGTGCGAGGCCAAACCTCATGGTCCGATCGTGGCCTGCGTCTTGGTGATGGTTTTCTTGGTTTCGCGATGTATGCTGCGACACCGAGTTTACTTGCGATATTGGCCATCTTCCGAAATGTGACCCCTGGCGCTCTGTGGACCGGTCGGGGACTCTTTATCTCCCTGCACCTCGTGCTCAGTTTTTTAGGGGCAGCCTTGGGTCTACGTTTTTTCAAGGGCTATTATCTTCAGCTTCTTCCCATACTGGTCATTATTGCGGCTCACCCCAATGGGGTACTCTTACCTTGGTTTCGATGGTCAAACTGGTCTCGATTGGGGTCTAGTTTACGTCCGCTCATCGTGCTGATTGGTTCGACGCTTCTGGTCTCTCCAGCACTGATCCACGATGTCGATCAAGTTGAGGAAATTCGAAAGCGGCGGCAGCATGCCCGTGACCCTATTGCCCAAAAAATTGGGCGTTACATCAGGGAAAACAGTCAACCTGATCAACCGATCTGGGTTTGGGGACGGTGGGCTTGGCCTGTGTATTTTCATGCGAACCGCCCCATCGCGACACATTTTCCAAAATCGCTGGGTGTTTTTACGTCCACATTGACCAACACATGGCGTCGCCCAACCAAGAACACAGCTTTCGATCCCAAAAGTCCTTGGCCGATTTTGATCAAGCAGCTCAAGGCTGAAAAGCCAAAATTCCTGGTCCTGTCTCACAATGAAAGTTATCGAAAATTTAGAGCATTGAACGGCTTGCTACGCTCAGACTATACGGCTGTAAAAGCCTTCAAAACCCCCGGGTTTTCCTTTTATCAAAGGAAATGAAAGAACCGGACAAACCTCAGAGTTTCATGCGACGTAGGTTTGCCTCATAAGGCCTCATATTTCTATGACGCTTTTAAGCGGACTTGTGAATGTCTGACTTTTTTTCGGCAGGTCCGGTCTCATCGAATCCAGACGGATCAATGGGTCTATACCCAGCCCCAAGCACCGTTTGCCGAACGGTGTATGTACGTTTTTCCTGTGACTCATGATAGGTGCGAGTCATGAGGTCTGCGAGCAATCCGAACGATAAGAGTTGGACGCCGACAATAATCAGCAGGACGCCCAAGAGCAGGAGCGGCCGGCTTGCGAGCGGTGTGCCTAAAATCAGCTTTTCTGCCGCAAGCCACCCACAGATCCCAAAGCCGCTGAGCCCACTCAATAGACCGGCGAGTCCAAAAACCTGCATCGGCTTGACCAGGAAACCTTGTATGAACAAGATCACAATCAGATCAAGGACCACCCTAATGGTTCGGCTAATCCCATATTTTGAAATGCCGAATTGCCGTGCTCGATGATTGACTTTCATCTCGTGAATGCGAGCGCCCGACCAGTTGGCTATAGCTGGAATGAAACGATGCATCTCGCCGTACAGCCTTAGGGCTTTCGCGACATCGCGGGTCATTACTTTCAACGTGCAGCCATAATCATGAAGATGCACTTTTGTGGTCACGCTAATGAGCTTATTGGCAATGATTGATGGCAGCCTGCGATTAATAAATGTGTCTTTCCTGTCGGCGCGCCATCCGGCGACCAGGTCATAGCCCTCTTGTAGCTTTGTGACCATACCAGGGATGTCGCTTGGGTCATTTTGCAGGTCTGCATCCATGAGAGCGATCATCTCACCACGGGCATGGTCTAGGCCGGCTTGCATGGCTGCAGTCTGACCAAAATTTCTGCGAAAGCTTATAATAACAAGAGATGGATCAGATTCGGCAAGCTCCGACAAGACTTGGAGGCTTGCATCTCTCGAGCCGTCATCGACTAAAACGATCTCGTATGCTAGCGCGGCTGGTTTGATGGCCGAATGGATTTCAGCGATCAGCAACGGAAGGCTTTCTTCCTCGTTATAGACGGGTACTACGATTGACAATTGCACGGTTACGATCCTCATTTGGGCGCCGCACCATATCCTTTTCACATAGGAAAAAACAACAATGGTTGGTCTTTCCCCTCAGGGGCCCCAGAATTAAAGGTCTAAATTCACCGGGATCCGAGTCTTTATTTTTAACGTTGGGAGCTCGATTTCTAGCCGATACGCTATGACCTCAACACCCATTTTATGGGCTTTGATCAAGGTTTCTGCGTAGATTGGATCGATGTCTGCCGCAGGCGCAAACTCTTGCGCTTCCGTTCTCGAAACACAGAAGACCAGAACGGATCGATGGCCTGCTTTGATCATAGTCATCAGTTCCCTCAGATGTTTCGTACCTCGTGTTGTCACTGAATCAGGAAACCGAACGAGGCCATTTTCACCGGGCAGAGTCACATTTTTTACCTCCACAAAACACATCGAATCCCCCGTTGAGAGCAACAGGTCGATACGCGAATTTTCGTCTCCGTATCGAACTTCTCTCTTGATGGTCTCGTAGCCGTTGAGTTCTTGGATAACGCCGCTCATGATCGCTTCCTCGACTAACCCATTGGGCCGCTGGGTGTTGACACATATTTTTTCATCTTTATGCTCAATGATTTCAAGGGTATATCGGAGTTTTCGTTTCGGGTTCTCCGAGTCGCTAATCCATGCCCACGCGCCCTCGATTGCACAGCCTTTCATCGAGCCACTGTTGGGGCAATGAACGGTGAGTACGTCACCGGAATCTAACTCGATATCGGCGAAGAAACGCTTGTAACGACGCAAAAAACGGCCACGGACTAAGGGGCGATTAATCTTCAAGATGGACCTCACTTTCTCAACAGGCCTTGAGAATTGGCCGAGTTCGCATCATAATACGGAGTGATAAGACTTCCAAGAGTCGCACCACGGAGGGTGAGAAATGGGTATCAAGGTCAACGACACGGCGCGTGCGCGTCAAATGCAGCGCAATATGAATCTCAACAAGCTGCTTCTATCAAAGAATTTCGAACGGCTCAGCAGCGGCTTACGGATCAATCGCGCGAGCGATGACGCAGCCGGGTTGTCAATCAGCAGTCGAATCGACAGTCAAGTTCGCGGCATCGGCCAAGCGATGCGCAATGCGGGCGATGGTGTCTCTGCGGCGCAGACGGCCGATGCGGGTCTCAACAGCGTGACTGAGAACTTGCAACGCATGAGAGAATTGGCCGTTCAGGCCTCAAATGGCACTTTGACGGGGTCTGATAGAAAGGCCATCCAAAGTGAAATCGACCAGCTGACTGACGAAATCGGATCCATTGGCGAACGGACAACCTTCAATGGTCGTAAATTGATTGGAGGACAGGCGGACTCCTTCAGTTTGCAGGTTGGGGCCAATTCCAATGAGACCGTTGAACTGCCCAATGCAGATGTGCGCGTCAACCAACTCGGCTCGGCACCAGCGGTGACATCATCATCGTTGGGCGCCAATGGCGTGCAGGCGGGCGATCTCTCCATAAACGGGGTCAACATCAGAGCAACCCAGGCTGTAGATGACCAAGTATCCACGGTTCAGTCGAGTGGCAGTGCAATTGCTGTTGCAGCGGCCATCAATGACTCAACAGCGAGTACGGGTGTCTCCGCAATCGTAAATGAAACAGGGACGACGGGCGGCCAAATTGCTGGCGGTGCCCTCGATTCGCAAAACCAATTGGTGATCAATGGAACTGCGGTTACGGGCCTTCAGGTCGAAGCTGGTGATGCAGGAGACTCTTTGATCTCTGCCATAAACGCTCAGGCGGATCTCACCGGCGTGACCGCACAGCGAGACCGGGCGGGCGGGGTTGCGTTGTCGGCCCAAGATGGCCGCAATATCGATATCCAGGCGACCGGCAATGCCGAGGCCATCACCGGGCTATCGACGGGAACCACTCAGGGTACAGTGACGGTTCGTGGCGATGCACAATTCGACGTTGCTGGTGCAGATCCATCTGCGGCTGGTCTTTCGGCTGGGACTGTTGGCTCGACTCAAGCCACGGCTGTCAACGCCATCGATGTGACGACCCAGGCCGGCGCAAATGACGCGTTGGAGACCATTGACCGAGCGCTCGAGCAGGTCACGAGTCAGCGTTCCCGATTTGGAGCGACACAAAATCGTCTGGAATCTACGATCAACAATCTATCCAATACATCGCAGAACTTGCAGGAATCGAACAGCCGCATTCGTGACGCAGATTTTGCAAAGGAAGCGTCAGAATTGTTGCGACGCCAGATTCTCGAACAAGCTCAGATTTCCATTCTTGGGCAATCGAACAAATTATCAAAGCAAAGCGCTATCAAGCTCCTTGGCGGTGCTTGAGAGTTCCGTCTATCTACGAAGGGGGTGAGCGCCTACGACCTTGGTGACGACCCGGTCGAGAGCTTCTACTTTTTCGATTGCCTGAACGCGGTCTAGACTCGAAGAGTGGAGGTGGAACAAACTCCTGCTCTAACTCATGCCATTGACGCGCACTGTCTGGGGATAGATGACCGGCATGAGCACGAATCTGTGCGAACAGTACGGCTGCAGCATAATTGGGACTTCGGGCAAAAGATTGTCGGGCATTTTTCTTTCCGACTAATCGCTCAAACCGAAGTTGTGAGACCAAGACCATAATCGTCGATTCCATGACCTTCCTCGGAACGCAGACCCGAATGGCCAATGGTCTCGTCAGCTCTTCTACGAGGTATCGGAGACGTGAGTTTTGAATAGGCTCGGCCAAAGACCCGATCACAGCTTCGACCACGGGCCACATCAAAACAGCTATGATGATGCCATTCGGCATTCTAGGAATCGCAGCCATTTGAGCATCGAGCGCCTGGAATAAACGATCGATTCGTTGGCGCTCTGCGTCCGTAAGTCTCGATAGCGTCGCTGCAAGTTCTGGAATCAAGATCTCGAGCAAGCGTAGCTCGTCTAGCAATCTGATGGTCTCTACGCAAGCCCCACCACCAGCGAGCCGGAGGAGTTCTTCATACAAACGAGGCAGCGCCGCTTTTCCAATTTCTGCTCTCTCATTCAGAATGGCCATGCGCGTGTCTGGTTCAATATCGAAGTCGAGTCGAGCCGCAAACTTGACTGCTCGTAACATCCTCACTGGGTCTTCTCGAAAGCGTGTCGTCGGATCACCAATGGTCCGTAAGAGACCTGCTTCAAGGTCACTTAAACCGTCCACGTAATCGATGACTTCATCACGATCTGCGTCATAGAAAAGAGCGTTAACTGTAAAATCACGTCTGAGCGCATCGGATTTTGGGGTCCCGAATTGATTGTCGTCAAAAATGATCTGGCCATGCTCTAAGTTTTTGGGTTTCGCTCTGAAAGTTGCCGTTTCAATGATCTTCCCGCCTTCACCGAGAATGTGCGCCAGTCGGAAGCGTCGCCCGATAAGGCGACAGCGTCTAAACAATCGCTTAATTTCCCTTGGCTGGGCTGATGTGACCACGTCGAAATCTTTTGGTTTGCGGCCGATCAATAAGTCTCGGACGCTCCCACCAACGAGATACGCATAGAAACCGTAGTCGTGAAGACGTCTCAATACGCGCAGCGCATCACGGTCAATCTTCTTGTGCCGGATGCAATGGTCACTCAATCGGTTGGGTTCTGTCTCTAGCATGGCCACGAAAAAATCCTAAATGGGCCGGAATTGCAACGTAAACATCAGTGAATTTGATTATTGGTTATGAAAATTGAAAAAAAACGACCTAAAGCGCAACACCCGGTGTCAATGCTCGATTGACACATGGACAGGGAGTTGAAATGCTGCGCAGCAAGTTTTCACCATGACAAACTCATACGTGTTATTTCGGAATTAGATTAGGGAGGCAGAAAATGTCCAGTGTCAATAAAGTAATCTTAGTTGGTAATCTTGGGGCTGATCCGGAGATCAGGTATACGCAGGGTGGGCAAGCTGTTTGTAATTTGAGAATTGCAACGTCTGAAAACTGGAATGATCGAGATGGAAATCGTCAAGAACGTACGGAATGGCATAGCGTCACCGTTTGGGGCAAACAAGCTGAAATTTGCGGGCAGTATTTAGCCAAAGGCCGAAAGGTCTATCTAGAGGGTCGAATTCAGAGCCGCGAATATACAGACCGAGAAGGCGTAAACCGTCGAGCGTGGGACGTCGTTGCAAACAATATCGTTTTCTTGAGCGGCCGTGAAGACGGCGGCGGCGGCGGCGGCGGAGGCGGCGGCTGGGGCGGAAACAAGAATCAAGGCAGCGCAGGTGGCGGCGGAGGCGGCGGCTGGGGCGGTGGTCAGAATCAGGGCGGCGGAAGCGGTCAAGGTTGGGGCGGTGGCCAGAGCCAGAGCGGTGGAAGCGGCGGTTGGGGCGGGGGTCAGAACAGTCAACCACCGAGCCAAGGAACACCACAAGGACCCGGATCTAATGATTCAGATGGTGATGACCCCATTCCGTTTTAAGCCGAGGGCTTACCAGGTCGTCTGGCCTATGGCCAATCCACTTTCTTTTCTTTATCAGCGGCTGGCATTGGCTTGGGTTCAGGCTTTAAAGGACGTTGTTTCTCCTCATCAACCAAACGCCATCCAAGCCTGGAATGGTTCCATGTTTGTAGCCAATTTGCCCGTTGGACCCTCATATCTGAGGTTCTGTACCAGGTAATTGAGACCATGACCTTGGCTTTGGTTGCGCGAGGTCCATCGCTTACAACTTGGACCAATCGAACATCACTCAGCTTAAGATTCTGGGCATTTGCGATTCGTTGAGCCAGCCATTTTTCTCGATTTTCTTGTGACACGTGAGATGATGCCGCAGGCCACATACCCCATCGCACCTGCTGATTAAATGTGCGCAGCGTATCCCTCAAATGGGTCATTCGGTTTGGGGTTGAACACGCGATTACACCCAGAAAGCTCAGACAGATGAAGGTGATTCGCAGCATTCCTTTTCTTTTTCCAAAGGTCGATAAATATCTAGGCATCGTTACTTCTTCCCTCGCAAAACTTGTGCGAATCGAGCCTTATCTTCAGCTCCGAACTCTCCTGTTAAAACCAGACCGATGAGAAACAACAAACCAGCCCCCACGGAGACCGTGAGAGCCATTATTTTACCCATCTCGGGCAGTTGACGCCCGACTAGAGTAATGACGACACCAACCAACAAAACGCGCACGACAGTTGCGAGCGGCATCGGTGACCCAAAGCGCCTCCATAGGGCACCTAATCCGAGGATCAATCCGATTGTAAATGTTGCAAAAGTACCCATTGCTGATAGACGAATTAAGGCTTCTTTTGATGTAATGACGTCAGGACCCAACTGCTGAATGACCATGAAATAAGCGATTGTCAGAACGATTGTTACGCACCCGACTCCCAAAGCTTGCCCCGCTCTGTCCGACGACATCAGCAATGTATTTACAATGTTGAATAGACTAAACGAGAAGTAGGCTGGTGCCAGCCAAACCAACGCGATCGCACCGGCTTCGTACCCATCGGGCAGAATAGAGAAAATAGCGTCCGGCATCGCCATTAATACGACGACGGCCGAGCCAACCAGAATAGTTGAGTAGCGTAGCGTTTGTCGAATGTAGATTCGAGCGCGGCTTAAATCCTGCGTAAACGTGGCTTCGCTCATCATTGGAAAAATAACAAATGTAATCGCTATGGTGGCTTGCCATGGAAGACGGCTGACATTAACTGCCATTCCGTAATCCGCCATGACACCGTCTGCATTTCCAAAGAGGCTTGCGGCCAATGGTTTTAAAAACAGTGCGTCCAATTTAAAGATCAGATTGAACACAAGTGTGTACAACATCACTTTGGCTGCAAATGAATACAGTTCTGAAATGGGCTCGCCCGGTTTGAGTGACCGTCTCACATAAACAATTGAGATGACCATGATGATGACCGCCGCGCAGGCAAAACCGTAGAACGCACCTAAAACGCCAAGACCAGCAGCGGCCATACCCAGAACAAGGGTGGCTTTGAGAGTTGTAAACCCGATGTCAAACATCGCTTGATTTAAGAATCGTTTCTGCCCGTTTAGAGCACCGATGTAAACGGTGTAAATTCCGTAGCAAAATAGGATAACCCCGGCTGCACGATAGCCATTACCCAGGTGCGGATTGTTTCGACTTGCTGCCAAAAAATCACCGCTGAGCACGAAACCTAAACCAACAATCCCACCGACAATGAGCATCATTTTTTGTGCTTGGGCGACAACTCCTGCCGCTGACTCCGGGCGTTCGGCCACAAACCGAGAGACCGTTTGCATAACGCCCGTGACCATCATCATGCTGAATATACTCAGAATGTTATTCAAGTCGTAGTATTGTCCGTAGAGCTTACGGCCATCACCACTAAACGCTTGAAAGATGAATGGCAGGCCAAATGTTATGAGTGCGCCGCCCACCATGAACCATAATTTCGCTCCGGTGATTAATAAGAAACCCCGACCGGCTACAGTCGCATCGTTTTTCTTTGGCGTGCTCGGTGTCTCCATTTGTGAAGTCGGTTTCATATCTGCTCATTTTTCGTTTCTCGGGCGGACGATAGAAAATCGATCCCGTCAGCGCAAGCATCCATTGGGCACTTTGGTCATTTACACGCGATTTTATAACCTCATTGTCTTGCTTGTTTTGCTCCATGGCACCTGTGCGTGTTCAACGCCTCATGAAACCAACATTACGGCCATCAATATCGTTCCACAGGGCGTGGATCAGTGGGCGGTACGCACCACCGGGTCATCTAAATTGATCATTGATGGAATCGAGCAGAAAGATAGATATCAACGTGTCCCTGGTTCGACACATCACACTGTTCAATTTGCTGACAAAGTATATCAACTGCCATCCCGGGACGTCGATAACTGTGGAGTCATTCGCTTCGTTGCTTTGGGTGATGGACGTGCAGATGTTAACCACATTGGACCGTCAGCATATTGGCCTGGCATTCTTCATGAAGTCTACACTCGACAGCCTACCTTTATATTGAACACGGGCGATCTCGTTAAGCGCGGTCATCGAATACATGAGTGGATCAACTTTTTCCATCAAACGAGAGTACTCCCACCCATGGTCTCTGTTCGTGGTAATCACGACCGTGGTGGTCTCTTCGAGACGTTCATCGCCGTGGATCGGTTTGTTCACTGGTTTAGGTGGGGCGCTGTTGGAGTTGTTGGCTTTGACACCGAGATCTTGGATCATGAACTTGAGGCGTCTCTTGCTTTGCTCGACAAAACGCTTATGTCACTGAACAGTCATTGGAAAATTTTGTTCCTCCATAGACCCATTTGGTCGCGGGGGAATCATGGTTCAAATGAACGAGGCTGGAATGAGAAATTAATTCCTATTATCGATAGACACTCCGTTGATATCGTCATAGCTGGTCACGACCATAACTACGAGCGGTTTTGTGCAAGTCGTGGTTTTCATCCATCTAATCGATGCGCGGATTCGGGTTTCGGAACCACCTACATCGTGACCGGTGGTGCAGCGACTTTTACCAATCCAGTCCCCGGTATTTCAAAACATGTTGTTGGTGATGTAAAGAAAGCGGACGCTCTTGCCAGCCGTGTGTTCTCAGGTGCTCATCACTTCATTGATTTCTCCGCGTCCGCCCATCGGCTACACGCTACGGTTCGCCGAACCCGAACAGGTAATCTGTTTGGTGCTGGCATTATTGACGAATTCACCTTCGATAAGAGAAATGAACGATGCCAAAAGACGTCGAGATAAGCTTTATTCCTTTTGGAACCCACTTGAATGTTCCCCGTGGAACATCGCTTCTCAAGGCGATTACACAGGCCGGTTATCCGGTGGGTTATTCTTGTCGCGGCCAGGGTGTTTGCGTTGCCTGCGCGGTTTGGGTGCAAGGCCAAGCGTCTAAACCATCTGGCAGAGAGATAGAGCTACTCCGAGAGCGGACTGAAACCCAAAAACGTGGCGATTTCAGTTTAAGAATCTCTTGTTTAACGCGGGCAAAAGGGTCTGTTCGGGTGACAACCGATTATTGGTAATTCGAGATTTCTCACTCCATCGCTGTTTTATTTTTCAGCAGAGCTAAAAAAAGATTGTCAATCTCTTGACAGATTCCCCCACTTTTCTTCTGCAAAAACTTCATGATCGCGATCTAAATGTCGCGGTTTACTCATTTTTATGCTTGCTGTGGACCCAAAGTGACTTTGGTCATAACCCTTGGCTGACGTCTATGGGACACCTCTATAATTTGATTGAAAATCACTCTTCAGTTAAATTTTTTATTGTAAAAAAGTGTTTGATTTCAATATTTTAAACGTCAGTTTAAGCGGTTAGGTATTGGCCATTCAATACCAGTAGTTGCCAGCCAATAGGTGTTTATAAGCAGGGTCAGTGTCTGGAACGTCTTTTCGATAGGTGGGGTGACTAAAATTAACGCGTTCGATTCAAACTGTTGGCACGGCAATCGCATATACAGAAACCGTATAAGAGAGCGTGTTCACAAAGAATAGTTTCGGGGAATGATTTCACCCTATTGATCGATTGAAGTATATGAGACGGAGGGTCCGCTATGATCACCAAACAACAAGAACTGGAGCTCGTAGACAAAGCGTTGATGGGCGATGAGCAGGCCTTTACCGACCTCATCAAACCCCTCAGAGATAAAATCTACTGGCGCGCAGTCAAAGCGCTACGCGATCTTGATCAGGCCGAGGATGTGACACAGGAAACGCTCATCCGAGCATTCACTCGTCTCAGTACCTTCCGTGGTGAATCGCGTTTTAGTTCATGGCTCTACATGGTCGCTAGTAACTGCATTCGAATGCATATTCGATCGGCGAAGCGCAAAGGTGCATTGCGACTTGACGATAATATCACCCAAGTAGAGACACAGAGTCACAACGTTCTGCTTTTACCGCCTAAGCTTCCTGATGAAGTCGCTGCGGATACCCAGATCTTCACGGCCATCGAAGACGCGATGGGGAATCTCCCGGAACAATATGGCACCATCCTGAGGCTATGGGTTGAAGATGGACTAGATCTGCGCGAAATTCATGAGGAGTCAGGCCTATCAATTGCAGCGATTAAGTCACGTTTGCACAGGGCTCGACGCCGTTTGAAAGAGCAACTTGATGCTCAGTATGGAGAGGACACCCTACTCGCTGCGTAGCGAAAGGCCGTTCTCTATGGAGGCAGCCTTTTGGTTTTTACGAAAAGCAGTTTAATTGTACCGATCACGTGTGTGCTCGCGGCACTTCTCTTCTGGTTCAGGCCGGGCGGGATCACTGGACCTCGGGTTGAGCCGATACCCATGGACGGGAAGGCCTTTGACCATTCTCTGCTGACCGAAGTGTACAGACAGGTCGTGGATGATAAGGGTACCGTTGATTATGCCGCACTCAAGAATAAGCCCGACACGCTCAATCGATACCTCGGTCACATCGCAGCGGTGAGTCCGAAGAATGCCCCTCATCGGTTTCGTAGAATGGACGATCGTCTGGCCTACTATCTGAACGCATACAATGCCTTTGTACTTGCATCGGTTCGAGACCAGTGTCCTATCGAGAACGTTGATGAGGAATATATTGGCGGCGGTTTTTTTTGGCGGATTTCATTTCTAATGGGAGGTCAGCCGATAACCCTAACGGGACTTCAATCAGAGCGAATAAGGCCGGTCATGCAGAGAAATCCATCGGTTCATTTTGCTCTTGTCGGTGGAGCTAAAGGCCATGCTGGTCTGCCGAAACAAGCCTATCAAGGCGCTCGACTCAAAGAACAGCTCGCTGCTCTTGAAAAAAGAATTGTCGCCAATCCTCGATTTGTCGAAAAACGGGATCGAGTTCTTATCTTAAGTCAGATTTTTCAATGGTATAGGTCGGATTTTGTTGACCCAAAACAATGGGTTGGCCGACTGCTGCCCGACACGATAGAGGGCGTTGACTTGGTCAGCTATAGTCCTTTTGACTGGAGCCTAAATGGACGATGTCCATAGCGCCGTGTCCATGTCCAAAAGTCGATTCTTGCATTTCGATGATGTCGGTGCATTAATTCGGTGGTTTGAGGACCCAGGCTGTCAGGAGTTACAAAGATGACCCAGCGAATTGCTCTTGCCGAGCAGAGTGTCACGATTCGACATGCCGTTCGGGTTTCACTGAGCAGTCTGAATTGTGAGCTGATTGAGGTTACGACAGCATCGGACCTTCTTGGTTTACTTCGCGATAGCACAGTCGAATTATGTATTCTCAATAGCGGGCTTCCGGGATTAGCGGCAGCCTCTTTGAGTGAAGCGATTGATGAATCAAAGTTACACATCTTATGTCTCACAGACAAAACTCAAACAGCGGCAGCTGCGCTCGCAGGGTGCCAACAACTGTCCATTCCTTTTGAGTCCCAGGTTCTCGTCGAGTCTGTTTGCGCGCTGCTCAATCTGATTATACCGAATCAAGATTTATACGCGCCCTATCGAATTGAGGTGCCATTGGCCCATCCGATGGTCGGTAGCGAGAAAAACGATGATGGGCAAACCGCAGAATTCAACCCGATTTCAGATGAGCAAGAATCGGTCGATTCAAGTGCCGACTTTGATGAGAGTGTTCATACCGATACTCTCTCCGATCGAGGAGAAACCAAGGGCAACGCTGGACTGGCTGACAAAACGATTGAGGCAGTCAATGACTCAAAAGCGAGTGTGGTGGTGCGGTCTGAGACATATGAAGTTTCACCAGAGCAGGTCATTGATGCAATGGCGGATTTGGCAGAGTTTGACGAGTCGGACTCAGTCACCAACCCAATCGACGCTCTGAGTCCCGACGCGCCCGCTCTTCCCCTGCGACAAGACGCTCAAAATAGCCCTCCACCACTGGAAATAGACCAAAGCCAGGTCGATGTGCCTGTCGAAAGGTCAATTCCAGACTCAGACCGCGATCAAGACTTAGAGTTGGTGTCTGACTCTGAACCGCTATTCAATCAGGATGATGACTCGATTGACGATCAAGCTAGACTCAATTTATCCCAACTACCCGAGGGTCTGGCTGATTTGGAGACGTTGAGGGCTCTTAATGTATCGAAAGACATTGTTGAAAGGGTTGCCTGGGCTGTCGTTCCAGCGCTCGCTGAGGCAATCATTAAGGAAGAGGTTAGGAAAAGATTCGACTCAATGGTCGGCGGCGATACAACAGCCTAGCCCAAAAGACGAGTCCAGCCACCTCAGATTAAGATAAATATCAATCTTCACCATCCCGTCTGCGGTCGTGGTCGACCTATGTTTAAATGGTTTTTTATCGAGGCTGTGCTGCCGCGCAGCTATTCTGAGGATTTCTGGGTGTACACACAAAGTTGGTGTTACTCACGTTGCCACCCTCTTCAATTTGCGCTGTGCATTCAAAGCCATTTTCACAGGCAGCATCACCAGCACCATCGCACGGTTGTAAACAGGCATTGCCAGTGCCAGCACTCCCGTACTGGACTTCGCTGCAGAGGAGGCCACCGCCACAGACCGCAGTTCTGTCGAACGCACATGGGGTACATGCAGTTGTTGGTCTACAGACTTTCGCTTCTGCGCCGCTCACCGCGTCCATGACTTGCCGACTACACGAGAAACCCTCTCCACCGCAATCCTCAGCTGACCGACAGGTCGCAAGGCAGTAGCCGGGAACTGAGCTATCCGTAGACAGCGGTAGACACGTCTCTGACCGACAATCCATATTTGAGCTACACTCACTTCCAGCACTGCCTGCGCCTTCGTTCGTCATACACATGGTTTCAACGACAGGTGGATCCGACCCGATAATGTTGATGCCGCAATGCTCCCCTTCGTCACATTCCGAGTCTCGGCGGCATGTTGTGAGGCTTGAATCTGGCATGCCTATAAGACGGCTTTCAACACAGGAGCCTCCTTCAATATTGTCCGTCAACCCAATGCCGAAACAGAGACTGCCATCGGCGCAATCTCGGGTGTTGCGGCATGGCTCGCCACAGAAACCAGACCCCCCAGCATTCAGGCAAAGCGATGCGTTTGTACATTCACCAACCAAGCCACCGCAGTCTTCTCCGTAGCCAACAGCATTGATTGGAATGGTTGTACATCGTCCTGCGACAGTAATTTCGCTGATGGTTCGACCGGCTTCAATTTCACCTCTGATGACATAATCACAGGCTTCGTCGGGTATATCGCCGTCGGCTGCACAATCTGAATTCGTTTCACATGGACGGCCTGAACCCGATCCTTTGCGACAGATTTGAGCGGGCGCTGAGCCCGGTTCAGCACTAATGCCGAAATTGAGTATGGTGCAATACCCCTCGTCTGGGCAATCGGCGTCGCTATTGCACATGCCTGAGCAGTAGCCGTTGCCGGTCTCGTCGTCAAAGCATGTTGCCCCTTGACATGCGACCTCAGGAAATTGCGCAGTGCATTCGTCAGTGACACAGCATTCACCGCCCGCGGTCACAGATCCATCTTCCTTTGGTAAGCAAATGCCACGAAGAATGTTGTTCTTGTTGAACTCAAATCCCAGGACACATGCGAAGTCATCCGGACAGTCGGTATCCGTTTCGCAATATTGAGGCATACAAATATCGACGTTGTAGCTGCTGTCTGTCCCAAATGGATACCACTCTTCAAAACACCTGTACCCTGTTGGGCATGCCGATTCGGATGCGTCGGGATCACAAAACGAGGTACAGACATCGTAGAGGCACATATCATTGGCGCAGAAGACACCTGCGTCTTCGTCACAGGACTCGCCAATCTCGCGACCGTCCGGTGTTCGCGGCTGGCAAACAGCCCCATAGAATGTGTCAGGCGCAAAGATAAGTTGGTACTTGCACGCTTCTTCTGGATCATCACACTGACCGTTTCGAGAATAATCGCAGCGGTCATTCGATCCGGGGGCGCAGGTTCCACTCACGCCATCTGTCAAACACTTAAACTCCGTACCATATGGTCCATTGGGTACTGCATTTTCGCACTGCGTATCGTCAATACAACTGCGTGTGCAGAATCCATACTGGGTCGTGAAAACCGGGTACGAACAATCACCCGTATTGCATTCGGTATTGACACAGTCTGGCCAGTCAGCTGAGTCCGAATCACAGTTGTCTGGTCGATAGCACGCATCACCAAAATCGTATTCACTTCCCGGCGCGATAGGCATATAGGGCTTCGTATTCTCGCCCTCGATTCGTTCCGGCCAATCGTTCGGCGGCCAGTCTAGGGTTTCGGTCTTTGACTGGTCTACGTGTTGGACTGAGCGGGCACCAGTGGGGACGGCTTTTCTGTCGGCGCAGCCTGTGCAGATCAAAGTCATAGCCACGATTGTAAAGAATATGAAACGCATCAGGATCCCCTTCGGCTCGAAAAAGTACCAGTTCTCCAGGTTAGAAGAACGGCGAATGGTAGTGATCAGTTGGCGTCTACGTCAAGGAGATCCTGCTTTGTCGCATAAAGATCTTTTATTGGAAGTGCATTCAAAAAGGGCTATGAACATATTCCAATGATTGCCGATATTGGCAGAGATTGGTACTGTACCCACGGCGGAATAGACAGAAAGTAGGCGTCGACCACATCAATGAAGTTCACTTGCGACCAGTGCAGCACGCGTTATTCGATCTCCGACGAGAAGGTCGATGGCAAAGTTTTAAAGATCAGATGTAAAGTCTGTGAATTTACAATGGTCGTGCGTGGCAGTGATTCTCGTCCGGGTGGTTCGGTGAGCGCTGTGACCGCAGCAGCCTCGAGCGTTATGGACCCCATTTATGAGATTGAATGGTATGCAGCGCCCGACGGGCAGCAGGTTGGCCCGGTTCCGCTCGAACGAATTCGAGCGATGATTCGGTCGGGTATACTGTCTGCTGATAGTGTCGTTTGGAACGAAAATCTCTCAGATTGGACACCGGCGGTAGACATCAATGAACTCACATCGATGTTTGCTAGTAAACCAAAAGCACCGCCGCCGTTACCTCCAACTTTTCAAAAGCCTGATCAGGTGAGCCCGGTCTCATTGACGCCGACGGAGCCTTCAGTTGCCCCGGCCGGACGGATGATATCGTCCGATGCCACGATACCAAATCAGCAGCGCGCGCCAGTTGACCATCCGACGTCTATGTCTGCCGAAGATGTACAAAACGCTCTGGGTCCCGTAACCGACCGAGCCACACTTCAGTATGCGTCTCCCGATCACTCGGAGCCAGGCCTTCGTTCAGTTAATAGCCTCACAGGGCCCGCTAACGCTGTTTATGTCCCAGCGGCAACCCTAGACCTGCCTGATTCAGACGATGAACCGTCTTCCATAGCGGACGATTTTGAATCAGCTAATCCTCTCTCCAATGTTGGTTCGCGAATCGAAGACGGCATGGTGAGTCAGTCTGAGGCGGCAGAAGAGAGCGGAGATTCGACCGAGCTAATGAGTTTGGTTGAAGAGGGTGATGACTCGGGTTTGGAGGCCGATGTTTCTGAGCAAGATGGTGCCGCTCTAAAAGATACGTCCACCCGCAGAATTGAACGCGCCGAGCCCGATAACGATGAACCAGGATTCGTGCCGGGATCGAGTCGATTAGAGGATGAGTTTAGGCCTGACTCGAGTGCGCCTGCATCAATCCATGGATTGCCAGCAATCGATGTCGTTTCTGACGAGCCGTCCTCCATCGAGCCCGAGTTGAATCCTGACGATGTGGCCACCCTAAACGTATCCACGCAAGCCAGTACAGTTAATATCTCAAGCGAACCCGCTCCCGTATTTCCAACCCAACCGTCGTCGGTGGCAACAGAACGTAGGGCTGGTCCGACAGTCGGTAAATCGTCATCTGCGGTCTCGCCAGGGCTGATCGTCGCGGCTTGTTTGATCGGAACCACGGCGATGATTTGCGCTGTGATTTATTTCTCGAAGTATCGAGACAAAACAGATAATAAACGGGGGGCTGTCGCTCAGATTAAGGCAGATGCATCGACTCAGATCGCATCAGTTCAGATCGTAGATGCGGGTCCATCCGTACGGCCGATCAAAGCGATGGTTTTGCCAGTGGTAAAAGATCAACCTGCGGCAGATTCCAAGCGGCGGCTGAAAACTGAAGCCGAAAAACCAATTTCGAATGTGAAAACGCCAAAAGGCAAACGTCGAAAATCAGGGGTCGAAAAACCGCAGAAGAAACCGTTTAAACCGGAGCGGAAAAAAGCCGAAAGCACTAAGCCGCGGACCGCGAAGACGGTGAAAGCCAAAGTGCCGAAATCCAACGAGACGGTACTGAGTTCGAAAGAGACAAAGCGGCGACCGGAACGGGCGACCGAGGGTAAAACAAGTTCGAAAGCGTCGAATCGCGATTCGAAGAGAGAGGCATCGTCTACGTCAAAAAAGAAAAAGGCAGAGCCGAGAACTCGTCGTAACTTCATGCTTGCAGGTGGCCCATCATCCAGTATTCCGGACCCAACGTTGAGGAGTCAGAAGCGGTCTGCTACGTCAAGCAAACAAGCCAACGGCTTATCACAAGGTGTCGTTAACGGTGTAGCAAGTCGGTACGTGGGTGCGATGCAGGGCTGCTACAATCGACATTTGAAAAAGGACCCAACTTTCAACCCGGGGCGTTTGATGCTTAGGTTTCAGATTAGGCCAACTGGATTGACCGCGAAAGTTCGAGTTTTAGGAAAAGGCGGCTCTTCGCTATCCAGTGGGATTTTATCTAAGTGTCTGAAAAGACTCGTCAAGCGATGGCGGTTTCCGACGTTTCAAGGCTCGCCATTCGATACTCATTTCCCATTGGTCTTTCAGCGCCAGTTCTAGTGTGGGATAAATGAGACGCCGCGTTGATAGAAATGATCTGAGCAGGCTAGGATGAGTCACTATGAATGATGAACAACTTGTTGAGCTAATCGCCAGCCGCGTTCGCGCGAGATTGATGGCAGGTGGTAATGGACAGGGCTACACTCGGACTCATAGCGAGCCCCATTCTAGCCAATCCCAGGGCAGATCATCGGGTCAGCCCTATCATATGCCTGAAGATACCAACGAGTGCGGAATGTGTGCGGTCGAGAGGCCAGACGGGACCTACGGCGCTGGACATATTGGACATGTCGGTGAATTGACAGGTGAAATTGCGGGTTATATCGATCACACATTGCTCAAACCCGAAGCGACTAAGGACCAGCTCTTCAAACTTGCTGAAGAAGCGCGTAAGCACCAATTTGCGACGGTTTGTGTCAATTCAGTCAACGTCCATATGATGGCGCGATTTCTGAACGGCAGTGGCGTGCCTGTTTGCGCTGTTGTTGGTTTTCCCCTGGGGGCCATGAGCCCTCGGTCAAAAGCATATGAAACGCGCGAGGCGATTCGTTGCGGTGCGGGCGAAATCGACATGGTGATCAATATTGGTGCTCTCAAGAGCGGTGATTATGAATTGGCTCTGAGGGACATTAAGGCCGTTGTCGAAGCCGCTAAGCCAATTGGTGTAAAAGTGATCTTGGAGACCAATAAACTAGACCATAATGAAAAGGTGATCGCTTGTGCTCTATCAAAAGCAGCCGGTGCTGCTTTTGTAAAGACCAGCACTGGTTTTGGTGGCGGCGGTGCGACGGTCGAAGACGTGACTCTGATGCGAGACCTGGTCGGAACTGAGATGGGTGTTAAAGCATCGGGTGGTGTTCGAAGTAAGGAAGATGTCAATGCCATGATTCGTGCCGGAGCCAATCGCATCGGTGCGTCGGCCAGCGTTGCGATTGTCACCGGGGGCAAGGCGACGGGCAACTACTGAGCACTTCTAGGCTCGTTTTTCGGTTCCGTTTATCGGGGCCCACAGTCGGCGCAATCGGTTCCGAACTCACAAATCGAAAAAGCAGAATCAGGACCACCATCATCGCATGCGCCATCATTAGCGAAAGCGCAGATATTTTGGCAGAGACCGCCGCCATTGGGATTCCCAGGCGCATTTTGCGCTGAAGCGACCTGAAGCATGACAACACCGGCTGAGTTCAGTCCATATCCGTGGATTGTGATGAAATAACTTTGTCCGGCTTGGACCTCCATTGTCATCCTTGATGTGGTGCCGTCTCCTCCGTCATCGTCACAGGCAATTTCACTATTGGCATCGGCACACTGCGTCCGAGCTGTCATCACCGTGTCGAAACTCGATCCACTCGTATCAATGGTGATGAGCTGTGCTTCGGGCAGCATCAATTGAAAAACCAAATCCGGTCCAGTGCCGCCATTTCCACAGCTGGAATTCAAATCATTGGCTGCGCCATTGGTGTCTGCCATGTAGCGACCCAGTGCATTGATTGGCCGCGGTGCTTGGCAATTCACTTGGCCGTCTTGTGGCGCGACCTCTCGGCATATGGTCAGGATACAGTCCGGATCATTGGCGGGGCATGCGCAGAGCTGGCCTGCCGGGCAGTCCCCATCAAAAAAACACACGCCTTGGCAGGTCCCATCAGCGCAGGTTAGCCCGAGCATGCAATCGAAAGACGAAATACATAACGCACCCACCCCCGTATCGTTTGAGCCGCCTGCAGATCCATTATTACCCCCGTTGGTTGCACCGCCCACGCACTCGTTCGCTACGCATTCAGCTCTTGGAGGACAGTGATAATCTACTGTGCAGCATCGCTGGTTAGGGAAGTCTTCGTCCGGTGTTCCGTCGCAGTCGTTATCCAATCCATCGCATCGCTCAGGTACGGGCGTGGCATTGGAAACCTGACATTCCACAGAGCCGGTCGATAGGTCGCATCCAAGTGTTCCAACGCCCGTGCAACCGTTATCCAGGCGATCAGTACAATTCATACCGAGGCCGAGACCCTCATCTATCTGTCCATCACAATCATCGTCATGGGTATTACAGCGTTCCAGTGTTGAAAGACATTCGCCCCAATTCCCATCGGTGCAACTTTGCTGGCCGCACATCGGGTCGCAGACGCGTTGCTGACCAGTTTCGCAAAACGGGTCTGATGGGGCCTCGTCGGAGAGATTCCCTTGCGGGTCTGTTTGAATCATTGGTAAATCTGAGCCGTTCATACCAGTCGATCGGGGCGGTGGGTCTGCATTTAACACCGGTCGATCAGCGGGTGCCTCGATTTGAATCACGCCGCGACTCTGGTCGTCCGATTCACACCCCGTGACCAATATGCACAGGCACAAACAGCTATGGATTCTCAGCTTTTTCATGTCATCAGATGCTCTCGCTACCTGTTTTGCCTTGGTCTGCTGAGACCTAGACACGCTTTGAATTACCCTTTGAGCTGGTCGAGGCTCTAGGCGCCTTGCTCAAGGTTTTTCGCGCCCAGGGACATAGAAATACGATATGTCAGCCACAGAACGACGAATAAGATGAGCGTACAACCAACCATCCAACTCAGCCGATTATACGAAGGGATTGTGTTGTACGCCAAGAAATCGCGAATTCCGAGCAGAAGGGGGGCGCTCAGAGTTGCAGTCAGAATCAGAAGTGACGCGCCTAGGAGCATAAAAAAAACACCACCGATGCTGCTGGCAATCCGAGTTGGGTTGTCTAGATGAAATGCAGGCCATAATGCGCCGAGACCGACGGCCATGCCGACTAGACTCAATGTGCTTAGCATCGCAATGACGACAGAAAACAAGAGCATCCAGACCGGCAGCTCTGTGATCCATCCGCTGCCGACGGCTAATATCACGCTGAGCAGAACCAGGGGTCCACTGCCCCAAACGACTTTTGCCCAAAGCAAGGTCCGGGCGGGAAATGGAGCAACACGTACGGTCCAAAATGCCTTCCCTTCCAGGCTAATTGCCGGAAAGAGAAATCGAACAGCCAGCGTCGTGACGACCAAGCCACTCAGCGCATAATTGACAAAGAAAATACCCACGGAGTTGATTATTTTCGCATCTTGTAGGGAGCGAAAATGCTTAAAATTGAACAAGTAAACGATGACCAATGCCCCGATGAGCAGCAGTTGTGTCCATTGGGATGTTGTTCTGAAAAACAGCCGATTGTCCCTTGCGATTAACGATTGCAGTGGGCCCTTTGGGTACCTCATCATGAACCGCGCTGCGCCGACCGACCCCTCGTCTTGCTCTTTATTTTGACGACCCATTTGAGCGGTGTCATAGGCTCTCAAATAAATTTTCTTCGATACCCAAGCACTCAACGTTAGGCTGGAGATAGCCCCAGAGAATAATGTGATTATGGGCATAGCGACTTGACCTAATTCCCCTTTAGCCAAGGCGAGTAACGATTCAAGGGACCATGTGGTCGGCACAAAAATGTTTTCGCCCCCGCCTAATCCGGAAATAAGCGAGACGAGATCTTCAAAGCCATCAGGCTGTAAGAATCGTTCAGGCTCTGCCAATCTAAAGGCCACGTAGAGGAAGAGAAATCCGACTACAGCCAGTACAATCAGTACATCTCGTGTCTTTTTGGCGGGGAGCCATGTTGCTAACGACAGGGTTGCCAGACACCCCAGTGCCGTCGCGATTACAGTAAATGGGAATAAGACGATCGGAATACCGATATAAAACCACCATGGCGCATCGAGCACGGGTCCGATCGCTGCAAAAACAGGCACACCAAAAACCAGAACCATCCAGGATGATTGAGCCCATGTGAAGACCAGGCGTGTGAGGAATAAACGACCGCTTGGAATCGGAGACGACATCAATAGGGTCAGGTCATCTGCAAGCAAGAGTGTTGTAAAACCTGCGATCAAATTCGAGAAAATGAGCAGGCCGAAAAAGAACACCAGAATGATGTCTAGGGTTCGCCGGATGAGAATTTCAGCCAGGAATTCAGCTTGCAGGAACTGACCAAAGAGCCAGTGGGCGCCAGCACCGGTCAGCACCATGAAGCCGAGGCCCAGGATGGCAAAGAAAAAGAGTCTCAATTTCTCCTTTGACCGACCCGCCTTGGATTGATTGACGAGTCCGCGGAGTGCGGGCCAGATCAGATGCGAAAAGCCTCTGAGTGGTTTGGGATAGCCTTGTGCCTCTCTCGTCATTTAAGCTGCCGTATACCCGCCGTCAATTATGATTGATTGTCCGGTGAGATAGGTTGACTCGTCTGAGGCGAGAAATACGGCAGCACCCGCGATTTCATTGGGCTGGCCGAATCGGCGTAGCGCTGCTCTGTCGGTGTATGATTTCGAAAAGTCGGGATTATCAGTTAAGAGCGATGCCAGTTTTGTTTCCACGAGGCCAGGGCTGATTGCATTGACTCGAATTCCAGCTGGACCGAGTTCTAAAGCGAGGGTTTTTGTCATGGACACAAGTGCTGACTTGGTGAGCCCGTAAACCCCTTGCAATGGTGAACCAAGGTGGCCTTGGATAGATGCAGTGTTGATGATTGAGCCGGGTTTTCCCGAATCCAATAGAGATTTGGCAACACAGCGCGTGGCCCAAAATGGGCCTTTTAAGTTCACGTCGAAGGTTTTATCCCACAGAAGGTCGGGCGCATTGAGCAATGGACCAAAATAGGGGCTGGTTCCGGCATTGTTCACCAATACGTCAGGTACGCCGACAGCCTCTGTGATTTGAGTGTAGGTGTCCTCAATGTCCGCTTGGCGACCTGTGTGGCAGGCATATCCATAAACAGTCGTTTGGTACGTCTCGGACAGCGTTTCGGCAACTTTTCTAATCACATCTTCTTTGCGGGATGAAATTGCGCATTTTGCCCCTTGAGCCAAAAATGCCTCGGCGATTGCTAAGCCAATCCCTCGGCTTGCACCATTTATCCACGCGATTTTACCGTCGAGACGACCCGCCATCATTTTCTCCTCAACCCATCTATAAGCGCTTGGGACTTGACTTAAAATCTTGTTTCATGACCATAGAGGCGGCTGGGACTAAAAGTCTCGGCAACAGGTCCCTTCAATGAACCGGAGATCCCCCTTGTTACGAATGCCGATAAGCCAAGCTCTCGCCGCTGTCGCTATCTTGTTTGTTTGTACCACATTTCAGTTGAATGCACAGACTTCAGGCTCTATTGCGGGCACGGATGGGCCTGTCAATCGTGGTCAACTCGACAAAGTGGCTCAACGAGTAAGCCGTCTGTCCGACCAGATGAATAGTCCGTATTGCAAGGGCAAGACCCTGAAGACGTGTACGAGTCCAAATGCAGCTAAATTGCGGCGAGAAATCGAATCGATGATGAGACGAGGATTGTCTGATGACGAGGTGATTAAGCAACTCCAGGTTCGTTTTCCCGAAACAACACTTAGCAACCCTGAACAACCCTGGTACACATTTTTTGTACCGTTTTTGCCTTACATATTTGGTGCCAGCATCATTTTAGTGATGCTCATGGCCTGGCGTCGAGGCGATGCACCTGGGCGAGTCGCTATGGCCGAAGTCGAACTGGGCAATACAGGGCGGGGCACCAACGAAGAGAGAGAAGAAAGACTGGCCAGATTACGGTCACGTGTGCACGGCGATGATTAGACATTGCCGAAAATAAGGAGCAGCGAGATGAGATCAATTTTTTTAATGATGATCTGTTTTGGATTGGTCGCGTGCCAAAAGAAGACGGACGGCGAGACCAAAGAGCCCGTTGTGAGTCAAAAGAGTGGCCAGCTGGCCCGGGCACCAGTGCAAAAAGCGACCATAAAGCCTAGAGCCAATCCACATGTGAAGAAACCGACATCAATGCCGACCTCAATGCCGACCTCGATGCCGACCTCGATGCCGGCAGCCAAGCCATCGGGACAAAGCGGTTCCATTGAAGGCACAATTTCTCTCGCTCCAGGTCTCGAGAAAAATGTTCGTGCAGGACAAACGCTATTTATCTCTGTTCGCCAGGATGCTGGTGAAGGCAAGAAGGGCATGATGCTTGCGGCACAAAAGGTCGATGTGACAGGTCCAAAGATTTTCCCACTGAAGTATAGGGTCAGCGGGCGTGATGTCATGATGCAAGGTACTGTCCTGGCAGGTGCGATTCGCGTCTACGCTCGAATCGATCAAGATGGTGATGCGATGAGCAAGCAGCCGGGCGATGTGACAGGCTTTGTCCAAGGCGTCAGAAAAGTGGGTGAAAAGGGGGGCGATATGCTCCTTGATTTCATCATCAAGTAACCCTGACTTTGCGCTTTTACACCATTTGACCTGGGGAAAACCTCATCTGCTTTGCGGACTCCATGTCGTTCATGTTGTAGAACGGGTCCGGACTGTCAGCTGCAAGCCAATCCACAGACAAACCATCGAGCAAATCTTTGAAGCTGAGGTTTGCGTAGCGGACTCGCTCAAGCAGTTCAGGGCCTATTTCTGTGCGCCAAAGGCTGACCAAATATTGGGGTTTACCATCTGCTCGATACAGGCGAACATCGGTTCTTGGCATCGGTTGGAGTCCATCCAGAGTTTTCTTATCCATGCAGGGTAGGTCGCAGGCCAAGACCCGCACCCATTTGGTCTGAGCAGACAGCAGTGCTGTTACCAGTGCGCCAGGCGCACCCTTTCCGGGCACTTTGTCTTCGAAGATTGGAATGCCTAAATTCCGGTAGGCGGACTTTTCGTTCCCGACCAGAAAAATGGATCCCTGTTCGCATAGGTCGACCGTTCTCCGTATGACCGAGATGCCATCGCGCACAAAGAGTGCTTTTTTTAGGCCGCCCATACGCCGTGAGCGTCCGCCCATGAGAATCGCCGTTGAGATGTCTTGAGGCATGTTCAGGGCTAAACTTTACCTGCGGCAAAGTTGTTGAGAAAATTTCTCATGATCACTCGGCCAGTCTCCACCGGCTGAAGCGCTTTTAACAATTTTGACGCATGACCCGGGCCAAATTCAGACTCAATAGCCTCGGCTCGGACTGTGATGTAATGGCCAATGATATCGATATCAAACTCTGGATGCCATTGGACCGTCCGAGTTCGTTTACCAATGGCCATCGCTTGAATCTCAGTGTTGTCATTTGATGCAATAATCTCGGCTGCACCCGGTGCGTCGAGTACGGCATCGACGTGGGTTTGTATGACCGGGAAATTCGTCGGTAATCCATCAAAAATCGGATCATCACCTCGCTGGGTTATGACTGAGATACCAATCTCTCGACCTGCAGGATTGACGCCGACACGGCCTCCAAGGCAGTCGCCGATTAATTGGTGTCCATAGCAAATGCCCAGAGTCGGGATTCCGGCGTTGACAACCTCAGTCATGAATTGACCCGAAGCAACCGACCAATCGGCATAATCGGCTACGGAGTGTGCACTGCCACTCACGATCAATGCATCGACATTGTGTGGATTGGGAAGCGGTTCGCCTCCAACAGCATCGACAACATGAAATCGGTCAGGTGACCAGCCAGCTAATTGGGCATACCAAAGATCAAAGTCACCTCGTCGTGCGGCGAGTTCCGGCATCGTATGCCCGGTCATGAGAATTACAGGTTTCATGGCTTTAGCATGAGTCAGTCTGAGTCTTAGAGCAAATCGTTATCGAAATTCACATTAAGACATGCAGTACTTTGTGGTCGTAAAGTACAGTTATATCGGTGTACTTTTTCATCGGCCACCTGTGGCCTGAATAGTGAGTTCTAGTGACTGATATCGGTCTATTGACGGGCTGTTTGCTCGTGTTCGGTGGCGTTTTTGCAGGCTATGTAAATGCGGTTGCCGGCGGTGGATCGGCTTTGACAATTCCCCTTTTCATGTACTGTGGACTGGATGCGTCTCTTGCAAATGGAACCAATCGTGTTTCTGTTGGCATTCAGGCCATATCGGCAAATTTATCTTTCAAGAAAGCGGGCGTGAGTACGGACAAAACCGTTTTCTGGCCCATGCTTTGGGTGATTACGGGTTCGACAGTGGGCGCTTGTATAGCGGTCTCACTGTCCTCGTCTTTTCTTAACATCGTTTTCTCGGTTATCTTTCTCGTGCTGGCTGCCATCATTGCCCGTGGCCCGGGGCTTTTAAAACCACCAGATCATAGCGCCGCTGGACACCCCCTCATGGCGGTCGTCAGTTACCTTTTTATCGGCGCCTATGGTGGTGCGTTTCAGGCAGGCGTTGGAGTCCCTTTACTGTTAGCCCTCGTTCAGCTTGGTGGTCTAGACGTGGTAAAAGGGAATGCATTTAAAACCCTCATCATTTTCGTGTACACAGGGTTGGTTTTGCTTATTTTCAGCGGGGTTGGCCAAGTGGTCTGGTTACCCGGACTCTTGGTTGGTTTGGGTGGTGTTTTTGGCAGCGTGATCGGTGCGAAACACGTGATTTCAAAGGGCTCTAATTTAGTCCGATGGGTGGTCATTATCATCTTATCCATCTCTGGTTTTAGAGGTCTTTGGATTGCTCTCAGCGCATGAGTGCTCATGGAGACATAATCGCGAACACTTGACACCGTGGTCTTGAGTGCTTACCAATTTGGCCGCGCATACGTGGACACGGAGGCATCGATGCCGATTTATAAATACCGCTGTCAAAGCTGTGGAGACGTGACCGAGGTCATCGCCAAGATGTCGGATGAACCGCCAACTGAATGTAAGTCCTGCGGTTCGGCGAAGTTAGAAAAAATCGTCGCGCGGACAGCATTCCGATTGTCTGGCGGTGGTTGGTATGCTCACGGCTATGATGGTGCATCCAATTCTGAGACAGCAACGTCAGGCGGCGATACGTCGAGTGATGATTAGTCGCGCATTGGTTATGGCCTTAATTTTGGTCACATCCCTTGGGTGCAATTCATCAAATCAGGGTGAACAGTCGCTATGTGGGACTGGAGAGCCTCAGTTATCCATCGGCACTGGAGACCCCATGATTGCTCTAGTCGACGGTGGGATTTCTGTCGAGGAAGGTCTTCAGGGGGGGTATCATATCGACGTCTCCCTCTCGGTTTCTGGTGTCGTGGACCCGGACCGAGCCGATATTTCCCTATCTCTTTGGTTAGGCGACAGAGTACTTGCACGACACCGAACCGACAATTGGCTACTGAAGCTCTATGACGACCCTCATTGTGAATATCCCGAGGCGCGTTTGGTTTTTTCAGAAACTGATGGCAGCTTATTAGAATTGGATCAGGTTATGTCGCTTATAGGGCAGACCGTTCGGCTCAATGCGGCAATCGAGACACCGAAAGGCAGTGCGAGTGGCATGTTTAATTTGATCCTTTCCGAGCTGATTCGGCAGGATACTCAGTAGCTTTCATCAAAAATCAGTCATCTTTTGCGAGTTTCACTCGCCCAAAAGTCAAACGGCATTTATAATGGCGGCCTCATGAATACACAGAACATCCAAAATCTCCGTAATCGAGAAGCTCAACTCAACCAGCGATACGAGTATTATTTTGCTGGTCAGCCTAGGCATTCTCGAAATCCATCATTGCTTGATGAAATGTTAGTTGAAGCGAATTCCATCGTGTCCGATGCACGCAAAATAGACGAGCCTGTCTGCCTCGAATTAGCTGAGTCTGTTTCAAAACAGGCGAAGCTGTACGAAAGAGAAGTTCAGCAGATTCGACAAATTCAAGCGTCCAGTACAGAAGTATTTCTGAGCCACGAATATCGGTCTTGGGCTCGCATTGTATTCGATCGGTATGAGCGCAATTTTGCCGGCCATTCTCGTGCATCACGCGATGCTGGCCTACTCGCGGGTATGGTCAGCCAACTCCAATGGCTTGATGAGTCGCTGGCTAAGCTAGAAGGGCGTGTGGACGATGATGAAATCTGTACTGACACCCGAAGCCGTATTGAGTCCAATCTCAAGCTCTATCGAAGTGAACGTCAACAAATTACGTCGACTCGGCTGTCTGGTGACTTAGATGATCGGGCCAATATGTTGGCCAGCGCCGCTAATGTTCAGTTTGAGCAATATCGAATCCATTACGCGGGCAAGAAGCGTCTCTCTCGGAGTATTGCCCGTTTGGGTAACATTATCGTCGAACTAGAGAGTATCGTCGATCAGATGCGTGCACTTGGTCCACAGGGCTTTTCCAATGAATCTAACGAACAGAATATCGAAATCGTGTCCGGTCGATTGGATGTCTACCGGAAAGAAGTATCGGCAATTCAAAAAGCCCGAGGTCAGGCGTCGTTTTCTGAATTTGTCAGTGAATTGGGCCGATCAGCCAATGAAATTTTTGAAAGCTATCGAGCGAAGTATGCGGGGCAGCAACGCGAGACCCGAAACTTGAAAGAGTTGATTGATTTGACTGAGGGACTCTACGACCTCGCGGAAGAAATGAATCGACTCGACCGAGTTCGAGATGATGACAATAACCAACACAATTTAGCAGTCGTTCTCGATCAATTGCGTATGTACCATCGTGAATACGTCGAGATTGGCAAAGCACAGAAACGGAGCTGAGCAATGGAAAGACTTGTTGTTCGTGTGCGAGGTAAGGTTCAGGGCGTTTGGTATCGAGCCAGCGCGCGTGAAGAAGCGGGTAAACTTGGGCTTTTCGGATGGGTTGCAAATCGTCCTGACGGATCCGTCGAAGTTTGTGTAGAAGGCCCTCGCCCTAAACTAGAGCGTTTGCTTGCATGGTGTCACCAGGGACCACCTGCGGCAGGCGTCAATTTGGTCGACCCAGAATGGCTACCTGCGACCAACGAATTCACACAGTTTGAGATTATTCGTTAGTGTGGCAGAGATGGATTGGCGGCCTACTTTCGGTCGCTGAAGCCATAGGCCAATCCCGGAGGAGTACATCGATGATAAATATCCCAAATGCCTGTTGGCCAACAGACGATGTCTTAGTCGGTGGTCAGCCCTCCAAAGACGACTTTATCGCTGCAAAGAATGCGGGCTTTAAAACCATCATCAATGTGCGCGGACACGGTGAAGATGGAACTGATTGGGAGCCGGTTTTTTTGACCGAGCTGGGTCTGGACTATCACCATGTTTCAGTCTCTGGTCCCATGGATATCACTGACGAGAAAGCAAAATTATTGATGGACAGAATGGAGGGCAGTGCGCGTCCAGTGATGGTCCACTGTGCCAGCGGCAACCGTGTGGGCGCCCTATTTGCCATCAGCGCTTTTAAAAGAGATGGAGCCAGTCGAGCGGAGGCGCTTGAGATTGGCTCGAATGCTGGCTTGACGAAATTAAGGCCATTCGTCGAGGGCCTTCTGAGCGAGGCATAGGTCCTAGGTCTGCCAGCTCCACCGACCCGAAGACAGGCTAGATTGTCGAATCATTGGGATCTAAGCGCGTTTGGTTGGCCTACCGAAAATCACTCTCCCTCGTCGGCTGTGTCATCGACGGTGCCGCCGTCGCACGATACGCAGGTGAGTTGTGGGGTGAGAGCGGCGAAATCTCCGTCTTCCGCCCAAATTAATCCAACGGTTGTGCCCGCCAGATCGAACGATGTGGGCTGAATCAAATCACCGACGATTTCACCACAGACAGACATCTCGGACCGAACTTGGCCCCTCAATGTCAAATCCGCTTCGATGTCGCTGCCGCTAATGGGATTGGCATCGCCTGTCACCTTGACATTACCGAAGGGCAGCTCAAACGACCCATCGACGGCAAGGTCGACAGACTCGGTCTCGATGGTCTCACCAATCGGTTCACGACCCTCCACTGAAAGCGGTGTCAAAGTCATTTTAATTTTCGGTACCGCAGGGTCTGAGTCTAGCCCTGTCACGTCGACAATCGCCCGCATTAAGAGCGGTTTAGATTGATCGAGTGGTGTCAGTACTGCGATCATGTATGTCCCGGTGGCATCAGTCAGCACAGGGCAAAATGGAACGACTTCTTGGACTTCAGGGAGTTGGTCTCGAGCCTCTGAAAATTCGTCAGCCACTTTGTCTGGGTCTGGACAACCTGTCAGCAAAAGCGCCCCGAGCAATAGCGAAACTGTCAGAGTAAATTTTTCCATCGTCTTTCATCCTTAGGCGCAATGTTTACCGGTTTCAGGGTGGACTATTTTGTCGGAGTCTGCGACGCTTCTGGCCACTGTGTCAATGAATCCAAGCAGATAAAGAGTCTAATTTAGACCTGGAGGAGCCTCTGTGAAGCGATTTTTCACCATTTTTGCGGTCCTGATGGTTTTTGGTTTGAGTCCATCTGCGTCCTGGTCAAGTGGCTTTTTTGTTGCTCGTTTTGGTGGGCCTCATGGGCATCCAACGACCGACAACCTGACGGCGATGTACTATAATCCTGCCGGGTTGAGTCTCGGTGAAGGCACCAGACTGTACATCGATGGCAATTTTGCCCGACGCTTGGTCACGTATACCCGATCCGAGGGGGCTGTTGGTAACATCATTGACGATGGATGCGTTAATTGTTCAGGGACGCCTCGCGCTGACCTCGCTGCCAATACCGGTGAAGGTACGCTCGAGAATTACATCGCCAGCCCATTTATTGGCGTAGCCTCCGATTTTGGACTTAAAAATGTTGGATTTGGGCTGAGTTTATATGCGCCTTTTGGCGGCACCAGCGTGTACGACGAGGTACCTCAAGTGGGACCCCATATCGGTTCTGTCAATGGGCCCCAACGGTGGTGGGCAATCGAAGGCACCATCAAGAGTGTCTTTATTACCGGCGCTGCAGCCTACCGGATGCCAGATCTCGGACTGTCATTTGGTATTGGCCTCAATCTGGTCAAAAATCAGGTCTTCACCGCACGGGCGAAAACATCTCCTAACACAGATGACCTAGTCGATACGTCAGGATCCGGGTTTCAAGTTGGGGAGGGTCAATTAATTAAAGAAGGCCGTGCGATTATCGATGTGGAGAGTACGGAGTTCTCCCTGGGTGTTGGCGTGCTCTACGAACCGGCGGACAATGTTTGGCTCGGTTTGTCCTATCAAAGCTCTCCTGGCTTCGGTGAAAATAAGCTCGAAGGAAAATCCAGGCTCATTCTGGGGTCAGCGGCAGAAGAGATAGAGAAAGCCGTCTTGTATCAATACCTGCCAGATGTATGGCAGTTCGGTGCGCGCTGGCGTCCCAATGAGACCACAGAACTTCGTTTTTCAGGAAACTATATCCGCTGGAGTGTTTTGAAAGAGCACTGTGCCCTGGGCTTGCCGGAAGGCAGCTCTGATGCCCGCGAAAACTGTGACGCTGGCCCCTTATTCATTGCGCCAAGAAATTGGGAAGATGCCATGGCGTTTCGTCTCGGTGGCTCCTATTGGTTTAGCAAGGCATCAGAGGTGATGGTTGGTGCAGGTTTCGATCAAAACGCAGTTCCCGATTCAACTTTGGAACCAGCCTTGATCGACATGGATAAAGTCACGGCCTCTCTCGGGGCTCGCTTCACGTTTTTTGAAGACGCTTTTGCGGTTGCTACGACCTTTACTCAGGTCATTTATTTTGCCCGAGATATCGATCCGAGCGTTCAAGAAACGGCCTTGTTGAAGAATCCAGAAACGGGGACGCGATATGGACCTAATGCCGGTGGTAAGTACGAACAATCCATCAGCCTTTTGAATCTCAACCTTGAGTATAAATTCTAGGCATGACAATTCATGAGCTTTGAGTCCATTCGTGGCCAGGACCATGGTGTCGAGGTCCTAAAACGTGCTCTGGGACGGAACCGCCTCCATCACGCCTATCTATTCGCAGGTCCTTTGGGTGTTGGCAAAGAGCGAACGGCTCGTGCGTTCGCATCGGCGCTTTTGTGTGTGCAGCCGACAGCCGATAAATTGGCCTGTAATGTATGTCATGCCTGCCGGAGATTGGCAGAAGGCCAGCATCCCGATTTCCATCTGGTCGAACGACTCGAGAAGAACGATGGCGGCACTGAGAGATTCATTAAAATCGCTCAGATCCGGGCTTTACAACGATCACTGAGTTTCAAAGCCTACGAGGGTGAGAGGCGAGTCGTGTTAATTCTAGAGCCGGAACACATGACTGAGTCCACCTCAAATGCACTGCTCAAGACCCTTGAGGAACCCGGTCAGCAGACGCATTTTATTCTCGTCAGTGCGGGTGTCCATCGCTTGCTGCCGACGATTATTTCTCGTTGCCAGAGAGTGCGGTTTGGGCCTTTGAAATCGGAACATATCATTCATTTGCTTCAGCAATCTGGTGTTCACGATCTAGATTTGATGGAGACGGTTGCACGGCTATCAGAAGGCTCCGTCGGTCGGGCGTTGATGATGTTAGAAGAAGACATTGTTCCCTTGCGAGGACAGATCTTGGCCGCGTTGGATGCAGACAAAAATCAACCGCTTTCAGAGGCTCTAGATTTGGCCGAAGATCTTGCGAAACCGGCTCAAAGAAAGCGACTCAAACAAGCGTTCCATATTTTGAGGACATGGTATCGTGACCTCCTCGTCGTCAAAATGGGCGGCGAAAGGCGTCAACTTTTGAATATCGATGAGCATGCTCGTTTAACAAATCGAGCTGATGGGTTGTCTGCAAAGGTTATACAAGAACGTCTCAAACGAACCGGAGAGGCCGAAGTTGCGATTTGGGAGCGAATGGCAAACACTCGTCTGGTGTTGGAATCGCTATTTGTCTTTCTAGCGGGTCGGGTACCCATGGAGCTGAGCCAATGACAGACGACAGACTTTCCTTTGTAGATATCGTGGACTCGATTGTCAGTCCGCGTGCGAAGCCGAAGCCGAAACCACGACCGGAGAGGCCTCCGGTTGTTGAAGAGCCCGATGAGCTGACTGAAGAAGCAGACGAGTTCACTGATTTTGCAGCAGAACAGGCTACCCGTCCGAACAAACCCGCGTCGGGTGACGGGAATCGGGAGACGGCTAGAAGGGGTCCGAGTGGAGGCCGTGATCGCCGAAATTCAAGGCGGAGAAATTCTCGTCAGCAAAGCGGTAATCAACCCAGTAAGAAACCAAATCGTGACGCACAAGATAAGAAAGCGGCTCAAGGACGCGGGCCTAAGACTCGGTCTGATGGGGCTCAGTCGACCGGTGGTGAACAGAAAAAGCCAGATGGCGAACGAAGACGTCGGCGACGCAGGCGACCGAGAAAGCCCAAGTCAGACGGCGGCGGTGGTCAACCGAGTGGGTCAGGGACTGACTAGAGCGGACTGCTCCGATTATTTGAGTCGGATCTTTGGTCGTTTATGGCCGACGATCAATTTCTTACCAATTCTCAAATTAGAGTCTTTGCGCAATCGGTTCCAACGACGGAGCTTTTTGACCGTGACTCGGTGCCGTTTTGCTAAGCGCCATAAACTATCGCCCTTCTTGATACGCTTGTACACGGGCAGGGGCTTTAGAGCTTGGTTGCCATGTTTGGCAATGAACTGCGTGACTGCAGCGACGGAGTCAGGGGCATAAAATCGAACATGCAAATGGTCTGCGTGCCCTTTCAAGTGGCGCATAATTTTCGGTCGACCGCCAGGCGCTTGAAAAATGGTATGCAGCCTTTCTTTTGGAATTTTTTTCACGTTCAGCGCATAGCGATACAAAAGTCTCATCAGTCGTCGATCGGAGAAGATGTATTCAACCTTTTTGTCGGCCACCAATGACTCGATGAACGTCCATGTTCTTGGCACATCCAGCGTGCGGGTCCGAGCCAATTTCAGCCTGGTTGGAGAATGCCCCTCACTCAAATAATACCCGATGTCTGCGTCCCGGCCAGATTGGTGCGATTTATGGGGCGGAAAACGTCCGCCGTGCTCTCTTGATAAATTTCCAACCGGTAAAATCGGTGTATTTGGATGTTCTGCGTGGACTGCATCTACGGCATCGATGATGGCCTGCACCATTTCTTGGGTACCAAAGTTTTTATGCCGTCGGCTGGTGAGTCGGTCGCTTGTTTCTAATCGAACTGGGTAGGCCAGCCAGCCCCTGTTTGGCTTTCCAATGGAGACACTGCGTGGCCATCGGTTCTTATCTTTTTTCTGAACCTTTTTGGGGCGTGGTGCCACCGCGTCTTGTTTTAAGACAACAGATGGCCGTGTCACGCCAATTTTACTGGCTATAGAGGCCTCTTGAGTCTTTTTGCCAGGGAACCATAACTGGTCGTTTGACTTGGCGACTAGCCACTGGTCGATCTCTGCATCCCAGGCGAGATCTGAAGGGCTTGAGAGGCCATTTTCTAGGCCGCAGTCGCCCTCAAACTCACATCGATAATCAATGGGATCCGTGGTGTCATCGGCATACCCAACGATGGACCAGACAATACTTGCGGCGACGATTAAGACCAACCCAATGCGTACACCTGTTTTTGATGAAAGCAGTCTCATACGACAACGTTTTGCTGTGGAATCGCGGGCACTATGACAGAAATTGATCGAAAAATCCAGTGTTACGGATTCTGAGGGATGTCTCGTGTGGGTGTCTTGGAGTCTTGTAAGTGGATCAGAGACAAAACGAGGACCATGGCCCAGATTGCTGTCAGCGTGAGTCTCGGCAAAATGGGTCCGCTCAAATCGTTGACGATAAACCCTAGACCCATAAGACCCATGGACACACCTAAATGGAGTTTTAGATACCCGATAATGAATCGACTTGGCTTGTTTTTGCCACGCAGTATGCGCCATCCAGTTTTGCAGATGATGAGATCGGTGGGCCAGACCATGAGAAGCAGCAGATTCTGTCTCATTTCTAGCCACTGGCTACACACTTGGAGATACATCAGAGCCGCGGCGAAAAGACCAAATAAGAATCCGGAGGTGATCATCAGCGCACCGCAAAAATGGGCTGGAAGGCGGCGTCTGAGTGCAGCGAGACATAGGGCTAATAGACTGATTAGAGATAAGCTTATGGGATACCATCTAACCTGGTTTCCAATGGGTTGAGGACCCGTTCGTCGATGGTCATAGACAGCGGCACCCACGACCGGCTTTCCCGATTTATCTTTGAGCTCTTTGAGTCGGACTTCGAATGCAATCGGGTCACCGCTTTTAAGATAGCCGTTGGGTTTCGAGTCCATTTTTCGGCCGAGAACCCATTGAAATGCGAAATAGAAAAGGGGGTGATTGGAATAAGCAGATTCTGACCGTTTTCGAAATGTTTCTGTATCCACACTGTGCGACCAGCGTGTCTTCATGATGCCCCCGATGTGGTCATCGATCAGATCACGGACTTTGGTCACGCAGTTGACTCTAAATAGATCGTAGATGAACTCTCTATTGTCTTTGGCGACCATTCTATTCAAATCAGATTTGATCGCACGGGCTGTCTCCGGCGAGACCTGTAGCCTATAGCGCCGGGTTGTGCGGTCATTTCGTGTCCACTTTTCGAGTTGATAGGCATACGATCGACGATTGCCCCAATAAACGGATTCACCCATGATAAACCGGTAAAGAAAGGCCGGATCACCCAATTTGGTGACACCAAAATTATAAACTTTCGCCTCGCTGAGTGGTTGGGTCTGACTGTCGCGAACGATAAGCGCCGTATGACCAAAGACGGTGTAGAAAGCGTCGCCTGGCCCGACAATCACGACGTCAATGGTCGGTGCAGAACCCGACGTGTCTGTTGAAGACGTTGGGCTTGAGTTCGCTCTTGACTGTATTGGCCCGATTAAAAACGCGAGGGCCAGGCTGGTCAAGAGCGAGTTCCCTGGACGGATCACGGTGGGCAGAGTTGATTCACACCGCACACGCCATCGGTGCATTGGCCACTGTAACACGCATCATTTGTTTGACACGCGTCACCAAGACGGCTTCTGGGCTTGCACAGGTCACCATCACAGATATTTCCTAAGGCACAGACTTTGAAAGCGGGTGCTTGACCGCACGCTTGGCCTTCACTGGGTAAGGCCCGACACCGTCCATCTAAGTCCGGCGGAAATCCATTGATGTCAGTCCCGCCGCAATAGAAGCCATCGTCGCAATGGTCGGGAAATCCTGGTGCGCAACTTGCGTTTTCATCGACCCGCACTCGGCATCTAAATTCGGCGCTCAAACCGCGGACTTCGACGATGCATGCGAGCCCTTCATTGCACAGTGGGCCTGCTGCGATATCGCAGATTGCACCCTCGCCTACGAGACCATCAGTATAGACCTGACAGCGACCCGGCCCACCATTTTCACCATCGCAGTACAGCCCGCCTTCGCATGCGGGCCCGTCGCCACCGCATCTCCCATTGATGGCAGCGGGACCAGCGCACGTTCCGCCAGCACAGGTCAGCCCAAACTCGCACGCTGCATCACTCGTACAACTGGCCTCTGCGGACCCTTGGAATTCGCATCGACCTGGGCATTGATCCGACTTAGAGCAGAACTGCCCATCGCCGCAGCTCTCGGTCTCCGAACATGATTGACCAACCGCCCGATTGCCCTGGAAACTATCCAGGCAAGCCGATGTTAAACTGGCAAAATCAATTGTGCATGCCAGATTATCGATGGCTCGAATACATGACCGCGTCCCAACGGGATTATAAGACACCTCTCCCGTTTCAATGAGCGGTTGCATACGCGCGATGGTTGCATCCTCGAATTGTCTCGTCATGAACTCCGTACATGGTTCTCCGACCACCCCACTGAACACCGCCGTAAATTGACATCGGTCTACAAACCGACAGATGGCATCGGAAAACTGTTCTGACAGGTCGTCTGGTATGGGAATGATGACCCCAACCGGACCAGAATCAGCTGGATTCAAACCCGCATCGGTCATGGGTCTAGGCGCAGTTGAATCCCCATTAATCATCGAATTTACTTGGCCGTCCGTTTGATTTTGGTCTGTTCCCCCGTCAGCTATATTTGAGTTCGAATCCGTTAAATTTTCCTCGGATGCATCATTGCCACTTGCGCAACCGATCCAGATACAGGACATCACTAAAATAGCTGCGGTACGAAAGTCTAAGCGTGTGTGTTTATATCTCATGGCATGCACCATACATCGTTGCGGCACGCGAGCGCTAGTTAACCTTGGTAGAAGGGCCATTTCATGATTCGAAATCAGCATGATTGCCCCAGTCATATTTGGGTTTGGCTACTGAGCGCAGTCGGTCTGCTCTCTATGATGTTTTTCGTCACTCAACAGGCGTCCGCACAGACCGATTCACGCCCCGAATGTTCGTTGGGCAAGGTGATGACTCGTCATACCCATGGCCATTGTTGCTGGCCCGGTCAGAGTTGGTCTAGAGAAAGCCTTGAATGCGTTGGCCCTGCACAATGTCCGTCCAACTTTTCACCGAGCGATGATGGCGTCGATTGTCTGCGAGAGCCATGCGCGGGAGGCCGAATTGATGTGGCTGGTCGATGTTGCTGGCCCGGTCAAACTTGGTCTGAGACTGATAATCGATGCGACGGGCAACCCATTTGCCCTGCTGGTCATTCCGCTGTCGACCAACACTGTGTGCCTCACACGCCATCCATGAATCAGCACAAACTTGACTATGAACCGGTCAAAGATGACGCCTATGTTTTGGTTGAGAAGGGCGTCTACTCAAGGGGATCACAGCGGCGAGAGCCGGGTCGCTATAATAACGAGACGGCTCACACCGTCGCTTTGACCAGAGACATCTTGGTCAAGAAAACGGAGGTTACCCAGCGGGAATGGCTTGGTCTGATCCCTAAAAATCCAGCACTTTTCCAAGCGTGTGGACTCGACTGCCCAGTTGAGCGAGTCAATTGGTATGAGGTCCTGGAATGGTTAAATCGACAGTCAAAGGCAGAAGGTCTCACGCCATGTTATCGCTTTGGCAAATGCACAGGTATCTTGGGGGACGGCTGTCAAAAGGCCGGTGAAAATTCGCGCACATGCGATGGCGACTATGTCTGTACCAACGTCAGTTTTATTGGGCCTCAGTGCCCGGGTTTTCGACTGCCTACTGAGGCCGAATGGGAATATGTGGCGCGCGCTGGGACCAATACCTCCACTTATGCTGGCAACGTCACAGCCATGCCGGCTAGAGATGCATTCGTGCTGGACCCCATCGCGTGGTATGGGCGTAATGGGCAGGTGGACTATCAATCTGGGCAATCTTGTTCGAGCAGGCTTATCTATTCTGGGTCAGGTCCACAATGTGGGACCCACATTGTCGGGAAGAAGACGCCAACAGATTGGGGGCATTTCGACCTATTGGGCAACGTTATGGAATGGGTTTGGGACGGATTTGGACAGTATCCCAGGCGGTCTGCTGTTGACCCGATCCAGCATTTTGGACTCGATCGGATTGTTAGGGGTGGTAGTTGGGCAAGCAACGGTCGATTTTTACGGGCTGCTTTGCGTAGCCGCATGAGTCCAAGAGGCCGGAACGCTGAAATCGGCTTTAGAGCCGTACGCACTGTGGTCAAAGTCGAAGATAAGCCCGCTCTGATACCACCCACCGACGAGGCTTTTGAGAGTGGGAGAACTGTGGAGGAGACGTCCGAGGAACCGTCACTTAAACCAGCAGGTCGTGTATTGAGAGTCGAACGAGGTTTGATACCCGATCTGTCCGATGAGCCTCATCCGAAAGCGAAGCCAACCCAGGAAAAAAAGGGCCGTTCGAAAAAGAAGACGGAGCCAAAACCAAGTCAAGGAGCCGACGAGACTCCGAACGTGAAGCCGATTCGACTTAAGTTAGCTACGGATCCCGACTCTGACTAGCCGCGTCGCTCTGGTCTGTTGATTGTCTTATCTGTTCGGGCGGTCCGATCATACCCAGTACAATACTGAGCAATATGACGAGCCCCATCGGAATAAATATTCGTTTTAAATTGCGTCGATGAAGCCGGTCTAGGGTCGCTTGTTCGGCAACGCTATCGACGGGTTCATCGAATAGGTCGTCTTCATATTCAAACTCGTTTTTTTGCTCAGAGACGAGTTGGCTTTGTTCAGGTGGGTGTTCATTGGTCATCATCTGCCTCCGCTCCAGCTCCACTTAGCATACAAACTGTCCCAAGTTGGTCACCGCCGTCAAATTTGCCATGGTGCCTTTTTTTCGTTCAAAGACAATCGACCCCCACTGTAGAAATGACAGGGCATGCACTTCGTGATACCTGTATTGCCCACGAAGACAAGGGGTATCGATTGCTAAAAGAGCGTCCAGTACGGTTGTTTATTGCGTTGATTCATAGGCGTCCATTGGTCGTACTGATTGCATCGATGGCGTTGACGGCTTGGTCGGTCTACCTCTCCATGGGCATCGGCATAAAAAGTAAGATGAAAGATCTGCTGCCTGAGACGGCACCCAGCGTGGTCGCCCTGCAAGAAGTCAATAAACGACTTGGATCCGCGGATAATCTCATCGTGGCTCTTGTCTCAGACCAATTCAAAGCTTTAATTCCTCATCTTGGTGGCATTGCGGATACGCTTCAGGCCCATCCGGATATTCGCAAAGTAGAATGGCGCCAGGATGTCGAGCTAATCGACCGCAATGCCTTGATTATATTTCCTACGCTCGACGAACTGAAAGACCATTATCAATCTCTTCGAGAAAGGATTCGAGATGAGGTCAAAAAACGAACTCGCCTACTTGACGAGGATGAGGCGGATGCCGAGGGCGATGGACCGACCTTTAAACGATTTACCTACAGTTGGGCCGAGCATGAGCAAGATGATGGATTGAGTAATCTTGGGCGTACCTTTCGAACTGGACGAGGCAAATATCGTGAATATTTCTACAATATGCTGCATACGGCCGTTGGACTGAAAGTTCACCCAGTCCGCTCATCAGGTGATTTGAAATTTTCCCGCCATATTCTCGAGGTCACCCACGATCTTTTGAATCAAGAACTCGAACGGCGCTTTGGTGGGGTTGGTAAGGGCCAGGTGGTCAGCCAAGTTGTTCTTGCGGGTGGTTATCGCAATACCGTTGAACGAGCCAACCAAGTAAAAAGTGATATGCTTGGTTCCATCGGCATCGCATTTGGCATTCTATCTCTCATCATTATGGTTTTCTTCCGAAGCGTGAGAGCGCTGTTTTGCGTTTTGATTCCGGTTGCTTCAGGCATTGTATGGACGGGTGGCTTTGTCGCGCTGACAATTGGTTATGTCAATCTGATCACAGCCTTCATTTTTGCGATTCTTCTGGGGTTGGGAATCGATTTCGGGATTCATTTCTTTGCGCGTTACAAAGAGGAACATGCCCTCGGTCGCACACCCGTAGACGCGATGGTGATTACCCATCAAAATTGTGGTTCCGCAAGTATTCTCGCCGCTGTAACCACATCGAGTGCATTTGCGGCCCTGAGTATCGCAGATTTTCGCGGATTCAGTCAGTTTGGCGGCGTCGCAGCCGCCGGTGTTCTGTTGAGTTTACTTGCCGTGATCGTCGTTTTTACGGCGCTGGTCTTTGCGATTGAACGGGTCTCTCCTATGAGCCGTCCTGTAGTTGAGCAGACGGCGCGCCAGGCTCGACATCAAAACCGACGTCCTTTTCCACTGTCTGGTCGTTTTGTCTTGTTTGCTCTCGGTGTGGGTGTCTTTTGTTTAAGTTCGGCGGGTCAAGTGGGCTTCGAACTCGACATGAACAAGCTGATGCAAAAAGACACCGTTAAACCGGAGTACCAGCGGGTCACCTATGGCACGGTTAAATCATCGGCACCGGCGGTGCTGATTGCTGCTAATTCTAAAGAGGCCAGAAGCCTTCATGAACAGCTGACCGCAATGGGAAAGACACCCGAGGGAAAGCAGTTTTTAAAGGAACACCAATCGTTATTTGCGCTCATCCCCACGAAGCAGAAGGATAAAATCACCTGGGTGGGTAAGATTTGCAGAAAATTAAAACGGAAAGTGAAGCTTTTTGAGGGTGATTCGCGAGAAGGCGCAGATGAAATCTTAAAGCGATGCGAGCCCACGGAATTCGCTGTCGAGGACCTTCCTGATTGGGTCAAAGCAAAATTTACCGATAAAACAGGCAAGGTGGGCGAGTTTATTTTCGTCACCCCAAGGGGGTCGATAAACAACGGTGAAACCGCTCTGGCTTTTCGCGATTTGATGCTGTCATTGGAGACTCAAGCTGGAACAGCGCCCGCGGTCACCGGCAAACCGATTGTGTGGGCAGACATCATTACCGCTATGTATGTCGATGGCAAAAAAACAACCATCGCTGCATTCGTGACGGTGTTCTTGCTGCTCTTGCTATTCGAAAGAAGCCTTGTGGCCTTGGGATTAATCGTTCTACCCCTGGTTTTGGGGATTGCTTATACCCTTGGTCTGATGGTGTTGTTAGGCATCAAAATCAACTTCTTCAACATGCTTGTCTTGCCCACAATCATCGGGATTGGTGTTGATGATGGTGTACACATTTACCATCGATATCGTGAACTTGGACCCAATAGCGCTCGCTATGTTGTGCGGTCGACTGGAATGGCGGCTGTACTCACCAGTCTAACCACATCCGTTGGATTTGGCAGCCTCTTGACCGCCAATCTCTTTGGCCTGAATTCCTTGGGTCTTTTGTCGATTATCGCGATCTTTGCCGCCCTTTTTACCACCTTATTCGTCATGCCTGCGGCCATGCAGTGGCTCGACAATAGGCACTCGCCCGCTCCATCCGATACAGCCTAGGCTTGACCACGTCCTGTTCAATGGTGACCGCGGCCAGCAGCCAGTCAGCCGTGTCCACTCGTCGCAAAGCTGTGTTTGCCTACTTTGACTCTGATTCCGAACGTGGTACACCGATCCGCCTAACGGCACGTACACTTGGAGACCAATCATGAACGCAAACTCGTTACCCCTCGATGCCTATGCGACGATCGATCAACTCTACATCGCAATTGAGGAAAGAACATTTCAGCCAGGATCCTTAATCAAAGGGACTCTTGATGGTTTTGATGGTGAGCTTGCGAAGGTCAAACTGACGTCCCGGAATGGCCTGGTTGACAAGACCGAGGTCGATGGCTTGGATACGGCCGCAGAACATCTTTTCTTTGTGGAATCTGAAGATTCAGATGGCGTTCGGTTATCTCATCATAAGGCACTTCGATTGAGCCTTTGGAATTGGCTCACAGCCTGCCAGAAGAACGGGACACCTGTCACAGCCACCATCATTGGTGAAGCGCGTGGCGGTCTGACAGTCGAGGTTCACGGCGTCAAAGCGACCATGTCCTTGATGGATTTAGAACCCGGCTCATCCCGTGAACTGTCCGATCTCATCGGGCAGACGATGGATGTTCGGGTGACGAGCATTCGAGAGAAGAAAGCGCAGATTCAAGTGTCCCAACGGGCATTGACCGAAGGCGATCGGGCCGAGAGAAAAGAATTCACCCTTGCGAACCTTGACGTCGGACAAGTCGTAGAGGGCGAGGTCAGACGCCTCGCAACCTTCGGCGCGTTTGTCGATATTGGTGGTGTCGATGGCTTGTTACACGTCAAAGATATGCAATGGAAGCGGGTCGATCACCCTCGTGATTTCGTCGAAGTAGGTGACTTGATCAAAGTCAAAGTGCTTCGATTTGATTCGGAGAGTGAGAAAATTGCATTGGGCACAAAGCAGCTTTTACCGGATCCATGGACCGATGCAGAAGATCGCTACCGCGCCGGTAAAGAAGTCAGTGGCGACGTTGTTGGCCTGACCGACTTCGGCGCGTTCGTTATGCTCGATGATGGTATCGAGGGCTTAGTCCACGTATCCGAAATGTCTTGGACTGAAAAAGTCGCTCGAGCATCTGATGTACTTAAAAAAGGCCAGACCGTCCAAGCCTGGGTTATTCGGTGTGATATCGAGCGTCGACGTTTAGGTTTGACGTTCAAGAGTCCAGACGAGAATCCTTGGAAGAAGCTCAAAGAGCGGCATCCCATAGGAGATAAAATCCAGACCACGGTCACCAGCACCGTTGAATTCGGTCTCTTTGTCTCGTTGGGAGAAGGTCTCGAAGGTCTCGTTCACATCAGTGACTTTGCCTGGGGGCCCCAGACTGCAACGCCCAGTGAGCTGTATTCGGTTGGTGATGCCATAGAGGTCATGCTGCTAGACGTTGACGAGGAACGAGGGCGTGCCAATCTTGGCTTGAAGCAATTAAGCGATCCGGCACAATCCGCGACCTTCGACGAATTGGAAATTGGTAGCACCCTTGAGTGCGGCGTCAATAGTGTTCAATCCTATGGTGTTTTTGTTGAATTGGCGAACGGGATCGAAGGCATGATCCATGTTAGCGCCTTCGGTGACAAACTCTCCGATCCAGTCGAGGAATTGACCATAGGTCAGCGCATTCTGGTCGATGTATTGGCAATCGATGAATCGGAGGCGCGCGTCAGCCTGGCGTTTAATGATTTTTTAACAGCCCCGTCATCCGGACGTGAGTCTCCATCCGAGGCTTCAGTTGAGATGTCAGCTGACGTTGAGACCAGTGTCGATGGGGTTGAGGCAACGGCTTCTGAGTCCGAGAACCCTGCAGAGTCCGAAGAAACCCAGTCGACTGCGCAGACGAGCGAACAGGCTGTGGATGCTGCGGCTGAAGAGGCTGTGGATGCTGCGGCTGAAGAGGCTGTCAATGCTGCGCCTGAAGAGGCTGTGGATGCTGCGGCTGAAGAGTCTGTGGATGCTGCGGCCGAAGAGTCTGAAGACGTTGAGGCCGAAGAGGCAGTAGACGTTGCGGCTGAAGAGGCAGTAGACGTTGCGGCTGAAGAGTCTGAAGACGTTGCGGCTGAAGGGGCGCAGGAGGCAGCTGCCGAGACCGGCGACGATGCGCCGGCTGAAGACCTCAAGCCAGCTGGCGAAGATGGTGCATAGCATACGGTCGACGATTCGACGGTGCCGCACAATCCAGACAACGAGCCCTTTGTACAGGGGCCGTTCAGTTTCCTAAATAACCGCTAGAAAATGTGCCCGGGGCAGCGATGTCTTCGGGTGCTTGGCGATAATGCTGCCGAATAAACTCGCCGATTTCATCGGGTCGGATGCAGTTGGCCTGGTAGACCCACTCCCAAGCGACGACGGCAACAGCAGTCGGTAGGTTTTCATAGGGCGTCATAATCCAACGGAAAGGACCCGTTTCGTCTCCGGGAGATGTGCGGGCATAATTGCGAAGATCGTCTATGACGCTGTCTGGCGCGCATGGATTGTATAGAAAGGCAATGCCACCGTGTTCCAGATTATGCAACCAACGGGTGGCTGGTAGAAAGCTGTACTCTCCCCAGCAGGCCCACATGGGCCTATGATCGCCGGTCGCTGGAGGATTGGTTGTGTACTCTATCTCATCCGGGAGGGGGATGTGCATTCGGCCCAGCAGCTCTTGGCGAATGCCGGTGCCGTCTACACACTCGCCTAGCGCCCAGTCATCTTGGTTACATCGAGCTGGGCAACTTTGCCCAGCTGGCACATCGTCGCACGATTCCCCTACGACGTCACAGGTCCATGACTGTGACGCCGTTGGAGTTGATGTCTCTTCAGCGCATGAGAAGATGCTCATGCCAATGGTGCCGATGAGAACAAGAGAGAGGAGACGGTTCATAATTAGCTCAGAGCCGCATTCCACCGTCGATGTCGATGCACCGGCCGGTAAAATAATCGCATTCGATGATGAAGCGCACGCCGGCGAAAATTTCGTCTGCCGAGCCCACTCGTCGCAACGGCACTGCCTTGAGCATGCCTTCTAAAACATCCGGTCTCATTCCTTGAAGAATCGGCGTATCGACGAAACCGGGTGCAATCGCCCCAGTTCGAATTCCGTATCGAGCAAGCTCCTTACCCCATGTGACCGTATCCGCCACCAGTCCAGCTTTTGCAGCGGAGTAGTTGCTCTGACCTTGGTTGCCGTAGCGGGCAATACTACTGATATTGACGATAACGCCCTGTTTCTGACCGGTCGCAATGTGCCGTTCTGCAAATTCGCGAGTACATAGGAAAGGACCCGTTAAATCGACATCGATGACCATCTGCCAATTCTTCAGACTCATTTTCTTGACCTGTCCGGTCTCGCGGTCTTTCTTGACTAAGAGTCCATCTCTGAAAATTCCCGCATTATTGACGAGACCGTTGAGTGAACCAAAATCTGCCCAAGCTTGATCAAAAAACGAAATGACCTCGGCTTCATTTGCCACATTTGCTTTATAGCCGCGGATAGTGCCGGGCAATCCTTCAGCCTCTGTCACAAGGCTATCAAGACCCTCTTGATTCATGTCGCAGGCTGCGACGTTGGCTCCAGTTGACGCCAGCTTGAGACTAAATGCGCGGCCCATACCGCTTGCCCCACCCGTTACAACAATATTTGAACCTTCTAATTTCATTGAAAATCACTCCTCGTTAAATCAGCTCTTGTGGATGTCCGGTCTAGCATATTCGATGCAAGGAATCATCACGAGCTTGCGGCCAGCCGAAACAGAGTCCACTATTCAAATATGAACATGCCTCAATTAACCATAAAGCCCAACCCAGATGTGCCATTTCGGATCGTGAAAAAGACCGAGCATTTTTTGGTTGTTGAAAAACCGGCAGGGATTGTGACGCAACCCGGTCGAAAACATCAGTCTGACAGTCTGCTCAATGGGCTTTTTGCCCATTACGGAAAAGCGCTGCAGAATCTTGGCAAGAAACGGGATTTTGGCCTGCTTCATCGTCTTGACAGAACAACCAGTGGATTGGTGGTCGTCGGTCTCAGCATCGAAGGTTACGACGGCATTAGACAGCAATTTGTCGATCGACTGATTGAGAAGACCTACCTGGCTTTCGTTCACAATACCCCACAGCCTCCGGGCGGTACAGAAGAGACACCCATCAAGGAGGCACGGATTCGGGGCCGAAAACGTGCTGTTCTTGGTGTTGGACGAGGCGCTCAAGAGGCCAGAACGAAGTACTCGGTCCTCGTTCATTCCGGCCGCTTTTCGTTGTTGAAATGTCAGCCTCAAACAGGGCGATTACATCAAATTCGTGTTCATATGGCCCATCGAGGGTGTCCTGTCGTTGGTGATTTAGAATACGGTAAGAAGACGCCAATCGATCGCCGCATGGGGTCGGATAAAATGTGCTTACACGCGGCGACCTTGGCCTTCAGACATCCGATTACTGGTCGAACAGTAACCGCATCTTCGCCTGTGCCGTCGGCCATGGTAGCGGCCATGGGCCAAGTTGGGATGACCTGTCCGCAGAAATGGCGTTGACGTTTTTAAGCCGCCTCCTGTGCGTCTGTATCTGGGCTAGTCTGATCAGTTATGCTCACGCCGAGCCGAGGTCTTGGACAAAAGGCTTCACGGATTATGAAATCGCTCATATTGAGCGCGTACTTGAACTCAAAGGCTTCCAAGCGCGTGCGGTGGATAGTGGGCAAACCGTGGACTTTGTCCATATCCATCGATATCCGGTTTTCGTCGAGTTCGAGTCGTTGCCGACCTTTCCTAACCACATACACGCACTGACAGACGAAGACGTCATTCGACGCGAGATCTTGTTCAAGCCGGGCGCCCAATACGATGAGGCATTGCTCATCGAGACCATTCGCAACCTCCGTCGTCTTGGTATTTTTTCTCTGGCTGTTGCCATCCCCGTATATGATTCAAAAACCCAGCGCACTGGGCTGCTGGTTTTGACGCGAGACCTCTGGAGTTTAAGGCTCGAGAGTCGTTTGCAGTTTACCGGCTCGTTTATCGACCAGCTCAGTGCCCAATTGACGGAGCGCAACCTCTTTGGACGCGGTAAATTAATCTCAGCGCGTTTCATTATGGACCCGTTCACCTATACAACCGGCGCTTTGTATAGTGACCCTAGAGTTGCTGGACAGAGGTATTCCCTCTTAGCGAGCGCAGATGCGATTTTCGAACGTGAAAGCAATCGTTATGATGGTTTTAAGGCCTTCCTAAATTTTGCCCGACCTTTCTATAATTTTGGTCAAAAATGGGGCTTTAATGGATACGTTTTTTTCCAGCGACTCGGCGGCCGCCAAGCGCGTCAAGGGGTCCTGCTGGCCTATGATGACCCAGATACTCCAGAGACAGAGTTGATTCCAAGGCTTTGGGAAAGCGAAAGTATCTCCAGTGAATTGGTGGTGAGCCGTCAGACAGGTAAACGGGTCATTGTGAGGGGATCTGTTGGCGTAGGTGCTCTCGATTACGATGCATATGCAGTCGAAGAATCAAATCTTGAGGTCTACAGTACTCAAACGCAGGCGCGGTTCAGGCAAGACGTGATTCCAGACGATCAACGGTGGTTCTATCCCCTTGTGTCCGCCGAGTTTTTTCAGAATCGCTACAAGAGCTTTCTCAACTTAAGTGGCTATGCATTTAGTGAATATGTACAGCTTGGACTCTCTGGCAGCGTTCGCATTCGAACACCTCTCGCCGTTTTTGGTTCATCCCAAGATCTCGCCTTAATGGGCGGCTATCTCACGTTTCGTGAGGCCATTTTTAAAGACGGTTTATTGGAATTATCCGCTGGGTGTCAGTCGAGATATGACCGCGACCTGGGTCGGTTGGGAGACACGGGCTATCTCTTGCGCAATCGTTTGGCATCACCTTGGCTTGGAGCAGGGCGAATCGTTGCTCGCCATGATCTTCTCTACTATGCCGACCCGGTTCGTCTCTATGCGCTGACCTTGGGGGGCGATAATGGACTGAGAGGCTATCCAAGCCAGAACTTTGTGTCTTTTGGCGGCGGCCGGTTTAGGTCAAATATCGAATTCAGGAGTGCGCCCGTCGAACTATTTACTCTTCGTGCGGGACTGGTCGGGTTCTACGATGCCGGAGTTTTATACGACGGCACTCAAGAGACGGGTTTTAAGCACAGTCTCGGGGCCGGTTTTCGAATGATTATCCCACAGGCCAGCCGCTTTACATATCGGCTCGATTTCGGCGTTCCTTTAGACGGGACCGGCTTCATGGTCACCATAAGTGGTGAGACCAATCAAGCCGTCCCGATGACGACGGAAGAAGATCTCATATCGCCAGAAGCCACATCGGTGGGTGGTTTGGTCAACCAGCCCTAGGGCCTTCACAGAGGCTGTGTCCAAGGATCCCCGGAGGACGTTTTGCTTGAGGAACGAGCCTGCTTGGGTTTCGCCTCGTTTGGCCCAGTATTTTCGTTTGTAGTTAGTCCTTTCTTGGCCTTCATTATCCGGGTTTTAAATGGATTGTCTGTCCATGGATTTGTCCACGACTCTGATTCAGAGACCACATTTTTTTCAACGGGTTGTTCTGGTAAATCGATGTCTAGACTCTCCGGATATTCCCACGCCCAAAGAAACCCAGTGTACATTGAAATGACACCCAATCCGATGGTCGACAAGGTCATCGTCCGGCTAATGGTATACGTCTCGACCTGACCTCCATGTTCCACCTTGATGACGGTTGTTTCCGGGAACCCCATGCGTTTGATCGTGGCAGTCCCCTGACCGATATGGTCTCCATTCACGTATATGTCGGAGTCTGGTTGATCGGTCTTTATGGTCATCATGCGATGACACCCGGTGCTGATGAATAATATAGATACCAGCAGTGTTAGTCTGATTTGAAACGACATCTTTAGAAGCCCAATACCATGTTAAAACGCATGCCGTGGACGATTGAATTATCGAGGCTGTAGGTCCCAGCCAGATAGCTCACTTCCGGTCGGATAGACACGTCGCTGGTACGTCCGATAATCATGCCAATTGCTGCAAATAGACCAAGACCTGATCCTGATAACTGATCGTCATCGTTAAAGTTGTCTTCCGCGTCCTCGGTGCTGATGGCACTCAGAGAAAGACCGCCACCGACATAGGGTGTGACATCGTCATCGTCCAACGGATAGTATGCGCCCAGTGAGAATTCTGCGAAGGAGAAGTCGGTGCCCATACCGCCTAAGCGTGCGTCGGCTGTAAATAAAACCGTTCGGTTATCGAACAACCAAGATGCGCCGAGGGTTGGTAGAACCTCTGCTCCATCGATTCCAATCACGAGACCACCAATGCCAAATCCAAAATTCTGGTGTGACCGTTTGCGCTTCAAAGAGCTTTGTTCGCGTCGGGTCACGGTGTGAATATTCGAGTTTCCATGAGCTTTGGTTCGCGTATAGAGTGCCCGAGCAAGACGCTCCATGACCGTCTCTAAATCGGACGGGTTGGCTGCGGTCATCATGTCGGTAAAAATGGCCGATTTCTGGCCAACCGCGAACTTTTCAACCTGAACAATGGCGCGCTTACCTAAGCGGGTGATGCGCCCTTTTATGTAGTGTTTAGCCCCAACAGATTTCGCGATTTCATCCGCCTTCGCCGGAGTGATAATTCGGTCCTTAGACTCGTTACTGATAACGTCAACGGGATGGTTGCCTAGGTAAATGGTCAATACATCTCGTGCAGCATCCAAGATCTCGGAGTGTACGGTCTGGCCTTCGAAAGGCAGGATGGTCACTGTCAGCTTGGTCTTGGCATAGCTTGCGTTGACCATGACCAAAATCATCATTGTGCTGAGTTGGATTAAGCGTTTCATTGATTTCCCCTGGAGTCCTATTTAATTTTCATAACCCCAAGAGAGCAACGGGCGTGCCAACTGTTTAAAGAATGAGAAAAATAAGATTAAGGTATTGAAATTAATAAGTTTTTAATTTTTATGTTTTCGGCGGCGTTTGGAGAAGTGAGAACACATGTTCGCAATTGGACACCAGATGTTCACACAGTGGTGCAGTGGTGCTCCACAGTGGCGTACGCCTATGGCATGCCTCGAACTAGCCCATCATTGCACGAATCATCAACCCAACGGCTGATACGCTTGCAACAGTTAAGACAGCCCTTCGAAATGGCTCACCTTCAATGCGACCAATCAGAAAGCGGCTCGCGTAAAAGCCAATTCCGATGGCTGGCAGCAAGAAGGCCGCGAGGAAAACATCAGTCTCAGTGATGAGATCGCCCGATACGCGGGCGCCAATGGTCACAAACAGGCCGATGATGAAGATTGTGGCGAGGCTTGAGCGCAGGGTTCCACCACCTGAGTCCCGATAGAGTAGTGCTAATGGAGGACCACCGATGGATGACACCAGTGCGCCCGTGCCAGATACGGTCCCAGCCAGCAACTCTGTCAGCGCGTTTCTGGGAATACGCTTGACGAGTGTGAGTGACATGACAGCGATCATGACCACGGCAGCGATACTCATATCCAGAATGAATTGACTGGCGAGCTTAAGCAGGAGTACGCCCAAACCGGCACCAAGACCGCGGCCCACCAAGACCCAGCCCAGACCCTTCAAATCCAGTGCTGAACGCTCTCTCCAGGCCATACTCACCGCGAGTGGCGCGATCAAAAGGAGTTGAGGAACCGGTGCTAATTTTGGATCGATGAGCGACAAAACGGGGACCGACAACACTGCAAAACCGAATCCAATGGTGGCTTGGAGAGTTGCAGCTACGCTGGTGACTAAAAGCGCAATAACATAGACAGTCGGAGAGACTGGTAGCCATTCTAGAATTGTTGACATAAACTCGCTCGGATCGGATTCCGTCTGGAAATCTAACTGAGTAAATTCCATCGGGGGGTCGGTGGGAATCTAGCACAGACTTGGTTTTCGGTCAGACATTTTACAGACTCGATAGAGGGTGTTATCGACCGTATTCATTACAGCTCACGTAATCGGTGAATTCATGTATGTGTCTCAAATGCATGCTGACCAAAGACGGCGCATAGGTCTGCCCAGACATATTGACCTTATTGTGAGGTGTTTGGGCTCGAGTGTGACCGCTCTGGCCTATGCCTTTTTTATGCGTTCAGCTGGCTATGTAATCGACTCTGCGGTTTTGCTGATCGCGTCCATGGTGGCGGTTGGATTGTTGGCTCTTCGGATCTTGTATTCAATGGGCGTATGGGTGTCTGAGAAGGGGCTGACCGTAGACCGGTTTGAGGTCCGCTATCGAGGTTTTATTAGATCTTGGAGTGTTGGTTGGAGCCAAATAGACCGCGTTGAGGCCTTGACCCTTGTCCAAAAGAACGGAGATGAGATTTCGGTGGGGCGAGGATACAGTGTCCTCCAAACAGCGGACATGACTCACGCCCTGCGCCTAGGATACCAACAATCTCGACTCTTCGCTGCATCGAACTACCCAACGTGTCCACCTCTAATCGAGACGGAACGACTGCAACTGAAACCGTGGTACCCCGACGATTTTGACTCATTTAAAAGCCTTTACACATCGGCAAGCATACGTCGCTATATGCGTTATCGACTCCAACGAGGTAAAGCCCTCACCACCCGTTTCAAGGAGCTCATTAAACCACCGCCATCGGCTCGAGGTTGCTGTTGGAATTGGTGCATATCAATTTTGGATGAACAGTCAGGTCAACCCATCATCGGTTTTTTGGACGCATGGCTAGCGCCTACTGAAAACGCAGAACTCGTGATTGCCTATGGTCTATCATCCAGATATCAAGGCCAAGGCTTGATGAGCGAGGCGCTGGACCGAATGTGTCTTTTGTTCTTAGAGACGTGGGGCATGGATGCTGTTCGGGCCGTCGTCTTATCAACGAACCAGCCCAGCATAAAACTTCTAGAGAGAAGCGGGTTTGAACGACGGCGTCAGATCAAAGAAAGCGATACCGTGACCTATTGTCGCCGACCCCTACTTCTGTCTCATGATCAGGTCACCGAGAACCTCGAGCGCTTCTAGGGATTGTGGACTCAGCTTTTTGTCATCGTCATCGTCTTCGTCTTCATCTTCTTTTTTTGAACGGTCCGGGTCGTCTAAGATTTCTGAGATTTTAATAATGCCTTTGTTCTTGCGTGCCTTGTCGAGCTCTTTTTTTACTTTTCGAAGCTCCGTATTGGTCCTCTGGCGTTCAAGGGACAGTGCGTTTAGCGCGTTGACATCGGTCTCGCTGATGACCCGCCAACCCGTTCCATTGCTTGTTACGTTGACGTTCTTACCCCGAAACGCCTCGATGGTTTTAGGGGGCAAGGCATACGGTTGATGCCGTTCACCATAGTCTTCGTTGTTAAATCTCGATGGGACGACAATATCGGCTGCAACGCCTTCATTTTGGGTTGATTGTCCACCGGGTCTGAAGAAATGTGCGGTTGTCACTTTCAACGCACCAAACCCCAGAGGCAAGCTCACGATGTTTTGGACTGTACCTTTGCCGAAAGTGTGGTCGTCTCCGACGATAATCGCCCGACGATAGTCTTTCAGGGCACCGGCCAGAATTTCTGATGCGGAGGCACTGACTCTCGACGTCGCAACCACCATCGGGCCAGAGAAATTAATGGCTCTGTCGGTGTCTTCTAAGACCTGTTTACTGCCCGTGGACGGTCCAGCTATGGCCACCACTGGGCCTGTGGCTAAGAATAATCCCGAGATGTCCACAGAGGCTTTCAACAGCCCTCCGCCGTTCCTCGATAAGTCGAGCATGAGGCCATCGGCCTTCTTTTGTGAGACTTCGACCAACAACTTCTTCATGTCGGTCGTACAATCTCGTGCCCCTTTTCTGGGGTCACCCCCATAAAATGATGGAAGCCGAATGACTGCAATTTTGAGCTTTTTGCCATTTCTCTCAATGGTCTTCCACTCGAGCTTAGCGGCAGATTCTTTCAGGTCGATTTTATCTCTCGTGATCAGAAAGTGATGGGTCTCAGTCTTGTTTCGCTGCCTTAAAATCGTGAGTTTGACTTTCGTCCCCTTCTTGCCTCGAATCAGTTTGACGACCTTTCGGAGTGGCATGTCGACGACGTTGACTGGTTCACCCTTGTCACCCTGCGTCACTGCAATCACCTTATCTTTGCGTTTGAGCCCCCCCTGTCGGTCTGCGGCGCCGCCCGGAATGACCTCGCGGACGATGGTGTAGCCGTCTCGGCTGCTCAATTGTGCTCCGATGCCTTCTAGCGATAAGTCCATGGAGATTCGGAAATCAACCAGATCGTCTGCGGAAAAATAGGTGGAGTGGGGATCCAATGCGTTTGAAAACGCGTTTAGAAAACCAGCGTAGACGTCTGCTAAGGTCTGCTCCTTGACATCTTTGGTGATCAACTCGTATCGATGGATCAGCTTTTTCTTAGCCTCGTCTAATTTGGTCCCAGCAGCGACGTAATTTGCCAGTTGGAAATGAATGAGCTTCTTGCGTGCCTCCGCTCTCTCGTTTTCGGTTCGAGGTCGTACACGCTTGTCAGCATCCATTTGCAAACTGAGGCCTCGGTCGATAGCTAAATCCGGTTCACTGACCAGCTTTCGAACATGGTCTTCCATGGCCGCCTGCCATTTGACTTGCTCTTTGCGCAACCATTCGAAGGTTTCGCAATTGCCTTCTTGGACGTTTGCCAATGCAGATTTAATCTTTGATTTCACTGTGGAGAATTCGTCCGCCAATAGCATGACCTTCGAGGGATCCATCCGCTTCGAATAGAGTTCGACCACGCGTTGGTTAATCTCTCCACTCTCTTTCCGATACTGCACATGGCTATCATGGTAGCGTGCCATGAGGCCCGGAAGGGACCAGCAAACCAGCGGACTTTTTACGTCCTTTGACTGTGCGAAACCCTCACTGATGCTGATAAAACTCGTCGCTATTAGCAGGGTCAGGACATGATATTTCATAGATTTGGCGCCTTCACAGAGAATCTCAAGTTCGAATAGAATGACTGCGTCTGGAAAAATTCGTCAGCCCGTGTTGATTACTAACGCATCCGATCCGCTTCTTATTTCTGACGCACGAGCGGAATTTATAGTTACGGAAAACTACATCTCACTCACGCCATCGAATTTAAAGCAGCCACGAACGCTCGCGATCTGACCGTCTGCTCCTCGACAGCTGATATCGAAAGACACATCAATGCCTTGAATCATTTCTTCGACTTGTTCAAATTTACGAACTGTGAGTTCACCGGCCCACTCACCCGTCAACGGCGCATTGCATGGTTCGGGCATGTCTAAGCTTTCACTGCTGGTCACAGCCACATCTTGACTACTCAAAATTTGCTGAGCGGTGTCGTCCGGGTCAACTGTGAACCGAAATGAGATATTTGCATCATTGAGTTGTAATGTAAGCTGCTCGCCTTCCGCGGAGTAGACGATTTGTGAGGGTCCGAAGGTCTCACTCGTCTCGACCGCTTGGCTCAAATCGGGTCGATAGGCAATTTGGCCCTTATTTTGTTCACAGCCATCGGGGGAAATGACGCTCATGAATTCCGCTGTCGGGTCGACCAGTTTAATCGGATTTGAGTATGCGAATGGCTCAAGTGGGTTGTCTATAAACGCCGCATAGAGGGTCACAAACTCAGGACACTGTATCGTACCTCCTGCTCGACAAGTCACGTAGACTGTCTGCGCAAGCCCGTCGATAAATTGGACGATGGATGGATCCATTCTGCCCGCCTCGATTGGACTCGGGAAAATCAATAATTCACCGGAGTATGCCTCGCCATTGGCGCTCTGGTTGGCTTCAATAAGAATCGGGGTGCTGTCGATCCCGTCTGCCCGCATGTAGCGGTCTGCGATCGTGAACGTCAAATCTAACGCTCGTTCAGGATCCGCCTCCGGTGGGACCTGGCATCGACCCCCCGTACAGCTGAGTCCGTCGGCACATGGGTCCATACCAATTCGGCATTCAGCTCCGTCCTCGCCGGGCTGCAAAACCGATTCGTCACAGCCAAAATAACATCCGATGACAGCGATTAATAAAAGTGCTTTGTACCACATAGTGAGCAGTGTAACTCGATTGGACCCGAAAGTGCTAATCCGCAGTGGGTCCAAATTTAAATTGACCGTATGGCGTCTGACCTAGGTTCAGTAATACCAGGGGATTTTGCTGAAATCCCTTGGTCGCTTTTCTAAGAATGCGTTGCGGCCTTCAACGGCTTCATCAGTCATGTAAGCAAGTCGAGTCGCTTCACCAGCCAGTAACTGCTGGCCGACAAGTCCGTCATCGATGAGGTTGAATGAATATTTGAGCATTCTCTGGGCTGTGGGGCTCTTATCGTTTACTTCGGCGGCCCATTGGAGGGCCGTTTTCTCTAAATCTGCGTGGGGGATAACGGCGTTGACCATACCCATGTCGTAGGCTTCGCTTGCAGAATAACTGCGTCCGAGAAAAAATATTTCTCGGGCGCGTTTCTGCCCCACCTGGCGGGCAAGATAAGCAGAGCCAAAACCGCCATCGAAGCTTGCTACATCAGCATCGGTTTGTTTAAACACTGCGTGTTCTTTACTAGCGAGAGTCAGGTCGCACACGACGTGGAGACTGTGGCCGCCACCGACAGCCCAGCCAGGTACAACGCAGATGACGACTTTTGGCATGAACCGGATGAGGCGTTGAACCTCAAGAATGTGGAGACGTCCGAGCCGCGCTGGATCAGGTGCCCCAGTCTCATCACCTTCATACTGATAGCCGACTCGGCCCCGAATTCTCTGGTCACCTCCGGAGCAAAAAGCCCATCCACCATCTTTTTTCGAGGGGCCATTTCCCGTCAACAGAACGCAGCCCACATCACTCCATTGTCGAGCATGATCAAGGGCCAAATACAATTCGTCGACGGTGGCTGGTCTGAATGCGTTTCGGACTTCAGGTCGGTTGAAGGCGATCCGAACTGTGCCGTGGTTAACCGCCCGATGGTAGGTAATGTCTTGAAAATCAAACCCTGGTACGTCTCGCCACTCCTCGGCGTTGAAAATCGGCGAAATCATAGCGTATGCTCCTGCTTAATCTTGGTCGCGCTGGGAAATCTACACTGAAAAATGAGTGATTGCATCAGCCTTCCTGAGTAAGCCACTGGATTTTCTCGTTGGCGCTGGGCCATTTTCTTAGGCCCCGGCCGGCTCTTCCAGCGGGTCGCTCAAGCATCCGTACTGTCGAGCATTCTCCATCACCACAGGTGTGGATCCAGGTATGTTTTCACAAACATTGCCCATTGATTCAGTCCTTCAAAAAGACTGGATCCGCTATTTATCCGGCTAATTTTATCTCAAGTTTTCTTAAAAAATGCCGTTGTGGTTAAGGGAAGCAAAACATAATTGGCCCGGTGTTTGCTTTGTTAGCCAGTTGGAGAGGCTCAACCCAGTTAAATTGGGTGAGTGCAACTACAGTAGGGGACGTCTTATGAGTACTGACTCACATCCGAAAATTACCAACCTAGATGAGCTTATTAAGCGAGGTGAACAGCACTTCGCTCAGGGGCAGGTCGAGGATGCACACCGTTGTTTCGCCGCCGCCTTGGAGTTGAATCCGGGACACAGTGAAGCGCTCAATAATCTGGCGGTCTTGTGTCATCATTCTGGCGATCTGGACCAAGCGGAAATATTTTTCCTTCGTGCAGCCGCCTTAGCGAATGATCCATCCGATGCGTTATTAAACTTGTCTGCCGTTGCGTGGCAAGCCGCGCGGATACCCGAATCGACAGGGTATTTGGAGCGGTGTCTCCGTCTCGAGGGAGAAACGCCCCGCGTTTTGGAGCAGATGAGTTTTCTATGTGACTCCATGGGGGACCCCCATGCGGCAGCCGCGCTCTACAAGAAGGCACGAAAAATCAGCACCTCTACAAAGACGGACTGGTATGCCTCCTTCTGTGAAATCGATATAACGCCTGAGCTCGACGATAAGATTGAATTGCAAGGCTACTTTGGACCCTCACGTGTTCCGGAAGAGATTTTGAGTGAACTTAAAGCTCAGGTCCTGCTTTTTGAGGATGCCTTTGGCAAAAGAGCGCTCTTTGTGACCGCCGATATTTTCGGGTTTGGTCAGGAAATGGTCTCTGTGATTCGGAAATTTGCAGCCATTTGGGGAATTGATCCATCGGCTGTGATCTTAAACGCATCCCACACCCATTACGGGCCCGGGACGGTCTCACATACAGTGGCTGGTTTGGGCCGGTTTGACCATGATTTCGCCAATGATGTGTGTCAGGCGATCGGGCAATGCCTCCCGCTTCTGTACCAAAACCTACAGCCTGCACAACTCACGCATACCGTTGCACATGCGCAGATTGGCTTTAACCGTCGACGCAGCATAGATGGTCTTGTGAAAATGATCCCGAATCCGGATGCTCACTATGAGACGACAACGCCCGTCATGTCAGTCAAGCTCGACAACGGGCAACGATTGCTGATGGTCAATCATGGTTGTCATCCAACCGGATTGGGCGCGTTGACAGCCATCAGTGCTGATTACCCAGGAGAGATGAGAGACGCTTTGATGGGCGCTGACCACGCTGATGTCGTGATGTTTTTCCAAGGGGCTGCCGGTGATATTAAACAGGGTGTTCAAGTGGACAATCAGGTCGGCTGGATCGGTGATTATCAATCGGTTCAGATTCTTGGTCGACAGTTGGCCACCGCCGTCGCAGGCAGCTTGTCGGACCTGAAGGCTGTTGAAGGACCACTTCGTGCCATGCGGCGCGACGTTGTGGCCCCCCTAAAAGATAGCCCAGCAGACCTATCTGTTTTGGAACGCCCAGAAAACGCTCGGGTCAGTCGAGAAATGATTCAAAATTGGGCCGCCGTCGTAAAGCTCTTACATCCCGATGCGGTGGATTCGCTCTCTATAGAACTAGGATGTGTCTCCATTGGTGACGTTCTCTTTGTAAGCATGCCGGGTGAGCCCATGGCCATCACAGCGGCCCGCCTACGCGAGATAAGTACACGTCATGAATCGGTTTTCGCGCTCGGCTACACCAATGGATTGGCGGCTTACTTCCCGGCCGATGAGATGATTGAAGAGGGTGGGTATGAAGCGCATAGTTCCTCTTTTGTGTACTCTATGCCGGCTCCCTTTGACGTCGGTGTAGAACATCAGCTCTTGGAGGCGTCTTATATTGCGGGGATTGGAGTGGCACCGCCTGTGGAGACATCTCCGGCCTATCCCCGGCCTGATTCTGTGCCCGGGTCATTCTTTGTGATGTCAACTGGACGATCCGGCACACAAACACTCGCAGCGATGCTCAAGATGGCTGAAAATGCCAACGTTTGGCATCATCCCCAGCCGTACATGATTCAAGAGACGCTCCATGCCTATCGTGGTGAGATTGATCCTGGTCCGACGTTTTGGGCTGGTCGTGGACAAATCATCAGAAGTGCATGGGATCAGGGGTTGATCCACGGCGAGACCGATCACAATATGACCCCATTTTGTGGTGAAATTGCCAGAGCAGTCCCAGGCGCTAAATTTGTGGTTCTTGTGAGAGACCCACGGGAATTTGTTCGCTCGGGCATGCGACGAAACTATTATCGAGGCGTCGGTGAATGGGAAGAGGGTCGTCTACGACCACGAAGCGACGACCCTACTTTTGAAAGTTGGTCAAAGCGTGACCAATTTGAGAAGGTTTGTTGGCTGTGGCGCGAAACCTATGAGCATATCGAGCGAATGTGTCGCGAGATCGGAGACGACCGTGTCTATGTCTTGCGATTTGAAGATCTGATCGCCAGTCCCGATGCCACCCGAGACCTTTTCAATTTCATCGGTCTTGACGGTTATGATGAAACGCAAGCTCGCGCCATTCTCGGTAAAAAGATGAACGCTCAGCAGGTAGGTGATTTCCCACATCCATCAAAGTGGACAGACGAATTACACAATCTGTGCTGGGATGAGGTCGGTGAATTGGCCAGTGTTTATGGCTATCCGGAACAATATCCTAAGCGTCGTGCAGTCGGAGCGGCTTAGCACAAATTTTCTCGACGATAGAACGATGTTGCATAATGAAGGAGTGGTAATCAATGAGCGAGAATTCGGAAAATCCAGTTGATGGAATCGACTTCTCCCTTTGGACCCTCGATGGGTCTGATAAAAAGGGTCCGGTTGAGAGTCCTCAGGCAGATGGTCCAGATGAGGGTTTGGGACAGGTTGATATATCCAATTGGTCGTTGGCAGCCGACGCGCAGTCAGCCGTGAGTGCTGATTCGGAGAGCTTAAGTGTCTCTCCAATTCAAGACACATCGGCGCCCAAGAGCGCAGACGAGACGGACTTGAGTGCCGACGATTGGGTCGTTGGTGGTGAAGATGCGTTTAGTCGGTCAGATCTAGCCGAAGCGGGACGCTGTTTTGAAAGCGCACTTGTACTCGACCCAATCAATCCTATTGCGTTGAGCAATCTCGGCGTTGTTCATCATACGCGAGGAGAGTTAGACCAAGCGGAGAGGTTTTATCTCAAGGCAGCTGCCTTTAATGAGACTCATGCCGATTCCTATTACGGCTTGGCGCAGCTGTGGTGCGACCGTGGTAATCATGGATTGGCCCTTCGCTACGCTGCGCGTGGATTGACTCGCCAACCAGAGAACGAGGAATTAATTCAGTTGGCCACCGCGCTGAGTGAAGTCATCGATGCGCATTTAACTGAGCTCCACCCGAGTTAGGACACAGCGACTCCGGCTTCGGTGAGCATATCGATGACATAATCTTGCTCAGCATCCGTCATTTGCGGATAGAGCGGCAGGGCGATAGAGAGTTTCTCTGCGATCCATGCGTTTGGCAAATCCATGGGTTGATAGCCAAATTCATTACTGTATAGAGACAAGCCATGGATCGCCTGAGTGCCTTGGCGTGTTGCGATTCCTTTCTCGGCGAGCCTATTCATCAGGGCGTTTCTTTTCTTATAGAGTTCTTCCCAATTACTCTGATTTGGTTCTTTTGGAGTAAAGAGGCATACATATGCTTGGTACGAATGGTCTCCGCCAGCTTTCACCTTTGGGGTCCGCAGCCAATCTAGAGATTTGAGATGGGTGTCATACCGATGAGCGAGCTCTCTCTTACGGGCTAAGATCTTAGGCAGCTTTTGCATCTGAACTCGACCGAGCGCGCCTTGCATATCGGTCATTCGATAGTTATATCCGAGTCGATCGAAGTCCCCTAAGAGAAAGCCGGGTGTATCACCATCGCTACTCTTCTGTTTTGGTGAGATGCCATGGGACCGCAGCGACCGAATTGAATCCATATAGTCCGTATTGCGGGTAATCAGCATGCCCCCTTCCCCTGTTGAAATCACTTTTCGAGGGTGGAAACTGAAGACGCCAAATTCCCCAAAAGTACCGACATGCTGGTCTTGATACGTGGTTCCCAGAGCGCATGCTGTATCTTCTATAACAGCCAAATTATGCTGCTGGGCAATCTCCATAATTTGGTCCATAGGTGCAGCTTGACCAAATAAATGAACAGGCATAATGGCTCTAGTTTTGCTGCTGATGGCGGAGTAAATGCTTTCGGCTGTCACATTAAACGTGTCCAGATCGATATCGACCAAGACTGGTCTTGCCCGATTGTATAAAACCGAATTTGCGCTTGCGACAAATGAGAATGACGGGACGATGACTTCATCGCCTAGGCCAATGCAGAGTGCGTTTAGAGCCAGGTGTAGTCCTGTCGTAGCCGAGGTGCATGCCGCGGCGCCAGCAGCCTTTGTAAATTCACAGACGGATGACTCAAATTTTTCGACTTCCGGTCCTTGGACAACCCAGCCGGTCTGCAAAGGCTTTTGAACGGCTTTATACTCGTCCTCATCAAACCATGGTTTCGCGATAGGTATCTGCATTGCTTGCCGTCTAGATCCATCAGTGATTGGTGAACAGATGTAGGATAATGTGTTCTCTAGAGATAGGCCAGCAGTATCTAAAGATTCTATGGTTTGTCGGCGTATGCCGCTCTTTGAATTTAACCGACGTAATTGGTAGCCGACTCCCGCTTCCCCACGAATGGGTATTCCGGCTCCGACCAATGTTTTGATATCTCTGTATACAGTTCTCTCTGAGATCCCAAAGATTTGGGCCAACTCGGTTGCTCTAACGACCTTAGGCTGAGAGAGCATCTTGATCGTCTGTAATAATCGCCTGGTTTTCTGCATAACTGGACCACCCACCGCACTCAGTTGCTAACGATGTTTCTCATGTATTTTATCTGAATATATGTTCAGTATTATGAAAAGTCCAAAAATCTATGTCAATGTGCTGATCATGAAACGCGTATTTTCTGTCTTTTTCGCTCTCATTTCGACCGCAATTGCTGGACCAATCTCCAATTTCGAACAGGCGGATAAGGCCACTTTTGGATTGATCGTAGACGGTGAATTAACGGGGTCTGGATTTATTATCGATCCGGCTGGCTTCGCATTGACCGCGGCCCACCAAATTGCCCTCGGTCAGGCAAACCTATACGCTCAATCGATCCATCTAGATGGCGAGCGTCTGGAGGTGATTGCTCTCGATCGTGGCAGAGACGTTGCGCTGGTGAAGCTTAAAGATCGTAAAACGCCCTATCCATCTCTCAAGTTGGCGGCGCGGACACTGACCGTCGCCCAGCCGATCTATTTACTCGCGACAGCGAATTATCGGCACAATCTGCTTCTTTCTGGTCGAGTAGCCCGTACGCGCGGTGGCTTCGAATATTTCCAGGGTCTTGGTCACTATGTCACGATCACTTATGTCTCCGCCAATGCACCCTCTGGGACCTCGGGAGGCCCATGGCTTAATACCTCTGGTCAGGTTGTGGGTATGCAGATGGGTTTGATGCACACGGGTAAAGACACTCAACCTGCACCCGTGGGTGTGACCTATATGGTGCCTATCGCCGATGTAAAGGCACTCGTTGATGAACGCGCGTCGATTCGGCGTCCCAGCTTACGGATTGGCCTAGAGGAACTCTGGGAACAAGACACTGACTATCGCCAGCACTTTCCGATGAGACGAGCCGGTCTTGTCGTTGCTCGGATCTCGAAAGCGTCGAGGGCGTATCGCGCCGGACTACGACGAGGTCATCTGATCGTTGCCATCGATGGCCAAAGGGTGTCTTACAGAGAACATTTCCTAAAGTTGATTCGTCAAAAACGGGTCGCTGACCATGTCACACTCACCCTGATTGGCAAAAACGGGCCAAAAAAGACGATTAGCGTTGTATTAGACGGCATATAAAACTCCTTTATTTTCAAGTACTAATGAGGTTTACCGAAAAAAAGTGATTCGAATGCACAAAAAAGATTGATCAATCACTGTCCGTGGATCTAAAGTCGCGCGCTCTCCGGGCATTCCCTGGGGAGACTTTAGGCGCAGCCTGAATCCGGTTCTTTGAAAATCTAGTTGAATAGAGTCTGTATAAAGTCAGGCTCTCGTCAAAACTTAATTTACTGAACGCGTGTTTGTACGAAAATTACAGGCAGCATTTATATGTAGCTAAAAGATTAAACTGGAGAGTTTGATCCTGGCTCAGAACGAACGCTGGCGGCGTGCCTAACACATGCAAGTCGAACGAGAAAGTTCCTTCGGGAGCGAGTAGAGTGGCGCACGGGTGAGTAACGCGTGGGTAATCTGCCCTTGGGTGGGGGATAACTTCGGGAAACTGAAGCTAATACCGCATACGATAATTTATTATGAAAGGTGGGGATCTTCGGACCTGCCGCCCTTGGATGAGCCCGCGTATCATTAGGTAGTTGGTGGGGTAATGGCCCACCAAGCCGAAGATGATTAGCTGGTCTGAGAGGATGATCAGCCACACTGGGACTGAGACACGGCCCAGACTCCTACGGGAGGCAGCAGTGGGGAATATTGCGCAATGGAGGAAACTCTGACGCAGCAACGCCGCGTGTGTGAAGAAGGTTTTCGGATCGTAAAGCACTGTTGAGTGGGAAGAGACGGGTGTAATTAATACTTGCACCCCCGACGGTACCACTCGAGGAAGCACCGGCTAACTCCGTGCCAGCAGCCGCGGCAATACGGAGGGTGCAAGCGTTGTTCGGAATTATTGGGCGTAAAGGGCGCGTAGGCGGGCCATTAAGTCTGATGTGAAATCCCTCGGCTCAACCGAGGACGTGCATTGGAAACTGATGGTCTTGAGTCCTGGAGAGGAAGGCGGAATTCCCAGTGTAGAGGTGAAATTCGTAGATATTGGGAGGAACACCAGTGGCGAAGGCGGCCTTCTGGACAGTGACTGACGCTGAGGCGCGAAAGCGTGGGTAGCAAACAGGATTAGATACCCTGGTAGTCCACGCCGTAAACGATGGGTACTAGTTGGTGCGGGTGTTGACCCCTGCGCTGACAAAGCTAACGCATTAAGTACCCCGCCTGGGGAGTACGGCCGCAAGGCTAAAACTCAAAGGAATTGACGGGGGCCCGCACAAGCGGTGGAGCATGTGGATT
>PCCS01000051.1 GCA_002731825.1 Myxococcales bacterium
CCACGGTGTTCGCCCGGTGAGTTTTGCGAGAGAATCCCAACCAGGAATGTTGGGTCCAAATCCAATCCCGTCCCGGCCGACAGTCGCCCAAGTCCACTGTTCCAAAATTGAGTCGCTTCGTTGATGCTCGCCGCGCACCACGATTTTTGGCACGTGTGCCTTTGGTGGTTCATCCCGTTGTTTGACGACCGGTTCGGAATCTTGGAGACGACCTGCATCAACGCCGTCTTCAGCGAGCTCTTGATCAGCTGTGCCGCAGCCTAAAGATAGCACGATGGCCATGACGATATTGGCAATTAGATACTTCACGAGACTCCATCCTGCGGTGACTCAACCTCCACGTCAAGCGCCTGATAAATCCCAAGTTAATGGAACCGATCTGTAGTCCGTTGCCAATAGAGTAACGCTCATGGATTGACAGTCGGTGCCCAGGGCGATTATGAACACCCCATGGAAAAACCTATGTCTCAATCTATCAACGCCGCCTTCTGTGCATTCACAGCCTTCGGTCTGATGGGTGTTTATGAAGGCTTAAACGACTTGTCCGGCGACACATTGGACAGCGGCCCTGCGCTCATGGTTGCTGTCGGACTCGCTGCCCTGTTGGCCAGCCCAATTGCCCTGGTGGGCTTTGTTATCTACCCAAACCTGGCACGGTCTTGGTCACCAAGTGCCTGGTATCGGCAGTATGTGACCGAGGGAGACAAGACTCAGCGTGTGGACTGGTCCGCAATGGTCTACTCGAGCCTTCTTGGATTCGTCTGCGGCGTCGCAATCGTGTCTTTTTTTGGTGGGATAGCACACGATTTCAACCAAAAGCTGATGACCATGGCCTTTTTGGGTCTCGCAAGTTTCGCTGCCGGTGTTATCGGCGTCATCATTTTCGTAGGCACAATGCCTATCTTCAAAGCGCTCCTAGGCAAATTCACCTCCGGTGGTCGAGCACTCGTATTATTCCCAGTCATGATGGCGACCATCGGTGGTCTACTTGTGCTGATCATGATCGGCCGAATGGATTTAGGCGCCTATAGAATTGAGCGCTTTACATCCCCTTTATTGGCCATCGTAGGTGGATATATTCTATTTGCTTTGACCCGCAATAGCAGCGCGATAATACGAAGGGCCATCGGTGCCATCGGCGTGACCACATTGCTGTTCGGTGGCCTTATCTTGACTGGAGACGACGATTGGTCGAAACGCGCGTCGGCGATTGTCAAACAAGGGGCATCCAGCCAGATCACACTCAATGTGTTGCGCGCGTTGACAGACAGCGATGGAGATGGTTTCTCCGACGTGTTCGCTGGCGGTGACTGCAATGATTCAAACCCGCTCATCAGCCCAAAAGCTAAAGAAATCCCTGATAATAACATCGATGAGAATTGCCGTGGGGGTGACTTAAAAACGGAGGTCAAGCCCAAGCAAGTTGAGCCCAAGAGAGCCCCAGATCAAATCGCGGCTGCCCCCCGCGTAAAGGCCGCCCCCTACAATATCGTTTTCATTATGATCGATACACTGCGACCCGATCGTCTAGGCGCTTATGGCTATAAACGTGACACCAGTCCCAATATAGACGCGTTCGCTCAAAATAGCCTGCTCTTCGAGAATGTCTATGGTCAGGCTCCAAATACACCGCGTTCCTTTCCCTCGATGATTACAGGACGCTATCCCAGTCGAATAAGCTGGGAGAAACGCTATGCAAATTATGGAAAATTGACGGATGCAAATCAGACGCTGTTTAAAATTTTTGGAGCGGCAGGCTGGCGTACGGAGATGGTGAGCGCACACTGGTATTTTGAAAAGGCCAAGGGCTTCGAAAAAGGGATTCATTTCTGGGACAACCGAGGCGCGCTCAGTATTAAGAAGAGCAATACCCAATCAGCGGCTCCACTGATCACTCAGAAAATCATGACTCGCCTCGATGAACTCGAAAAACGGAAAGAGCGGTTTGTTTTATTCGCTCATTACTTCGATCCGCACAGCCGCTACATGAATCATCCCGATGTTAAAGTCTTCGGCAAAAAGGGCTTATCGAACAAGTATGACAGCGAAATCGCATACGTCGACCATCACATTAAACCCGTTCTGGATCGTCTTAATAGCGGTATCTGGGCACGCAATACCGTCGTTGTATTGACCAGCGATCATGGCGAAGCATTCAAGGAGCATGGCTTCTACTTCCATGGCCGAACGGTCTATAATGAGGAGGTCAAAGTGCCGCTCATCATACGTGTACCTGGCACTGAATCGAAGCGCATTAAAACCACGATTGGCTTGGTTGACCTACTCCCCACTCTCGGTGAAATGACTGGTGTAAAAACTGAAACCGCCATGGGTGAAAGTATGGTCGGACTTTGGACAGGGACCGGACCTATCCCCAAAAAACCAGTTTTTGTTGAACAGTTACCCTATCCAAACTACAAAACACATATGGTCGCAGCAATCGACAGATCCGGACAGTTCAAGGTCATCCAGAACGTGACCGACAACATCCTGGAAATCTTTGATCTCAAAACAGATCCCAAAGAGAAGAGGAATCTGTTGGATAAGAACCCAGACGGAGCAAGCCCCCTGAGACAGGCTTTGGAGCAATTTCTCGATGCCGATCCTGGATGAGAGCCAAGAGAAAGAGCTAAAGGGGCTGCTCTGCGCGCTCCTGCTCGCCGCAGATGGGCCGCTCAGTATGGCGATTTTACTCGACCTCATTAACGGTGCGGTCGATGAAGAGGAATGGCCTACGCCTGTCCACGACAATCATCTCCAAGATGCCCTTCAGGCGCTCGCCCAGGATTACGATGGCAAGTCGGGTATCGAATTGGTCGAAGTGGGGGGCGGTTGGCGATTTAGGACAGCCACTCGATTTAGCCATATGGTTCGAAGGCTTTGGCCCGAACGAAAACTTCGACTGAGCAAAGCGGCCCTGGAGGCACTGGCGGTGATCGCATATAAACAGCCATGCACACGACACGAAATTGAAACTGTACGTGGTGTCGATTGCGGCGGCGTTGTGCGGAGTCTACTGGAAAAGGGTCTCGTCCGAATCACAGGTAAGAGCGATGACGTCGGCCGACCCCTCCTCTACGGAACGACCAAGCTCTTCTTAGAGACCTTCTCCATGAAAAACATTTCCGCCTTACCGACGCTTCGGTCATTGGACGAATTAGACGCCGACCAAGCCGCTCAACTTCAATTCCAAGTCAGCGAGACGCTAGCCGAACGATTCAAAAATGCTGTTCCGGTCTCGAAAGAGTTTGATGGCGACGGTTCAATCATCGACTCCAAGGACTCAGCGGACTCCGATAGAACGGAGTCGTAGACAGGTCCACAGTGGTCAAAGCCGCTCACCGAAAGCTCATTCAGCCAGCATGCCTGCAGCGACTTCACCTCGCTGAGCAATTTCATCGACAGATGGCTTGATGTACAGGGGCGTATTTGGCTCTCGCTGTTCGACACCGATGAGCTTCAGTCGCGCCATTTCCAGCAAGGCCAGAAAAGTCGTGATGACCTCTTCGCGAGTTGATGTATTTTCAATTAGATGCGCGAAGCTGACTTGGCCCAAGGTCGCTAGCTTATCTGCGATTTGAGCAATCCGTTCGCCGATTGTGATTCGCTCCACATAAATCTCATGGGGCGCTTGGTACGATTCTTTTTTGAGCAAGTCTCTAAATGCTGTAGCCAAGCGATAGACATCATGGCTCGTCAAATCTGGGTCCTCTTCACGAGGCTTATCTTGGCCGGGCGGCCTGATGAATACGTCCCGACCAAGTCGGGTCTCATCGTCCAAATTTTGAGCCGCTTCCTTGAAGGCTTGATACGCAAGCAACTGGTGCATCAACTCCAGGCGGGGGTCTAAGCCATCACCCAGCTCTCCATCGTCTACCTCAGGCCGAGGCAAGAGAAGCTTACTCTTCAATTGCATGAGCGTTGCCGCCATCAAAAGAAAATCACTCGCGGGTTCTATGCCCGTCCGCTTCATAAGACTGAGTGTATCCAAATAGGCGGCTGTCAATCGGGAGATAGAGATGTCGAATATATCTAACTCCTCCTTGCGAATCAGATGCAGCAGTAAGTCCAGCGGGCCATCAAAATTGGGTAAATGAATTTGATAGCGACTGTCCGCAAAAGCAACTGGATCTGCCGTACTGTCTCCCCTTAAATCGTGGTCGTTATTGGACACGCCATCATCTATGGTCAATTGAACCTTTTTAGGGTCACTGCTCATGGTTCGAGCAGTCCCAGGAACGAGCCTGCCAGCCTCAGAAATGGGTCAAATAAGTGCTGGCCATAAATGAAAAAGATAATGAGGATGATCGTTCCATATTGCATCAAGAAACCGATGGCAGGGCTCCTTGGTATGAGCGTTCGAAGAACCGTAAACCCATCGAGCGGCGGAATTGGGATCATATTTAAAACCGCCAGAATCACATTGGCATAGACCATTGCTCTGGCCAGCTGAATCATTGGGTCTAAAAACGGTGAACCGGTGCGGAGCAAGACAGCATAAACTACGCCAGACAACAGACCCAACAACACGTTACTGACCGGCCCCGCAAAACTGATGAGGAACTCGGCTTTTCTCAGGCTAATGGACCGACGGACGCGACTTGGATTGACTGGCGTTGCCGCCCAACCAATGAGCCATCCTTGTAGCGCAGCCATTAAGGGAATGATCAGAGCACCGAATGGATGTTCTTTAAATAAGACGATTGGATTCAGAGTGAGTCGGCCTGCTTGGCGGGGCGTCGGATCACCCAGCTTATTGGCCATCCATGCGTGAGCGAACTCATGGATTGTAAGTGAGATCACAAGCGCCAAAAATAGAACCATTGCACTACGAAGGTCGACCACACTAACCTCTGGGATGGTGTTTTGCGTGAATTTGAGCCAAGCGAGCTCGTGACAAGTGGGTGTATATTTCGGTTGTCGAAATGTCAACGTGTCCGAGCATCATCTGTAAACTGCGTAAGTCGACACCACGCTCCAAAAGGTGGGTTGCGAATGCATGCCGAAGCGTGTGCGGGCTGATATCACCCTGGATATCAGCACGTCTCGCATACTTCTTTACGAGCTTGAAAAAGCCTTGCCGAGTCATCGCCCGGCCAAGCCGACTCAGAAACACAGCCTGACTCGAATGGCGTTTGCGATCCCCTTGAGTCAGAACGTGTCGTGCAACCATTAAGTAATGTTCCAGCCATTTGCGCGCCACGTCTCCCAAGGGAACCAAGCGTTCTTTGCGCCCTTTGCCTATGACTCGGATATACCCCATTTCCAAATGTAATTGGCCGACCTCCAAGCTCACGAGTTCAGAGACTCGAACGCCTGTAGCATAGAGCACCTCGAACATAGTTCGGTCACGTAGACCCAGCTTATGATTGACATCAGGTGTAGACAGAAGGCGTTCGACATCATCCAAAGTCATGGTCTTCGGGAGTGGTCGGCCAACCTTTGGTAGTTCAATCTTTTGTGTTGGATTGTGCGACAGAATGTCTTCAACATGCAGGTATTTGAAAAAACCTCGAAGTGAGACGAGCTGTCTCGATTGGGTTCTCTTGCTGACCCCCGCCTGATACCGGTGACTTAACCAACTCAAGACATGCTGTTCGCCTACCCCGTCAAGATCAAGTCCGTCATCGAGGTGGCTCACAAAGGATAATAAGTCTCGTTGATAGGCGGTTAAAGTATTCTTAGAAAGACCACGCTCAACGCGTAGCCAATCAAGATAATCATCGATTGCAGCATCGAGTGCCGGTCGTTTATCGAGCATTTCATTCAATCTAACTGACCGCGTAATGCGTTGACGAAATTGAGCGCCTGTAATGGCGTCATTTCATCTAGATTCGCGGCTTTGATGGCTTTCTCAACTTTTGATGGTGCGGCATTCAAAGGGGGAGGTGAAAACAAGCTCAGCTGCATAGAGTGACCTACTTTCGGTGAATGTCCCGCGGCGCTTTGACCGTCCAATTCGCTGCCCTCTAACCCGTTTAATACAATCTTAGAGCGCTCAATGACTGAGTTCGGAAGGCCAGCAAGCCGCGCGACTTGAATTCCGTAAGAACGGCTGGCGCCGCCTTCGACCAATTGTCGAAGAAAAATCACCTCATCATTCCACTCTTTGACAGCGATTGTAAAATTACGAACCCGTGGTTTGGACGCTTGCATGTCCGTCAACTCATGGTAATGAGTGGCAAACAATGTCTTCGCACCGATCACATCGTGAATGTATTCAGCCACGGACCAGGCAATACTCACACCATCAAACGTACTTGTGCCACGACCGATTTCATCGAGTATGAGTAGACTTCTGGACGTCGCCTCCCGAAGGATGGTTGCGGTTTCGTGCATTTCGACCATGAAGGTTGACCGTCCTGCCGCCAGATCATCGGCTGCGCCAACCCGAGTAAAAATCCGATCGACGACGCCGACGTGGGCTTGGGCAGCTGGAACAAAACTGCCCATCTGGGCCATCAAGGTGATCAGCGCAACTTGACGCATTGCCGTCGATTTCCCCGCCATATTCGGGCCCGTTAATATAATTAACGCTTGCTCCGTCCGATCCAATCGAATGGAATTCGGGACAAAGTCTTCTCGTCCAACGGCGTCTTCGACCACGGGGTGCCTTGCATCGATGAGGTCGATGACATCGCCGTCATCGACCACCGGTCGGCAATAGTCATTTTGATGTGCAACTTCCGCCAAAGCCGTCAATGCATCAAGTTCCGCCAATGCAGACGCTGTTTGAGCGATCGCGCTGGCTGCATCGGCAATTTCAGACCTGAGAGTCTGGAAAAGTTCGCTTTCAAGAACGAGACGCCGGTTGTCTGCAGTGACAACTTTCTCCTCGAACTCTTTGAGTTCTTCAGTGAAATAACGCTCTGCATTCGTAAGCGTTTGCTTTCTGACGTAATGCTCGGGGACTTTCGCTGTGTGCGATCGACTGACTTCGATGTAATAGCCAAATACGCGATTATAACGGACCTTTAAATTAGGGATCCCAGTGGAGTCCCGCTCTCTCTGCTCTAAGTCCAGTAGATAGTCCTTGCCAGAGGTCGCTAACTGAGTCCATTCATCCAGTTCGGCATGGTGGCCAGAGCGGATTACGCCCCCCTCTTTGAGCTGACCTGGCGGATCATCCGAGAGAGCCGACGCAATGGTTTTGACCACGTCAAAAAGGGGATCAATTCGACCCGTGACAGAGGCCAAGGCTGCAACGGTACCCAGCTGGTCAAGCAATTCGGGAACGCGCTCCAGACTGACCCTGAGAAACCACAGATCTCGGGGGCCGGCAGCCCCAGAGCCAATACGCGCATTGAGCCTTTCTAAATCGTACATAGCCTGCAAACTGATGCGGATATGGGCTCGATTTTCAGGGTTGTTTTTAAGCCACTCAACGCCGTCAAGCCGCTCATTAATTGCTTTTGGATCCATCAACGGATAGGCGATCCATTGACGCATTCGGCGACCCCCCATAGCCGTTCCCGCCCGATCCAAAACGCCCAGTAGCGCGCCGCGTTTACGCCCATCCATGAGCGTTCTAAATAGCTCGAGGTTTGCTTTCGCTGTCTCGTCGAGAATTAAGGTTTCATGAACTCTATAGGGAACCAATAATCGAGTGTGATGAGGGATTTTTTGTTGGGTATCTTTCACATAGGCCAAAACGGCACCAGCCGCCCGAATGACCAAATCCGGATCACCAAAACCGAATCCACGCAATTCATCAATACATCCATCTCCACGGGGGCCAACGAATGAATCAAGCAGCGGCTGTACAACTGCGTCTTCAAAGAATTGATCCCCGGGACGGGAAATGGCTACGCCCTTACTGCGTGGGCCCAAAACGGCCTCAAGAGCCTTGCTGTCCTCAAGAACAATGAGTTCACGGGGTTCTATACGACTGATTTCACACCGAAGGGCACTGGCGCCAAGTAGCTCCGTTACTTTGAATTCACCCGTACTGACATCCAGCGCAGCCAGACCAAACACATCCGCCTCTGTCGCATGTGGAACAACACTCACCAAATAGTTGTTTGCCCGGGCTTCAAGGCTCTCTGAATCGATAACGAGGCCCGGTGTTATAACTTGGGTGATCCCCCTGCGGACTAGGCCCCGTGCTTGAGCTGCATCTTCGAGCTGTTCGCAGACCGCCACCTTAAAACCGGCAGCAAGCGCGCGACTGAGGTAGCTGGGCAGTTGATGATGGGGAAAACCCGACATAGGCGCGGGCACAGAAGAGCCTTTATCTCTCGATGTGACCGTGAGCTCCAGGTGTTGACCACCCAGCTCGGCGTCTTCAAAAAACATCTCATAAAAATCGCCCATGCGAAAAAACAGCAACGCATCAGGGTACTTCGACTTGGCATCGACGTACTGCTTCATCATCGGCGTCAGCTTAACGCCGGCGGGAATGCCATTCTTTGCTTCGGTAGTTACATCAACAGGGGCCATATCTCGACATCTACTTCAACCCGGCGAAGCCTTCAACAGGTCCGTTGAAAATTGTCTCATTTTTATGGTTTTGATATGGCTCAGGTCACCAAATCGACGATGGCACCCCGACCGTCAAACCGAGAGCGCTCACGATATCGACTCTGAGCTGTCGTTGCACGGCTGTACTTTTCCGGACTCAATGTAGACAAGGCATTGGCTGTCACTGACTCAACCACACCTCGGTTCTCAGAGCCCACATTTTTCTCTGCATGATAGGTGTCGCCATCGGATTTAAATTCAACGGTGTTTCCCTGTGTGACCACTGGCATGAGTAAAGCCAGAAAGCCTGCCAGTCCCCTTGATGGTTTTAAGACTTTTGCGCGTTGAGATGCGGTCATAGCTTAGCCCTCTACTTTAACTGTGAGATACGCGTCGCCCGAGGCGCCGTTGGGTCCCAAGGGCAGTCCTTGGCCTCGAAGCCTAAAGCGATCACCAATGCACGTTCTCTCTGGCACCCGAATCTTAACTGCGCCTCGCGCCAAAGTGATGGTGACGTGACCGCCCTTCCTCGCCAGGTCGGCTGAGATAAGACAGGCTCCATGGATGTCAGCGCCATCGCGACGGAATCCAGGTAGGTCGGCCGGTTCGAGTTCCAGGTATAAGTCACCTGTTTTCGAGCCCCCTTGGTGTACTGATCCTTTACTTGTCAGTCTCAGTTTCGAACCGTATTTAGCGCCGGCTGGAACGTCGACGTTGAGCGTATCTCGTACTTCCACACGTTTCGCACCATGGCAAACTTCACATTCATGGGACTCGTCGGAACAAGATGGGCAAGGCACCCAGCGCTTTACTGCAATCATTTTACGAGCGCCGGTCGCAAGGTCTTCAACGGTGACGGCCAAGCGTAAATGGATGTCGCGTCCCATACGATTGGCCGACGTGTTTTTTCCAATCCTATTGAGTCCGCGTTTAAACCAGCGCCGCCAGCCTCGGTCAGTCTCGGATTCCTCTGCTGATGAGTGTTCGTCGTTTACTGATTGGGGTGAATCAGTTTCGACACATCGCCAGCCATGGCGAGCATCAAAGCGACGAGCATTCTCGCACCATGCCTCCCATGCAGCAGCAAAATCCGTGTCCATCTCTTCTTTCTTGGGGTTAATTTTGGATGAAGGAGAAAATGAACCTGTTCCCTTTGGCTTAGCGGCAGACGAAGGGGATACTGGTGCGGACCGTTGAGAAGGCTTTGAAGGAGCATTTTTTCTGTTGCCAACCCTCGGTTTAGGCGTATCCTGCGTCGTCTGTTTGGTGTGCTTATTCAAGCGTTCGGCCGATCTTGATGATCGAGCTTTTTTTTGTTTTTTCTTGAGCCGGTCTCTGTAGAGTTTTTCGAAGCTGGACCAATCAGCACGCTCAGCACACTGGGGTTCTGTCTGCTGCTGACCGGGTCGCCAGGGGGTTTCTGACTGAGTCTGCGTACTGCGTGGTCGGGCTTCGTCTCTACGGCGCCTGGGTCGTCTAGGTGAATTGGTTGCAGACGTTCTATAGGCTTCACGATTAGCGAGAGACGCTTGCAGCTGTTGATAAGCCGCGGTCACTTCTTTGAATCGCTCTTCATCACCTCCCGCCATGTCCGGATGGAGCTTACGGGCCAGCTTACGATATGCACTTTTAATTTGGTTGATATCTTCTTCACCGGTTAGTCCTAGAATTCGATAACAACGTGCATTCGAAGTTGACATGAAAAGCTCCCCGTTCCTTGGGTTTGTCGTCCGTTGCCAGAACTACGTTGCAGCTGCCGTGCCAACTTTAATTCGAGCCTAAAATGTGCGCCGACAGACCTTATCCGTGCAAGAAAATGCACACCTAAAAAACCAAAAAACACCCTTTTAAACCAAAATATCAAACAAAATCAAATATTTAAAACGCTGCGCAAAAACATGCACACCGATTTTTAAGACATGTGCAAAGGCTTGCGCAAAAAGGTGAAACTCTTGATATTCGTAAGCTTGCCCTGTTGGAATGAGACGCATCGATAAAGCGTTTTCCAACCGGCTTCAGGGGAAAAAACTAAGAAAGATCATGTTTCCGAAGCTTATAATTCAATGTTCGGCGGGCTATACCCAGCAAAGCGGCCGCGCGCGTACGATTCCCGCCCGTTTCAGCGAGAGCCTTACGAATCATCGCTTGCTCCGCAAGATCTTGCACGTCGCTTAATGTATCGTGGAATTCACCGATTTGGTCTGGCAATTCCAGGCGGAGTCCATCGGACGTTGGTTCATCGAGTCCAAGGTCTGGCAACTCGATTTGGTCACCGTCTGCGAGTAAAATGGCTTGCTCAATCGTATGCTCCAATTCACGAACATTCCCAGACCATTTATGATTCAAGAGTGCGCGAGCCGCCGACCGAGAAAAGTCTCTACGAGGTCGAGAGTGTCGTTTGGAAAACCGGTTCGCAAAATGAGCGGCCAGCTGCAAGATGTCTTCTCGACGCTCACGCAAGGCCGGTAATTGTATCTCAATGACCTTCAGTCGGTAGTAGAGATCTTCCCGAAAATGGCCACCGCCAATGCGGTCCAAGAGATTCCTGTGGGTTGCGGACACAACTCGAACATCAACAGACAATGTCTTGCTACTGCCAACGCGTGTCACCTGTCGCTCCTGCAAGACTCTGAGCAAACGGACTTGAACTGCAGGCGACATATCACCAATTTCATCGAGAAATAGGGTTCCTCCGTCGGCTTTCTCAAATGTGCCCGCACGCGCATCGACACCGGTCGCCACCCCCTTTTCGATGCCAAAAAGCTCAGCCTCGAGAAGGGTCTCAGGAAGTGCTGCGCAGTTGACAGCGATGAAAGGTTCATCCCTGCGAGCGCTGCTAAAATGGACAGTTCGGGCCACAACTTCCTTACCCGTGCCGCTTTCTCCTGTAATCAAGACATTCGCTGTCGTGTCAGCCACTTTTTCAACCAAACGCAGTGCTCTCCGAAATGGCGGGCTGTTTCCGATAAGCCCGTCGACGGAAAAACGATCCGTTAGCTGTTGCTTCAGCTGTAGGTTCTCATTGGCGAGCCGCTCTCGGCTTTCAGTGACTTCTGCGAACAACATTGCATTTTCAATGGCCATGGCAAGGGCATTTGTGACCAAGGCGATGATGCGCTCATGTTTAGACTCAAAGGCGTCAGGGAGTGAATCCGATAGATTGATCACACCAATAACTTTACCCCGCGATTGCAAGGGCGCAGACAAAAGACTCTTGGGATTGACTCGATGTTCTTGTCCCTCCACAAAAGCATCATAGTCAGCTGTATTATTTATCCGTATAGCCTTTTGCGTCGCCGCTGCAACACCTGCAACTCCCTCGCCCAAGGCAAAACTTGGATCTTGAGCAGCGAAATCAAAAGTCGAGGCTTCGTCATCGTAGGCACCTCGGGCTGCGACCAGATAAAGAGATTGGTCATCGAGTAACATGATAGAACAGTGCTCCGGACCAAGAGACTCTTGCACGATATTCACCGTGTGCCGGCACAAGGTATTCAGGTCCAAACTCGACCCAAGGGCATCGCCCAACTGACGAACAAAGGACAATTCCTCTACTTTCTCATCGAATTTTTCACTGAGTTCTGAAACTGAGCGTGCGTACTGGTCGCGCTCTTGGCGTAAACGGTCCTGCTTGTCTTGTTCTTGCGTCATTGGCTTACGTATAGATTTGCGTGAACCATAGCCTCCTGAAGATCGATGTGCATCTTCGCGACTGCTTTTCGCAACTTGCGTTCATTCAAACCCAATCTCTTCCAGGCCTTGTCGCACAGCGGTGGCATAGTTCTGTCGCCCGCGAAACCGAAACCATAGCCACGAATCATATGGTCTGCCATATGAACAAGCGCCGTGACATCAGCATGTGCACGCGACTGGGCAGGTTCGTGATGGAGGGCAATCGGTTCGGCTAGTGAATCAGGAAGGCGCCATCGCTTCACAAGCCACTGGCCGATGGTATCGTGACCGACCCCCAAAAGTTTAAGCTCTGCCTCGCGGATGTGAATGCCCTCGTCGATTGCATAGGCGATCACCCGGTCATATTCAGAGCCGAGTTGACTGGCAAGAACAAGCTTACCGATGTCATGCATAAGTCCGGCAGCCGATGCTTCTTCGACGCCGCTCATGCCGAGAGTACGCCCTAGTGCTGACGCAGCTACGGCTGTCCCAAACGAATGTTCCCAAAGACCGCTAATACTGCGGCGCCGACCGCCCACATCCATCGCCGCACTCGACAAGACGATCCCGCGAACGACATCGAGCCCGAGCATAACAAGGGCATCATAAACAGATGCGATCGCCCCACTCACCCCATAGAAGGCCGAGTTCACTAAGCGAAGAATACGAGCCGTGACCACCGGGTCGACTTCAATGGCTCGAGCGATTTGTTCCATTGACTGGTTTGAATTCTCTTCAAGCAAGACGGAGTTAATCCGCATGATCGATTCGGGAAACGTGGGTAAGCTCTTCAAAGCATCGACTTGACGCTTCAGCATCCGACGTCCGATCTTATCGAGAATCGCCGCTGATTCCGGTGTATCGGCAGCTGGCTCTATATCGACATATCGATTCACTCTTTGCTCTCAAGTTCAAAAAGAAAATCGAGGTAGACATCTTTGATGGCTTGTTTCAGGGCCTTCATCTTTCGATTGCGTTGGTGATGAATAAAACGCTCATCAAGGCCACGGACGTACTGGTCTACGCTGGGTACTGTTTCCCAGTCTGAGACGTGTGGGTCAGGCTCTAAATCGACGACGCGGATACCTTCTTCATGGATCACCCTCAGATACCGTCTGGACATCTCGGTCCCTGCGCCAAAAAGCAGTTGGCCACCGCTCATAATTGGCTTTTTGAGCCGCTGGCCTGGTTTGACCAAGGGGGTTAATACACGCATGCTTCTAAAGGTTTACCTGGACTGGGTTAATGATAGATCGTGCATAAGCATTACACGTTGACTCAGCTTGCTTCAAAGTGTTTTCACGACCGGGCTCACGAGACCTCAGATATTGCCTTATTTTCCTTCGGTAACGAGGTGCTAAGGTTTTAAATTTAAGTCCAAGAGCACCAGAATTGCTCTGCCACACCACCTCTACGTCAGAAAAAATGAGTTCTTCAGAGTTTGGCAATTCGAACTCGACGTAGACTGTCTGATGGGCACCGGCCTGGGGACAACTGAGGCCATCGATTGCTAGACCGCCTGTACTCAAATTGAATGCTCGAGCTAAAAACGGTGTGCCGTCGATACAATGATTCAAATAAAACCACGTATGTGCGCGTGGATGCTGACGTTGCATCGCATTCCTCCGCGAGTGCATGTAGGTAATCTAACTACACGCTACACAGTCGGCGGCTTATTGGTCAAATTTTTGCTGACCGAGGAGTGCTGATACGTGCTGAAGTGTCATGAGGTTGGTATTTCCTGACCGACCGACGGGAACGCCACACACGACGGCGATGAGGTCCTGTTCCGAAAGCCATGTTTCATTGACCATGACTTGGCATGAGCGCCGAATCATGTTCTCCATGCGGCCGTAGTGTCGGGTCGACAAGGCGTAGACGCCAAAGTTCAGGGCGAGGCCTCGGGCAACGGCCATATCTGGGGTTGTCACAAGAATCGGGACAGCTGGGCGATAGCGACTCATTCGACGCGCCGTGCGGCCAGTTGACGTCGGTACAAGAATGGCTTGCATATTCAGTTCTCGGGCAGCCAGCCAGGCTCCTTTGCACATAATATCGCTGATATTATGTGCACGACGGTCACCTGGCCAGGTTTTCTGTCGACGGGCAACCTCTGCTTCACATGTCTTAGAAATACGAGCCATTGTGGCAACGGCCTCCGTCGGGTATGCACCGACGCTTGTCTCGGCAGACAACATAATTGCGTCTGCCCCCTCGAAGACCGCATTAGCAACATCAGAGGTTTCCGCGCGCGTCGGGCGCGGATTGTGGATCATGCTTTCCATCATCTCGGTCGCGACGATGACAACCTTTCCGGCGCCACGACATGCGTCGATCATTTGCTTTTGAACGACAGGTACTTCTTCGGCGGCGATCTCGACACCTAGGTCTCCACGAGCAACCATAATGCCTTCTGAGACCGCGATAATGTCAGCTAAATTTTTGATGGCATAACGCGCTTCTATTTTCGAGATGATCGACACGCGACCACCCTCCTCCGCGACCAATTCTCGAATTCGAAGTACATCTTCAGGTTCACTGACAAAGGATGCTGCAATAAAATCTACTTTTTGTGCGACACCGAATTGAATGTCCGAGATATCTTGGTCAGATAGGAACGGCATGGGCAATTTCACACCTGGGACATTCACGCCCTTTTTCGACCCAAGTGCCCCACCTGCGACCACTTGACAGTGCAATTGCTCATTTGAGGCCGCCAAAACTTCAAGTTGAATTCGGCCATCCGCCAACAAGATGGTACTGCCTGCCTCCATCGATCTGTGAAAACCCGAGTAATTGACTCGGACAATTTCAGTCGTCGTCGGCCCCTCTTCTCCACGAATAATCACTTCGCGACCGGCAACGAGCTCAATTTCGCTATCCACCTCTGTTGTCCGAACTTCAGGGCCGCGGGTATCTAGCAAAATCCCAACACGAGTCGAGATGCTTCGGACAGATGCAATGATCTGAGCGGCTTCATCCTGCGATGAATGACTCATATTAATTCGAACGACGCTGCAGCCCGCGTCAAAGAGCTTGCTGAGCATGTCTCTCGAACTGGTCGCCGGCCCAATTGTGGCAATAATTTTCGTCTTTCTCACCGCTTCATTCCTTCAGGTCGTGTCATCTGGCGTGTTGATGGATTGTACTTCGGTCCAGTGATTGGCACCATCACTATATGCTCGCACTATACAAATGGCTGACTCGAGCCTTCGCCACGCGCGTATTGGTCCTTACATTGTCCATCGGCACAATACTAGCTGTTTCAAGCTGGATCGACCTCCGAACAGTGAAACTTTGGCAACACGTTCTCAGGGCGCTACCCAACGCGGCGTGTATCGCGGCCGTCTGGACTGTACTGGATTGGCGCCGGCAGGGCGGCATCATTGCACTTTCATCAAGTGGCTATTCGCCCTCAGTTCTCATCCCATGGATCATATTCATAGCGGTCCCGCCCGCCGCAATTCAAACTGGCGAAGTCCAGAAAAACCCAACCATCGAATTTGGGAAAGCACCGAGTGAACTGCGCACTCAACTCGGCTCAGATATTATCACATTTAGATGGACCAATGGGATTGTGTCGCAGATCGATAACGGGCAGACCCGGGTCGGGGGTTCATTTGCAGAACCGAAGCATGCTGAGCCGTTGAAAATCAACGCCAACTGCCTACTCTTCTTTTTGCGATGTCTCTTGCAGGCATCGCTGCTCATGTGGTTAGTGAACGGGAGACGACTGCCCCGGATGATCACCTCCGTTCTCTGCACGGCGCTCTGTATTGCACTCATGAACGGGCTTCCATGGTTTCTAATCCAAATGTAACGACAGCCCCGAACCCGAAAGCCCCTCTCTTCACGCGCCCCTTCATATTGCTTGTGCTCGCACATTTCATGCAGGCCCTGGGCTGGTCATCCATGTTGCTGTTACCGATCTACATCAAGCATCTCGGTTCAACTGAAGCGCAACTGGGCACCATAATGGCCATCGCATCGGTTGGAGGTCTGCTGTTTAGACCCCTTGTCGGCTGGTCTCTGGACTATGTGGGACGTCGCCCAACCCTAATTGCAGGGACAATTTTGTTGACGGTTGGCATCTTTATGATCGGTTGGGTCGACTCCTTGGGCTTTGAAATTTACGCGGCGCGCGTGTTGATAGGCATTGGAGCAGGGACGCTATTTACTGGGTATTTCACTTACGTCGCAGATTTCATTCCAGAATCTCGACGAACCGAAGGCCTGGCCTTGTTTGGAGTGTCCGGCCTTCTACCTGTGGGTTTCAATGCATTCGTCTACCGTTTGGATATTCCGGTTGAGCGTATGAATGATATCTACCCGGTCGTGTCAGTTCTGGTCATTGCTTCCATTCTGCTTCTCTTTGGCGTCCCCGAATCCAGAACAAAACCCACGGGCGCCGATTCACCAAAATTAGCCGATGTTCGCAGCTCGCTCACGCATTCAACCTTACTACCCACTTGGTTTGCGACCATGATCTTCTCGACTTTAGTGGCGGTCTTGATGACCTATGTGACTGTCACGGCAAAACAGCGCGGTGTGGAATCAGCCCCCGACCTTTGGGCTTATTACGCGACCGGAGCGGTGGGCGTTAGACTTTTGGGTGGCCGTCTACCCGATAGGATTGGTCCATCTAACATCGTCGTACCCGCCCTATCCACCTATGTTCTGGCCTTCATAATCGCTGCAGGTGCGCATACCTACAGCCACTTTTGCTTAGCCGGCTTATTAGCTGGACTTGGTCACGGATATTGTTTTCCTGTTCTGACGAGTCAAGTGGTCAGTCGCATCGACGTTCAATTGAGAGGCATTGGTTTGGCGACATTTACGGCGATATGGGAACTGACGTCAGTGGGCATGACGCCATTGTATGGCTTCATTTCTGACTGGTATGGCCAAGCCGTCATGTTTTCCTTGGCCGCAGTCATCGCGACATCATGTTGTACAGCGTGGGTGTGGTTGGAACATAAATTCTCACCAACGCCCATCGCACGAAATTAAAAAAACTGACCAAGAGTCGCATCAGTCGACAAAAATATGACTCGTTTTGATCTATTTGCATCGTTTTCCGCTGCGAACCTTGACACCTCAGACCCGACCGACTTACAAAACTTACTGAGTTGTAATTTGCCAAGTCGACCATCGAGGACAGAGCATGCCGTTCGCAGTCACAATCCATGAAAAGGGTGGACAACCGCGCCGCCAGGAATTCGATAAGACTGAAGTCACGATTGGTCGTGTTCAGGGTAACGATATCATTCTGCCCAAACAGAACGTGTCCAAGCGCCACAGCCGGATTGTCGTTAAAGACGGTAAGTTCATCATTGTCGATCTCAAATCGACCAATGGCACATATGTAAACGGTCGAAAAATCGCCTCACCGATGGTGATAAAGGAGACCGATAAGATCTATATCGGTGATTTTATTCTATCAGCAGAACCCGCAAGCACGGGAACTGAGGCAAGTGCTGCAGCCATAGAGCCAGCGCAAAAGGCACCTCCCCCACCGCCGAGACGGCCTGCACCGCCACCACAGCGACCCGCAGCCGCACCAAAGCCAAGTTCTGCTGCACCTGCGCCTCGCCCAAGAACACCGAGGCCGGCACCGGCACCGGCACCGGCCGCGTCAGCGGCACCTGAAAGGCGGCAACCAGAGCCAGCTGTCGGACAGCAAGAGATAAGGCAAAATGAGCTGCCAACACCGGCCGCTGACCTGCCCAGCCAAATTGTTGCATCTGCGGATGAGGCCCCAGTGGCCATCTACCGATGGTTACGCCAGTATATGCGTGCAAATCGGATTGAAAGTCCCCCCACGTACTACATTGAGGCGGGCACCAATAAAGAGCTGACCGAGCAACTGGTACAGGCGGCGGAATCCGCCTGTAATCAAATCTCGGGCATTGATGCGAGGGCGGTTGCTGAGAGAGCGGCTGCTGAGGCATTGGGTGCGGGGTCACTTGGAGAACTTCTTGGGGACTCAAGTATCGAACGGATCTATTTTAATGACACGGATTCGGTCTGGATCACGCGCGGTGGCTCATCCACGCGCAGCAGCGCATCATTTTCTTGTAACCATGCAATGGATACCGCTGTCGGCAGGCTACTCAGCACGGAGACAGTCTCACCATATGCCCAGGGATATCTTTCGGACGGAAGCCGTTTGCACTATGTAAGCAGTTCAGCAGGTGGACCGTATGTCACTGTCGATCGGCCTAGCAGAAGCCAAGTTAATTTAGAGCAGCTCACTGGGCAGAACGTTTTGAGTGCGAATATGGCCGCCTACCTTGGCGCTTCAATTCGACTCGGCCGAGTCATCCTTGTCTCAAGCAATGCCCTCGATGCACGCTTTGAGTTCGTGTCCGCTCTGTTAGCCGAGGTGGAATCCAACACCAGGGTCGTCAGCATCGATTCCGGCGGTCGACTTGTAAAGCCAAATGACCAATCGGTTCAACTGACGGCGAGTTCAGGGTCTAGTCTGCGACACGCTCTGATGATGCGACCGGATTATTTAGTTGTCGCTGACATCGCATGCTCAACCCCAACGGAGGCTCTTTCAGCCATGGGGTCAACAACAACCGGGGGTGTCCTCGGCGTTTCAGCTGACTCACCGGAAGATGCCGTCTCAAGAGTTGTCAAACACGGTGCTGCAAGCTCCAATCAATCAGAAGGCCGCCTAACCGAACTGGCGAAAAACCGAATCGATATCATCGTGCAAATTCATGCCTTTGGAGATGGCTCTCATCGCGTAACTCAAATTATGGATGTAGACGGAGAGATGGGAGAGACCTTTTCTGGATTTGACGGCTTTTCAGCATCCGGTCAAATCCCGCGCTGGTATGAGAATGCAATCAGTCTCGGCCATGACTTATCATCGAGCATTTTTGGCTAAACGGACAGGCGCAACTTATCCATGTATGTACTGGCCGTAAAGAACGAACGCGGCGCACTGGTCAGCGAACACCTTATCGATGCTGGAGAGATCATAGTCGGTCGACTAGACGGGTGTGACGTGGCCCTTGACAGTACGGCCGTCTCCAGACAACACGCCTGTTTCTACGTCGAAAATGCCCAGGTATTTGTGTCTGATATGGGCAGCGCCAACGGTGTGTATGTCAACGAACAACGCATCACTAGAGACACGCCTGTTGACGATAAATCAAGAATTCGTGTCTCAGAGTATCTTTTCCAACTTGAGCGTCATGAGCCAGAGCCGACTGGCAGTGGAATTCGGACAGCGCTCGTCGCCCCAGACGACGCCCACGGAAAGCTCGTGATTCTCGCTGGTCATGATGCTGGCCGGGAGGTTCTTCTGTATGAGCCGATTATATCGGTTGGCCGAATTGATGAGAATGAACTCTCCATTCAAGATCCATCCGTCTCGCGTCAACATGCACAACTAAAGCGACAAGATGATGGCTCCTATGCGCTGACTGACTTGGGTTCCAGCAATGGTGTTTTCGTTCTTGGTCGACGCATAAATCGCCCGACACGGGTTGGCCATGGCGATCGAATTACCTTTGGTCAAATAGAATGTTTACTGACGACAGCAAATGGCCAACAGGCCGGAGGTAAATCTCTTGGGCAGTGGCTCGTTTTCACTGTTCTGGCAATATTGGCAGCCATTTTAGGCTCGGCGGCTTCGCTTTTTTGGTTCGACTGAGCGTTTTGTCAGAACAATGTGAGACGATGGGTGCGGTGACAAGATGGTCTACTAAACCCCGGGCAAACACCGCCATCGGGGGTACTCCAGGAGTTTATTTTGCTAAAATAGACTCCTAGTTCTTTTCACCGACTTGCTTTGCTTTTGCAGCATTCGCATCCGTCTTTTTCGAGGCCTCGGTCGGCGCTTTTCCGTCCACTGTCGCTTTGACGGGCTTCGGAACTGACTTGACTTCACCTGGAACCTCACCGCCAAGCTCTCGAAGTTTATCAGCCATCTTCTTCAATAAGACAGGGTACCCATCTTTCTTGATGATGCGCGTGAATTGTTCGCGATAGTTCTGCACCAAGCTCACTTCGTCGATAACGACATCCTCGGTGACCCATTGTTTGCCATTTTGGGTAATGACATGAAAAACAAGCTCGATTTCAGCCTTTGGCGTTTGCGCGATGACAGTGACTGCAGCTGCCCTACGGCCTTTTGCCTCTTCTCCCTCGTATTCTAGTGTATAATCTTCGTTTGCTTTTCTAATGCGCGTCAAATAGCTCCGAAAGAGTAAGGCTCTAAATAGCGCGACAAACTCGGCACGATTCTCAGGCGTGAGGTTGGACCAGTGGGCTCTTAAAGCATTCTCACTCATGCGCTGAAAATCCAAGACTGGCTCAATCACTGATTTGAGCTTGGCATCTACTTTCTTCGCCTCTTCGGACCCGTCGACAACCTTCTGTTTTAATAATTGTCTCGCCTCGCTGACCTTGGCTTTTAGACTATCTGTCGGCGGTCCGGCCCAGCTCTGGCTGACCATCAACAGGAGACTTAAATTAGTCAGGATAAAGTGCTTAACCATTTTTGGTTTCCATTCATTATTGTGTTCAACAGTGAAGCTACGCATATGTGGTTCCAACTATTCATTCGGATTTGGAATACTGAGTTCAATACCAACCGCCTGAGACAGACGAGCAACAGCCAGATTGTACTCATATATGACACGATAATACGTCAATCGAGCCTTGCTGTACGCTATCAAGCTTCGCAGCAATTGGTCTACAGTCGCAACGCCCAGACCGAAATTAAGCGTGTTTGAGATCAACCATGCTTTACCGGCCTTCATCGCAATGCGTCGAACATCAGTCTCCGCCTTCCGGCGCTCCATTTCGCTCACCAGAGTGACCATTTCTAATCGAACTTGTTGGACAAGCGCATCGTATTCGGCCCGCTGCTGTAGTGCTTTTGCTTGCTTTTCTTTGAGTCGGCTCACCAAGACTGAATAGTCGATTTTCCATTTGGCTCCGATGACAACCCCCCACCCAACGTAGTTGTAACCATCATTGGCAAAGGGATCGACAGGGTCATCAGCCGTCGTACCCTTGGCATATCTCAGACCGCCCACGAGCGCGATATCGGGTAAAAAATTTGCAATGGCCATATTAACTTCGCTTTGCCGGGCACGAATCGCTGCACGCGCCATCCGGATATCTGGCCTGGCGTCAAGAGCCAATTCGATATATTCCGCCTGGTTCCTTCTCTCCACACTGACCGGCTTCAATTTGAGTGTGTCTAGAGAAATCGTGCCTGTTGGCGCGACCGAAGCAGCTAACCGAATGCCCGACCAAGCCTGCTTATTTAGAGCCTCTGTCTCAAGATATCTTGACTCAAGCTCCGCCTCGTCAACCAACAACTTACGCAGGTCATTACTTGTGAAGCGGCCCGTATCTTTGGCGAGTTCTTTTTCGATGGACCGCTTCGCTTTTGAGAATCTCTTACGTCCCTCTTTTAGAACGCCAAGAGCTGTTTCAGCCATTTGTGCACCGTAGTAGGCTTTCTTCACTAGGAAATCTAGGCGTCCGCGAGCGTAGTTGATGCCCGACTTACCAACGGCGATGCCAGCGCGAGCCGCTTTTTGCCCATGTTCAATCTTACCAAAGGTATAAATCGGGAAGGTGACGTCAACATCAGTGCGCACCAAGAGCCCAATCTCCGTATCGGCCGTGATGCGTTCGTCGGTTTGGATATTCTGTCCAGGACATGCAATGACAGGTGCCAACCCTGTCATCGGGTCAACAGCTCCAGGGTCTACGCATCGATCGAGGACCCGACGCTCGGGTAAGGGCGCCATTAAAGCATCGATTTTTAAAACCGGCGACCAAGCGTAATACGCGCGATCAAATATGGCTTCATACTTCTTCAATTTAGCTCTAGCGATTGTCATTACAGGACTTGAAGCACGCGCTGCGCGCAAGAGATCATCGAGGGAATAACGGCTAGGCTTAACCGAGTCTGCATGCGCGGACACGGTCCAAAATAGACCGAAAAGCAAGGCAGAAACGAAAAACCGATGCAGACGACAATGTACACAAAGTTTCATCTCAGTTACCCTAGCTCAGCGTGGGCACATGTCAAGGACACGCTGGCTGAGGGCATCTTTATCGAAGGAGAGAGACCAATAATGAGCATACCAAATGATGGATTCGAACAATATGAAACGCGATTCCAACAGCTTGTAGGTGATATCAAACCCGGACAGTTCGGCCGCTTTAAAGGGCGGCTTGTGAAGCGTCTGAATCGGGAAGAATTTCGAGAACAATTGAGCGAGTATGAACGCTGTGGTTCACGTTTGGAAGCAGCTATGCAATCGGGCAACACCCTGAGCGAATCCCTCATGTCTCAGATCCGTTCCCTAGAAGTGACCATCGTTCTTGAGACCTCAAAATATTTGCCTTGATCCCTGAGCCTTGTGCATAGTCGGTGCATATAAAATCTGATTACGATTAGCGACAGAGAGCTTAAACGATGGAGTCTGTAAATGCGTGTTGAACAGGATCAAAAAGCGAATCTACTCCGATGCATCGCTCTATTGTGTGCGAGCGTTGCAAGCGTGTCTTGCATGGATGAGCAAACCCCGGCGAATCCGACCGAAACAATCGTAGACGGACGTACGGTCGAATCCAACGACGGTTCAATCGGCGGCGGCGGAGAGACGTGCATTTCAACCAGCGAACTCTGTGATGGCTTAGACAATGATTGTGATGAGGCAATCGATGAAGAATTCTCCCTTGGTGAAATGTGTACCATTCAGATGGGGGGGTGTCGTGGCGACGGGGTCTGGGCCTGTGACCTCGAAAACAAGATTGCTGTCTGTGAGGGTCCTGCGCCAATGGGCACATCTGAGGTTTGTGACGAACTCGACAATGATTGCGATGATACGATTGACGAAGGGATCGATCTGAATTCCGATGAACAAAATTGCGGTGCCTGCGGGTCCATCTGTGAGAGACCGAACGCGCAAGTTGAATGTCGTGCTGGAGCGTGCTTGATCTCAGCCTGTGTCGACGGCTTTGTCAATCTGAACGAGGAGCCATCTGATGGATGTGAATGCGAACTCAACAACGATGGCCAAGAAGCCTGTAATGATATCGATGACGACTGTGACGGCCTTGTAGATGAGACATTTCCCGTTGGGGATACCTGTGCAGCAGGCGTGGGTGCTTGCGTGACAAGCGGTGTTTTCGTTTGCGGTGATAATGCTGAGGTGAGCTGTAATGCTATGCCGCAAGACGGCACGCAAGAAGTCTGTAATGGCTTTGATGATGATTGTGACGGTCGCACAGATGAAGACTTTGATAGGGATGGTGACGGAGCATTTGCATGTCCGGATGTGGATTGTGCGCGTCCATGCCCCCCTGACATTAACTGCGACATCGTGTGCCGTAATGTTGATTGTAACGACGACGATCGGGCCATAAATCCACTGGCTATAGATATTTGCGGCGATACGATCGATCAAAACTGTGATGGTCAGGACAACGCCTGTGCCGTCCATACAGGACGAATCGTTACCTTTCAAATCGTACCAGCTGGCGATGAAGGCTGTAGAGATATCGATGGCGACGGTGAGGCAGACAATGGGTTCGGCCGCCTCGCCGGAATCATTAATCCGCAAGTCGAACGAGAGATAGATAACGGCAGCCTAAATCTATACGGCCTGTTTTACGGACTGGAGAGTGCTGCAGTAAATGCCCGTTTCGAATTTGCCATCGTCTATGGACTTGATGATGCAGTCGCGCCAGCGTCCATCGATGAGGATGGTGTACCTATCAATATCTTCCCAGGTGCCCAGATGAATCAGGGTGCGCTGACCGCGGGTCCGCGGCCATTCATTCTTCAATTGCCGGTCATTAATGGCGAGTTAATCGCATTACCAACGCAATCAGCCACAATCACTGGTGATACTGAATTACCAGTTGAGTTAAACGGGCTTGTGGGTGTCCGTGTCTCGAATGGAATCCTAACTGCTGGTCTCGAGCGAGCATCATTGCGTGAAGCAATCTTAATGGTTGCCCCGGCGTTTGTCGGAATTATTGACGCCTTCGATGCCGATCTCGACCTTAATGGAGATGGTATCCCAGAGAGTATGGGCCTCTGTGCTCGCTTTTCAATCGAACCTGCTACAGTTCGAAATATTCCACCACCACAATAACTGGCAGACGGTGCGCGCGGACATCATGTGATGGCGGGCTAACTTTGGCGAGGCACATCATCCAGGTCCAACTGCCGAAGCGCTTCGCGAATCAACATGGATTTACTGGCCCTGGAGTGACCTCGTTTCTTGAGTTCTTGAACAAGTTCATTCAAACGCGCGATATCTTCATTATACAAGCTGATCGACACCACTTTGTAATGGGTGGGCTTGTCGTTCTTCGCAATCGTTCGACCGTTTACTCGACGTGGTAGCCGAGGATCAAAAAACTCCTCGACGGCTCGCTCTTCATCATCAAAGAAGCCCTTGATTGCGCCGACAACATCTTCATCAGATGTGGGTTGTACCACGGTGCTCCTCCTCTGGATTACTGACAACAGCTTTTGGCGGCATGCTCATATCAACATCGGTATCGTCTTCGTCGATGGTGTCTCGCGAATAAAATTCCACCACTGATTCAACCAACCGCCGATAATCTTGGGACCCACGGGAATCAGGCGCATATTCGAAAATAGTCTTTTTGTGTCCTGGTGCCTCTCGAAGTCGAGTATTGATGCGGATTGGCGGAAGCACCCGATCTTTAAAATAACTCTTGAGCGTATTTACGGCCTCGACGGAAATACGAGTCCGCACATCGAAGAAAGTCGGTATGACACCGAGAATACTGACGGGATGAAGCAGTAGTTCGTTGACCTTCTTTAGAGTCCTCAGGATCTGTTTTACACCGACTAAAGACAAATAATCGCACGACACTGGAATGATGATGTTGTCGGCATATGTCAGAGCATTCTGATTAAGAACCGACAAACTCGGGCCGCAATCCATGATGATGTAGTCGTAATTCGTCATGCTCACCATGCGATTCGCCAGCACTTTAAATCGATTTCTCGGTGTGTTGACCAAGCGAACCTCAGCTTGGGCTAAACTCGTATTGCTCACGAGCGCATCGAAGTTATTCGATACATTGACCACACAGTCCGATGGATGCGCACCATCAACCAATACATGATAGATTGTTCGCTTCGATGACAATCCCAGTGAGACCGCCACATTACCTTGAGCATCTAGGTCGATAAGAAGAGTTTTGTAACCGGCTTCAGCTAGACCTGCGGCAAGATTAACACTCGTCGTTGTCTTCCCTGTCCCGCCTTTTTGATTCAAGACCGCGATGCGTCGAGTATTCCGCACCACAGGCACCGACTTAGTCATGGACATGCTGCGACATTCATTAGAGCAATAGTATTTTGTCTCACCATCAACCTGTGACTGCTGATAAGCGAATTGCATTTCGAATCGCTTTGAGCAAACCGAACACGTTTTCTTATTGGCTGAGAGCAAGTGCTCTTCATGACAGCGTTGACTGCAAAAATAAAATTGAGCATCAGCCGTACGCTGTGCCTGATACGCAAATTGCAATTCAAAGGTTGTAGAACAAACGGAACACGTATGATCTGTACCACTCATGGAGCTTACCCCTCCGACAAAACAGGTCGACAAAACCACCTGCCATTGTCTTACTTATAGAAGTGGACGTGGAAGCGTGTCAATCACCAAATGTCATTGAACCTATTGATTTTCTTAGAACATTATCGATCCCAGTCTCCAATACCCACTTGTGGACATTAATCATGAAACCCCCTACACCACCTTCTTTCTGCTGAAATATCGGCAATTTAGCGCACATGTAAACAAAGATATCCACACGTGTGGATAAAACTTACAGGTGGGATAACGCCTGCTATCAAAGACATTATTTTTTTGATATCGACACCGGATTCTTGGACGATGCACTTAAATTATTGATTTGCTAAAGAGCAAGAATGCGCACGTCTACACTTGACTTTAGGGTGCTAGACCAGCGGATGTTTTACTCTTCGAATGATGCGTGTGCCGAACCAGTTTGGAATTCAATCCATCAAAAGTACGGCGAATACTTTCCCCCTCTCTGATCAAGCGTCTTGAACCGGATATTCGATCGATTTCAATGCCAGCTGGCGTTTGCAATACAAAGGTGAAATTGCTGGTATTGGGAAAGCCAAAGCGCTTTAGAATAAACTCAGGCGAGTCAGCGGAACTTGGCGTCCACGTCCACCTGTTCGGGTCGGCAAAAACAGCGAGATAGCCCTGTTTTTCAATACAGCCCTGTTTAAATTTGACGCGTGTCGCGAGTTCACTTCCACGATTGGATAAGATTTCAAGACCCGCCAGGTTAATCCGCTCGGTAGTTCTATTGTGAATCTCGACAAACTCTTCAGTGGCATCAGGCCTCCCATCGATGAGGACTTCGTTAATAATGATGTCGCGACGATTTGGAAAACGGCAGTCCAAGCCAGACACTGGCCTGCAGTCTGTATGGTATGTCCCACCATTTGGGCATCCCCCTGGAGAACTGTCAGTGCCGTTACCAAGGGTATTATGTGGAACGAACGCCGAAGCTATATCTGGGGTTTCTCTACCGAGACTAATTCCTGGAAGAATATCACCGATTCCGCCTCTCACGCTGTCTAATGTCTGCCGCTGCCCGGACTCCAAGATAATGTGAAAGTCTCTCTGGTTAGAGAACCCGAAGGATTGCGTGGCTGCGACTGGGCGTTCTGCGATTTCGGGACTGTATATCCAACGGTCGACATCGGCATACACTGCAATTGCAGACCCGGACGGTAAGCACCCCGAGCCAAAGAGGATATGCTTTCGTATTCGTCCACCACGGTCGCTTAAAAGAGAAACACCATCCAAGGATATGGGCCGGGCCGTTGTATTCACAAACTCTACAAATTCTTCTTTCTCCGTAGGCTCTCCATCAATAAGCACTTCAGTGATGACCAGCTGCCCAGGATCCGGTGGTTCACAGACTGTCGTCTGAGCTAACTGGTTAGACTGTTTGTGCCCCGTACAGACGCATAGGTTGTTCGGCGCACAAACAGGATCACTTCCATTGGGACAGGCTCGGTCACAGACCTCACCCGTACGGCAAACTGAGCCGCAGCCTAGCGAGACGAGCAGTATTAAAACCTGAGGTATTGTTCTTGTCATTTCTGTTCACCCGGTCCGGACGTTTTCGAGATCAGCCTGGAGAACGCCCCCTGGGTCAGCGCATTTAGAACCAAAGACCAGTGACGTCGTTTTTTTTGCGCAGACCGAAGTGCTTCAATGCTTGGTGAGATCAGCTCACTCGGACTTGCATTTAGCCAATTTAAGAAGGCATCGGTCAGAGCCGTTTTAAACGCTTGACGCCGAGCATCGAGTCGACGTCTGGATTCGTCAATTCGTAATTCATCGGAATGATAAACGAGTTGTGACGGTCTCCATGTCAATTCAAATCCGAACTGATAGCGCCGCCCAAGTCGAATGCTATTGTCGACCGACAAGTCGGTCAGGCCCTGGCTGTCTTCGACCGTTGTCCGATTCCAGTCATCTTGGACAAAACGGTAGGTCAGTCCAAGGATCGGAAGCAAAGCAGATAATCGCGTCCGGCGTTTCATATCGCGAAGACTCGCGGCGTGTATGGTATTTTGCTCGTCTACGTGTTCGTGTAGCTTTTTGAGAATTGACCAGTGTGTACCTCTGGCGACCAAACCGCCCTCCTTTAATGGCATCCACAGCCCAATTAAAAGCATGGTCATCACCGACCCAGTCATCGGATTTGCCCCAAAGTGGGTGGCACATACCATTTAAGTAGAACTGAGAGCCCAAATCGTTCTTGGCTCAGAAGCGGCCCTTTGTCGAGGCGTTCAAAAAACAGCTGAAGACGAAGTTCAGGGAAGAGGTGACCCCACTTCATAAATGGATCTGGCTGGCTCCTCTCAGTGCCAAGTAAAGATTGGTTATCGGTTAAGGCGGAGCCATACAAACCCTCGCTGCCTGCAATCTCAGGCGCGAACATAAGTAGGCAAATCATGGCGCGAATTGTCACAACTACGAACTCCAAATCTTTAAACCCCCCTCGATTTCCAAGCGAAGTGGAACGAGGTGTGTTTAGAGTTCGACAGACACGTCTGTGTGTTGCGAATTTTTTATGGTGCCCCTTGCTGGGACTCAACTCGATCAAATTCGAAACAGGTCATGGCAAGCCCGTTACGCCCATCTCGAAGGGATGCATAGACTCGAACGGTTTCGGCTGTGGGAGTCTCAAACTCAAGTTCATTATCCGAGTATTCGGTCGTGACCACCTGGTTCTCGAAGGCTCCACTGGTACTGTACCAACTCACAAAAGCAGACTCGAACTCGTCACCCTCACGACAAACCCCATCGTCAACATAGGGGTACGACTGTAACGACGAGTCATCAAAATTGGCCTTGATTGGCAGTTGAAGAATCGTCGAATCGAAGGGGCCCAGCTGCAAACAGCCGTCATCAGCTGGCATAAGCTCTGTTGCGTCCAACCGACCCATTCCAATCTCAAATGCGGCGAATTTAGGGTTGCGATTGAGCTCACCGGTGAATCTAAGTCCAATTGTTCGAGCCGCCGTCACAACTTGCTCATCCGATGATTCAACCGTGACTCTAACAACGAGTGGCACAGGGCTTGTAGCGGGCATCGGCTCGCATACACCAGACGAACAAGACAGGCCTACCTGGCAATCATCATCGACAGAGCAAGTCTCGCCTAGACCATCAGGACAGACTTCATCAGAGGTTTGTCCTGCATCCATCATTGTCGAGACCGGTGATTGCTCTGCAGTCAGAAATTCATCAGGGAGCAAGCCCAACAAAGTCGCTGTATCTAGAGTCAGGCCCATTGATGGTGCATCGGTCGTCATCTCGAGCACTTTGTCGTCTGCCAAACATTCGAATTTTGCCAGAGCGCCGAGTGAGAAACAAAGCTGCCACGTATAGCGTCGGTCTACCTGCTCTCCACTCACATCACCCGGATGAAAATCAATGACAGAGACCGCCAGGGTCTGATCCGGCATTTCAAAGAGCGACACGAGTTCAAACTCGGGCGTATCCGTCAAAAGGCCGAGTACGCGAAGGTCATTAAGCTTGGACGGACCATCACCGTCCCGTCCGCTACACGCAGTGCACAGAGAGCAAAAAAACAGCACCCAAAAGCATCGAGATAACACTAGAATTGCCCCCTTATACCCAGGGACGGAATGATTGGCAGCCCACTGGTATAACTTGCGCTAGAGAAGTCGTAGTTCGGGTTTAGGCGTTCGGGGTTTGAACGATTATAGACGTTTTGTATTTCAAAATAGGCACTCAAGATCCATGTGTTGAAGATCCAGTTACGGTCAAGCCGAATGTCCAATCGATGATAAGACGGGATCCGAACGCTATTCACCTCGCCAGGTATGCCCTCATAGCTATCCGAGTCAGAGTTATACACCGAACCTACGAAGGGTGTTTGAGGTCGGCCCGTACTGTATTGAAACCGGGCGCCGAATTCCCATGCATTGGTGAGTTTATATTGACCTAGAATCGTCAGCACGTGGGTCTGATCGAAATCGAATGGGCGATAACCAGGCGCGTCGCTACGCCGGCGTTCAGAGCGCATCAACGTATAACTCAACCACCCAAAAAAGCGTTCCGAAGGCGAGTGGCGCAAGAGAACTTCCATGCCATAAACCCGACCAGTGCCACTATTTGCCAGACGACGTTCTGGCGCTGAGTCAAGGCTCGTATTGACACCGGTCTGGTCGACAGGGCGGATGAGATCATAGAGGTGCTTATAGAAGCCAACTAGATCGATTTCGATGAAGTCGCTCAGCTTCTGTTCAATGCCAGCCGAAAAGTGTATCGCGCGCTCGAAATTAATATCAGGGTCCCCGAAATCCGCGTCGGTCTCATCAGGGCTAGGCCTCTGGGAAAAAAGACCCAAGCCTGCTTTTATGATCGTGGACTCTTTGACAATGCCGTAACGCGCCGTCAGTCGAGGATCTAAAATGTAGTCATCGATGACAAGGTCGTATTCGCCTCTAAAACCAGGAATGACCAGCAAACGTTTATCCATGAGTGAGATTTGAAGTTCGGTCCATACAGCCGGATTTTTGAGCAGAAAATCACGCCGAACCTCGATAAAATCGACGCTTGAATAACTGCGGCCTTGCTGACCGCCACCCCCTTCTTTAGGCGGAAGAGGTAAGTTCAAATCGAGGGTTCCAAAAAATCCATCATAATCTAATCCCGCGCGCCACTTCAGTGCGTCGGAGACCGTGTAGGTCATGTCTTCTCGGACTGTCAGCTGCCAAGCCAAGTTATCGACCCGTATGTCGGGTCCAAAATTAAGTACAAGGGTGTTACGACCCAGGGCCACGCTAAGGTCATTGGTGAATTGATCACTGGCCCTCCAAGTCCAACTCAGATAGCCGCGTGCAAAACCCACCTTATTTTCTAATTGACCCCGAAGTCCGGCATTTCCAGCGGGGGGTTCGTTGAGTACAAAAATCATCTCATCATCAGACCCCATGAGGAATGACCGAACTTGATGACGCCCAGACCGATAATCTAAAATCAGTTGATAGTCGTAGTATCTCGGCACGGTCTGAAAATTTATATCATCGATGTCTTGAAGCGCCGTACCGATGAGGACATCGATGTAACTGCGCCGAGCCCCGACAGCGATTGTCAATTCCTCGGTCAATGGGCCTTCCAAGAAAACCCCTGAATCGAAAATATCTGCCTCAAATCGTCCTGAGAACCGATCAGAACGCGGTCTGCGCAACCGAATATCGATGAGGCCACCGCTAAAACGCCCATATTCGGCACCAAAGTTGCCCGGATAAAAATCGATCGTGTCGATCATCTCGCTGGCAATAACGCTTCGGATTCCGCCAAAATGAAAAGGAATCGGGATTAAATGCCGATCAACGACAGCCGCCGAATCGCCAAAGTTGCTGCCACGCACGATGAGACCGCCAAGGCCTAAGGCTGTTCGTGCCACGCCCGGCAAATTTTCGATAACTTTCAGCGCGTCACCGCTGGCACCTGGAATTTTTCTGATCTCTTGGACAGTCAACGTTCTTTTCGCGACTTCTTTTTTGAGTTTTCGTCCGACCACTGTGACCTGATTCTCGTTTAAGCCTGTGGGTTCAAGGTAATATCGAACGTTGACATCCTTGCCCGCTTCAATGCGCTCCTCATCTTCCAAATTGTAATGGTCAGCGTCATTTAATTCGATGATGACTAGGCCTACGGGGAGGTCGTCGAATGAAAATAGGCCTTGCTCGTCTGTCATGCCCTCGCGGCCCAGTTTTGGTAGACGAATTGTCAAGCCGACAACCGGCTCTCGAGTCCCCTTCCGGAGAACTGTACCTGATAACCGGCCCGTTGGCTGAGACTGCAGTGAGAGGTCTACGGGGCGTTCATCAACTGAATGCTCGATGGTAAATGCATACCCGTAGATTATTTGTATGGCGGCAGGCTCATTATCTATGTGAGCTGGACTAAACTTAAATTGATACAACGCCTCTTGCGCAGCGCTGTCGAACTCGGCAAAACCAGACCCTTTATGAATCTCAGCCTCCGTAACAAGGCCGTTTTCATCTATTGTAATCTTGAGTTCAACTCGCCCGGTCGTTCCAGTGTCAAACAGCGCCTTGGGGTAGTCTGCCTCGACCATCTCCACGACAGCTGGCTTTTTGGTTAATTTTGGCTCTGTGTTCTCGTCCTCAGCACGGCTTAGACCACCAAAAAGACCAATAAAGAGGGGGACGAAAAAGCAGACTCGCCAGACGTGGGATGCAGCGTTCTTCATCCTAATTCTCGAGCACAAAGATGCAGTTAAAACGCACTGTACTCACGACAGCTTTTCCATCGACCGTCGCGGGTCGATACTTGAACTTTTTGACAGCCTTCATAGCCGCCTCGTCTAAGCCATACCCGAGTTTTTTGCCAAGGGCCTTAGCCTTCCTGACTCGTCCATCCACTCCCACCGTGAGAAGAAATATGATCTTACCCTCGATCCCAGCACGCAAGGCAGCCTTTGGATAACGGGGTTTTACCCGCTTAATCAGCTTCGCTTTTCGCCGCACGACCTCTTTTACGGGGGCGGGCTCTTGCACTGGGGTTGCACGCTCTGTCACAGCATTTACAGCGTTGCGTCCGACGGCTCCCATCTGGGTGTTACCCACTTGTAAGGCAGGTCCCTTGCCACCCTTTATGGTACTGCCCAAAGTAATCCCTGTGACCAGTGGGACCGGCTTTTTCTTGGGCGGTTCTGGCTTCGGCTTCGGCTTCGGCTTCGGCTTCGGCTTCGGCTTCGGCTTCGGCTTCGGCTTCGGC
>PCCS01000052.1 GCA_002731825.1 Myxococcales bacterium
AAAACGTCTACGTCGGTCGATTTTGTCCAATTAATTAAACCGATTAGACAAACCCATTTGGAGGATAACTTTGAAAGTATTGGCAATCGCAATCCCACTGATGTTTTCGCTACCACACTTGGCCAGCGCCCAGGTCAAGGGCGACAAGCAGACCTCAACGAAGACAAGCGAGAAGAAAACGTCGAAAAAGACGAGTAAGACAAAGAAAGCCGGCATCATCCTTCAAAGACCGTCTAAGACGAGTCAAACCGGAATCATCCTGCAAAACACAGCATCGAAGAAGGCAAAATCAGGCATTATTCTTCAGAAGAAATCTCCCAAAAAGGGTAAGGCAGGAATTATTCTGCAGAAGAAAGCCCCCAACCAGGGCAAAGACGGCATTATCCTACAAAAGAATGCACCCAATAAGGCGAAGTAGGTGTAAGTTAGGCTAAGCGCTCACTTACACGGTGTGATTTCATCTCAAGTGGGCGGAGCGTGACCTGTTTGGGTATCAAACTAATACGCCATATCAACAGGCTAAGTCCGGCACAGCGGGTCTGACCATGAGAGTCGTGTGAGACACATTCTTAAGTTGACTAGGGCAACGCGTCTAAACGGTCTGTTGAGGTCCGCGACAAGACAAAAAAAAACGGCGAGTCATATGACCCGCCGCTTTTAAGCTTTTCAGCTCGGTCGTACTTTAGAAGAACAGGCCGAAGCTCACACTGACGTCAAGGCCGGATGACTTAATGTCCTCGGCGCCGTCGGCGTCAGGTGTGACAGTTTGCATCACGTAGTTTAGGCCAAGTGACAAGAAGCCACCCTGCGCGCCACCGAGGGCTTGAGTGATACCGGCTCCCGCTGTGAGCACACCGATAGTCGCATCGAGTTCATTACCACCTGTCTCCGTCGTGCCACTGCCATAGCCGTAGCTCAAACCGACGGATGGAAAAAGGTTTTTCTTAGACAATTGGTCGAAGTAGTAGCGTACGCCTGGTGCAATTGCCCATCCGCTTGTCTTTGTTTCGGCATCCCCTTCTGCGCCGTCTGTTTCAGAGCCAAATGCGAGCCCTAAGTTGATTTGAAGGTTGTCCATCACCATGTAACCGATGACCGGAGCCAATGAAAATGCTGACGGCTCGGCATCACCATCGTCAAGCTTAACATTATTGAAGTTGAGCAAATCACCGCTGAGGGCAAATTTACCCTTCTTATTGAACTCGGCCTGGGTCATGCCCTTGAGACCTTTTGCGGTGGACGCTGCTGGCACAGCAATCAAGAGAGCTGCGGCTAAAACGAGTAATTTTTTCATAACTTTCTCCGCTTCGTGCCGAGGTTTCAAACTCGGCGTGTCTAGTTAAGAGACAACTGCCTCCATCAAAAACTGGCTCGACATTCTGCTGTCCGAGCCGCGAACCGCCTCACGACGACACATGAGAGAATGCAGGACAATGCCAGCCGCTCTCAAAGAAAAAAAACACTGTCTACAAAGTGATATAAAAAACAGCTGCTTAGATGAGTCTAAAATTAATTAGTTGAGCCTGATCGAGTAGAAAAAGGGGTGGTGCGAAACCCCTTTCGCAGTCAATTTCACCCTCTTTCGCACCTTAAAATCGGATTGCCGTCAACTATCCGCTACAGGCCTGTTGGGCTGTATCCTGATCATCAGGCGAGCCGAGTACACCCAGTCTATGGATTTAAGTCGACTTACCTGTGTGAAATCTTGCTTGTTTGTAAGTGGGTTTTATGAACGTCCGACACCTATTATTACTTTTGACGGTGGGTCTTGCGGCTGGGTGCGCGTCTGAGTCGACGGATGTATCCGGTACGATGGACGCAGCTGGACTCGACCTGGCAATGACGCTGCAAGACGCGGTAATGCGAACTGAAGACCAAGATGCTAATGGACTGGATTCAGGCGGGACTGATGGAAGCCATTCGGCCGATAGGGGGCCGTTTGATTCGCGAAGAGGCCGTTGATCAACCCTTTCACGATTTCGAACCCATCCCTTGGTCGCCCACTCGAATCAGTACATTCACATATCGAGGACACCAGGTGGAAGAAGCACTGGACTCGAACGCCGATGGTGTGGCGGATGCCGTTATGATTTACCCTGTAGATAGCCCTTAAATATAGGCTTGGCCCTTGTCCAGATCGTCTATTTAAACAATCCGGGCGAAACGCGCGATTAGCACTCGGCGGGCACACGTTTGAGACGGGCAAAGGGCTCGCTGTCAGGTACCGCCCAAGACAAGGTCGACAGGTCCGTGATCGTCACAGTGATCGCCATGAGGATGGTGTAGGTGGCCGTCGACAATATAATCGATGTGGTCCCCGTGTGGTACAGCTTCATGTCCGCAGCCTGGCCCATGAACATGATCCTTATCATGGCCTGCGCAGCGATGGTCCGGCGTACACACATCGGGGTTTTTCTCGTTCACGTCTAGCTGATGTTCGTCTACATGGTCTCCATGGACGTGATGAAGATGGCCGTCGTGGAGGTAGTCGATGTGGTCTCCATGACGAATGGCCGTATGCCCGCAATCAGGGCCGTGGACATGTGCATGGTTCGGGTGTTTTGTGCATGGCGTCTTCGTTTCGTTCATTTCGACTCCCAAGGTGTCTGATTTTGGTTATTCATCGATTTCATCCGCGTGCTCGAAGGCATTGCTTAGGAGATCCACGATGTGTTTATCGGCAAGGCTGTAATAGATATGTTTGCCTTTTCGTTCTCTCTTCAGGAGCTTCGCCTGATTCAAGATTTTCAACCGTTGTGAAATCAACGACATGGAACTTTGTGTCTCTTCTGCCAGCTCAGAGACACAGTGCGGCCCATCGAATAGAAGCTCCATTAACCGAAGTCTCTCTATGTCTCCCAAGGCACTGAATAAAGTGGCCGTATCTTGGATGATTCCATCGGCCCGCTTTATGTGAGTATGCGGTCGATGCTCTGTCTCGTCACATACGGCCCCTGGGATCGGAGAGTTTGGCATGATCGCCTCAATAATTAAACACTTTAACAAACATTAAACTGTTTAATCAAAATGTCAAATTAATTTTGCCTCTCAGAAGACAGACGATTCACATTCCATCGCTGGCATGAGATAGACTTCACGCTTGGATTTAACCTGACGCGTGGTCTCTGGTGCCGCGCCGGAGAGCCACCATGGACACTGTATCCCCTCGCTGTTTCTATATGGTCTTGCTTGTGGCCCTGATCTTTTTGGGGTGCGAAACCGCACAGTCCGGTGATGGTGACAACCGAAACTCCGTTACAGACCGCGGCTTGCCCATCGATACGGCCCATCCAATTCCATTTGATCAGAGTCAACTCGACGGCGGACTTGTTGGCGATGCATCAAGTGCTGATGGCGCTTTCGAACCCGATACACAGCCGACAGACGGGGCAGCTCTTGATTCTTCGACATCCGATGGTGCTTTTGTTCCCGATGCAGAGTTGGCTGAAGATGCCAGCACACAATTCGATTTAGGCCAAATTGGGGCTGATTCAGGGATCAGATCGATGGATGCTCATGTTGATGCTCATCTCGGCCTGGATGGGGGCACAGCGACGGATATGAGGCCCTCTCTCGATGTGGAGTCCAACAACGATGCGCATATGGAAATCGACTCAGGAATTCAGACCGATTTGGCAGTCGATGCAGCATCGCCACAACCGGAGCCGCGCCCCTGCCAAATCATCAATGAGGGACCGATCGCCGGCCGCGGAGAGGGCCAGTTACGCGTTCCCGTGACATCACATCCATTGGGTCCTGGACCTGACGGAACAGACCGTTTTCTAAGAGTGCAAACCACGTCGGATCAACATGTCCTTTTTCACGTCAATGCATCCTTTTTTAACGTCGGGAGCGCGCTTATTTTAGGCGGCGATGGCCCTGAAGGCCTGCCTGATGCACAGGCACTTAATCGACGCTTCACGCATGCTTATGCGGAACGCTGGAACCGACCTGGAGAGAGCATCATGTGGGGGCTCAACCTCCAGCGAGCGGGTCCGCTGGTCTTGGAGATTGAGATGGGCGTCGACGACGCGATGGCCGGCGCGGATGTAGAGATTGTACTCGGTGACCAAAGGGCATTGTGCACCACTGAATCCACCGGAGGTATCAATATGCAACAGCGTCTATGGCGAATTGAGTTTGATGGAATGCCTGGTCTATACACGCTGACCATGACAGCTCAACATGTCCCCGGACAGGAGGTCGGCCGGTTCTATCAAGCTCATCTGACCGGTGCAGGCGCCGAAGATGCACAGCTGGTTCGAGCCCGTTGGCGACCCGCCGCTGTCCATGCACAGTGGCGCAGTTCCACAATGGAACAACCGAGTCGCCTCTGGGTGATCGAATTGGCGCCCCAGCTGGACGGACAGGGGTTCTATTCCCCCATCACAACGCAGTTTGGTTATTTCGGCTCTCCGCGGTCGGACAGCGGAGAGATCACCGGCGTCAACTTCTCCATGTGGTCCTTCGCGCGCGGGGAAGACGCGCCGCCTATAGACCAATTATCTCACATCGTTGGCATCGGTCACCCCGATGGCCAATTCGATGGTTTCGACCACGAAGGGACGGGCGCAAAAGTGCGCGGGTGGAACCCGTATGACGGACAGCAACCCGCCACCCAGACCCTCGCACTGCGAGTGGACCCTGGAAATCCATACGATACCTACTACGGGTATTACTTAGATCCCGTCACGACCCAGTGGACATTTTTTGCGGCCGGAAAAAAATATAATGATGGACGCCCCCTCGATAGCCTGACCGCCGGCGCATTTGTTGAAGTTGCGGGCCCGACCCAGAGACAGCGAACTGGCCAATGGGAACGACGGGTGTACTACCGTGGATGGTATCGAGATATCGGTGGGACGTGGCATACCATCGACACGCAGCAGATCAACGGGTCAGAGGAGTTAATCAATAAACGCTGGGGTATGACCGGTCAGCAACATTGGATGAGTATGGGCGGCCTGATTCATTGGCAAGATGAGCCCGGCAATCGCCAATTGGTCCTGCCTGACCCCCCAAACCCTAATGACCGGCCCGAACACCTCAAGGGTGAGTCCGAAAGGGCGTTGAATGCACTGCCGGCTGGCATACGTATCGAGTCTGCGCAAAACATCGATGCTGGACGGGCCGACGTCCGCTTCAGCGTAACCGACGCCGGCACGAATCCGAGGGCTCGACTCTTCTGGGGCTCTCAAGATGCGCTGACTTTTGCCGAACGCTGGGCAAATGAGCGGGCCTTAGATGCAGTTCAGGTTGGCATGAACACAGTGTCCATCGACGGACTCAATGCAGGGAGCCAGTATGCCTACCGGGTATTGATCAGTAACGATGAAGGTCATATGTGGACATTGGATGCGGGCCGCTTCGAGACCATGCCCTAGGCTCTAGCGGGGCACAAACCGAGACATACGTTAGACAGCGGTCAGCGCAACAGGCCACTTGGGTGACTCACCTCATTGCATGGTTCATGACCTGCCGCCTCGGCGCCCGCCTAGAGCGACTCAAAGATAAGAAACTCATTGCTGAGCAATCCACCGGGCGTCTGCACCTGAATTAAATGCATGCTGTCATCCGGGAGTGGCCCTACCTGAGTGGGTCCACCCGGACAAGGACAAGTCGCATTAGGAGGGGCTGGGACGGCGTCTAGGGTGATTGTGATCTTATCCTCGGCGCAATTGGGCAGGCTGCCACCGAGTGTACATACAATGGCACCGCCAACGCGCTGGCCATCGATAAAGATCGCAGCCCCCGGCTGAATGTGCCGACCCTTCAGTTGCATGTCGCCACTGCCCGCATTGGTTGGAAAATCAATTCGGGTGGTGCTGGCTAGGCCAAGGGCAATATTAGTGGGCCCAATGCCGCCATCGGAGACATGAACATCCACAGGTGTCTCGCTCACGAGGGTAAAAGTGACCTCTAAATTGGTCAGACCACGGCTGTCCAGGTCGGCTGTAAACCAGCCCTGACCGTAGGCGATGCTACTTTCAACGCCGATCAGCGAGTTAGTCTCGCGGACAAGACGACTCTCTACAGCATTGCCGTCTGCCGTGACCTGAATGTTGCTGACGTTGATCCAAGAGCCACCGTTGGCCCGAAAAGAGATGCGGAGCCTCTCTTGCCCTTCAGCGGCCTGAGGTAATCTCAATACCCTTGGCCCCCACGCCTGGTTCGGTCCATAATGCTCCACCAAGGTCCATGACCCGTTGCGTGCAGCATCACCCCACAAGAGTGGCTGGGGATGACTCGGTTCGTGTGCGTGTCCCATTCGACCTGTGAGGGTCACCACTAACTCACCTGCAGCGGCGGCCGCGACGAGTTCATCTCGAGTCATAGCATCAGCTACGCCTGCGCGGTCCAGATACACATTGCCGTCATAGTCTATGGCCAGGGGTGTCCCATCGGCCCAAGCCCCCTCGCCTCGCAACATGATGGCACCGCCCATCGCGACAGCTTCCAGGGCATTTAAGACCAGACCGGTCTGCTCATCACCCGCAGATGCCTCGCTGAGCGTCACCTGGCGCGCGTACGCCCCCGAGGTCCCCTGCTGGGCCTGCTCTAAGAGCATTTGCCAGGGCCCTTGTTCGGTATAGCCTCCGTCGTGAAACATCCCCCCGCCTAAACGCAGTCCGCCAACCACAAACGTCTTCTCATCAGGGCCGTCTGGTAGGGGTCGCAATTGGTGCTCCATACTCCCAAAACGGCCGTTATTGGTGATCAGAAATCGGTCGGTGATTCCCCGAAAGCTGGGCACTGCGAATTGACCTTGCTGCTCGATGCGCGTCATCAATGGCATCGCGTGACAACTGTGATTGCCACAGGTCATCCGCCCATTGTTGTGGTTCCACTGGAAGAACCCGGCTCGAGCCTGCTGAGTCACCCGGTCATCAAAAGGACGTTCGCGCCCTTGCGCATTGGGGACACTGAGCAGAAAAACGCTCATGGCATGCCGCTCTTCTTCTGAGAGCGCACCGGTCATCCCGCTGGGGCCAGGCTGACAATTTTCTGGATCGCACATGCTTGTGGCGAGGCTTGCGTTGACCAGGTCTCGAATACAGGCATATTGGCCACCTGCAGGATCGCATGTGGGCGGTGCTTGTTCATCGAGGGACGAGCCATTAGAGACCTCGTACGGGTTTCCAGGGACATTGTCCCAGTGATAAGGCTCCGTATCTCGAAGACCCCGAATGGGCATGGTGGAGCGTAATTGAAACTGGGTACACCCTGGCCGACTGCATCTAGGTGCTTCCAGGTTCCACATCAGTTGGTCGGTCATGCCATCGGGATGGCAACTGGCGCATGAAAATGTGCCGGTGGTCGATGCCCGTGCATTATTGAACATGAATCGCCCAAGTTTGAGGACAGGATCGATCGAATCATCGAGTTCGATGGTCCGTGTGATCGCCATCTCATCGGGGGATGCAATGTCGACCATAGAGACGGTATTGGCCAGCGCATTGTAGACCCAAGCTCTCTGAGGTGCCCCGTCGGCGTCGGACTGTAATGCGAGCCCCCGCGGCGTCCAGCCAACGTCGACACGCCCAAGAACTGCCCCCGTTCGTGCATCGAGGGTAAATAGAGCATTAGATCCGGCCGCCGTGGCCACCAGTGTGGACTCATCACCGCTGATGCGAATGCCAAAGGGCGTCGCCAGTGCGTGGTCCGCCCCAGGGCTCTCAGGCGGGAGGGGCTCCAGTTCGAAAATAGACGTATCACACCCATCATCACTGCAATCCACAACACCCACTTGGTTCAAAAATGCGCGGTTCTCAAGCTCTCTAAGCCCGTGTTTGGGATTGCCGGTGCCAGCACGACCGTTGACGTCATTTCGAGCCTCGGTCATGGCGATAAATGCCGTGCCGGATTCGGTTGCAGTAATCCCGTAGAGCAAGGTGCCGATGGTGCTGATGGTCTCGACGGCTTCATCTGTGTCCGTGTCGAAGACGTATAGGTCTCGGTCGGGCCCGTTGGGGTGGCGAATAATGTCTGAGTCGTACCCTTCACCCGTGACGTTTTGCGCCTCGGCATTGAAGGTGCACAAATCACCATCGATATCTTCTGGTAGACACCCGGAGACTTGCGTTTGGTTGCCCGACTCAAAAGGGATGACGTAGAGGCGATTGCCGGCGACGACCAGCGCCCGCGGGTCCTGGGAGCGGATCTTCAGGCGCTTGAGCACTCGGCGGCTCTGCACGTCGATGACCGCCACCCGGTTGACAGATGATAAGGCCACGTACGCTTTTTGACCATCGCCCGTAAACGCGATTCCCACTGGCTCATCGAAGCGGGTCGAACGAGACTCTGCATCGACGTCTTGGATGGTCGCAATGACCTGGTGATGGGTTGGGCTGTCTGGGTTTGAATCGATGACGCTGACGGTATCTGAGACATGGTTGCTCACCCAGACCTCAAGGCCATCGGGTCGCACGGCAATCGACACCGGGTCGACTCCAACGTGAATGCGCGTCAGCGATGTGCCGGTCTGTGCATTGAAGACATCCACTGTGTCAGCCGGCGTGTTCGCGACATAGATCCGCGAGTGGTCTGGCAGTACGCCGATGGGATTGCTGTGAGGGCTTGAAAAACCTGGATGGCCCGCATCGACATCAGCTTGGAAAAGGTCTTCGTCCGGTAGCGTCGTAGTGGGCGTTCCGCCGGCACCACCGGTACCGCCCTCGCCGCCATCACCACCGGTGCCGCCCTCACCGCCATCACCACCGCCGCCGGCTTCGCCACCTGCACTGCCTGTACCCGACTCACCACCTGAGCCGCCTTCGCCGCCGACACCACCAGCCGCACCGCTGTCAGTGTCACCGTCGTCTGCCTCACACTGGCATTGCGCCCATCCTTGACGGTCGTCGGTGCACGCTTGAACACCTTGGCCACCACCGAGGCACGGACACGCCTGTAACTCGCCAGGCTCGCAGGCGTACTGAGTGGTGCTTTCACCACAACCGATGATCAACAAAAGAAAAGCCACAACCGTGACGTTCATCATGCGCATGTACGTCCCCCCCGTAGGACAAAACTAGACGGATTCAAAGCCCCGGGCATCAAGAGACAATATGACCTGTCAACAGAGTGGACGCTCCGGATCGGCTACATCTTACCGAAAATAAAAAACGACCGCCAATGAGCCGGTGAAAACCCGTCGCCTGGGTGGATTCGGGCAGAACGCAAGGCAGGCCCAACCAGGTCGTAGCCATGGCTGATTTCGGGTGAAGTCCAATGCCCAACAGACAGGCTTGAGGTCACGAAATCTAAGCCGATTAAAACAGCCCCTACAGTCACAAGACACGAACGCAAAGCCCGGTTTAACGACCCCCTCGGATGGCCCGCGATACAGCTAATTTTGGCCTATATCGCGACAGATGAACGGGCGGGGTGCATCACATGATAAATCATTCCAACCGCCCGCTTGGAGCTCGACGCAATCTTCCTCGCCGGAGTTATCGGGCATGCCCTCTCGCCATGACCGGTACTGGACTGGGTTCATGTCATGCCATAAATAACGACCTTCGGTATCGATGTCGTTCAGGCCGATCCAGGCGGACGGAGGCGCGGGGGACTCGCCAATCAGCGCGAGAGCCAGTTGATTTTGCTCGACGGTCTCGATGACCGCCAGTCCATTTCCGGCCGCAGCGCACGCCATACGGGCCTGCTGCCAATCGACCGCGACCATGCAAATGTAGAACAAAGGGTCCATATTACGTTCACATAGGCACACGTTGTCTTCATCGATCTCACCGTTACAATTATTGTCCAATCCATCGCAGACTTCATCGCTGGGCGTACAGACCGCATCAGGTGGCCCGTCCGGCAAGCCCGAATCAAGGTCGATACCTCCGTCGGTGACAAACGCATCCGGTGGTCCGTCCGGCAAGCCCGAATCAAGCTCGAGGCCGCCGTCGGTGACAAACGCATCCGGTGGTCCGTCCGGCAAGCCCGAATCAAGGTCGATGCCTCCGTCGGTGACAAACGCATCTGCAGGCACCGGGTCCATATCATGGACAGTGCTATCGACTTCATTATCGGGCTCATTTTGCGCGTCAATTTGGTTTATCACTGATCCATCTGAGCGGCCATTCCCGGTCCATTGGACCGCCTCTGGTGCCTCGATGCACCCACTCCCGAAGGCAGTGAACATGGTAAGCATCATTGTCGTGTTGAAACGCATAAGAGAATCATAAGAATTTCAAAAGCAATTTAGCAAGCGTCGCCGAACGCGTCCGTTCAAGCCAAAATTCTCTGAAACACCAGCACGTTCACGACCAGCAAGAGCTGAACTAGACATAGCAACGCCATGCGGCATTAAGATTCGGTATCGATCAGGACACTTGCCAATCACCTCGGAGAATTCAGTTCACCCCCACCTTCAACTGGCCGCTTTATCCAGATCCTGAGAATAGGTCTTTTCTTG
>PCCS01000053.1 GCA_002731825.1 Myxococcales bacterium
ATGCGGATTGAATCGCGCCATGAATTCACCCCAGACTCGGGCGGTCGCTGACCGTCTTCAAAAACTTCAAGCTGCACGTCATCTCGCGCCAGCACATCAGAGCTCGAACCAAGGCTTCTTTGAGCATGTGGTCCACCGTCCGGTGTACTGCCTAAAACCAGATTGTCGAATACATCCATGGTCGCGCGAATTCTGAGGGCATCTGAGATGTGCACTGTCGGCTGGTATCTCAGTCTCATGTTGGCACTCGACTGAGACTCACCTTCGCGTCGAATCCGCTGATCGGTCTGGGTCAAGGGCGGCATGAACGGTGAACTTTGACGAGCGGCATTCGTTCTATAGGTATCCAAGTCGAAATTATAGAATAGCTGCGTTCTAAAGCGGAATGTGCCGTGCTGTTCGATCCAGGGATAGCCGATGTTTGAAACAGGGCCCAGCGCAGCATTCCAATTGGCTTTCAAATCGTGTCCTGGGGCCGTTGCCCGAGTCTGTTTCGAACTGGCCGCTTGACCCCAACTCAAATCGTTTCCGAAAGAGAGCTTACTCGTCTTCTTTTTTGCAGGTGCTTTTCTTTTTTTCGCAGCGCTTTTATCCGCTGGGGCCTCTGCGGCCTTTGCGGCTGCTTCTCCGGCCTTCTTGGCTGCGTCGAGTTGCCCGTCATCCTCAGCATTTGCAAGTGAAGGAATGCAAATAAGGACGATGGAAAATGCCAATATTAGTCGATTCACCGCACTAGACTCCCGGCCATTTAATTCGGTTGTTCGCTGTGGCTAGAAATGTGGCCTAGCTCAACGTTAATAGGCTCAGCTAACACGCGGCCGACGTAGCGTCAATCCATGCGGTGCTCGAATTACGGCAAACTGCTTTTTATAGACTACGCCTGGTCCAATTAAGTGTGTAATTGACCCGCTTGCCTGCTCACAAGTATGCTTGTCATATGAAGAGCCTCTACCCAGTCTTATGCCTGTTTTTTTGGATGGCCATTCCTATGCAATCGGAGGCCCGCACCCGCAAGGGAATCTTGGTCGTCAAGTCCGTTACAAAGGGGGCCGATGTCTTCGTCAATGGTCGAAAAATTGGGCGGACACCACTGAGAAAAAGAGTGTACCTGAAACCGGGTACCCACACCTTACGGGTCAGTAAGTTAGGCTTTGCCGATTACCTGGACTCCATCAAGATTCGCCGAGGCCGAAAGACTGTTGTCGAGCCCGAACTATTCGAACTCAATGGAATCCTTCAAATTGACAGTACGCCCGCTAATGCGCAAGTGGTCATCAATGGCCGCATGTTTGGCCATACGCCCTTGCAAGAAGCACTGGCACCGGGAGGTTATGCACTTGAGGTGCGGTTGCCTGACCATCAGACTTTTAAGAAAAATGTCGAAATAGAAGCCGGACAAGAGGTGACCCTAGCCCCAATGCTCCTGTACGAAGCGCCGATGGTCGAGACTCAGCAGGAGCCTTGGTACCGCAACAAATGGGTTTGGATTGGCGCGGCATCGGTGATCGTCACCACCAGCATCATAACAGCCGTCGCATTAACAGCTGATGACACCGCCGATGCCGGCTATCCCACAATTAGGATTGAGACCACGCAATGAGGGCCAAACATCGGGCTTTAATCAGTGTGTGCGTTGGTATACTGGTCGGTTTGTTTGGCGCGATTTGGCTCCAATCTAAAGGCGTTTTAACCTGGCCCTGTGAATCGGTTTTGATCGGTTTGGGCGCTGGTGTTGGTGGGCGAGTCGGCCGTGCATTTGGCACCCCAAACCAGGTTCGAATTGTGGTGTTTGCAAGCTTGGCAGGCTTCTGCTGCTTGCACTATGTTGACGTCTACCTTGGTCGAGATGGTCCTTGGCCTTTGCTTGATATGACCACGGCGCATATCCAAGAGATCGTCATCAGTTTCCTCGTCTTTCTACTCGGCCTCATTTTGGGTATTCGGACTTGGCTGGGTGGAGATATTGCGTCGACCCTCGATGAGTACAGTCGCCTTGATATCGAATGAAACACGCTTAGGCTCGATGGCGGTGTGGGCGTGTCCGACACGCCATGGCATCTAACGGATGTTGAGTTGACATTCTCCGCTGAAAATACGCTTGACCTCATGAGCGAACTCGTCGCTGGGCCTGACTCGAGCCGTACTCGCAAGGGTCACAAAGGCGGCCCCTTCAGTTGGTGCCGTTTGGACCCGAAGGTTTAACTGGCAATTCCCCTGGAAAACCGGGTTTGACACAATGGTGGCCAGTCTGTCTAAAGCCTGTTCAGACAACTGGTCAGATCGAACCTGAAGTTCAACGCCCTTTGAGCGTGTGGCCCGAACTTCTTGGAGCGAAATGACATCTGGCTCATCTGTTGTCGGTGCAGCCCCCTTCCGACGTCGGCCAGAACCAAGCCGCACCGATATCTTGGTCCGATCTTCATCACGATCGATTCTCAATGCACCCTTGACTAGAATGGGCTCATCCGATGTGAGCAGGTCTTCGTAGCGATCAAAGTCTTGCCCCATCGCAATCACTTCGGTACTGCCCGTAAGGTCCTCGAATTGGATGATGGCCATTCGACCATCGCCCTTCTTGAAAGGGACGACACGGATGGATGTTTGAACGCCGCCCAAAACAACACGGTCATGATTTTTGTGATTGCCCAGCGAATCGATGGTGGTTGATGCATAGCGCGAAATCAGATGGGAAAATCGGTCGAGTGGATGGCCGGAGATATAGAACCCAAGTGTTGATTTTTCATTGGCCAAGAAAATTTGTTCTGCCCACTCTTCGACTCGCATTACGGCTGGCGGCAGCGTGTCATTTTGATGGGACTCATCGGCGGCACCGAGCATGCCGAATAGATTGGCTTGCCCAGACGCCAAATCGCGCTGTGTGGATTGCGCGCGTTCAATGGCGGAGTCTACGGCCGCCATCAATCGGGCGCGTGGTTGGCTCAAAGAATCGAACGCACCCGACTTGACCAAAGCCTCCATGGTTTTCTTGTTGATCCGCTTCAGATCGACGCGCTCGCAAAAGTCAAAAAGGGATTCGAATTTGCCCCCCTCTTCTCGGGCTTCAACGATGGCCTCAACCGATGCGGCACCGACGCCTTTAATCCCACCCATACCAAAAAGCAGTTTACCGTCCAGCGCATCAAAATCGACACCGGATAAGTTAACGCAGGGCGCGAGAACGTCGATGCTAATTTTTCTCGCACTGCGAATCCCCTTGGCCACTTTATCTGCATTGTCTCGGTCATTGGTCAGCACAGCCGCCATAAATTCCACTTTATGATGTGCTTTCAGATAGCCCGTTTGATAGGTCAGGAGAGCATATGCGGCGGAATGGGATTTGTTGAAGCCATATTGTGCAAACTTTTCCATCAGATCGAAAATTTCGTCTGCTTTTGACCGATGGATGTCTTTTACGCCTGCCCCTTTCGCAAACTCTTCTCGCTGAGCGGCCATGACCTCGGCTTTTTTCTTACCCATCGCACGACGCAGCAGGTCTGCTGCGCCCAAAGTAAAGCCAGCCAGGACCTGCGCAATCTGCATGACCTGTTCCTGGTAGACAATAACCCCATAGGTATCGATCAGGATCTCTTTTAAGTCGGCGTGCGGGTACGCGATCTTTTGGCGGCCGTGCTTTCGCGCAATAAAATCATCCAGCATGCCCGAGTTCAAAGGACCCGGTCGATAGAGCGCAACGGCGGCGACAATGTCTTCAAATTTATCTGGCTTGAGCTTTTTTAAGAGTTCTTGAAAGCCACTTGATTCCAGCTGGAACACACCTTCGGTATCACCACGGCTAATCAGCTTGTACACGCCCGGATCTTCGAGTGTCTCCTTGGATAAATCTAGGCGATCTTCAGCTTTTCGGCCTCGATTAACCAAGCGCACGGCGTCCTCAATGACCGTGAGTGTCTTCAAACCGAGGAAGTCGAATTTGACCAGCCCGGCTTCTTCGACCTCATCTTTTGCGAATTGGGTGACAATCTCTCCCGCGGCGCCTCGAAAAATAGGACAATATTTCCAAAGGGGGTCGTCACCAATGACAACACCCGCTGCATGCATTCCCGTCGATTTATAGAGACCTTCGAGACTCCGCGCGATGTCGATGAGGTCGCGAATGCGGTCATCATCAGTATACATTTGCCTGAGTCGTGGCTCCTGTTCTAGAGCTTGGTCGAGGGTGATCCCGAGAATTTCTGGGACGAGCTTACTCAGACGATCACGATCTCCGAATGAGAACCCCAATACGCGGCCGACATCCTTGATCACGCCCCGCGCCTTCAGGCCGCCAAAAGTCGCGATTTGACCAACATTATTGGAGCCATACTTTTGGGTGACGTAATCGATCACTTCGCCTCGGCGATTCATACAAAAATCGATATCGAAGTCGGGCATCGAGACCCGTTCGGGATTTAAAAAACGTTCGAATAAAAGCCCATATGGAATCGGGTCTAAATCGGTTATTTCAAGGGCATAGGCGACCAGAGAACCGGCTCCAGAGCCACGCCCTGGTCCGACGGGGATACCCTGGCGCTTGGCCCATTGAATGAAGTCCATAACGATCAGGAAATAGCCTGGGAAACCCATGGATTCGATGATGCCAAGCTCTTCATCGAGCCGTGCCTCATAGACGGATTTATCGATGCTTTTACCCAGGGCTTCGAACTCTGCGTATCGTCGATTAAGTCCGTCTTTCGACATGGCCACCAAGTAGGATTCGATGGAGTGTTCCTCGGGCACTTCGTAGGTGGGCAGATAAATCTCACCGAGGGTCAGCTCAACCTCGCACATTTCAGCAATTTTTGCCGAGTTACTCACGGCCACATGAAAGTCTCTGCCCAATTGCTCTGCGATGGTCTCGCCTGGTTTGAACCAGTAGCTGTCGACGTCGAATCGTGGTCTATACGGATCATCAAGAGTGCGACCCGCGCCAATGCACATGAGCACCTCATGGGTACGGGCATCATTCCGATCGAGATACATACAGCGATTGGCCGCGGCCAATTGAACATGCCCCTCTGAAGACAGGCGTTTGAACCCCTCATTGACCTTGTTCTGGTCGTCGGTCGCGCCTGGGATCACTTCGAGAAAGAAGCGGTCGGATCCGAAGATGTCGCTGTGTTTGACCAACCAGTGTCTCGCATCATCCATGCGGCCTTCAAGAACGCAGCGTGCGATCACATTATCCGTACAGCCCGACAGGGCGATGATGTCGTCCGAATATTTTTCTAAAAGTTCGAAATCCGCATGAGGGATGCCGTCATGAAGACCCTCCAACCACGCCATGCTGATTAACTCCCGGAGGTTCTCATAGCCTCGGTTCGTCTGAGCCAGCAGTACGAGCTTCGACTTTTGCTCGGGTTTGTCCCTCCGTGAGTTGAGGCTGATGACCAGTTCAGTCCCGAGAATGGGCTTTAAACCCGCGCGCTTGGCTTTTTTGAAGAATTCAACGGCACCGAACATATTGCCTGTGTCGGTCATAGCGACAGAGGTCATGCCCATTTCTTTGGCGCGAGTAATCAGGTCGTCTATGCGGATCGCGCCGCGCAGCAGGCTATACTTAGTGTGGACATGCAGATGGGCAAATTGATGCACGGGTCTCCTGGTCGGATAGCTGAAGTCGTTGACGAATCTCTTTTAGGGTTTGGTGTGTGTCAGGCTGACGTACAGCAGCTGCTGGGTCCTAAGACCTGCTTTAATCGCCGTTGACGCGCTCCCTCAACTCTTTGCCCGTCTTGAAAAAAGGCGCTTTTTTCGCGGCCACGCTGACTTCATCTCCGGTTTTGGGGTTTCGTCCAACGTAGGCTTTATAACTTCGAACCTCGAAAGACCCAAACCCCCGAATCTCAACCCGATCACCGTCCACAAGCGCATGCGTCATCGTGTCGAATATCGTATTCACGATGGCTTCAGCACGCTTTAGATTCATGTCGCGACTGTGCGCGATGTTTTCAATTAGTTCACCCTTGGTCATTCTAACTACCCCCTCACGTTTTGGCAGCAACCACGTTCCACCATGATGGAGCGATTTGATGTACATGGCAAGACGGGGTTACGACATAATTGCATTTTTTTTCCTTAGAATAGCGTTCTTTTTAAGTGGGGACTGCGGATTTGAAGGTGGTTTTAAGCGTGTATAGTTGGGCCAAATCTATTCACTTTCTACTGTTGAGACTGACCTTATGCACCTTCGGCGGGATCCGTTACGGGTCATTTGAAAAAAACGAGATTTCGCGGATCGTGTTGATTCCAAATCCATAAAAAAAAATGAGATAATTTAAAGTTTGCCGCCAAAGGGCCACCGACTCGCCTTGGACGCCGTTACGGCCTCGGCGGCTTGGTAGGCTGTCAGACACGCGCCTTCGATACCGAGACCTGGCATCATTGACTCACCGATCAAGAGTGTATTTTTCAATGGGCTTCTGAGCGCCGACGAGCAAAATCCAAACGTATCGAGTTGAGCTGGACCCGACCATGGAGACTCAATTGCTTCACTGCGTGCAATATTGGTTGCAGGAACCAGTTGTTCGATAGGTAGCGAGCCTGTGTCGACACTCAGAAGAGCAACGGTGCCGTCTTGTGGACGTGCTAAAACCGGGGCGTGTCCAAGCCTTGGAATCCATCCACATGGATCCAAGAAGGGTTGAGGGCGCTCATAGGCCGGTATCGCGACTCGATTAAGGGTGGCTGTTTCCACGGCCCCAATCACCTCTCCCGCCAACATGTTGAGGGTATTCATACCGCCACTGACGATGACTGCATCGCCGCCGAATACAGCCCCATCAGTCGTTTGAATCGACTTAATTCGTTTACGACGGATGTCAAATTGATCAGCAATACGATGCTCTTCTATAGTCCCACCGCTCGTCAGTAGCTTTTGGGCTAGCAGGTCTTCAAGACCGCGTCGTCCATCGCGAATGCGTGGAATTCCGAAGCACAGGTGCCAAAGGCTCCGAATGGCTGCAGGGGTCATATAATCAGGTCCGCCGTCGAGTCGTCCACTGACAGCCAGCAAGGCTTTCACAAAGTCGGAGATAATCTGATTTTCTGACCAAGAGCGCGTTTGACCAACCAGATCATCTAAGCCGGACTCTTCCGCCAGTCTCTGCAGTCCGCGAGTCGCACGAAAACCGTCCGCAGAGAAATCGAGCTCTCCGTCCAGCATGCTGTCCATTTTTGGACCGAAACGCTCGATGAATGAAAACAACTCCAAAAGCGGGTCTTGCTCATCAGGAAATACCTCCCCCAGGATCTGGGCGCGTTTTCGAGCATCAGGCGGAAAGGCAAACCGTCGGTCGCTCAGGGCGATATTGACGGCCGTTGGTGGACCAAAAATTCGAGTCCTAACGTCGTGGACGAGGCCCATTTCATCGAGCAGTGGATGGAGCAAAGGCGTCGTTTCAAGGCCAAAAACTGGGAGGTCTGGTTCAGGACTAAACCCAACGTCCAAGACCCGAACTCTCAATCGACGCTTCGCAAGCAGGGTTGCTGCCATAAGTCCGGCAACAGTGCGCCCCACAATTAAGACGTCGTAGTGTTCCGAGATAGCCACTCGACCATTCCTTTCATGACGTGTCCCACGCAAGCTAACCGGAATCGCGTCGAAATGAAATGGTGGAAAGTGAAGGGGGACGATCTTCCAGACTTGCAATCACATTCGTTGCCAAGTACGCCTACGAAGATGAAGATAGATGCACTCATTCCCGCACTGAACGAAGAAACGAACATCGGCTATGTTCTCGATGGGTTAAAGGCCCGTGGAATCAGGCGCATTGTCGTCGCTGATAACGGCAGCACAGATGGCACGGCCGCCGTGGCAACCAAACATGGAGCCATCGTCGTGACGGAAGCGCGAAAAGGGTACGGCGCTGCGTGCCTCGCCGGACTGAACTACCTGCGGACCGAGGCCCCCGACATTCTTGTTTTCCTAGATGGCGACGGCGCCGATGATCCCAATGACTTTGACGCCTTAGTGAAACCGGTTGTAGACGATCAAGCGGATTTGGTCATCGGGTCTCGCACGCGCGGCGACGTCGAACCCGGAGCTCTGACACCAGTACAGCACTTTGGTAACCGATTATCATGTGTCCTCATCCAGGTTTTGTTCGGCGTCAAATTCAGTGATTTAGGCCCTTTCAGAGCCATACGGTGGTCTGCCCTCGAGCGGCTAGATATGGCAGATCGCGACTTCGGCTGGACTGTTGAAATGCAAGCCAAAGCGGCGAAGAGGGGCTTACGTTGTTTGGAAATACCCGTTCGCTGTAAACGCCGGTTTTCTGGCAAGAGCAAGGTGTCGGGTACCTTGAATGGGTCGGTTAGAGCGGGCGTGAAAATTCTGTACACAATCGGTCGAGAGGCCCTCATTCGCTCATGACTAAGACCCTCGCCATCTTCGCAAAATCACCTCAACCCGGGCGGGTTAAAACCCGTTTGAGGCTGCCGCCGAGTCAAGCAGCAGCCCTCCACGGTGCATTTGTACGTGATGTCGTCGAACGTCATCAGTCCAAAACATATGATACCGTTCTCTATCGAGCAGACGAACCCGATCATGAATTTTGGTCTAGCCTTGACGTGCCCTTACGCGACCAAGTCGTGGGCAATCTTGGCCAGCGCATGGCTCAGTGCGTCCAAGAGCTCTTGAATTCACAAGATTCGGTTGTCATCATCGGCACCGACAGTCCCAATTTGCCGACGGAGCGCATCACGCAGGCTTTTGCTGCATTGGAGACGCATGACGCGGTCTTAGGGCCTGCGTGTGATGGCGGGTATTACCTCATCGGTATGCGCCGTTTCTGCGCCGACTTGTTCCCCGTTGATATGCCTTGGGGGGGCTCGACTGTGTTGACGCAGACTTTGGCGGTCTTAAACGAATCCAAGATCCACTATCAGTTGCTCGACTTCTGGTATGACGTCGATCGGCCGGAAGACCTCGCCTTACTGTGCGCGCATCAGAGTTATTTAGACGGCGTGAAAATTCGGCCGGCCAGTCACACGGTCCAGTGCATCAAGGCACTTGGGCTTTGGCCATGACGACTGCATATAGCCGCTTCCTTGAGACACTGTATAGTCTGACCCGCTTCGGTGAGAAGATGTCGTTGGATGGGCCACACGCACTCCATGAAGCGTTAGGTCGGCCGCTCGAGAACTACCCCTCGATTCTGGTCGGTGGAACCAATGGCAAAGGCAGCACGTGCGCTTTCTTGGAGCGCGTGATCCGCGACTGCGGACTCAAGACGGGCTTATTTACATCCCCCCATCTCAATTCGTTCACGGAGCGAATTCGAATCGATGGGCGACCTATCCATTCAGATTGGTTGGTCGCGGAGTCTGAAAAAGTTCTTGAGTGGGCTCACGGGCATGGCAACTCTTTTTTTGAGGCGGCTTGGGCATTGGCGACGCGGGCCTTTGCCGATGCACAGGTAGACATAGCCATTTGGGAGGTCGGCCTAGGCGGGCGCTTGGACGCGACCAATGTCGCCGACCCGGTCGTCAGTTGCATCACCAGCATCGGTCTAGATCATACCCAAATCCTTGGTTCGACTCTTGACGCGATCGCCCGAGAAAAAAGTGCGATTTTTAGGTCTGATCGTCCTGGGCTTTCGGGGGCGACGGGCGCTGGCCATGTGGCCTTGGAAACTGTGGCGAAGGGTCGATTTCGTCAGGTCGCGCCATTGGACTCTGACGTGATGGTTTCCCTGCCCGGCGAGCATCAAAGACGCAACGCCAGTTTGGCTCTTGCCGTCGCCAAAGAATTGGGATTACGACCATCCACTGCGTCATTGGCTGCGGTGAGTTGGCCCGGGCGATGCGAGTTGATAGACCCTTTTATTTTGGATTCCGCACATAATCCTCACGCTATGCTGGCACTGGCCGATTGGATCACCGGTGAGGGGCTGCAGGGTCTTCCCGTTATTTTCGGAGCGATGGAGGGTAAAGACCATCCATCGATGGCGTCCATCATTGAGTCTTTTTCCGACTCTATAACTCTGGTTACACCAGACTACCCCCGGCGGATTCCCGCCGGTGATCTGAAACCAGCTTTCAGTAGGCCTGTCCATGTCGTCGATGATGTTCAGGCTGCTCTTTCAATGCACCGTGACAAGCCCCAGACCTTAGTCTGTGGTTCTAGCTTTCTCATCGCCGAAGTCCGAGCCTATTTGTTGAGTCTTGAATATCCGGAGTGCGGACTTCGCACTCAAGCTCGATAATTCTGTGTTCATCGGTAAAAACCATGCACTTTGCCCTTGGCTTATCATTGCGGCAATGCTTTGCTAGCCCTGTACAAAGAGCGTGCGAAACTGACCGACGCGTTTAAATCGAGGAAAGTATCGACAAACGCTAAAACCGATTACACTGATGAGTATGAAACTGAGCTTGTCATAGTAGACCAAATCAATGACACAACTGATCACCATCACAGAACCGCGAACCACCACGTTCTCACTGAACCGGGACCAGCGGCGCGTTCGCAAGCGTGAACCCGGACCACGGCCACCCTGGTTGACTGTTCGCTATAGTCGAAACCGCACCTTTTCAGCGGTCGAAGATACAAAAACTGGTTTGGGATTAGTCACTGTTTGCGAAGAAGCCATGTGTCCCAATATCGATGAGTGCTGGAGTGCCGGAACGGCGACCTTTATGCTCATGGGAGACATTTGTACTCGTCGGTGTGGTTTTTGTGCCGTCCAAAAGGGCATGCCGCGGCCACTCGATGGGGATGAACCTCGGAAAATTGCGGAGGCCATCGCGACGATGGGTGTCCAGCATGCGGTCATCACCAGTGTCAATCGCGATGAATTACCCGATGGGGGCGCAGCGCATATTGCCGCGACCGTCGACGCCATACGCGAGCTGGTTCCTGCAACGACAATCGAGCTGCTTATCCCAGACCATCTAGGCCAACGAGACGCCATCGAACACATCCTCGATTCAGGCCCAGATATTGTGGCTCACAACATGGAAACTGTCGCGCGCTTGTATCGTCGAGTTCGCCCGCAAGCACAGTATCAACGCAGCCTCGACGTACTCAATTGGATCGGCCAGCGGGATGGGATCATCTCAAAGACCGGGTTGATGATGGGCTTGGGTGAGACCAACTCTGAGGTTTTTGATGTGATGCAAGACCTGAGGGCTGTGGACTGTGAGATTTTCACAGTGGGCCAATATCTTTCACCGACGACGCGCCATCTTCCAGTGGAACGCTGGGTGACACCTGACACCTTTGATGAAATAGCTGAACTTGGCCGCCAACTGGGGTTTTCTCATGTTGAGTCAGGGCCCTTGGTTCGTTCAAGTTACATGGCGCACAGGGCGATTGAACATTGAGATTTAATGCACGACCTTTGGCTGATTGCCGAAATGACAAGATACCGTCCGGAAACCAACCGGCTTCAGATGGGAACCAGCGTGTGTTCTCTCGACGTAATAATGGGTATGCGGGGACCAATAAATGAGTGACATACTGCCTGAGTTTTTAGGCCAGAATCTGGAATTTGTAGAGACCTTGTACATGCAGTTCGTCGAGGACCCAGACTCCGTGCCGGCTGAATGGAAAGAATACTTTGAACGGTGGACCGATCACGGTGAGCTTGCACAGGGCCTCTATGCCCGAGAGGCGCGCGATAACAGTGTATTCCGCCCCAGTTCGATAGAGACGAATACGGCTGGTCAGACGATGCAGTCGGCCATTATGCAGGAGCGTTTGGACCGACTCGTGCGTGCATACAGGGTCCGCGGTCACATGGTCGCCAAGCTTGACCCACTCGGCTTCCCAAGGGCCGGTCACCCCGAGCTAGAGCCCAGTTACTACGGTTTCACGGAAGCTGACTTAGACCAGGAGTTTTCAGCGGCCAATTTGTCTGGGCCACCGGTCTTAAGCCTCCGCAAAATCCTCGAGCGTTTGCGAACAACATACTGCGGTAAGCTCGGCTTGCAATTCATGCACATCGATGACCTTCGCACAAAAAACTGGCTGCAGACCTACGCAGAATCCTCGTTAAACAAGGTGTCGATGACCCGTGACACGCAACTCCAGGTCCTCAGTAAATTGACCGATGCAGAGTTGTTTGAGCAGTTCATTCACAAGAAGTTTCTCGGTGCGAAGAGGTTCTCTCTTGAGGGAGGGGAGACGCTGATCCCGTTGGTCGATCTGGCGCTTGATGCGGCCGCGCTCGATGGGATAGGTGAAGCGGTCATTGGTATGGCTCACCGGGGCCGTCTGAACATTTTAGCCAACGTCATGGGCAAACCCGCAGCTCAGATTTTTTACGAGTTCAACGACGTCGATGGCACCCGGCATCTCGGGCGAGGCGACGTGAAATACCACTTGGGCTTTAGCTCCGATCACGAAACCAGCTCGGGCAAAATGATCCATTTGTCATTGTGTTTTAATCCCAGCCATCTTGAGTTTGTGGGACCCGTCCTGGTAGGTCGAGTTCGCGCAAAGCAGGACCGGGTTTTAGACAAGAACCGTACGAAGGTGTTGCCTATTCTGATACATGGTGACGCTGCGTTTGCCGGGCAAGGCGTCGTGGCTGAAACGCTCAATATGAGTGAGCTGCCTGGGTATGGTGTTGGTGGCACACTCCACATTATTGTCAATAATCAGATCGGATTTACAACATCTCCGGAGTACTCACGTTCGAGTCCGTATCCATCTGATGTCGCGAAGTTGCTGCAAATACCAATTATTCATGTCAATGGGGAAGACCCCGAGGCGGTCACTCAGGCGATTAAATTGGCGATGGAATTCCGCCGAGAATTTCAGAAAGACGTTGTCATCGACCTTTGGTGCTACAGACTTTACGGGCATAATGAAGGCGACGATCCAGCGTTCACCCAGCCGGTTTTATACTCTGCCATCAGACGTCGAAAAACAGTTCGTGAAGCCTACCTGGACAATCTGTTGAAGTTAGGGTCTGTGTCCAAGGAAGACGCCAAAGAAATCGTAGATACGAGCCTTGCGAGTTTGAATGTTGCTCTAAAAGAGGCCGCCTCCGACGACTTTGTCTATCGTGAAGACAAGAACCGTGGGTTGTGGGCAGCGTATACGGGTGGCTCCATGAGAGACTTGCCCGAAGCGCTCACTGGAGTGGCCAAAAGTCGGCTCAAGAAACTGTTACTGGCCCAGACTAAAGTGCCAACTGATTTCACAGCACATTCGAAGATTAACCGTTTATTTGGCATCCGAGAGCAGATGGCTAAAGGCAAACGGCCCTTGGACTGGGGGGCTGCTGAGGCGTTGGCTTTTGCATCGTTGCTCGCAGATGGAACGGGCATTCGATTGAGTGGACAAGATAGCGGTCGAGGTACTTTTAGTCATCGTCATTCAGTTCTCAGCGACTTCGAAGACGGCACTGTATATATCCCCCTCAATAACTTAGGCGTTGACCAGGCTTCATTCGAGGTCATCGATAGTCCATTGTCAGAGGCCGCGGTATTGGGTTTTGAGTTCGGGTATAGTCTCGACATGCCAGAGAGTCTGGTCATTTGGGAAGCGCAGTTCGGCGATTTCGCCAACGGGGCGCAAGTGATCATCGACCAATTTATTGCCAGTTCCGAAGAAAAATGGGCGCGGTTAAGCGGCCTGGTCTTGATGCTACCCCACGGATTCGAAGGCCAAGGACCGGAGCATTCGAGCGCTCGACTAGAGCGGTTTTTGGGTTTGTGTGCCGACGACAATATGGTCGTGTGTAATCTCACAACGCCAGCGCAGCTGTTTCATTGCCTACGCCGACACGTGATTAGAGATGTCCGCAAGCCGCTTATCATTATGTCGCCCAAGAGTTTGTTGCGACATCCGAAGGCGACATCGTCATTGGATGAATTGTCCAGCGAGCCATTTAAAGTTCTCATACTAGACCCGGCCGATCCGAATCCAGACGCGGTTGAGCGTGTGATTCTATGTTCAGGCAAAATTTACTACGAGTTGGCTGCCGAGAGAGACGCACGGGGGCTTGAGAACGTCGCCATTCATCGATTGGAGCAGATCTATCCATTGAGAGACGAAACATGGGTGGATCTGATGAAGCCCTATCGAGAAGGGACCGAGGTCACTTGGGTCCAAGAAGAACCCAAGAATATGGGGGCTTGGCCGCATCTAAGGTTGAGGTTCGGTGAATCTATATGTAATGGACAATTTCCATTTGCCGCCGTGACAAGGCCCAGCAGCGCGAGTCCGGCGACGGGCTCTGCAGCCAGCCATAAAATTGAGCAAGCATTGGTCATCGACCAAGCTTTCGATGTCCAAAAAACCCAGGCCGCCAAGAAGCGTGCCGCTAAGGGAGAGAAGTAAATGAGTGTGAATCTCAAAGTTCCGTCCATCGGAGAATCAATTTCTGAAGTCATCGTTGGTGACTGGTTCAAAGGCGAGGGGGACTGGGTACGCGTTGATGAAAATGTCTTGGTCATCGAGAGCGACAAAGCCAATCTTGAGGTGCCATCTCCCGTTGAGGGCAAGATCGTTAAAGTACTCAAAGCGCCTGGTGACACGGCACAGGTTGGTGAAACCGTAGCCGAAATCGAAGAAGGTGAAATCCCGGCTGGCGTGGAGCCGGCTGATGCTGACGTGGGCGAGGCGGTTGCAAGCGTAGCCCCAGTCGATGCGCCACCTCCTGCGGCCGCTCCCGTCGAAGCGGCGCAATCAGCGCCGGTCGAAACACCCGCAGCCCAGCCTGTGCAGCCGTCTGCAAAGGCCACGGGTATCATGCCCGCGGCAGCTCGCTTATTGGCAGAGACCGGTATGAGTTCAGCCGGCATTGTCGGTACGGGTCGCGGTGGACGCATCTTGAAAGAGGACGTTCAGCGACACATCGACAGCAACGGACGGACGACGAGAGCTGTTCCAGCCACATCGCCACAGCGGTCGCCGCAGACACATGTGGAGCCTGTTGCGGGCGGTCGAGTTGAACGTCGTGTTCGAATGACACCTTTGCGAAAGACAGTGGCCAGGCGGTTGGTGGAAGCGCAGCAGAATGCGGCTTTGCTGACGACGTTTAACGAAATCGATATGTCTCAAGTCATGAAACTACGAAAGGTGCATCAACCGGACTTCGTCGAGCGTCATGGCGTGAAGTTGGGTTTCATGTCCTTCTTCATCAAAGCGGCTGTTGATGCGTTGAAAGCCTTCCCTGCAATTAATGCCGTCATCGATGGTGACGAAATTGTATATCGAGAATTTTACGATATTGGGGTGGCTGTTGGCGGCGGTAAAGGCCTGGTTGTTCCAGTTTTGCGAAATGCTGACCAAATGGGCTTTGCCGGTATCGAACACGCCATTCGCGACTTTGGCCTGCGGGCGCGCGACAATAAAATAAAGCTGGATGAACTCATGGGAGGCACCTTCAGTATCTCCAATGGAGGCGTTTACGGCTCGCTCTTATCAACGCCCATCGTCAATCCGCCCCAAAGTGGAATCTTGGGGATGCACGGCATTCAGGACCGTCCGATCGTTGTTGATGGTGAGATTGTTGTTCGGCCAATGATGTACGTTGCGTTGACTTATGATCATCGCATTGTCGATGGCCGTGAGGCTGTTAGCTTTTTGTTACGCTTGAAGAATTGCATTGAAAATCCAATCCGCTTGGCGCTTGAGGTTTAAGTAAAATGAGTGATTCGAAATATGACCTGGTGGTTATCGGTTCGGGCCCTGGTGGATATGTGGCCGCCATTCGTGCTGCACAACTCGGATTAAAAGTGGCGTGTATCGAGAAAGAGCCAAAACTTGGTGGGACGTGTCTGCGTGTTGGCTGTATCCCGAGCAAAGCGCTTCTGCAATCGTCCGAGAAATATCATGATGCCAAAGAGAGTTTTGCACAGCACGGCATTGTCGGCGACCTGAGCTTCGATCTCGAGAAAATGATGGCCCGTAAAGACAAGGTTGTCTCTGGGCTCACTGACGGTGTGGCACATCTCTTCCGGAAGAATAATGTAACCCGTTATTCGGGCCACGGCCGCATTCTGAACACCACATCAGTGGTTGTCGAAAAAGGCCGCCGACAACAGGTTTTAGAAACTAAAGATATTCTGATCGCAACCGGCAGCAAAGTGGCGCAGCTGCGTGGCGTCGAATTCGACGGAGACCGCATCGGTGATAGCACCACCGCTCTCAGTTATCCTGACGTACCCAAGCACTTAGTGATCATCGGAGCGGGTGTCATCGGTTTAGAGTTGGGGTCTGTTTGGGCCCGACTCGGTGCTCGTGTCACGGTTCTTGAGTATCAAGACCGAATCTTGGCAGGTATGGATGAGGAGCTTGCGTCCAGTGCGATGACCGTCTTCAAGAAGCAGGGACTCAATTTCAAGTTGGGTGTCAAAGTCACTGGCGCTCGGGTGACCAAGAACAAATGCACCGTTGAGATTGAAGGCGCTAAGCCTGTGACCTGTGATCGTGTTCTTGTTGCGGTCGGTCGGGTCCCTAACACGGATAACCTTGGCCTAGAGACCGTTGGCATAGAGCTGGACCAACGCGGCCGAGTCCCCGTCGATGCCAGCTTTCAGACAAAGGCACCGCACGTATTTGCGATCGGAGACGTCATCGCTGGTCCAATGCTAGCCCACAAGGCGGAGGAAGAAGGCATCGCATGTGTCGAACAGATTGTGACGGGTCACGGTCACCTGAACTACGATGCGGTTCCGGGCATCGTCTATACCCATCCCGAGATCGCAAGCGTCGGTAAAACAGAAGACGAACTGAAAGACGCGGGTATCCAATACAAGAAGGGCAAGTTTCCGTTTATGGCCAACGGCCGGGCTCGAGCCATGGGCGAGACTGACGGATTCGTCAAGGTCTTAGCCGAGGTTGGTACAGACCGTATTCTTGGCGCCCATATTATTGGACCTAATGCGGGGGATCTCATTGCCGAGATCGCCTTAGCCATCGAATTTGGAGCGAGCTCTGAAGACGTGGCCAGAAGCTGCCATGCGCATCCGACTCTCGCCGAAGTCGTCAAAGAAGCCGCGCTCAGCGTCGCCGGTCGTGCGATTCACATCTAACTTGCATCTGGCCAGGCGGGAATGCCCCTGGCCTATCACGCATCTCTAGCCAATCTTCCCGTTTTTAAAAGCGGGTATCGACTTCGCCCCGTCCAGGCTTTGTGCCCGTAGGGTGTCATGTATGGCGAGTCTAGCCGACAGAATTGCTCGCGTTCAAAAGGCACTTGCGAGACCGGGTAATTGTCCCGCAATATAGCGCTCACACGGACTCCTGGGGGAGAATGATGAGGCGAACTGTTCTATGTTGCTTTTTGGGACTGACAATGGCTTTTGGCTGCGGTGAGGAGACGTCGCAAGGCACGGTCATGCTCTTTCCCGATTTGATGGACGCAAACGTCATCGATAATGGTTTAAGTCCCGGTGTAGACCTTGGCTCTGCCGTTTTAGATCAAGGTGTGTCCACCGACCGAGTGAACGCGCGCATTCGAATTATCAATCCCATCGGAGGGGCATTTACAGGTGTTCGTGTCATCGGGCCCTACGATGAAGCGATGACCGATTCCAGCGGTGCGGCCGTCGTTCAAGTCGACCCCGGCGAGTTCCGCTTGGCTCTCGATGCGCCAGGTGCGCGTCGGCATCACCTATTTGGCGTCGCCACAGACATCGACTTTGAGCAGATTACATACGTGAGTCCCGAGATGATTACGCGTCTGGTCTATGGGCAGCTGGGTCTTGTCGACGATCCAGATAAAGGGATTGTGGTTGTGGGTCTCGATAGGGCCAACTTGGCTCCCGCTGTCGGTGCCGCGGCCAGCCTGGATTTGGCCAGTGATGAGGGGTTTGTGATCGCTGGGCCTCAAGCATCAGCTGGAACATCCATTCCGCCCAATGGACAAGGATTCGTGACATTTCCCAATGTTGTTCCAGGCATCGTCTCAGTCTCGGCTACCTATCCCGATGGGCAGTGTCAGGTCTTTCCAGCGAATGGACCAGATCGAGATATCCAAGTCATTGCAGGCGACGTATCCATCATCGCTTATACCTGCGAATAAACGCCCTTCAGCCGGTCAGGGTGACCACTTTGTTGGAAGTCGTCCCTGATGCATCAGGGAGAGTACATCCATCGAAATCGCCACCAGCCAGTGGAGCAGGACCCCCCCCCAGATCGACCTATACTTCATGGCCAAAGAGCCGAGGATGATTCCAGCTATAATTGCGCCCAGGCTCTCCGAGCCTGTCTTTAAAAAATGGAGCATACA
>PCCS01000054.1 GCA_002731825.1 Myxococcales bacterium
CGGAGGGCGTGACCATTGATGAGGGAGGTCCTGAGCATGCCATACATTCATAGCGTCGAGTGCAGTCTGGCACCACACTATTATGACCAGGACGAGCTGACAAACGCGTTGTTGGCAGATTGGAAAGAGCGCTACTTCAACCCGCAGCGAATCATCGATTTCCAGAGGAACGTTCTCGTTGGCGGCCGTCACTTGGCCATTCCCCTGGAAGAGTACGAGGCGCTGTCAGGATTCGGAGCGTTTAATACAGCCTGGGTCAAAGCGGCCGTCCCTATGGCAACTCAAGCCGTAAGCAAGGTCTTGGACGCAGCTAAGATAGACGCGGGTGAGATCGATGCGATCGTGAGTACAACGGTGACCGGGCTTGCAGTGCCGAGCTTGGATGCCCGGCTCATGAATCAGCTTCCATTCCGTCGGGACACGCGGCGAATGCCGCTATTTGGGCTGGGCTGCCTCGCCGGTGTCGCTGGCATCAATCGGGTCGGTGATTATTTAGAAGGCCATCCAGAACAGGCCGCCCTGCTGGTCTCTGTTGAACTCTGCTCGCTCACATTACAGAAGCAAGATTTGTCGGTCGCCAATATCGTCGCGTCTGGCTTGTTTGGCGATGGCTGTGCTGCCGTCTTGATGGTCGGCGATGAACACCCATTGGCGAAAACCGCACCATTACGATGGTCTAACCCACGGTCGGCCTTCTTTCAAAACACGGAGCGAGTGATGGGCTGGGACGTCGTTGACAGCGGTTTCAAGGTCGTACTGTCCCCTGACGTTCCAAAAATCGTCGCCGAGGAATTGCCCGCGGAGGTCGATGCCTTGATGGCCAATTCTGGATTGGAACAAGACCGACCGGATTTTCTGGTTGCCCACCCAGGCGGACCCAAAGTGATGAAGGCGATGGAGACGGCGCTGGAACTCGATTCGGATGCGCTCGCGTTATCCTGGGACAGCCTTGCTCGCTATGGAAACATGAGTTCTTCTTCGGTTCTTTTTGTTCTTCGCGAGCGGATGCAGAACCTACCTCCAGCAGGCTCAGTTGGCATGATGGCCGCTATGGGACCAGCCTTCTGCGCAGAACTCAACTTGCTTGAAACGGTGCACTGATGAACACAAGTACGTCTTTTTATATCGGCCTCGTCTTAGTGGTAGCCATTCAGCGCTTGTTGGAATTGCGTCTGTCAAAGCACAATACCCAACGGCTCCTCGACCAAGGAGCTATCGAAGTTGGCTCAGGCCACTATCCAGTCATGGCAAGCCTACACACAATTTGGCTCTTCGCCTGCGTTGGCGAAGCCGTCTGGCGAGATCAAACGCCGCCTGTCGTCCTCGTTGTGACTGGGCTCACCCTGTTGACCGCAGGCCAAGCGCTGAGATTGATAGCCATCAAAACCCTGGGACCCCGCTGGACAACCCGAATCATCGTGCTCCCGCATGCGCGGGTCGTAAACGAAGGGATTTTCCGTTTCATTCGGCACCCGAATTATCTGGGCGTCGTTCTTGAAATCGCAGCCCTTCCATTGATTTTTGGTGGCTGGGTCACGGCTGTCATGTTCAGCATCGCGAACGCTTGGCTATTGCTCGTTCGAATCCGAACTGAAGAGACAGAACTGAGCCGGCTTAACAATTACGAAGCGACGTTCGAAGATAAGAACCGCTTCCTACCCATTGGACGGACGTCATGAGTAACTATGCCGATTGCCTGGCGGTCATTAAGAATATCCTGGATGAACACTGTGGTGTCGAACAGAGTTTGGTCGGGCCCCAATCAAGATTACAAGCAGACCTGGGTCTCGATAGCGTTGGCTTACTGAGCCTGGCGCTCGAATTGGAAAACGCATTCGAGATGTATTTGGGTGAAGATGCTGATAATCCACCCGAGACCGTCGATGACGTCGCACGCTTAATCCTCTATCGCCAATCGGAGATGAGAGATGCGAGTTGACACACTCACGCAGGCCATAGAACGAGCCAGTCTTGCGACCACCGGTGTCACATTTTGGTCTGACCCAGGTCGATCCGATTTTTATCGGTATGAGACCTTATTAAATAATGCACGTGCGGTCGCTGACAGCCTGGTCCGCCGAGGTTTGAAACGGCAAGACACTGTCGCCATCGTGTTGGGTACAGGTCCGGACTTCTATGCTGCCTTTTTCGGCGCTTGTCTGGCAGGCGGTATCCCGACGGCGCTGTACCCACCAGCCCGACTCGGTAAAGTCGAAGAGTGGAAACATCGAACAGCTAAAATGTTAGCCGCTGTCGAGTGTGCTGCTGTGCTCACAGACAGGCGACTCATGGCTTTGTTGGGGACCCCAGTACGGATGGCCAACCCGAAACTCGGTTGTCATACAGTCTCGCAACTCCAAAAACAGGGAGAGACGGCCTACACATCGACAACACCGCCGGCGGATATCGCCGCGATTCAGTTTAGCTCAGGCAGTACAGGGGACCCGAAACCGGTGGCGCTTAGCCATGAAAACATCTTGTATAATGCCCGCGCCATTCTCGATGCGCTTCCGGTCGGGGCCGATGAACGAAGTGGCGTCAGCTGGTTGCCCCTCTATCACGATATGGGACTGGTTGGATGCATGATTTCCGCCATCGTCAGCTCGTCACCGATGACACTGATAGGCCCAGAGCGATTTGTCACCAAACCTGTACGTTGGCTCCAGGCATTGTCCGAGAGCCGAGCGACCATTTCGGTTGCGCCAAACTTTGCCTTTGGATTGACGGCGAACAAAGCACGCGACGGGGACCTTCAGGGGCTCGATTTGTCAAACTGGAAAGTGGCCCTATGTGGTGCTGAACCCGTGCACCCGCGTACGTTGGAAGATTTCTCGAATCGTTTTTCGAGCATCGGATTTGACGAGACAGCCATCACACCTGTGTACGGTTTGGCTGAAGCAACCTTGGCCGTAACCTTTTCAGATCCCGGCAAGACACCGCAGTGGACACATTTCGATGCGGACCGCTTGGAGCAAGCCGGTATCGCGGAGACAACGTCCAATGGGCGCCAGATTCCCTCACTTGGCAAACCGTTGAGCGGCTGTTCTATAGAGATCCGCAACAGCGACGGTGTACAGCTCGGAGAGACTCAGGTCGGACGCGTTCACGTGAAGAGTCCAGGTGTCATGCAAGGCTATCTGAATCGACCGGCCGCGACCTCCGACACGCTAGACGAGTTTGGATGGCTGGACACAGGAGATACTGGTTTTATCATGAACGGCGAACTCTACTTGTGTGGCCGTGAAAAAGACATCGTCATCATTAACGGACGAAACCACGACCCCGCACTGGTTGAACAGTCACTTGATGGTCTAGATGGGATTCGGCCTGGTTGTGTAGCCGCTTTCGGGGTAGATGACGCAGACTCAGGGAGCGAGCGCTTGGTTCTGTTAGCCGAGAAAAGTCGTGAGTTGACGGATGAAGACATTGTGGTCAATGAAGCCATCTCGGCTGTACAGGCGGGCGTCGGTCTGTCCGTTTCTGAATTCGAGTTACTTGAACCCGGAACATTACCCCGGACATCATCTGGAAAAATACGACGGAGTGAAGCGAGACGCTGCTGGCTTAATGGGACGTTGAGCGCAGGTAAAAAAGTTACCCGTGGCTTGGTCCTTAAGGAAATGGGCAGTGGGCTCGTTCAGCACCTTCGACATCGTGCAAGCCACATCAGACTTGTACAGCGAACGCGATAATTCGATGAGCCTAACCCAACGGAAAGTTGATGTCGTAATCGTGGGCGGAGGTCCAGCGGGTCTCGCCTGTGCGATCTCCCTCGCAAAACGGCGTATGTTTGTGACTGTGGTCGACAAGAAGAAATGGCCAATCGACAAGGTCTGTGGCGAAGGCCTGATGCCCTGCGGTGTAGACACCTTGGACCGAATGGGTATTTTTGAAAATATCGCGAGTGATTCGCTGAGAGCGTTCTACGGTATCCGATGGATTTGTGACCAAGGCGCCGTCGCTCAAGCTAACTTCGACAGCGGTGTCGGCTACGGCATACGAAGGACAGGGCTAAGCGATGCGCTCTATCAGGCTGCCAAAGACAGCCCTTACGTCACCCTCATGGAGTCCACTCACCTCCTCGAGGTCAAAACGTATGATTCCCATGTGGATGTGACACTCCGCGGTCTTGACGGTCAGTATGGAATGAAGGCCGCTGTCGTGATAGGTGCTGACGGTCGAAATTCTAAAGTGAGAAAACTCTTAGACATGGATGGAGCGCCTGCGGTCCGTGAAAAACGGTGGGGGGCCCGACAGCACTTTCGGGTTGCTCCATGGAGCAATCATGTCGAAGTCTACTGGTCGAACGGCATTGAAGCCTATGTCACGCCGTCGTCTGAAAGTCGCGTAGAGATTGCTTTTCTGTGGGATAAATCACGGTTCAAACCCGCAAAGGCTGGCCGTAATTTGGTCTCGGGTCTCCTTAAGAACTTTCCACAGCTCGAGCGCCGGTTGGTCGGGTGCGAAACCGTCTCAAATCAGCAAGCAACCGGTCCCCTCGCTGTGCAAGCTAAGGTCCCAACACAAGCAAGAGCCATTCTTTTAGGTGACGCTTTAGGGTACGTCGATGGTATCACTGGAGAAGGCCTATCTGTCGCGCTGCAGCAAGCAGAATTGGTGGCCCATGAACTCCCGATTTTAGTGCGGTCTAATCGTCTTGGAGCGGACGACCTAGGCGGGCTTGGGCGGAGAATTTTTCATATCTATTGGAAGAGCGTACGGATGGTGAAGCTGGCACTCGTTTTAGCACGAGTTCCTCTTCTGAGGCGTTTAGCCATTCGCGGACTATCACGCAGCCCAGGTCTGTTGACCCACTTTCTCGAATCAAATATGGGTAAGCGCGCCGTCTGGAAACTACCTCTTCAGCATATACCGGCTTTCCTAGCTGGACTGTTTATACCCATGAGGCAGTCGCCTCAAAATCGGCTAGACGCCCCGACGCGATCATTGGGCCATGAACAGAATACTGCGACAAGAACCTTGGACTTAAGCTAAATTTCGGCTAAAAGCGCCGACGAATACCAACGATACGCAAATTATCGCGATACAGAGAGCCTGTTTGAAAGAAGGAATCAATGAAGAAGCAAGGCGTTTATTTTATTTTGAGTTTAGTTCTAGCTGCTTGCGGTGGCGAGAGCGACAGTTCATCAGATGATACCAATAACTTCGGCGGCGCTGGCGGAGCCGGTGCGGTCGGTGGCCCAGGGGGTGCTGGTGGTGCTGGTGCTGTAGGTGGCACTGGTGGTGCCGCTGCTGAAGGTGGCGCTGGTGGTGCCGGTGCCGTAGGTGGCGCTGGTGGTGCTGGTGCCGAAGGTGGCGCTGGCGGTGCGGGTGCCGCGGGTGGCGCTGGCGGTGCCGGTCCTGTAGGTGGTGCTGGCGGAGCTGGTGCCGAAGGCGGCGCTGGTGGTGCTGGCGGACCCATGCCTGAGTGTGCCGCTGCATCAGACTGCCCTGGCTCGACCGTACCTCGCTGTGAAGCGTCCTGCGTCGATGGTGAATGCGGCATCGCTTGCGATACGGCTCCACCTGCAGCTGGTCCTGAATGTCCCGCTGGTGGCGACGAGCAATGTGCGGCTGCTTGCGCGTTCTTTGCAGCCTGCGCTATCGAGCAATGCGACCCCTTAGCAGAGGACAGCTACATCCCACTGTACGAAGGGTGCGTCCAGGACCAATGCGGCCAGGCTGGGCTTATCTGTACACAAACCATGTGCGCCGTGCTCATCGGACTTGCACAGACTGTAGATGCCACCTTCAGAGACGTCTGCGAGAACGGCCCACCCCAAGAGTAGCCGGTCAGCGATGGCTAAAGCGTGGACAGATGCGGTGTTGCCCTTCGTTGGGCTCACCGCTGGTTTCGTTCATTTGAGTGCTCGCCCAAGTTCAGCGAAAACCCACGAGGATACGTGAGCCCGTGTTAACGACGTCTAAAATCGATCCGTCTGGATCTGATAGCCAACCCCTTTCGTTTCGCGACAAGTTGCGTTGGTTACCACCAAAGTGGTTGTTCAGATTCCTGAACTGGCTCGGATTTCGACCCGCTCCCGTGCAAGCCTTGATGGATGCATCCATGTTCATGCTGCCGCAGTGGATGTATGCCGTTGCAAAACTCAATATCCCTGAGATGCTTCATCATGGCGCAATGACCAGTTCAGACATTGCAAGTAAAGTCGATGCAAACCCTGATCGGATCGACCGTTTGATGCACGCTCTTTGCCAACAGGGCTACTTCAAACTCTCGCTGTCTAACGGAACTGAGCGGTGGTTAAACACAGCTAAAACTGAAGTCTTAATCGAAAGTCATCCAAATACAATTCGGCCATTGCTGCTTCACTGGGTCGAGGATTGCTATGGACCCTCGACCCGTCTACTGGACGCCTTGAGCTCGCAAGCCTCAGCATTCGAGCTGTATCATGAGCAACCAGGCATGGATTTCTTCTCTGATTATCTGGAGTCACGACCCACGAGTCATGCTCAATTTGCAAATGCGATGACAGCGAGTAGTGCGTTTACAGATCGAGCGGTCATGGACGATTTCAGCTGGTCTCGTTTTGACAGCGTCATTGATATTGGAGGCTCCCGCGGCTCCTTTATTCTGCCATTGATGGACAAGTATACGAAACTCAAGGCAACCATCTTTGACCTACCGAACGTGATCGAGGCAAGTGAGCGTACACTGTCCGACTCCACCATGAACTCGTCTGGACGCCTGACCTTTCAGGCTGGCAACTTTTTCGACCAAGACACAATTCCGAGAATCGGAGCCAATTCGGCTTTTATCCTGAGAAATATTCTCCACGATTGGTCCGATTCAAAATGCGAAAAAATCTTGTCTAATCTGGCCTCAGCGATGACCGGCCAAGACAGCCGCATCATTCTGATCGAGCTGGGTCGCGCCGGCAATCGAGAGCGTTCAAATATGGAACGTGGACGGACCACCATTGACCTTCTCATGATGACTATGTTTGCGGGTAAAGAGCGCACTACAGACGAATTTAAGGGTCTGCTAAACGCGGCCGGTCTGGAACTCGTTGCCATTCATAAAACTCGGTCCATTGCACAGGTTGTCGAAGCAAAGCTCGCGACGGCCAACTGAATCATTAAATCCCAAATCTTTGAGAGAATAAGACATGAAGCTATTTAGAACACTTGCGATCACCCTCTTGGTCACTGGCCTTGTCACGGGTTGTGGAGAAGAATCAACGTCTGAGAACGAGGCTTTGAATTCAGGGCAAATGACCGATTCAAATACTCAGATGGGTGATAGCGCTGACACTGCTGACTCAACCCTCGCTGAGCCAACACAGACCATCGCAGAGATCTTGGAGACTGACCCTCGTTTTTCAGAGGTGCTGGAACTCGTCAATTTAATCGGTCTGCTGGATGCAATGCGCGGTCCTGGACCATTTACTGTGTTCGTCCCAATTAATTCGGCAGTGCAGGCAATGCCCGACGCGCTTCTAGAAGAGATTCGCACCGACCAAAACTATCTGCATGAATTCATCCTGACTCACGTCGCTGAAGGTGACTACCCCACAAGCGAGCTCCAAGACGTATCTGAGGTTGAAATGATCGGACGAGCCGTGGAAATTTCACCGTCTGCAGACGGCGACGTGCTCATCGGTAACTCGAAGATCTTGGAGGCAGATATCGTTGCAACAAATGGTCGTCTACATGCCCTCGAAACAGTCATAAGCTTACCGGACAGCGAAGACCAATAAATAACTCGGGGTGGATAGCAATGCTACGCGTGGAGTTAATCAGATTCGGCAACGTCTGATCGACGGCAATAAAGGCTGCTGCCTACTGCGCCAGGGTCTTGTGTTCGCCCGTGGGCTAGAGCTGTGCTGCTTACTCGATGGGCGCTACGAAAACACATTCATCTCATGACGTAATGCGTCTGTAATTGGCCTCCTCAACAGTGGGATGCAAAATTGATTGCCTTGCAGTCGGTCGATCTTGGATACCGAATTCGTATGTCTCCTTTTGCGAGGTGACGATACACTTGACCGACGGCGACCTCCCTCTCATGGACGGTCTCGACTGACACACGGCTACATCTTTAATGATGGCCGCTTTGGCAGCGTCGCTGACGGAGACCGGCGACTTATGCACGCGTCTACAAACACCGCTAAAATTACAGCCAAGACCCGTCTCAAATAACGAAAAAAAATACTTACTTCTTGACAAACCTACCGATCGTAAGAATATTCCCATCTGCACGCATTTACTGGGTTTATCTCTTTGCTTATAAGAACTGACCCCCATGGAGGATGGCAATGATGCGCTGGTTACTAACACTCGTGTTCATATTGATATCAATCGGTTGCGCTGAGTTTTCAGGACTCGATGAAAGTGCGGTGAGACAAGGGCCCGTGTCCCTTCAAACTGAACGCGATGCGAGCCTTGAGAGCAGCGGTCTAAATTTTATTGATATGCCCGCAGACAGAACCAGACGAGGCAGCCGCACCACCTCCGACTCCAATTGCATGACGGGTGACCGGATGCCCTGCACAGATGGATGTGGCATTAGACAATGTAGAGACGGAGATTGGGCCGCATGCGGGCCAGGCATTGAATCATGTAACGGGCACGATGACGATTGTGACGACCAGACCGATGAGACTTTTTCCATAGGGAGCATCTGCTCCGCGCAGCTTGCAAATAACTGCACAGCCTTGGGCCAATTGGTTTGTTCAACAGACCAAACGAGAACGGTCTGCCAAACGGAGTCGACCACAGCATCGGACGAGGTCTGTGACGGTATCGATAACGACTGCGATGGTCTAAATGATGAGGGCTTTGGTCATGACCTCTGTTGTTCATTTGATGGCCAATGTGGACCGACCGAGCAGTGCCAGAATGGACTTTGCGTATCACGTTCGATGAACGAACAAGTCTGTGCAGCACTCACGGATTGCCCGGTCGGCTCTATTTGCATTGGGTCAGCCTGCCAAAAGCAATGTCGCACGAGTACCGATTGTCCGGCCCCACAAAGTTGCGGCTGTCATCAAACTCAGCCGAATTGCCAACAACCCGTTTGCCTTGAGAACAATGCAGCGACTCAAGACGGTGCGGTCGATTCGGCCAATGTCTCCGATACTCCCCAGGACACAATCAATAATTGCATCGAGGCCATCCAAATGGATACGTTCGGTGTCTATTGGGGCTCCAACGTGATGACCGCCAATGAGCTGGGTGCAGTGTGTGGTCAGTCAGGCAGGGGATCTGAACAGGTCTTCTCGTTTGTCGCTCGCACAGATGCAATGGTTTTCGTAGATACGAGCGGATCTGACTTCGATACGGTCCTCTCAGTGAGAACAACATGCGGTGATATCGATACGGAACTGCACTGTGACGATGATAGCGGGGACGGATTTCAGAGCCGAGTGGAGTACTTCGCTCGTGCTGAGACTCGTTATTTCGTTATTGTCCACGGCTTTCGGGCGAATCTTCGGGGCGATATTAGACTAACCTATGGCTCGATGTTGCCATAAGTCAGATGCGACTTCTCAAGGAGAGAGCGGCTGGATAGGGTTTGAGATACCACTGTCGCCGAATCCAGTCGGTACCCGCGGCCGTCAAATAATGATTGATGAGTGTGATGGGTGTGATCAGCGGGATTTCACCGGCCCGATATGCAGCGATCGTGTCTTGCATGTGCTGGCGCGACTCGGGCGTGAACTGGTCCGTTAAGAAGCCAACTATATGCTGTAGAGCATTGACGTTTCCCCCAACCTTGGCTGGCTTTGAGAGCGAGGACATCATCTCGGCTTCATATTCGTCTAGAACGGACGCCAAGTCATCCCGACAACACTGAGCAATCAATCGTCCGAGACTCTTTGCCATGGATGGATTATGGGCCAGGAGCAAATATTTATGTTCGGCGTGAAAACGCATAAGGTCGGAGACCGACGGTGCATTTTCAACCATGGTTCGGAATCGATGGTACGTGTAGACTCGGAGAATAAAGTTCTCTCTGAGACGATCATCGTTGAGACGCCCGCTTTCTTCTACGGGCATGTGAGGGTACGATTGCTGGACAGCTGCGGTAAAAACACCGACGCCCGAACGAGTCGGCTGCGATCCGTCGTATACGCGGACTCGTTCGAGCCCGCACGAGGGTGAATCTTTTACAACAATAAATCCCCGTAGTGGCTTTACGGCTATCTGTTCCAGACGCCGTTCGGTTGCGTGTCGCAACGCATCGGTCATATCGGTGCCCTTCGCACTCAAAACCCGCAATTCACCGTCGATTTGGACCTGCCGTATAGAGGGTCTAGGTGCAGACATACCCGACTCGATTTCGGGACAAACTGGGTACCAGCGAAAATATTGTCCTAGCGTCTCCTCCGCATATCGGGAACGCTTGTGGCCACCGTCGAACCTAACTTGGTCACCGAGTAAACAGCGGCTAATACCCAAGAGGGGCTTGTCTGACTCAGAGCGAATCGATGTCTTTGGTGATGATTGTGTCATGGTGTCCCCCCTGGTGCTCGTAGCCGGCATTTCGTTATGCCGTATCGAGCGCGTGCGACCCCGATGTCGCCCGCGCTGCATCTACTCATCGCAAGTCGGACTTACAGACCTAATTGGCCAAAGCCCACGTCTGCGCCGTGCTTCGTGTGCATGTATTTTTTCAACCGTCGGCGGGCTCGATGTACTCGCGTTTTGAGAGCGGCAACAGAAATACCGGTCTTCTCGCTCACTGTGGCAACCGCGTCTCCGCCAACGTAGAGCTGGAGAAAAATGGACCGCTCGTCGTTCTGGGCGCTCTTTAGGAAATCGTCCACGATGACGAGCTCTTCTCGAGTCATCACGACCTCATCAGGCTGCTGTTGGCACACTTCTTGGGTGCGTTCAATCCCGTCCCCGAAGGCTACGAATCTTTTATTCCGCCGCTGGTGGAGACGCACGCAGTTGATCACAATGCGGCTCATCCAAGACTTGAAGCTGCTCGTGTCCCGCAATTGTGGAAAGTATCGCATGACCTGAATGCACGCGTCCTGAACGGCGTCTTTGGCGAGGTCTGAATCATTGGTGTACCTCAGAGCCAGGCGACACATTGCTGGATAATGCGTTCCGATTAATTTCTCTAAAGCACGTGCATCGCCGGCTTGCGCGGCCTCTACTATACTGGTGTCAACAGCTGCTTTTGCTTCGCGTCCCATCGCGCTCAACCCTTTCCTTTGGTCGGCCTCGGCCGAATCAAGGAGACCCAATTCAGGGACCGATGGCGTGTCGCCAGAACATCACGGTTCCGACGGGCGCTGGTCCAATCTTGTGTCTCTTCATCATGGCAGCACTGTTTATCTAGACAAATGCCGTCCATGTCTAGGTTTTACCGCTCAGACCTAGACATGTCAACATTAAATCTATACAAAAAATAATTTTGTCGACATTTTTGTATAGACTTGTTCCCTTCTGTATAAATTATGTTATAGTTAGATATAGGCATATTGGTGAACGGGACTGGGTTTGGTAGAGCAACAAAAAACATACTCAATCGGTAAGATCGCGCAGCTGTCAAATCTGAGCGCACACACGATCCGAGCATGGGAGCGTCGATACAATGTGGTCACGCCCTTGCGATCGGACGGCGGTACGCGCAGATATACCGAGTCTCATTTAAAACGATTCCAGCTCTTGGGCGCCGCCGTGGACGCCGGACACCGCATAAGCGACCTTGTGGAATTGGATCAGGCGATTCTGGCACAGTTGGCCGGGACGGTCCGAACGCGGGCGGTCGACCGCCAGGCCTCCAATCGCAAAGGTGAGTACGTGACGCTCGATCCAAGAAGCGTCACCGAGGCGATTGGTTATGCTAAAGAGCTGGACGCGACAAATGTTGAGCGTTGTCTCGGCATTCAGTACCGGCTGCTCGGCGCGTCGACGTTTAGAACGCACTTCTGTCGCGTGCTGCTCACTCGTGTCGGGACGTTGTGGGAGCAAGGTGAAATATCGATGGCAACGGAGCACCTGCTTTCGGCGGCTTTAAAAAGCCTCTTGCTAAGGACCTTTGATGCGTCTTCGACAGCTGCAAATGCTCCAAAGGTGGTCTTTACGACACCGGATGACGAGCAGCATGAGCTGGGCTTATTGATCGCAGCCGGTGTGGCCGCCGATGCCGGCGCCGAGGTAATCAACCTCGGACCGCAGCTCCCAGCAGATGTTGTCGGCAGAGCGGTCTTAAAGCAGCATCCCTTTGCGTTGGCGCTCTCTATGGTCAATGTGCCCCTCGGGACTCAGCGGGCGTACGTGCGCAGGCTCCGAAACATTCTGCCGGATCCGATTCAAATTTGGTTGGGTGGGGCCGATGCGCGGAATGATATCGCCGGTTGCGAGGTTCTAGGCCTCGAAGAAATGGCGGCCCGCATACGAGAGGTCGTGGCCGTACGAGCGAGCGCCACTAGCTAAGGCTGGCGCTGACGCCCAACGAATCTGTAAGAAAGAGCCAGTGCGCGTATGCTCATACCAGCCACACGATTAAAAATACTGAACGACGCCCCGGTCAATCTAGAGAAAGATTACGTTCTGTATTGGATGACCACCGCTCGCAGAACGCGAGATAACTTTGCACTACAGCACGCACTCAATTTGTGTCGAGAATACAATAAGCCCTTACTCGTGTTCGAAGCGCTTCGATTTGACCATCGATGGGCGTCCGATCGTGTGGCGAGCTATATTATAGATGGCATGCGGTCAAATTCAGTCAATTTTGAGAAGGCTCACGTCGCTTACTATCCATATATCGAGCCGATAAAAGACGCGGCGAAAGGTCTGTTAGCTGCCCTTGCCGACTCTGCGGTACACATGGTGACCGATCATTTTCCCAGCTACTTCCTGAGTCGGATGGTCCAAGCGAGCGCATCGAAAGTTTCGGCCAGACTCGATTTGGTTGATGGCAATGGCCTTTGCCCCCTCGACTATGCACCTCGGACATTCCAAACGGCCTACTCATTCCGGCGTTTTTTACAACAGAATATGAGCCCGTTCTTGGACGAATTCCCAGACCCACAGCCTCTCCAGCATACTCGCTTCACAAACCGGGCACAGGTTTCCGCTCGGATTCAGGAGACGTGGCCGGCTGCGCGCCTGTCATCCGTTGATACCCGATGTAACGACGCATTGATGCCCAACGGATTACGATATCAGATTGGGCGGGTAGATGAGCGTGGTGGTGAAAAAGCGGCTTTGGACCGTTGGCAACGATTTTTGAAGGAGCGGTCGGACAAATATGACACCGACCGAAATCATCCGTCGAAGACCGGTACCAGTCGCATGTCGGCACTGCTTCATTTCGGTCATATTTCGAGCCATAGACTTGTCCGCGATCTCCTCTCCAGTGCCAACTGGACAATCGATGATGCTTCGCGCATCAATAAAGGCAGTCGAGCGGGCTGGTGGAATTTGAGTCCAGCCATCGAAGGCTATCTCGACCAGATCATCACATGGCGAGAACTCGGATATGTGTTCTGCCACCGAAATCCGACCGACTACTTCAAATATGAATCGTTACCCCCTTGGGCAAGAGAGACGCTCTCGGTGCATGCCTCGGACCCGAGAGAGTTCACATATGATTTGGATACATTAGATAAGGCTGCGACCCATGACGAACTTTGGAATGCAGCTCAGCGACAACTCACCTCCGAAGGCTACATACACAACTACTTGAGAATGCTTTGGGGCAAGAAGATTATCGAATGGAGCGCCAGCCCCCAAGACGCATTTGCCTACGTTGTCGAACTCAATAACCGGTACGCCTTGGATGGTCGCAACCCCAATTCATGGTCTGGCATTTGCTGGACCTTCGGTCGCTTCGACAGACCATGGGGTCCGGAGCGGCCTATTTTTGGGAAGATTCGTTTTATGAGCAGCGCGAACACGGCAAGGAAACTCAAGGTAAAAGACTACATCGCCCAATACGGCCAACTCGAACGACAAGACCGATTGCCAGGATTAGAGTAGGTCCGGAGGCGGTCGGTCAATCGGGCCAGGCGAGGTCAAGAGTGTACGTGCCCATGGCACCGCCATTTGACCGCGAGATAAGCAAATCGTAGAGACCAGGGTCAAGGATGGCAGCCGCGCTAATGCACCCATTTATGCGGCTCACATCTGATGGAATGACGAGACTTGAACGCTGTCTAAAAAAAGCAACATCGACATCATCTTCGCATGCACCTCCAAACGGTGTCATTGTGATTTCGACCCGCCCCCTCTGGAACGTCTGGAAGCTGTAAAGGTCACTGCCAGCGGCAACAAACCCACCCTGAGCCTGGCGTAATCCACTGATGTCGCGTGCAAACCGGAAAAACAGAGAGTAATCATTGATGGCCGCAAAATCATCGGTGGCGGCTACGCGAATCAGATGGGGACCGGTACCCACTTCGACATCGAGGTACGAGCAGGGGGCATTATTTGGGTCATCGTCGTTTTCATGTAGCAAGACCTCTTCGCCATCCGGGTTTGGAAGAAAGATTGAGAGCAGAGTGTCCGCACTGGGTCGACAATTCCAATTGTCGTCGACCGGAACAAAAGTATACGCCTCTAAACGACCGGGCCCATCAGCATTAAACGCATACCAGTCCGCGCCATTTCTTGGAAAATGCCCACGACGTATCGTTTTACCGCGAACCAGTTGGGTGAATTCAAAAGTGCAGAAGAAGTCACAACCGTCTCCGTTTTCAAAGTTGCCATCGTCGCAATCCTCTCCTGGGTCAATGACCGCGTTGCCACACAAAACCTCTTGCTGACAATTTTCATCACAACCGTCCCCAGGAATCTGGTTTTGGTCGTCACATGTCTCGCCGATTTCAATCTGTCCATTTCCGCAAACCGAACGTCGTCGGCAGGCGTCAGAGCACGTATCGACTCCATTTAAGGCAGCGTCATCGCATTCTTCACCGACATCGATTACACCATCGCCGCAAATGCCTTCCGTTCGGGCGTTCAAATGAAGTGCCTCGATGGCTCGCCGAAATCTCTCTCTGACCTGTAGCGCGTACCGACCGGGCTCAAAATTAGCAGACAAGCGTGAGCAGGTTCCTTGCCCACCATCATTATCAAAATCGAGCAGCCGTTCACCGTCTTCATCGAGTCGGTAGAGGTCCATCCACGTATCAACCTCACAGTGTTCGAACACGCCTGTGGTAGCAAACTCCCAGCGCTGTTCGCCCTCGATGACAAACTCGAAACGTTCGTTACCCCCGTTGGCGATTCGTATAGGATACAAGCCAGCCGCTCCGATAAATTGATAAATGGATAACTCGACTTGAAAGGTGACCAATTGTCTTTGTCCTTCCGGGCGAAACCTAAGTTCATGTGGACCCGGCTCCAGCGGGTGAGCAACCTGCTGACAGGGTCGACCGTTGGCATTTGCCGGCCAATGGGCGACAACATGTTCATCGGCCAATCTGACGATCTGAGCGTCTAACCAAGGAGGCCATGCACATTGTTGGTCAAGATTGATGCTGAGCCCCAGTGTTCCCGCACCATCGATTGTGAAAGCGTAGACCTCCAGACTATCCGATGCGACCGTCACCTGCTGACTGAATCGACCCGTGTCGATGGTCCAGTTTTCGACAGTACACGCGGAGTCGCAACCATCACCACTCAGCACATTGCCATCGTCGCATTGCTCGAACCCGTTCAAAAGGCCATCACCACAAACGTCAACGGGGATTCTCTCGACGAATGCATCGATGCCTTGGTCGTTGGCCAGCACATCCATACTCTGGCCATCCGTCGCCATGGGCACATCGCTCTGTGCATCGGGCAGCGTATCGGCCAGGACCGCTAAATCCGTCGTCGGTAGGAAGTCACTATCGGCAGCAATGTCCACATTCACGCTCAGATCGAGCTGTGGCATTTGTGATTGGTCGAACCCGGAGGCATCAAGGGACGGGACTAGGCTGCGGTCGACGTCGGCAAAAGTTTGGTCGGATGAGGATTGAACGGCACCAATCCCTCCATCAGAGCAGCCCGATAAAATCAAAATGCCGCAGGCGAAGACGCCGTATACTGCTGTGCGCATTTAAAATGAACTGTGCAAGATGGACGGTCCACTGAAGGCACTGGGTCGTCTTGACCAAAGGCGCTGAAACAGCGAATAATGGCATCGGCAATGCAACACCAGTGCCACACAGAGCGTCTCACACGGCGCTTTCATCCTGACATCCCCTCGTAGACCCGACTACTTGAAGATGTCACACATTGGGGATAGATACATGTTTTCGTCTGACCTTTTAGATTTGATGCGTTCGATGGCCAAGTGGCCCACTGGCGCTGCGCTTCATTTAGCAGTCTTTTTGAGCTTCTGCGGCTGTGTCCAAAGTGAGTCTAATGATGGCCAGACAAATCAGTGTGACACCGCATCACCCCCTGTCGTGTTCGTTCATGGATTCCTCGCATCGGGGGATACGTGGAATCAGCATACCAATCGATTTGTCGCGAACGGAAAATGTCGACAGCGTTTTTGGACCTTTGATTGGAACACCCTGGATCGTGAAAGCGATCACACCACGGATCTCCTGGCATTCATAGACGGTGTTTTAGACACTGATGCAAGCGCCCAAGTCGACCTCATTGGCCACTCTGCTGGTGGCGGATTAGGATATGAACTTTTGTCATCAAGGGCGGGCGCAAGTGTCGTCAGACGCTACGTTCACATCGCGTCTTTTCCGAGCGATTCAGCGGCGGGTCCGCCGGATGTGTCGATACCGATGTTAAATATCTGGTCGCCGGCCGATAAAATTGTTGAAAGCGCAGATATCGACGGCGCAATTAACATCGAAGTCCCAGATGTGGATCACTATCGACTCGCGACCAGCGAAACCTCATTTCGCGCAATCTACGAGTTTCTAGAGGACCGTCAGCCGACTCAACTCGAAGGACGAAATGAGACAGAGATTTCTTTGAGCGGTAAATACCTGACATTCGCGGAAAACCAGGTTGTCCCTGATAGCCGCATCACCGTGTACGAAGTCGACTCAATGACCGGGCGCCGGTTGTCCGATGGTCAAGACATCGACGTGGGTACTGGCGGTGAGTGGGGTCCGATTTCAGTCTCATCCGGTCAAAATATCGAACTGGTCGCGCACCACCCGGATCCAGATGTGCCACCGGTCCGACATTTTCGGCCAGCACCGGAGACCACCGAGTCACAGTTTTACTTGCGGACGATGCCCGACCCGTCTTCACTCGCCGGTATTCTATTGGCACAATTTCACCAATCGACAGACAAGACGATTCTCGTTGTTTACAATGCGAGTGGGTCCTTTCAATACGGTCGCGATTCGTTGACCTTAGATGGAGAAGAGCTTCTCGATGAAGACACGGCGTCTGCAGAGAACACAACCATTGCTCTGTTCATTTTCGACCTCAATGATGATGGGGAAGACGGGGCAATCTCGCCGCTTTTTTCTATGTTTCCATTTCTCGCTGCAATCGATCGCTCTATTATGGCCGATGACACCCAAGAGATGAGTTTGAAACACAATGGACGTGAACTAAAGATGCCCCGAGATGGACGTGGACAGGGCATCATGCTGGCCGTATTCGACGAATAAACGAAAGATGGTCGGTAATCATGGAGATTAAATCATGGCAAGCGTAGCGATTATTGGAGCAGGAATTTCGGGCTTAGCGTGTGCAAAAACCCTCTCGGAGAACGGTCATGCACCGACATTATTCGACAAGTCGAGAGGCTTTGGAGGCCGACTGTGTACCAAGCGAACAGCCTTGGGTCGATTCGATCACGGCGCCCAATATATCACCGCACGCGACCCGAGGTTTGATACCGTCGTACAGCAGCTGCGTGCGGCCGATGCCGTAGCGGCCTGGGACGGGCGATTCGGACTCTTCGACGGGTGCGATTTTCAGGATACAAACCTCACGACGACCCGTTGGGTTGGCACCCCGCGTATGAGTGCCATTGGACGCGCGCTGTCGGTTGGACTGCCGTGTCATTTGAGCCACCGCATTGTCGCCATTCGTAAGCAGAACGATGGCTGGTACCTAGATGCCGATGTTGAGTCGAATCTTGGGCCCTTTGACATGGTGGTCGTCACCTGCCCTGGCCCGCAAGCCGCCGCACTGCTGCCGTCGTATTCATTTTTACGAGAGGTCGCAGACCACCTCGAGTACTTTCCATGCTGGGCCGCCATGTGCGCGTATTCCGAAACACTGAAAATCGACTACGACGGCTTTCACTTGAACAAGAGCCTGCTGTCATGGGCGTGTCGGGACAACAGCAAGCCTGGGCGCGAGCCAGGCGAACGTTGGGTGCTGCATGCAGATCCTGACTGGAGTAGGGATAATCTCGAATTAAATGCCGCCGACGCTGAACGCCTCATCTTGGACTCTTTCCATGAATTCAGCGAGAGTAAGCCAAGTCAAGTGTACGTGCATCGGTGGCGGTATGCACTCAGTGTTGAAGGCGATGGGCAAGCGGCCCTTTTCGATGAACAGGCCGGTCTTGGCCTATGTGGAGATGCCCTGTCCACACCAAAGGTTGAAGGCGCTTGGCTCAGCGGCCACAAGATGGCCGAGTTGCTCATGACAGCCATCTGATTGAGGCACACATCACTGTGTTTGCCGATTCCCAGAACACCGTGCATAGACGAGTGGTCTAAAGACACCAGCATACTGGTCAAAGTGGCGTCTAACTCGGGTTCATGCCCCCCAGTAGAGTGTCACAAACACTGACGCCAAGGGGCCCGTATCGGTCAAAACACAGAATACAACCCATCGGTAGATTTGGTACATTGATTGCAAGGTAGGGATCCCAAGTGGGCAATATCTGGATCCAAGATGCGGTCATTTAACTCAAATCTATCACGGTGGATACTCATCACGACCACGCTCAATTACGTGGCTTGTGCCGGGCAGCTAGAGCCGATTCAAACCCATGGCCCTCAAGTTAAGCAACACCACGATGGGGACAACCTCAGCGAGGTCTATCCACAATCTCCCGACAGTCATTACACCGCGTCCAATCAAAATCAACGTGGGACACCCGATGTTCTCAATGCGGTTGCGTATGCGCGATATGCCGCTGAGCTAAATGGCGAGACGCGGATCGGTTTCGAAACTGATGTTGCCTCAATTGCAATGTCGATGGCTGAGCAAGCTGATGCATCTGGGTTGCCACTCAAATCTATGATTCGATATAAGACGGTGGGCGCATCCGAATCGGACTATCGATCATTTGCCGAAGAGGTTGAACGAGATGCACGCTCTGTACAGCAACCGGGTACCTTATCCAGAGAGTTAAAAGCGCTCCTCGACGGCGCCTTGAAGCTGGAGCTTTGCATAGCCGAAAACAACGATGTCATCGGCTGTTGCCAGGCACTCAGTTGGGTTGAGGCGTTGGGTAAAAATATCGAAACGGGTGACGAGAGTTTTTCAGCTGCCACGCGGCGGTTAATCGACGAACAAGCTCAAGCAGTCGCCGATGGTCATCGCACCCAGTTACAACCGTTTAATCAATCAGGCATCAAAGCCTGGCTTGCATACTGTGGCGCCGAAGTAACAAATGCACCGAGCCATTTGGCCGATTTCAAAGCAGAGTACGGTGATTATTCTGTTGCGCCTGAATGGACCAAAGAATTCCATCCCATCAGCCCAGCCAAACAAGCGGGCCGCCGCATCAGCAGACGACATCTCCCCGACGGGACATTTATCAGCGTCGCCGAATCGACAGATGAAAATTGTCAGACGCGAGAAACCGAGGTGATCCTAGCCCGACCTGGTCAACAGAGTATTTTCTGGGTTTTTGACCGAATTGGTCATCGGGTCAGCTATGCATATTTTCCAACGCGTCGCCCAAATGAAGATGCGGTTCGAGTCGCCCCCAATGCATGCATGGGCTGCCATTATACCATGGATTCAAGGCGCTTCAGTGTACCGACACCAAGCTTTGAGGCATTGAACTTGAAACTCTTTGAATCGGCCGATGGGCCGGTCTGGAGAGATGATTCAATCTGTGTCCGACGCGGTGAACAGGTCATCTACCATGCTGTTGACGTCATCGGCCGCTAGACTGAAATGCAATTTAATCAGATAAGCCCAAGCCCATTTAGGCCGGGATATGACAATGAGACCTCAAGGGTCTACACCGAGTCTTAACAAACTCGTCTTACCTGAGCCAGTTCGAGTTCCAGTCAAACATTGTGCCCGTCTGTAGACTCACTCACGCTGGTCTATTCGCCAGTGACTCCATCACCTACCCTGATGTCTACGTCAGCACTCGCTCCGCCAAATTGCCAGTGTCTAGGCTATCGATCTATGCCCAATAAGGCATTGGCGCCACCCCGCGTATGAACAAATAGACGAATGGAGGGTGTCTGCAACGTCTAGTCGCTACAGACAAGGGCCAACGGGGGGTCCGACGGTCAGGCGCTAGAAGATGCCCGACAAGTCGGTTGTATCCATAAGCGAGTGGGCCGCGTCATCGCCCCGGCTGAAGCTCGGTGAGGCAGAGCTTGAGTCATCTGATCGATTATTGACTTGAAAATTGACATGAATGGCGTCGGTCTGTCCGATTTCATCGAGGACTTCTACGAGATATCGAACCAAGAATCGGGTGGATAAGACAGCGCCACCCAGTGGGACACGATAGAAAGACTCAAAGAATGCCAGTCTCGCGTCAGGGTCCGAAGAGGCCTGAGCCTCTCTCAGCGCAGGAAAAATCCGGTCGACAAAGCTGTAGCAATATCGACCGCCTAATCGACGTGCGACGGCCTCACAGGCGTCTCGAATAACCTCATTGGAGTAGACCTGGTTGGGTCGGATGGGCGCATGAGCATAGGGTAAGAATGTCGGGCGTTGATACCGGGACATCATATCACCTAGGACCCGCCACAGAAGTTCATCGGGTGTTCTGTTGGGGTCGAAGAGAGCATCCATGGATGCACCGTTAATCACGACGGATAGAGTCGCATCAACAGCCCCGGCGGTTTCACCACCATAGGCCTGCGGCAGGCCAATGCGCACCGCAAACGGGCCCAAGTCGTTTAAGGCTTGGCGAAATGAATGAGCCGTCGGCTCGGCTGCATCAACGGCGTATTGTTTTGTCCATCGAAACCAGTATCCGCCCGTCTCTAACTCGCCGCCAGCAGCATGGGTGAATGCACCGGACGCGAAAGACTCGGAACGAAGTTGGCCGAATACATCAGAATGTTGACCTCGTTCCCACGCCTGGTTATTCCATTCCTGGGTTCGACCATTTTCATCTGTCATCATGATTCTCTGGGAATCGAATTCACCATTTAGACCGGCCTTGAGTCCAAAGCCATCGACGGCCACCCGGTATCGGCGAGCCCGCATATCTTTGCCTGCGGTTGCCAAACGACGAACGCGTGGGGAGCCGTGTCCTAAATCGACATTGGCCATGGTGTCCGCCAGGGTGAAGTCAGTAAAAGGAAGAACATCTAATTGTCTTACGGACAGCGCTTGAGTGAGACCATTCCATATCGTCTGACCGCTGATGGCTCGCTCAAAAGCTGTCGTCGCTTCCTCCGACCGGAGGTCGAACTCATAATCGGCGAGTCGTGTGAGTCTTCGAGACAATTCATCGGAGAGCGTAATGCTCTTGGCAAGACTGTATCCCCTGCTAGACCAGCGGCGAATGGATTTCAAAACAGGGACCAGCTTTTGACGCCAACCGTCTACCACCGTCGATGTAATCTCCTCAACCCGCGTGCGGATATAACTCTCAATGGCTTCGACGGGCTCAATCATTCGCTCTGCCTGCTCTAGAATTCGGTCTACGCGTCGTGAAAGGTCTTTTTCAATGTCGCTTTGCCTTACCTCTTCAACAATGGGGACCGCATCAAAGATGCTTTTAATCATTCCCGGTGCAGCGTCCCTAAGATTCTCAATCTGTTCATCGACCTGGCTGATTCGCCGAATCTGCCCTCGCGTTTGCTCAAATCGTCTGCGGAATCCGCGTAATTGATCTAGGGGGGCACTGGGGAGAAAAGTATAATTGACCGTAGCGTGAGCGTAGGAGCCCAAGCGAGCCGCCGCTTGCTGACGAGATGAGGAGACTAATCTCAAGCGGACCTTATCATCCGCCAAACGGGCCAGTTGTAAGACGAATTGACCATCTCCGATCAATGTTCCCGTGCGCACACTGGATGTATGCCCAAAGGCAGACCCCATCACTAATGATTTTAAATCGAGAACGTGGCTCAGACTTTTCACGAGAAATTGGCCTGACACATCAAACAAAACTCGACCCTGTATTGGGATCGTCACCACGGTCCCAACTGGAAGGGCGAGGGCTGATTCTGCGTCCGTCGGGACATCCATGAGGGAAAACCGCGGGATCGCTTCACCATGAGATGGATCATGTGCGTACGCGAACTCAATTTCGCCACCGGCTTTGATCGTGAAGGGCAAGACTCTCTCTGTCCAACGCCCGATCAGACGCATCGGTCTAAAGGCATTGTTGAGTTTGATACGATGGACGTGAATTTGGATATCGTCGAGGCTGTCGGTGGAAAATTCCGAACTGGACAGAAGTAGAGAGCGGATCTGCACATCTAACTGTCTGGATCCAAACCGGCGCCCATTCTCGACGACCGCCCCAGTGCTGAGCAAATTTTCGTAGCTGTAATGGGGCATATCCCGACTGAGGTCTGCGAGGGCAAGCTCTACACCATCTCCAATAGACAGCCGATCGAGGGATTTCATTGACTGCGGCGATAGAGCTGAATGCTCCGGCAGTTCGGCGCAACCTCCCAGGGCTGCTATGAAGATGAGGCTATAAAATTGAGCTCGCATTAGGGTCGACCTCCTTGACACAAGAAGTGTGCAAGCGTCGTGCCAAAAAACTACCGTTAAGAAGGTTTAAAATGACGTGGTTTTAGCCGCATTTTGTAACAAATATGGGGCCTTGGGTCCCACTCCCATGAGGCCATCTGATGACATGGCCCAGGCTATGTTCATCGATGACCAAAGCCGAACCATTGCCGAAGACAGCCATGTCCTGTCGAAAAGATCTGACGCATGGGAATGTCGAATGCATCGATGGTGTGGACGATCGCAAACCAATCTGTAAACGGGAGTGAACAAAACCCAGCTTGTAAATAGCAGCCCGAATGCGACTCTATGCCGACCTGCTCAATGGTCTCACAGCTGTCTGTTGAATCGGTCCATTGGTCTAGAGTCCCGATTAAACAGGCCCGTACATCGGACATCCACTGCGCACCAGCGGGACTGATTCTTTTCTCAGTGACGGTCGAGAATCGGTCGCAGTATTTCCCGACGTATCCAACCAGATATCCATCGGATCCACAGTGAGATTGGCGCTCTCGACAGCGATAATATTCGCATGCCTGGCAGCCCGAAAACCGAGTCCACTCTATACAATCATCGCCGTCCGATGGCTCATCGATGAAGTCATCGGCAGCACATTCAACAGCGGGGCAGTAGGCAAGAAAGCCAAGTCTGCACAGGAAGGGCATTCGGCCACGACGACTTTTTGGCTGAATCAGCTGCAGCTCTTGATTTTCTAGAGCAGACAATAATTGGGGACAATCGCTGCCGATGAAGGATTCGGCTGCGCTGTCGTCACACACGTCGAAAAATTCGGTTGTGTCACTCGCTCCGCACGTCGTCAATTGCTGTGCAATGGTGGCACACGGCTCAACGTCGATTTCCGATAAACGCGCACAGCCAGCGGACATCAGCGGCACCAATACAACCAGAATAGCGATCCACTTAAACTTCATCATTAAATCCAATTCCCCAATTCGATTGATGGAACCTTACCAGATCTTTAGCCATAAATCTACCGATTGGTAGTTTATTTATTTTTGGACGAGTGGGGTTGGGTGGACATCGTGGTTTAGTGGCAGCTGATTGGATTTATTTCTGCAGCATGATAAAACGGCGGGGCATCAGGGTGAAGAGGGCTAGAGAGCACATTTGATGGTTCAGCTGCGCCGCCCGCAACGCGTTTTACGAGGAGCGACTCCATGAAGTTAGACCGCTACTATCAGATTCTAGTCATGGGTGGATTCGTACTGAGTAATGGATGCGGTGGGACGCCTACAGAAGATGATCAAACAACAGTACCAAGACCGACCAGTCAGCCAAAACAAGCCACCCATTTAAAGCAAAAACCAGCGGAGGCGGTCAGCGCAACAGAGACTGCCCTAAACTGCTCGGAAATTTGCACTCGGGAGAGCATGACTGAGATGTTTTGTCCTGAATCCGTTGAGTCGAAACAAACAAATTGTTGCTGGCTAATGCCAGAGCCCAGGCATCCATGCTGCGACCAACTGGACTAACAGACCGCCAGAGAGCCATTGTCGGCTCGACTTGGTTACACCGAGCAAAAGAGGAAGAGAAAGCCTCTTTGCGCTATGGTGCGCTGGCCCTGTCGTTGGAAAAGCATCATGCACCCAATGAAATCCTCGAGCTGTGCCTGCGCGCAGCACGCGACGAAGCTGAGCATGCAAAACTGTGCATGGAGCTGGCTCATGAATTCTTAGGTCAACGTGCTGACCAGGCTACACAAGCCGATGTGGTCCCAGCGATGACCGTCGAGTATTCGGAACAACAGCTGACCTGGGAAATTGTCCAGACATGCTGTCTCAACGAAACATGGAATGCGACCCTACTGGGCCATATTTATCAGCGGGCGGAATGGCCATCCATCAAGAGGGCCGCTCGGACATTGTTGGCCGATGAAATCTGGCATAGTCGGCTGGGTTGGAGTTATCTTAACGCGCTCTCATCAAAGGGTTCGCTAAACTGGTTATCAGACCACATTGTGTCCATGCTAAAGAGCAGTGGTGCCAAAGAGATCCTGAGAGATGAAACAGGGGATGAACTCGAAGCCTATGGAGAAGTCAGTGGTGCAACGCGCCGCCAACTGTTCTCGAATACCTTTAGAGATGTCATTTCTCCGGGACTAGAGACACTGGGGGTGTCTACATCAGCTGCACACGCTTGGTTTCAAATAATTGGGGACCGAACGGACCGCGCTTAGCTCAGTGATGGACGCCCCTGTTGGGCAGACTGTCTAAAAGAGCAGCATTCACAAAAACAAAAAAACCCGCGCTAAGGCAGCGCGGGTTTCTAAGCGATAACCGATTAGACGATTATTCTGCGGCTGGAACGATGACTCCACCCATGATGTGAATCCAACCATTGGATGCCCGAATGTCAGTTGTGACAATTGGCGCGCCATTGATGGTCCAACCAGCGTCAGCATCGCCTGCGATGGTGACTGTGCCGCCCAAGGTCTCGACGTCACCAGCAGCAACGTCTGCTGCCGTAACAGCACCATTGATGACGTGGTGTGTAAGAACGCTTGCCAACAGCTCAGGGTCGTCCATCACAGCAGCGAGTGTCTCCTCAGGGAGAGCTGCAAATGCGTCGTTGGTCGGCGCAAATACGGTCAACGGACCTTCGGCTGAAAGCGCATCGACCAAGTTTGCCTGCACAACCAAGCCGACGAGGGTCTCGAAGTCCGAAATGCCGGATGCGATCTCAACGATGCTTGCGTTGTCGGTGATGACGCTGTCAATGACGTGGACGATGCCATTGGAAGCTTCGATATCTACAGCGGACACAGGTGCACCACCCACAGCGACGTTCTCACCGTCGACAGCGACAGATACGTAGCCCCCGAGTGTCTGTACAAGTGTACCGGCCACAACACTCTCAGCATTCACGCGGCCAGGTGCCGCATGCAACGAGAGGACGAACTGGAGCAGGTCTGGGTCGGCCATGACGGCGTCCAAAGTCTCTTGTGGCAATGCTTCGAAAGCTGCGTTTGTTGGGGCGAAGACGGTGTACTCATCCGTGCCTGTGAACAGGCCCAGGAGACCCGCTGAATCGACAAGGCTTACGAGCGTAGAGAAGCGCTCGTCGCCCGTTGCAATGTCAGCGATGGACGGCAAGGGCTCTGCGCCACCGGCCCCACCAGCGCCACCTTCGGCGCCAGCTCCACCAGCGCCACCTTCGGCACCAGCGCCACCAGCGCCACCTTCGGCACCAGCTCCACCAGCGCCGCCTTCGGCACCAGCACCGCCAGCGCCGCCTTCGGCACCAGCACCGCCAGCACCGCCAGCTGCATCGCTGCTGCTGCTATCGTCGTCGCCACAGCCGAGCGACAATGCAACGGCTAAAGCAAGCATACAAATGCTAAGATTTTTGAGAAGTTTCATTCGTTACTCCCGGTTGAACTGGTCTGTCGTACCCTCGGTTCCGATGCCAGTACTGTTTGTAAAAAGGGGCGCCCCTCCACATGAATCGCCGCCCGCGGTAAAAATGTCGGATGGAGGAGAACAGAAAGAGGGGATTGGTTACAACATTTTTCGAAGTTTTTTAGCCGGGACCTACGGGTATTTACGAAAATAGGACCCACACTGAAATAAGAACTTCTTGACTTCGGATCATTTTTGCGAGCGTTTTTTGCTGCCGTGAAGGGCGACGACCTTAACCTCACTCATATCGACGCCCATTTCTTTCAAGCGCATCATCACCAATTCGAGAGTTTTGGGGCCCGGCCGATAGTGACCACTGGAATTCGTCAGCTCGAGCAGTTTTCCCTGAACAATCGTCATATCACCCGCAGCAAGAACAGGCTGGCCGGCCAGAATAGATGAATGATGAAATTTATTCTGTACATGATCGAATGACACATAAATCTGCTGCTGGCGATCCATAACGAATATGGCTAGACCATCGCGGTCAGGAAATTTATCCGTCGCCGGATCTAAACTGTCGCCGTTCTGGTCTGTCAGCAAGCCGTCACGGACATAAAGCTTCATAGCGGCCCGTTCGTTGGGGTCGGTCACATACCGGACTGTCGCGAGTGACCCCACTTCTTCGCCTTGGTAGCGCGGGAGAATATGATATTCCTTGAAGGTGGCTGTCTGGCAAGCATTTAGAGCCGCAAGACCGACAAGACCCATGCAAGACCGCACACAGATCGCGAGCATGATTCGATATACGTTAGACTGCCTGCTCATCTGATCGCCTCCATCTATTGGGCACTCAACGCCCTGGCCCAGACCGTGACATTCGGTCTATACGATCTGACGCTGAGAATATAGCTGTTTGGAGTTAGAGCGCCCGGTCTTTACCAGAGACAAACCAGGTTCAAGGGATCGAAAATAACCGTGGACGCCACGTTTTGAGTTGTCTGATGATGAAAACTCACTGTAATTGATATCGACCTCATTTCGATCGGACATCACCATTCATGTTTCACGGACTGCAAATCAAAGTACACCTTTTGATGGCAGGGCTCGTTCTTCTCTCGACGGCATATGGCCAGCCCGATCAATCACCCGACAAGAAGCAGACGCGAGATGCGGACGCATCAATCGGGCAATCCGATAAGTCGGCGAATTCGAGAAAAGCAGCCATCGCGCCGCCAAAACTACTGGAACATCGAGAACCGGCATTCCCCTCAACATTACAGGCGGCAGGCATAACCAATGGCCGAACTGAGGTGCTGCTCACCATAGACGAAACAGGCCGCGTCGTTGACGCAGAACACGTCGGGTCCAATCCCATGGAATTTTTCAAGGCCCTGAAAGAGACCCTTCCATTCTGGCGGTTCAAACCGGCCATGAAGTCGGGGTTGGCCATCACAACCAAGATGCAGGTCACTTGGATTTTTACTGCTCCGATCATCGAAGGGGAACCACCAAAATCGAAAAAAACGACCAAAGTGAGCTTGAACCAAGTGGACGGACGCGTGATGAGTCGAGGCGTTCGACGCGTATTGGCAGGCATCGTTATTCGATTCGAACCAGGCAATTTTGAGGCGTTTACTGGTCTCGATGGACGCTTCAAGATCAGTTTACCATCCGGTTCATACAAAGCGTTTATCGAGGATGAGGCCTACTTAAATGTGATTCGACTGGTCGAGGTCCGGGATTCGCCCGTGGCGCTGCCTGACTGGCTCATTACGCCCGAGAATCTTGATGCATCGTCAGTGGTTGTCGTTGGCAGGCGCCAAAGAGAGACTCAACGCGTTAGCTTGGATCGTTTCGAATTAACGCATGTCGCAGGTACGATGGGCGATCCGCTGCGGGTCATTCAATCTCTACCTGGTGTGGGCAGCTTTACAAACTTTCTGCCCTTTCCCATCGTGCGCGGTGCGCCTCCTGGCGACACGGGCTATTTTGTGGATGGGACATCGATTCCACTCTTATTTCACCTGGGCATCGGAACAAGCGTCATTCACCCTCAATTGGTGGATCAGGTGGACTTTTATCCAGGCGTGGCTCCCGTACGGAATGGGCGGTTCTTAGGTGGGATTGTCGAGGCTAAAACCCGGGTCGCAGAAAAAGACTATTGGGTTGGAGACTTGGACATCAATCTCTTTCAGACGGGCGCGCTCTTATCAGTGCCCTTCAATGAGGGAGATACGCGGGTTACCGTCGGTGGTCGATATAGCTATACGGGCCTTCTGCTCACACTCGTTTCATCAGATGCCTATCTCAATTTCTGGGACTACCTCGCACGAGTCGACCATCGCTTTAAAAATCGGCATCGACTGAAACTGACCGTCTTCGGGGCTCAAGACGAAATTGGCGATGGGCGAGACGCCCAAAATCGTTTCATGGTTGATTTTCATAGGCTCAACGTTCAATACACCATCCCTTACAAGGCCCAACGCATTTCCTTTGGACTCGATCTCGGTGCCGATCGAATGGTCACGCCCGGTGACGAACCCGATGACGATGAGGAGGGCAACACCGAGATCGATGGTCTTAGAGAGTACAGCATTCGGCCTCGCATGAGCTGGGTTGTGGATCTGTCCGAAACGTTATCCATTGAAACGGGCGCAGACTTGGAGGTTCGGCCGACGATCAACCAAGCTCGAACCACGGCCGAGGAGAATGATGGTTTTGAAGCCTTCAACTTCATCAGCCCAAACGAGCCGAAATACATTATCGGTGGCTACCATTCCATCACTTTCAATCAAGGTCGATGGCAGTTAAACCCCAGTGCTAGGTTCGACTACTATCGTAATGTAAACAAAACAGGCATCGACCCAAGAATTGGCCTTCGATTTCAGCAGACCCCCGAACGTGCATTCAAAGCCCATGTTGGTGTGGCCCATGCTCAGCAGCGGTTTTTCCTGCCCATACCCGGCCTTGGAGACCTTGAATTAGCCAATCCACTTCAGCAATCTCGTCAGATCGCTTTCGGAGTAGAGCAGCAGTTTTCAGAGGGCTATTCAATAGACATCACCAGCTATTTCGCACACCGGAAAAACCTGATTTCAACTCGATTTGAAGATGAAGACGAAATGGAGTCTGACGGGGACATGGATGTCGACGAAGCCGAGGGGGACTTTCGTATTCCCCTTCAGTCTGGGCGAGCGTTCGGGACAGAAATTATGCTACGCAAGCAACGGACATCCCGGGTGTTTGGATGGTTAGCGTATACGTTGCAACGTATTGAACGGCGGGTTGGGGACCAATGGCTCGTCGACCCCTTAGACCAGACTCACATCGCAAACTTGGTCATCTCGTATCGACTGGGACAAGATTATATTTTGGGGACGCGGCTACATTACAACTCGGGCCGGCTTGATCTGTCATCCAATCAACGTCTGGATGGCTACTTTCAAGCCGATGTCCGCTTTGACTTCCTGTGGGTCAAAGATACCTATCAGGTCGACTTCTACATCGATATCATTAACCTGACCTACCAAGGCGAACAAATCGAATCGGGCAGCACACCCGTCAAGTATATCCTACCGACCATCGGTGCACACGGTACGTTCTAACGGCGGGGCCCTATCGAATGGAGTACACGTGCACGGCGCCATTGTCGCCGCGATCGGGCTCCCCGATGTACATCAATGCCCGCCCATTGGCACCGTTACGGGTCACAACAACTGAGAAGCCAAATGAACGGCCCGCACCATTTGGAGCAAACCGGGTTCGTTCGACAACGCTGGGTACACCACCCACATCGGCAAAACGCATAATTTCAATCCGGCCCATACTCTGGCCTCCAACAATTAATCGGTCGCGCTCATCGCCGCGCCGACGGTAGGTCGTCATCCGGCGTCCCATACGGCCATCGGCATCGGCGCCACGAATGGCGCTGGTCAGAAAACGGCCATCTCGATCCACCAAAAACAGAGCACCGGCATTGGATACACCGGGCGCGTCATAATCGGGAGCGCCGTAGGCAAAGACCAAGTCATTGGGCTGCACGAAAGAGCCCCACGCAATGCTCTCACCGAAACTTGCGTCGGTATCCCCTGCCCTGAGCTGAGCGCTCCGTTGCTCCCAGTTAGAACTCCCGATGTAGACCGTGGCCCTCTCGCTTCTGAAGTTAAGCCGATAACGGACAGTGGCGATGATGTCGGCTCGACCGTCGTTATCCAAATCGGGTATGAGATAGACCCTCTCACCAAACCGCTGGCCAAACCCGTCCCCCGCGATATACGTCTCCACACCATTTAGAATATGCAGGAGTCCCCCCGTGCGACCCGAAATTTCGGGTGCAGCCAGGATGAGGCCGGATAAGCCGGGTGTGGACGTCATGACATCACCCAAACGAAATCCATTGTCGCCCCTGAAAATCTCACCGGGTTGACCATCACGAGCAAATTGACGAATGGTGCCATCAAACCCGCTGGGCGCACCGGCCAGCAGCTCTGCTGCTTGCACGTCAGGCCCTGTCAAAGCCATGGTGTTGCCGAGCGGACCATCACCGCGACTTGACCAAATAGACGTCCTCGCGAGGCCACTGAGCGCCGAGATCACGCCTTGGCCATTGCCCTGACCGTGGGCGATCACATCATCGCTTCCATCGTCATCAAGATCGCCGATCACCTGAAGTTCTCGTCCCAGTCGGAGGCCGCCTTCAGGTCCATCGATCACGCCCAGGTATGCGACGCAAAAATCGAGTGATTCATCGATTTGTCCATCGCAGTCATCGTCAAGTCCGTTACAGGCCTCGGGAGGCACATCTCCGCAAGCGCCGCAGGCGTTTAAAACACCTTCGTCTATGTCTCCATCACAATCGTCATCGACGCCATCACAGACCTCGGCGGGCACATCTCCACAAGCACCGCAGCCATTTAAAACACCTTCGTCTAGAGTCCCATCACAGTCATTGTCTGCGCCATCACAAACCTCGGCGGGCACATCCCCGCAAGCACCGCAGGCATTTAAAACACCTTCGTCCAGAGTCCCATCACAGTCATTGTCTGCGCCATCGCAGACCTCGGCGGGCACATCGCCGCAATCACCGCAGGCATTTAAAACACCTTCGTCCAGAGTCCCATCACAGTCATTATCTGCGCCATCGCAGACCTCTGCCGGCACATCCCCGCAAGCACCGCAGGCATTTAAAACACCTTCGTCTAAGGTCCCATCGCAATCATTGTCTGCGCCATCGCAGACCTCTGCCGGCACATCCCCGCAAGCACCGCAGGCATTTAAAACACCTTCGTCTAAGGTCCCATCGCAA